>JBBIHB010000004.1:31032-66883 GCA_037447215.1 Bacteroidales bacterium
CTTCAACCGGTTCGGTTGTGGCAGATGGTTGCTTCAGGTCACAGACCCGTACCTTCTCAGCAACCGACGAATGTGGAAATTCCGATTCAAAATCGGTAACCGTAAGGTGGAAAGTGGATACCACCGGACCTGAACTTCAGAGCGAGCTTACCGACATGGTATTTGCCTGCGGTGAGGATGTAGTGATTCCGAATCCTTCGTTCAGTGACAACTGCGACGGCCCGGTTTCCTTTACCTATACCGTTGGTGGCGTTTCTTCTACCGAACTCGATAAATCGTTTGTATTCCCGGTTGGCGTTACCGAAGTCTGCTACACAGCCGTTGATGAATGCGGTAACCCGACAACCGTATGCATCTCCATAACTGTTGCACCATGCGTAGAAAGCTGCGAAACAGCCTATGGTAAAGGTACCACAGCAAGCTGCTTCCTTCCGACATTCGACCGTTGGGGATGGACCAATGCGATTACTCCGGGAAGCTATACATTTGAACTATGGGCTGCTGCAGGCCAGTGCAAAACCAGCAATGGTACTCTGGTAGGTTCTGTAGATGTTGTATATGATGGAGTTAATGTAAGGGTTACCTACAATGTGGTTGCTCCTTACAGGCTCGAAGAAACCCACACCTACGTAGGTACTACCATGTATCCGCAGGTAAGACGTGGCAGAAGCACCGTTTCGACCGTGGCACCAGGATCATATTACTATGCAGGCCCGTTTAACGGAAGAACAGTATATGTAATTGCACACGCTGTAGTCTGTGGCCAGTTTAAAACTCCGGTGGCTGCACAAACAGTTACTGTAAAATCAGCCGATATCGAAAGGCTTGATGCTGCAACCGAACTGAGGGTATATCCAAACCCATTCAGCAGCAGGGTAGCATTCGAGTTCGTTTCAGATAAAAATGTCAATGCACGTCTTGAAATCTACAACAATGTCGGCCAGAGGATTACCACCCTCTTCGACAGGCCGGTAGAAAGAGGCGTTCTCAACAGGGTTGAATACACTCCGGTTAATGTAACCCATGGAGTACTTTTCTATCGCCTGCAGCTTGATGACGAAGTACAGAATGGTAAATTGCTGTACACAAAATAAAAAGCATCAATTACAATTATAATTCACCTGTTGGTTTACACTGCCAAAAGGAGGATTATTTAGTAAGTCAACAATCCCTTGTGAAACCGTTCCGATATTCCGGGACGGTTTCTTTTTTGTAAAAAGTTTAATTCACGAACATTGGGAATTACATCAGTTGATATTCTTGTGTGATAATTTCCACTTTGCCAAAATTTTTTACACACGAATAAAAAGTTCACAGGATAATGGAAATCACTTCTGTCCGGTTTACTTAATTAGACTCCCTGCCCGATTTCATAATTCGCACCTGAATCCTAAAGCTCCCGCCAAACTGGTCATATCAGGCTGACTTTTTTCCCGACAGTGATGTATAAAACTATACGTTGTCTTCCTTACGGCCTTCCCCACCAATACATTGAATTGGGGAGTATCGGGCTTTACGGAATGAGCCCGGCATCATTATATTATAGCAGACCTTATTTGTTTTGGCTTTCACCTGTTTTTGATTCAATCTGCTTTCTGATTTCAATCTCTTTCCTAACAGGTGATCCCGGCTTTTCAGGTGATCCCGGTGTTGGAATATGCATAAAATTGTCATTATCTTCTTTAATGATCCTGATGTCTTCAGCGTGCTTAACGCTGGGTTGGTTACGGATAACAGTAATTTTTTCGCGGCCTCCGCTCAGTTTTTTCTTTTTAAATGAAATAATTCCCGGATCGGCAAGGTCTATTACATGAGCCGGCCGGCTTTGAAAAAGATGAACACCCGGAGGAGTGGGAGGCAACGGAAGACCCGGGGCAAGTGTAGCCCGGAGTCTTTCTCCTGTCCTTTCTTTACCCGCCATATCCCTTATCATAATCACCTTTTTTGAAGTATCGCCCTCCCAGGTGAAATGCCTGGAGAAAACCGAATCGTTTCCGTTGGTAAATGAAAAATCGCGGTTCCCCTTCAAAAATAAAACATCGCTTGCACCCCCGGTATATACGGTATCGATTATTTCAGTAACCCCATCTTTTACGGTTACAATCCTTACGTGCGACCGGGTAACAGTCTTATCTGCCTCATTCTGGGCTGTAACGCTCACTCCTGCCATTATCCAGATCAGTGTAAAAAAAAGTTTTTTCGCTTTCATAACATTCATTTTTCGCCAAAGGTATATCAGTTGATTGGTCTTGACGGGTTAAAGGCTGGTTAAATTTGGTTAAGGAAAGGTTAAAACCTGCAAATCAGCATCATTAACCTCTATCTTTGACGCTATGAAGCGTAAAATCATAACCATATTAATCGGATTGTTGAGCATTTCCATTGCCGGGATTATCATTGTACAACTTGTATGGATACGGAATGCCATTTATGTAAAAGAGGAACTTTTTATGCGCAATGCATCAGAAGCTATGCAAAATACGGTAAAAAGGCTCGAAACCCTCCACGATGTGATGATTATTAACCGGCTGGCATTCCCCGACTCGGCTTTGTGGTTAAACCGGCGCTTGATTTCACCTCCTCCCCTGCCTGCTGTTGGGATAAAAAATCCCGGACAAAGGCTTGTTTTCAGAGAGGAATCCGGTCGGGAAACAAACATCAGGATTGAGATCGGTTCTGACAGTCTTCACCATTTCAGATATGAGATGTCGTCAGGAAATAAAATGAAGGAAAAGGTGTCAACTGACGGCACAAAAAATCTGGAAGAGGTGATCGTATTGCGAAAAAATATTTCCGGAAGTTTTGATTCAATGAAGAGAAGTGGTTTGCAACGGCTCGATTCACTAACCGAAATCTTTGATACGTTACTTATTAGCCCGCATGAAACCCGGCAGATTCACCTGAGGGCATCCAACCTAAAAAATGTCACCCAGAAAGCAGTAAATGAAATTATTGCACTCGATAAACCTGATATGGATCAGAAAGAACTGGAAAGTATCCTTGCCGAAGAATTACAAAACCGGAATATTCCGATTCCTTTTCAGTATGCCGTAATAAGGGATTCGTCGATACTTTTGACAACCGGAATAGCCGACACTACCGCCCTGCTTTCCAGCCCATTGAAAACCGAATTATTTCCATCTGCACTGTTCAGGCGTAATCAGCAACTTACCCTCTACTTTCCCGACCGGGAAACCTATATTTACCGATCGATGAGTTGGTTGTTGCTGGCTTCGTTCCTGTTTTCGGTTATAGTGCTGATAACCTTTGCCGCCAGTGTTCTGCTATTGCTCCGGCAAAAAAGAATATCGGAGATGAAATCGGACTTTATCAACAACATGACCCACGAATTTAAAACCCCAATCGCTACCATTGCAGTGGCTGCCGATTCGTTGCTTAAGGATAAGGTGCTGGCCGACCGGGAAATGATAAAATACTTCTCGGAAATGATCAGGAAAGAAAACAAGCGCATGAACCGGCAGGTGGAAGATATCCTTACCATAGCCCGACTCGAAAAGAAGGAGATGGATTTTTCCTGGCAGCAATTCGATGTGCATGAACTTCTAAACGAAGTGATCGAGGCCTTCCGGGTTCAGGTAGTGCAACGAGATGGCCATATCCTTTCCGTGTATGAATCAACCCGGCCCTTAGTGGTATCAGACAGGAAATATCTGGCACATGCGGTGCTAAACCTGCTCGACAATGCCAATAAATACTCGCCAGAGGCTCCTCACATCATGGTAAGGACAGCTGATACCGAAGGCGGGGTTCTTGTTTCGGTTACCGATAAAGGAATTGGTATGACACGCCAGGTGCAGGCCCGGATTTTCGAAAGGTTTTACCGCCAGAGCAGCGGAAATATCCACAATGTTAAAGGGTTCGGACTGGGGTTGAGTTATACCAGGGCGGTTGTTGAGGCAGGAAAAGGTTGGATCAGGGTGCAGAGCGAGCCTGGTAAAGGCAGTCGTTTTGAGCTGTTTTTGCCTTCGGGTCAATAAATTAAATTAATCATATTATACCTTAAAAAATTATGCAGAAGAAACCATGGCTTTTCCTGGTTGAAGACGATCAGAGTTTTGGCGCAGTGCTGAAATCGTACCTCGAGATCAACGATTTTGAGGTAACATGGTCCGACGATGGCAAATATGCAGCCGATCGGTTCCGACATGGAAATTTTGACCTCTGCATCCTCGATGTGATGCTTCCCAATGTGGATGGATATACCATTGCCGCCCAGATCAGGAAAATCAACGCATCGGTGCCTTTTATCTTCCTCACTGCCAAAACCCTTCGTGAAGATATTCTGAAGGGATATGGCCTGGGAGCCGATGATTACATTACCAAGCCATTCGATACGGAAGTACTTCTTTACAAAATCAAAGCCATCCTGAAACGGAGCGGTTCCGGGCCAGCAAACGATGAGCCTGAGTACAATATTGGCAGTTATCTGTTCGATTACCGACTGAGGCAAATAAGCGGCATGGGCGAAAACAGGAAACTTTCGCCCAAAGAAGCGGAATTATTGAAATTGCTGTGCGAGCACAAGAACAATTTACTTTCGCGCGAAATTGCCCTGACCCGGATATGGGGCGAAGATGGCTATTTTACAGCACGGAGTATGGATGTTTTTGTTACCCGCCTCCGGAAATTTCTGGCTGGCGATCCGCAGGTCGAAATCAAAAACCTGCATGGGAGCGGATTTATTCTTTCGGCACCCTGAATCATCACGCATTATTTAATACCTTCAACCAATTATACCAAAGCAACAATTTTCAATACAGATGCTTCTCTCCGCCGGTTTGTCCAAAGACTGACCGCCATTCCAATAAGTCATCAGGAGTTATCCCTATTTCTGGCAATAATCCGGGGGAAGCTATGTTCAGTCCCTTTTCTCCAAAACTCCGGCTTTGCCTGAAATGTTACTTAATTAATTCGTCTTTATTGAAATCTTTGTTATCCATTCTCTCAATAATACAAATATATTGAGTATCTTGTTCTTATGATTAGTTGAGTTTTTTTTTTTATAAAACAAAGATTACCTTTCCACTTGAATATCCTTCATCAGCCCCACAGCTTCTCCAATGGATAAAATTGATTCAAATGTAAGCGTAAGTTTGCCTTCTTCTTTCATCCGGCATTTGCGGGGATGGGTCTGTACAAATTTCAGGATTTTTCCGAAATTATCGGACTGATAATAGGGCGATCGTGCATCGGATGGGAAATAACAGATCATTTTATGGTTTTTCAGGGTGATGCGCTCCATCCCAAGATTGATGGCTTCACACCTCAACCGCACCACTTCCACCAGATCGGCGCTTTCAGGGGGCAGTTTCCCGAACCGGTCAACCAGGCTGGCTTCAAACTTTCGAAGTTGCGTTTCATTTTCCTGGTTGTCGAGTTCGCGGTAGAGCATCATCCGTTCGGCCGTACCCGGAATATAACTGTCGGGGAAAAGCAGCTCCAGGTCGGTATCAATCTGGCAGTCGGTTACATACTTCACTTTCAGGAAAGCTTCTGAAGCCGATGGTTCATCGTCCCTGAACAGTTCGCCGAACTCTTCCGATTTCAATTCCTGTACAGCCTCGTTCAGAATGCGGTGGTAGGTTTCGAAACCGATATCGGCAATAAATCCGCTCTGTTCGGCACCGAGAAGGTTCCCGGCACCACGGATGTCGAGATCCTGCATCGAGATGTTAAAGCCGCTTCCCAGGTCCGAAAACTCTTCAATGGCCTTAAGCCTGCGGCGGGCTTCTCCGGTAAGGCTCACCGGGGGTGGGGTTATCAGGTAGCAGAAAGCCTTTTTGTTTGAACGTCCCACCCTGCCGCGCAGCTGGTGCAGATCGCTGAGCCCGAAGTTCTGCGCCTGGTTGATGATCATGGTGTTGGCATTGGGTATGTCGAGCCCCGACTCGATTATGGTGGTTGCAATGAGCACATCGAACCTGCCGCTGATAAAATCGAGCATTACCTTTTCGAGGGCGGCGCCTTCCATCTGGCCATGCCCTACTCCTGTGCGAACACCTGGCACAATCCGTTTAATGGTGGCTTCTACCTCGTGAATATTCTGAACCCGGTTATGGATAAAGAAAACCTGCCCGTTGCGGCCCACCTCATAGAGTATGGCATCGCGGATCAACTGTTCGTTAAACCCGTGCACTTCGGTGACAATGGGATACCGGTTGGGTGGCGGGGTTTGTATGATAGAAAGGTCGCGGGCGCCCATCAGCGAAAACTGCAAGGTGCGTGGTATAGGTGTCGCTGTCAGCGTAAGGGTATCTACACTCACTTTCAGCTTTTTCAGTTTTTCCTTAACCCCAACTCCAAACTTCTGTTCTTCGTCGATTATCAGCAGCCCCAGGTCTTTGAACTGTACATCGCTGCTTACCAGCCGGTGTGTACCGATTACAATGTCAACCTTTCCCACCTTTACCTCCTTTAGGGTTGCATTGATTTCGGCTGATGAGCGCAAACGGCTTACATAACCCACCTTAACCGGAAAATCGGTCAACCGCTCCGAAAAAGTTTTATAGTGCTGCAACGCGAGGATGGTGGTGGGCACCAGTACTGCTACCTGTTTGCTGTCAGTTACCGCCTTGAAAGCTGCCCGTATGGCCACTTCAGTTTTGCCGAAGCCCACATCGCCGCAGACCAGCCTGTCCATGGGCATGGTTTTTTCCATGTCGTCTTTAACGGCCTGAGTGGCCTTTTCCTGATCGGGGGTATCCTCATAAATAAACGATGCTTCCAGCTCGGCCTGCAGGTAACTGTCGGGCGAAAAGGCAAAACCCCGCTCCTCTCTGCGGCGGGCATAAAGGGCAATCAGTTCCCGGGCAATATCTTTAACCTTGCTTTTGGTGCGGTTTTTCAGGTTTTGCCAGGCAGCGGTACCCAGTTTGTTCAACGAAGGTTCGGTGCCATCTTTCCCTTTGTATTTCGAGATGCGGTGCAGCGAATGGATGCTGACCAGCAGTGAATCGTTATCGCGGTAAACCAGCCTGATGGCTTCCTGCATTTTTCCGTTTACTTCGGTCTTCACAAGGCCGGCAAATTTCCCGATCCCGTGATCGATATGTACCACATAGTCACCGGGATGGAGCATATTGAGTTCTTTCAGTGTAATGGCCTCGCGCTGCGGCTTTCGGGTACGCAGCCTGAAGCGGTGGTAACGCTCAAAAATCTGGTGGTCGGTATAGCAGCATAGTTTCAGTTGATGGTCGATAAACCCTTCGTGCAGGGTAAACAATGCAGGCTCAAATAACACCTTCTTCCTGATTTCCCTGAAAATATCGCGAAGCCGGGCAACCTGTTTTTCCTGGTTGGTGAGAAGGATAATGCGGTAACCGGTATCGGTGAGTACCTGAAGGTTTTCGGCCAGCATCCCAAAATTTTTATTGAAAACCGGTTGCCTTGAAACCTGAAAAATGAGTATCTGGTTTGGCTCAAAAAGCAACTGGATACCCGTTTCGATGCAGGTCTTATCCACAATGGAGGAAACGAACCCGTTGCCGGCCAGCAGGTGGTCGGGACTCACCTTCACCTCGCCGGGGGCATTGTGCAGGGTATGCTGAACAATCTGATCGAGCTGGTGGGCAATCAGTTTCCCGTCTGAAACCAGGCAAACCGAACCGGAAGGCAAAAACCGCGGCAGTCCTATTCGTTCGCCGCAAATCGAACTACCCTGCACATCGGGAACAAGGGCAATGCGTTCGTGCATGGATTTCGATACCTGGTCGCCGATATCGAAACTGCGGATGGAATCTATTTCATTTCCGAAAAAATCGAGCCTGAAGGGGTCTTCGCTGGCATACGAAAACACATCTACAATGCTTCCCCTGATGGAAAACTGGCCGGGGCCGGTAACAAAATCCACCCTTTCGAATCCATACTCAAACAGGAACTCATTGATAAACTCGATAGAAATTTTTTCACCCTTCGAAATGGTTAAAGTGTTAACCATCAGGTTATCGGGCGAAATAACTTTTTCAACCAGCGCTTCGGGATAAGTAATAACCACATAGGGCTGGTTCCCTGTATTCAGACGGTTCAGGGCTTCGGTGCGCAACACCAGGTTTTCTTCGTCGGGTTGGCCAAACTGCACCGAACGTTTATAAGATGATGGAAAAAACAAAGCCTGTTCTTCGAGGCCTTGGCTTACCAGGTCGTCGTAAAAATAGGCGGCCTCTTCCTTATCGGGCAAAATGGCCAGGATATCTTTTCCGCATGATTGCAGCAGGCTGGCAGCAATTATGGCCTGGAGAGAGCCAACAATGCCCTGCAGGTGAATTTTTTCACCCGGGGGGGCGCCGCATGCACCTTGCAAAGCTTTCAGCTGCGGATGCCCTTCAAATAGTTTCAGAAATGTTGCTGCCTCCAAAAAATTGAGCAGAAAAAAATTTGTGCAAAGATAGGGTTTTCAGGATGAGGCGGTTTTAAATGTTGAAAAGAATTAACCCCGGATACCTTCGTGAAAGATTTAATTAAAGAAAGGAATTGAAAATCATTTTAAACCCTGCAAGTAATCCTTTCAGGAAGGATATTCCCTGAAAAATATGCTTTTTAAGGAATGTATTCCCTGAAGGTTATATTTTTTAACAGAACAGCTAACCTCGACCGGATCAGTAGATGGGTACCACCTGGTTTTATCGGACCACCCGAACCCAAAGGTACAGATGAAGGGGCAATCCCGGAAATATCAGAAACAGGCAGTTCACTGGTTTTGAACAACATAGGTATTATTTCGCGAAAAAATGGCTTAATGTTATAAGCCTGAATAAAATACTTTCGCCGCGAGGCGGCTTTTAATCGTACACCAACCATTTTTCTGCTACCATACTTTCGCTGCTACGCGGCTTGACTTTCAGACAGGTGCAGCGCACCTGAATTATGGTAGAAAAATTAGTCATAATCAATATTAATGCCGCATAGCGGCGACAGATGTATTATTCATCACCTACATTGATCATGATAGGGCCAAAACCAGTGTGCTTTAAATTTGACTACCGCGAAATGGAATCGCCATAACCGGGATGTTGTGCTGATGACTCACTATCACCTGTTCCATACCATTGCTGTGTGGTTCATCCAACCCACTGTGATTTTGTTCGCTGTCATACAACACTTGTCTCCCACAAAAAAACCGCCCCCTTCCGCGCGGGCGGAAGAGGGCAGATTTTCAGTTTTCGGACCGTTGGCAGCCCGACCATATACAGGACTATGAACTATGGTTTCCCTTCCGTATCATGTCCTGGGGAAACGAGAAACTATTGTTTCTGGTAGAGAACTTTACCGTTGATTACTTCGCTGCCGATTACCAGACGGTAGAACAACATACCCGGGGCAACCCCTTCGGGCGCGTATTCAACCCTATAGAATTGTCCGGCTTCAACCGGGTTGTCATACAGGGTGGTCAGTTTAGCACCACGGATATCAAAGATTTCGAGCTTAGCATGGCTGGTCTGGTGCCATTGCAGGTCGAAGTACAACCGTTGGGTGAACGGGTTCGGGTAAACCTTCAACTGGTCTGTTCCGTGTTCCATATCTGTTGTTGCTTTTGCATCAATCAGAAGTTTGCCCGGATTGTTTGACAGACTTAAAAGCTTCGTACTTGTAGCCTGATAACCCACATAAGGCACTGAACAAACAACTGCATGAGCAATCAGATAGAACGGAGTTTTTGAGACAGGTACAGAGGTACTCCAGGTTATTGCCATATTCAAGGCACCTGAATACTTCGTATATTGGCCCGGTGAAACAGTTGGAATTTTCTTCACCAATGGGAACATATCGGTTCCAACATACAAATTAGCCTCATTCATACCATAACCCTGGAAGATGTTGTAGGTAACAGTTACCAGGAATGTTCTACCCGATTTGGTTACAACAACCAGAATATTACCAATATGTTGTCCTTTGCTGATGTCGCACCCTCCTGCGCCTCCATAAAGAGGTATGGTATAGTTACCCACGCTGTTAATCTGGATTGTCCATCCCCAACTGCTGAATCCCTTATCGAGGAAGCAAGTACTGCTGCCAGCCCTGAAAGCATAAGCTGTATTGCAGCATGGCTCAACCGTGATGGTCTGACTGCAGGTGGATGAATTACCACAATTATCGGTTGCCCTCCAGGTACGGGTAACACTATACCTGCCATAAGCAAGTGGCACACGGTCGCCATCAGCAAAGACAAGTGCCGGAGCGGGATCGCAGTTATCTTCTATTACAGGAGTATCAAACACAGGCACAGATGGGCAACTGGTTGATTTATTAGGGAGACAAGTGATTTCAGGAGCAATTTCGTCCTTAACGGTAATTATCTGAGTTCTTGTAACAGCAGGATTGCCACAAGCATCGGAAATGTTCCATGTTCTTGTGATGGTTCCGCCGCAGGCACCGCCAACGAGTGGTCCGTCAACACCTAATACAGTGCCGCCGTCATCGCAGTTGTCTGTCCATGCCAGGCTGATCATTACAGGAACATCCTCAATGCAACTTACAGTTACAGCATCTGGAGCTGGGTCAAAGACCGGTGCTTGGGTATCATCTACCGAAACTACCACCTCACATTCCTGAACGACTCTACCTCCCGGATTTTTTATTTGAAGCAGCACTGTGTATGCTGTATTACAGGTAGTTTTGGACGTTACGCTTATTGATTTTTGATCACTTGCAACGGTAAAAGTTGCACTATTGCTATTGTTTTTCAAAGACCAGTTATACGTAAAACCCTGATTAATTTCGGTTGTAGTTGAATAAGTACTGGTTGAACCCGGGCATACCGTTATTGGGCCAACAAGTTCGCAACCTTGAGTTTGCCTATATCCAAGGTCCAGCACGCAGGTACTTTGGCAATTATTTGCATTCGTTATAGTAACACTATAAGTTCCCGGATCATTAACGGTTATGCATCTTTGCGTTGATGTAAAACCAAATGGGCCAGTCCATGCATAATTTTTCATCCCTTCCGGTGCACAAAAATCAACAGTTGATAATGGATCAATATAAACAATGCCAACTGTATCTGCTGGAACTGTGGAAGAAATCAAGCAAATGGGATATTGATACAAAGTGGCTGTTGCATCATCGGGATCAGAAAAAATGGGAAAACCATTACTATCTGTTCCCCTGGCATAAGCATAATTTGTAACATTACCTCTGTCAATATCGGTCTGAGTAATTGTGTAGGTTGCGGTAAAAGTCCATTTTTCACCAACCTGGAGAATACCATCGTTGTTTGTGTCACCCGTGTAGACATTAATATAACCAATATTATCATCATAAACATAAGGACTTGCAATGGGAGCATCTGAAGTAACGACAAACGAGTATGTAATCAGGTCTCCAGCTTTTGCGCAAGGATTGTACGAAGTTATGCTTTTTACTATGTCGAGATTGGATTGCCTTATACAAGTTCCAATTTGAGTTATATGATTATAGATAAATGGGTGTTCAATTCCATTTTTATCTTTAAACACAAAAATATAAATACCAGCCTTAATTGTTTGTGTGGTATATGTGCCAGTAGTAAATGAAGCAGTACCAAACACTAAGACAGAATTCCCGCTTGTTACCAAAGAATATGGGCCACAGTTATTGTTATCCTTCAGTATCATGGTAAAATAACTGTTACTTGAAGTACAATTCTGCCCGGTTTCTCTATCCTGGAAAATAATACTAAGGCATCCGTTGTCTGACGTTTGGCCGCAACCTATCCCTTCTGCAATTTGGTAATTAGTAGGAGGATTTGTTACAGTTGTTGCAGCCGTATATGTGAGTATAATTGGTGCACTATTACCTCCACCGTTATTCCCGGTATAGTTGTACCTAATCCCATTTACGATTATATAACCTCCGCTGCATGGATCGGTGCCAGTTCCCCCATTTTTGCGGACAAAATCACAAGCAATATCCCGGTCGGCAACTCCATTTCCAGCTTCAAAATTAAATGTAATTTTAGCGGGCGTTGATCCAGATCCCTGTGTGAACACATAAGTGTTGGGACATTGTCCTGCTGCTATTTTTGGCATCAAGGCAATCAAAATGAAGGACATTCCAAAAATTACATTTTTCAGAGTCCTGAATAGAAGTAATAAATTTTTCATAATCGGAAGTTTTTAGTTCTTTGAATTTTATATTTTACATCGGCGGTTTTTTTATCCGTATCAGGTGTGTTTTTCCTTAATATGACCTGATCTGCCGTATAAATTTCTTTTTATAGATTTTTTCTGTTCATTAGTCCTGTAAATTACCGGCCCGTTTGCCTGAGTTTCCAAATAGGGTGGCAACCGGTTGGTTGTCTGCTGCATTTCTATTTAACCGCAGGTAGTTGTGTCGTACTTTTGTTCACCATAGGCAACCCCATGTAGTAAAAATAATGGTCAGAACGTAGCATAAAGGATAAAACAATCACATCTCGCATTCGATTATGTTAATACGTGCAAGCTGAAATTTTAACCTGTCATCAGGATCATTAAGTAAAGGGACTTTGTTCGGTGCTAAAACGGCTAAGGCGGCAGGTTCATAAGTTGGTATTTTTTTGTGTATTAATAAAATAGGGTTTTTTGTTTGAAAACAGTGGAAAAGGCAGCGTCTTTCCGTTACGTCCTGCGAAAGAGAGGAGCTCGGGTGAGCGGGTGCTTGCACAGGGATCAAAAATCCCGTTTGAAAAGATGTCTTTCATACGTGAAAATAAATTTGGTTATGCGGTTCATTGACCATCTCTTCAAGTCGCTGAATTGCAAATTTTTATCCGTTACCAAATTTACAAAAAAATAATTCAGAATCAAAATCAACCTTCCCAAAATGAGACTTTTTTAAAAAAAATATAGTGTAAAATAGGGTAGAAAATTGAACATTATTTCATGCCCTGTTTTTATTATAATTTTTTAATTCTTCATTCGGGTTAAAACGTGTGATTCTAATATTCTAATATTTAAATTGCTGTATTACTGTTGTTTAGCTAATTTTCCAACAAATATGCGGCTTTCAGAAGGATTTCAAATGAGCAGGTGTCCGCCAGCCGGCAGATCAGCGGGTGAATAACCCGGGAAAATCTGGTAATCCGGAATGCAAATTTATTGAGCAGGTGATCCTGATTTACCCGCTCAACATCCTGGTTTCGGGATTTTCGTTTCCTGGAAGGACAAGCAAAAAACGCATTCGCTTCAGAACCTCACTGCCTGCCCAACTATGTCATTCACGCCAGTACCGATCTGCCGGTTCTGCCCGACTTCGCCATACAGGAGGGTGTTCGGAACGAAATAGAGTTTTGCCCCAGAGCAGATAGTCGTCATTTCGAATGGAGCTTAAGCGGAATGATGAATCCCAGGCACATAGTGCCACTCATATTGTTTTCAGGACATTGAACCAATTACTATGGGTGAGGGGACTTAATTACAATCAGCAACATTTCACCGTTTCCAACCACGTTGCAGGGCCCAAACGTCGATATCGAAATTTTTATTCAGCTGGTACAGCACATGGGTATCGCCAAACCACGGCTGAACTATACCCAGCACAATAAAATCGGCCAGTAGTTGTTCGGCCTTCCGGTAAGGAAGGCTGGCCTTCCGGGCAAATGCCGAAACGGATATAAAATGGTTGTTTTCGAGGTATTTCAACAGGAATTTTTCGGCATCGGTGAGCTTAACGGTTATGCCCTGCATGCTCTTCTGCCTGTTCCATACATCAATCATCACTTTGCCTGCCAGCCGGTTTTCGTCGTTGTGGCGTACATAGGCCATCCATTTTCCATTATCGTCTTTGGCATAGTGGGGTTTCTGGTTGCTTGGCTCCACCATAACCTGAAGAACGGTTTTCCCTTCGAATTGCCACTGCCGGGTGGTGAAAGCAACCGGAGGATTGCTGTATATCCGTGCAGCCGATTCTACCATATAATATTCTTCTTCGGATTGGACACCTACAATATTGCCATTGTCTTTCACCCCGATAAGCAGACTGCCCCCGTCGGTGTTGGCAAATGCCACCAGCGACCGGGCAATTTTCCGCGAATCGGTAATGCAGAACTTGAAATCCTGCTTCTGATGTTCCCCTTTGCGGATCATGCTGATTAACCGGTTTTCAATTTTTTCGCTTTTCATCGTTAGTAAATAAACGGCAGATAATACAATCAACCATACCCTGTTCAGGGTGTAAAATTAACCTATTAAATCGGAAAATTGTTTCATGCCAACCAACAACTTACAACCGGATGTATCCAAACCCTGATAGAAACCCGGGGTACTGAGTCACAGGAGCACCTGATAATAATATGACGTGGAACTTCGCAGGAGTTTACCATAGGTGATCGGGTATTTCGCTGTGTATTAAAAAGTCACCCTGAGTTTTGATTTCGAAGCAAAAGGACTTTTACTGCTGATACAACTCCATCTGGCAGGTTTTACAATCGAATCCAAGCCTGAATTTCAGGTTTCCGTCAACCAGGTATATAGGTTCTATCCAACCACTATGTTTGTGGGCAGCCTCCCGCGGACAGTAACCCAGCTGGTATTTCAGACAATGTTTCATGGTCATCAGTTTTTTCCCTTTGTAATTGCCGGTTACTTCCGCGGCCTGCTCAATCTGGACTACCCCATGGGCCCTGTAAAACTCAGCCGCAAGGTGGTTCGAAATATTTTCTGAAAAACTAACTGCTGTAACCGGATAAACGGGAGCCGGGTTACGCTGGAATATCTTGTTTTTTGGCCGGTTGGCCAAACGGTGGTCCATAAATCCAATCAGGAACCTGCGCCGTAACCGGTTAAGTTCCGACACCGGAATAAACACCGGCATTTCCCATTCAAAAGTAATCCCTGTCACTTCAAAGGGTGTTTCACCCGGCTTTGAAAGCTGGGCAACAAACATTTCACGGGCATTTTCGGGCTTCTGTGCCGGTTGCCATTCTATTCCGAAACTGCTTCCGTATCGGTTTCCATCCTCATCCTCACCATGAAGCGTAAGGGTATTCCCATTGATGGCCACCCTTATGCTTAACCCTATTTTCCGGATAGTCCGGCTTTGTTTCAACATTTCGTTGCACACATGATCGTAATTCCGGAATAGGGGTGTACCGGCACGAAGATTCACAACCGATGCCAAGGTTATTGTATTCCCTTTGGCTGTATTGATTTTTACCCCCGCCAATCTTCCATTGCCATCAAAGTAGGTGATTCCGTCGTTGTTGTTCAGGTTGGTATCCAATTCTGCTTCAAGGATTTTTCCTTTCGAGCGGATCACCTTGCCAACATATTCCCCCGACGATTTGGGTGTGTCGAAATTCACCATTTCGGGGTTGCGCCCGTTCAGGAAATAGCTCCCGGTTCCGCGTGAGAAGGTTTTGGACGGATTGGGATCGAAATCGAAATATACCCGACCCGATGATGCTTTCCTGAAATCAGTAAACCCTTCGAGAAAGGCATCGAGGCGTTTGCGGTAAAATGCGGTAATGTTCTTCAGGTAATTGTCGTCTTTCAGCCTTCCTTCAATTTTAAAACTGGTAATACCTGCGCTGGCCAGATCGGCCAGATGGCCAGAAAGGTCGAGGTCTTTCAGCGAAAGCAGGTGTTTCTGTTTTTCGATGATGTTTCCGTTGGCATCAATCAGGTCGTAAATCTTACGACAGGGTTGAGCACAAACTCCGCGATTTCCGCTTCGCCCGCCCTGCGAAGCGCTCATGTAGCACTGCCCGCTGAAACTGACACATAGTGCGCCATGCACAAAAAATTCAAGTTCGGCGGCTGTAACCTCTCTGATTGCCCTGATCTGCAAAAGAGCAAGCTCCCTGGCCAGCACAATCCGGCTGAAACCAACCTGATCGAGGAATTGGATCCTTTCCGGATGATAGTTGTGTGCCTGGGTACTGGCATGAAGTTCAACCGGTGGCAAATCCATCATCAGGATTCCCATATCCTGAACAATTATGGCATCCACGCCTGTCTCATGCAATTGCCATATCAGCCGGCGGGCTTCTTCCAGTTCGTTATCGAATAGTATGGTGTTCAGAGCCACAAACACACGTGCATGGTATTGATGGGCATATTGTACCAGTTTTCCGATATCGGGAACAGTGTTCCCGGCAGCAGCCCTTGCACCAAATGCTGGAGCGCCGATATAAACCGCATCGGCCCCGAAATTCACGGCAATTATTCCCGAGGCAGCAGTCCGGGCAGGGGCAAGCAGTTCCAACCTGATCGGGATTTGGGTCATAGCTTATCCATGATTTTTTAACGATTTCAGGAATGATCATTTAAGGGCAACCTTAAACACCCCAAAAAAATTTAATCAGAAAACTTGCCGCCACTATAAAACCGGCAATAATGGCATACGACACCAATATTCTGCCTATTTTAAGCACCACCGGATGATCGCTGATAATGGCATAATAGAAATTGAGCAATACAGCCATCAGCAGAAGCACCGCCAGCGATAACGGGACAGCGGTTACTGGATTGGTAGATATCAGAAAGGGTAAGGCAATCAATAACCCGATAATACATCCGCTGAAAAACCTGATCAGTGCTTTTTCGAAAGGTTCACGCCGGAGTTTTTCGGGAGTTTTCATCAGGTATGTGTTGAAAAAATCGGCCAGTGAAACCAATAAAGTTGTGAACATTAGCTGGATTCCAGCATGGAACTGGGTAACTCCGAAAACAACGCTCCCTGATATAACCCCCACCGACACAAACAAAACCAGGTTTGCAGCTATCTGCCAGGTACCAAATGCTTTCAGAGGCCAGTCGCTGAGCAGGTCAATAAGTTTTTTCTCATGGATGGTTTCCTGTTCAATTATTTTCGAAACACCCGGTACAATTCCGATAAGTTCCCTGTATTTTTTCTGAGCATTCGCTTCTGACCTTTCCATCATTTTAACACTGAAAACCAGTCCGAACATCCGTGCAATCCAAATAAAAAACCTGACTTTCCACCATAGGGGTTCCACCTCATCGCTAAACTGCATCCAGAAACGGTAGTGTTCCAGTTCCTCATCGGCAATCTTGTTCAGGATTGATTTATTTTTGGGCGATTCGACCACCCTCGATAAATGCTTATATATATGGTATTCGGTTACTTCGTTTACCTGGGCACGCCTGATTTGTTTCTTCGTTGCGGCGCTCAATTCAGATTTGATTTCCGTTTTGTTGTTCATTATATCCACATTTGAAAAAATTATTCTTTAACGGGGTTTCATCCATTCAAAAGTCTGATAGTGATCAGCATTCATACCAAGACGGAGATATGCCTGATGTGCAATTTTGTTGCTTTTATCGGCATATAACCTGATTCCGAAAAGAACGGGATTGTTTGAAACCATTTCCTGAATATAGGCATACAGCGAACGATAGACCCCTTTACGCCTGAATGGAGGAAGTACATACACCGATTGTATCCAGAGTACGGTTCCGTTGCGCCAGTCGCTCCACTCGAAAGTTGTCAGCAAGGAGCCAACAACCCTGCCAATCTCTTCAGCCACATAATAATTTCCTTTCGATGGGTCATCGAAAACCGAAGTAACCCCTTTCATCACCACCGCCCGATCGAGGTTGATGCCTTCCGTTTCGGCGGCCATCTCCAGTTGAAAATCCGCAATTTCCTCAATATCAGCCATTATTGCTTTTCTGACAATCATAGTTGTTTATTTTGTCCCGAAGTTAAAAAAGTTTCACCATTTTTTTGAAACCATTGGGAGTAATCAATTGTGTAATTGTTTCATATAGTTTGGTTTTGAAGAATGAACCGAAAACAGAAAAATAATTGACTATATGAATATCCTGACTATAATAAAAAACATTGAAAAAGTAATTGTGGCCACCCTCATTATCCTGCTTGCTATTTTCGTTCTGCTCACAAATGCCGATGTAGTCTTTAATATTGCCAGGGACATTATCCAATCAACCTCATTTTTGGTGGAAGCCAATAACCTGACGAGCATTTTCAGTTCGCTGCTAATTGTGATAATCGGCCTTGAACTACCCGAAACCACTAAAGCCAACCTGAAAGACGATGTGTTTCATGTTGAACTGGTAGTACTGGTAGCCATAATCGCGCTTAAACGAAAAGTCATTTTCTGGGATTTCAACCCATACACCATCAGCGAAATGATTACACTTTGGGTGATGCTGATTTCACCGGCCATAGTCTATTTTCTGATCAGAAAAACCGACATCAAACATAATCAAAACCACACAAAAAAAAGTTCGTTACGGCGCACCTAAAAACAGGTTAAAAACGGATCGAATATTATCCGGTCATGAATAATGGGGAACGAAACTTTAAGGGTAATGTTTGCCTCACTGAACCCGGTTATACTCGAGGGGGTTAGCCAGGCATTATCTGCTTTTGATTTTTCAGGGGTTGTTGTTTCCGGATTTGAAACCGATTCGGGAGTATCAGACCAACCTAAGACCGTTGTTGAAACTTTTACCTGGGCACGCAACAGGGAGATGCGGGTCAGGAAGAAATTCCCGGATGCCGGATTATGGATCGGTATCGAAGGGGGGATTGAGCCCCGAAATAATCATTTCGAAGCCTTTGCATGGGTTTATGCAGCCTGGCCCACAGGAATAAACAGAAACGAAGGTACAGGCCAGGCACGAACCGTAACCTTTCACCCCTGGTGAGCCGTTTAATTTCAGAAGGTTTCGACCTTGGCACTGCCAACAAACAGGTTTTTGGCCAGCAATATTCCAAACAAAAGGGAAGCTCCGTGGGTTGCTCACCCGCGACAAAATTACACGCACACAGCTTTACCAGCAGGCCGTAGAACTAGATTAGATCGCTTTCCTGAATTACGATCTGTATGAAAAATGAATTTACCCTAACCTCGACAGAATTTCCTCGATTTTAATTTTGTCTTCATCCATCATTATATGCTGCATTTTCTGCTTGACCAGGAAATTGCTCACAGGGGTAGCAACACCTCCGGTGATGATGGATGTAATACTGTTTTGGAGCAGGAATTCAGCCAGTTGCATATCGGCATCTTCGCGGCCCGAAAAAGGGTTCACGATGAGTTTCGAAACATCGGCGCCCGGTGTATGGATAACCAGGTAATTGCATTGTCCGAAACGCAGGTCGTGAAACGAACGGAGGGTCTTACCACTTGAAGTAATAGCATACTGCTTCTTCATGGTACAAAAAATAAAAAATGTTTATGTTACAGATTGATAAATATCTCCGGATAATTCTTCCCAGTACTCAACAGCCCTACGGGTATGGGGGATAACAATGGTGCCGCCCACCAGGTTGGCCACCCCGAATATTTCGAAAATTTCATCGGTTGTTACGCCCTGTTCGTAACATTTACCCAGGTGGTATTTTATGCAGTCGTCGCACCGGAGTACCATGGAGGTTGCCAGGCCGAGCATTTCCTTGACCTTAGCCGACAACGCGCCATCCTGGTAAGTCAGGGTATCAAGGCTGTAAATGCGTTTCATGACCTTATTGTCGGCGGCCAGGATTCGTTCGTTCATTTTTTCGCGGTAGGCATTGAAATCCTCCACCAGCTTTCCCATGTTTCCTTTTATTTTTTGGCTTATAAATATTTTTTATGGCCCCGAATATACTGATATTTTGGACTGGTTGTACAAATGCAAATTTATAAGGATCTTCTGCCCCTGACCGGAAATTTAATGGTGCTTACCTGAACCTAAAGATTCGAATTCAGCTCCGGTTTTACAGTGGGGATCTCATGCTGAAACTGGTTCGCCAATCAGCGTAGTCTGTGTACAATCTTTTATTTTCACTTGAACATAATCCCCTTTAAGAAAACCCCTATCGGGAAATACCGCTACCTTGTTCTGCGAAGTCCTCCCGAAAACCATCTCTTTCGATTTTTTTGAGATTCCTTCCACCAGCACTTCGAAAGTTTTGCCCACATCGTAACGGTTGCTTTGCAATGAAAGCCGGTTCTGCAACTTGATTACATCATTGAGCCTCCTGAGTTTAACCTCTTCGGGCACATCATCTTCTATGTGTTTGTGGGCATAGGTTCCGGGCCTTTCTGAATATTTGAACATAAAGGCCATGTCGAAATGCACCAGTTCCATAAGATCGAGGGTCTGCTGATGATCCTCTTCGGTTTCAGAGCAGAAACCAGTAAAAATATCGGTTGAAAGCCCACATCCCGGAACTATTTCACGGATTGCCCTGATCCGGTCGAGGAACCATTCCCGGTCATATTTTCTGTTCATCAGTTTCAGTATCCGTGAACTTCCCGATTGAACAGGCAGGTGTATATGCTTACACACATTGGTGTATCTGGCAATCACCCGTAAAATTTTATCCGACATATCTTTGGGATGCGATGTAGTAAACCTTATCCGAATGGTTGGGTCAACCTGTGCAGCTTTTTCGAGCACATCCCAAAAACGATAAGGTTTGCGCTCGCCTTCGGGGTGCCATTTGTACGAATTCACATTCTGCCCGAGCAGGGTAACTTCTTTGTAACCTTTCTGTGAGAGGTCTGCCACTTCGGAGAGGATATCCTGCGGATCGCGGCTGCGCTCGCGGCCACGGGTGTAAGGAACAATGCAGTAGGTACAGAAATTATTGCAGCCCCGGGTAATGCTTACATATCCCGAAATGGCTGAATCGCCAATCCTTACGGGTGTTATTTTATCGTAGGTTTCCACTTCGGAAAGCTGCACGTTTAACGCTTTTTCGCCACCTTCAACCTTGTCGAACAAATAAGGAAGATCGCGGTATGCATCGGGGCCTGCCACCATGTCAACGGCGCCATGCTGAAGGAACTCATCGCCAAGCCGCTCGGCCATGCAACCAATTACTCCAACGATGAGGCCTTTTCTTTTACGCTTGTAACTTTTAAACAGGTCGAGGCGCCCCCAGATGCGCAGTTCGGCACTGTCGCGCACCGAACAGGTATTGATCAGAATGGCATCGGCTTCTGAATCCGAAGCGGCCATTTCATAGCCCCTTTCGCGCATTACGGCTGCCACCACCTCACTGTCAGCCACATTCATCTGACAACCGTATGTTTCAATAAATAATTTTTTATGCATTTTTACAAAAACTGGAGCTGCAAATTTAGAAGATTTTGAACAACAGGTTGGCTCTAATTTTGATAGAGGATTAAGTACATGATTACAAGATTTTATATTGTGCTGTTTTGTTCGATAGTATGTATATTTGCACCCTGAAAAGTTAAGAAATGAAAAGTCTGTTCATCCTTATTACTTTGATTATAGCCAGCAGTGTTGCATATACGCAACCCGTCCAAACCACACAACCTGAAATTCAAAACCCTGTAGCCGACATTTTCTTTAGACCGGGAATGGATCAGGATACTGAATTGATAAAACTTGTGGGGCTACACATCCGGAAAAACGAAACAGCAAGGGGTATTAATGGTTTCAGGGTGGAAATTTTCTTCAGTTCGGCCCTCGATGCAAGGCAAAGGGCAATCCAGGCCAAAGCGGCATTTTTGAAGGATTATCCCGACGAGAGTGTGTATGTCATTTATGTTTCCCCCGATTTTAAAGTGCGTGTGGGCGATTTCAGGACTAAAAGCGAAGCCCTTGCTATGATGAAGAAAATCCAGAACCGCTTTCCCAAAGCATTCCTGGTGCCCGATTTAATCGAATTTCCAAGTCTGAATTAAATTACTGTTGCTGAATGAGCGAATCAATCAAACACGAATGTGGTATCGCCCTGATACGATTGTTGAAACCCCTTTCTTTTTACCAGAAAAAATATGGAACCTGGCAGTATGGAATGAACAAGCTCTACCTGCTGATGGAAAAACAACATAACCGGGGACAGGATGGCGCCGGAATGGTGAACATAAAAATTGAACTACAGCCCGGAAAGGAATACATTACACGTTACCGCTCTGTTGATCAAAACCCTATAATCGATATTTTCGGTAAAGTAAAAAAAGTATGGAATAAAGCCCGCACCGCCTGGCCCGAAAACAATGATCCACTATGGGTTTACGAGCACCTTCCTTTTACAGGAGAATTGTTCCTGGGGCACCTGCGTTACGGAACTTTCGGGAGCAACAGCATAGAGTTTGCCCATCCGGTAATGCGCCAGAACAACTGGAAATCGCGCAACCTGGTACTGGCCGGAAATTTCAACCTGACAAACACCAACGAACTGTTTATGAAGCTAATTGAGCTTGGCCAGCATCCAAAAGCCTACACCGATACGGTTACCATACTCGAAAAAGTGGGCCATTTTCTCGACGAGGAAAACCAGCTGCTTTTCAGGCAATATAAAAATGAAGGATACAGCAACCGCGAAATTTCACCCCTGATCGAAAAAAACCTCGATATAAGGAATATCCTCGAACGATCGTCGAAAGACTGGGACGGAGGTTATACCGTTGCAGGCCTGGTTGGCCACGGTGATGCTTTTGTTATGCGCGACCCATGGGGAATCAGGCCGGCACATTATTACCACGACGATGAAATTGTGGTAGTAGCCTCCGAAAGGCCGGTCATACAGACCGTTATGGACATTCATTTCGACGAAGTAATAGAAATAAAACCAGGCGAAGCACTGATCATCAAAAAGAATGGCCGCATCAGCAATGAACTGATCAGGGTTCCCCAAAAAAGGAAGTCGTGCTCATTTGAGCGGATCTATTTTTCAAGAGGATCGGACAAAGACATTTACCAGGAAAGGAAAAAACTGGGCTTGCTGCTTGCCCCTATCATCCTCGAAAAAGTGGACTACGATTTTGCCCACACCATATTTTCGTATATCCCAAATACTTCCGAAACCGCCTTTTACGGTATGATTAAAGGTCTCAGGGAATACCTTGTGGGTTGGAAAATTGAGCAGATCAGAAAGAAAAACGGCTCCCTGACCGATGATCATATCCGGGAAATCCTGTCGATTGAGCCAAGGGTGGAAAAAATTGCCATTAAAGACGTGAAACTACGGACATTTATAGCCGATGAAGGGAGCCGCCACGATTTGGTTGCCCATGTTTACGATGTTACCTATGGCTTAATCAGGAACGATACCGATGCCCTGGTAATTATTGACGATTCCATTGTCAGGGGCACTACTTTGAAAGACAGCATAATAAGAATACTCGACCGGCTGCACCCGAAAAAAATCATTGTTGTATCATCGGCGCCACAAATCAGGTACCCCGATTGCTATGGGATTGATATGACCCGCCTCGACAGTTTTGTGGCTTTCAATGCAGCCATCAACCTGTTGCACGAAACCGGGCAATCGGAGGTTATCCATTCTGTTTATCAGAAATGTAAAGAGCAGGAAAACCTCCCCAAAGAAGAGGTGGTAAACTACGTGAAAGAAATTTACAGGCCTTTTACCGAAGAACAGATATCGGCAAAAATTGCACAACTGTTGAAACCCGAAGGATGCGGAGCGGAGGTTGAAATTGTTTATCAAACTGTGGAAAACCTGCACAAAGCCTGTCCGAACGATACCGGCGACTGGTATTTTACCGGCGACTACCCCACACCAGGAGGAAACCGGGTGGTAAATGCCTCGTTTATCAACTACATGGAAGGACGGAGAGGAAGAGCCTACAATTAAGAAAGGCGACAGGAGTAAGGACAAAGTTGAGGGGGGTCGCCTTGTACCGAATTCAGGCGGGATTGTTACGGCTGTTCTCTGAGTTGTTAAATGATAAAATAATTAATGGACTAACAAGTGATAATCATAATATTGTGAACCAAAAACTTTAAACTGAGAAGCCTTCCCGATATCAAAACGAAAGACAGAATTACTATTCAGGTAAAAGCCACGATTCCGATTCTTTCCCCCGCAAATAGGTTTCGATATGCCTTCCCACCTTGGCTTCGTAAAGGTCGCTTACGGTGAGGATGATACCCGTTTCAAGAACATTCCCGAACGACTCGTTTGTAACCGTACCGAATGTTTTCATTGATGGTGAAAGGTTCATATATGCATTGAACAGTGGGGGAATATTTTCTCCATAATTCCTGACACTTTGCGAAAGAATTTTATAATCTTCCTTGTAATCGTTTCCAATAAAAATTTCGGCCATTTTTTCCATGTCGATTCCAAAATCCACCGGATTTTTGGGATAGACCAGATTCTCGCGGTCACGGAAATATTTCATGAAAAAATATTGAATCAGGTTACGGGCTTCGGTATGAAAGTGGGTGTACATGGTCACTTTCCCGAAGAAATATTTTATTTCAGGGTGGTCAACAGTTAGTGCGCCGAGCCCATCCCAAAGGTTATCGAGGGCAAACAGCGCCTTAGCTCCTGCTTTGCTCGACTGATAATCGGGCTGGACAAACGACCGGCCAAGTTCGAGGGTATAAGGAATATATTCTTTACAGAATTTTTCGGAAAAATGGAACAGGTGTGAAGTTGCCAGAATTATGTGTCCGTTCTCGTCGCGCGAAGCTTCGCTGCATAGCATATAACGGTAACCACCCAATATTTCTTCGGCATCCGGGTCCCACACAATTAATTGCCGGTATGGGTTATCGGCAACATCCAGGTCATCAATATCGATGGCTTTGCCCGTACCACCACCTGCATCCCTGAAGGACAATTCCCTGAGACGCCCGATCTCTTGCATAACTGCCGGTGAATCATGATGGGTTATCACATAAATCTCATTCCCACCTTTGTTGGTTTTTCGTAAAAATCTTTCCGGTGACAACTCCCGCTTAATTACCTCCCTTGTAACCGGTGATAGTAATTCTTCCATTTTATTCCAACTATATATAATAAAGGTTACAAAAATAACGAATAATTGACCGCAATGATGAATGTGATCCCATTAATTTTCGGGATTCAAAAGAACGGGTAATTCATACACCCTGTCTTTCACCCAGGCTGCCCACCCGGGGTAACTTCTCGATTTATCGAACGTTTGCCATGGAATGGGTTTGCCAAAATATAACTGCACCGTTTTTTTACGGTGCCGGTAAGTTTCGTCGGGGAGCAAAAACATTTCGAGGTTCCAGCCGATCTTTAAAATGCTACGAATCCTGGCAAGCCAATAAAAACGGTTCGAATTCCTTCCTCCAATAAAAACCGGGATTACATCACGCTTATACTGAACCGATTTGACAATAAAATGTTTCTGCCATGGCAAATCCATTACCTTTCCTTTAATTTTCCTTGAAGCAAAACCCGATGGAAATATCAGTATCTGTTCACCCGTTTCATAGGTTTTTGCAAGCAAAGCTGCTGCTTCGCGCGTATTGCCCCCATGTTTGTTTACCGGCACAAACACAGGCTTGAGATTTGGTATTGTCATCAACACATCGTTTACCAGAAATTTAAATTCCCCCAAACGCTGGTGCACATGTTTCATCAACAATAACGAATCGAAACCTCCTAGCGGATGATTGCTTGCAAAAATAAAACTCCCTTTGTGGGGAATATTTTCAATTCCGAACACCTGTTCGGTTACTTCAAAATCTTTGATGGCAGCTTCAACAAACTCGACCCCACGGAGATGCCCATATGTGAGCATAAAGTTGTTCATAAAATCGAGGCGCATGATCCGGTGAATCATCCGGAAAATAACCCCGGGTATAATTCTTGCCAGCCTGGGATTCTTCTCATTTATCAGTTTCTTTACATCAAAAGGGGTAAAGTCGTTCTGCCCTTGCTTTTCTTCCATGAGAATTTTTGTTATTCCGGTTTTTTTCGGGAAACAAAAATAACATCCAAATCAAATTTTCAAATTTCTGCGATAAAAATCTTGACAATTATTGCTTTAAATCGAATCTTTAACTACCAAATAATGAGTTATTAACCACCTATTTGTTAACCATATAAATTTATGTATTATACTGATTGTTTGATAATTAACAAATTTATTCTATAATCACACCCTTCGTTTTTAACATTATTTCAACAATTTTTAAACAGATATTCAGTTCATAAGTGGTGGAATAATTTGGAATAAAATGTAACAAAGTGGAATAAAAGTTATATTTTTATCTTCTGAAATTAAGTATGAGCTGATGATACGATTCTCTGCCAGATATAATGCATTGATTGACGACAAGGGAAGGGTTGTGCTTCCTGCGCCGTTCAAAAAAGCTATGGGCGAACTGGCCGAAGAACCGTTGGTGATTGAAAAGGATATCTATAAAGAATGCCTGAACATTTTCCCTGAGCGTTACTGGAACCAGCGCATTGAGATGATTGAGCGTCAGTTGAACCAGTTCGACGAAGCCGACGATGACTTGCTGGCTGATCTGTATGAGAATTATACCACCGTAGGCATGGCTCCCAATGGCCGGATCAACATCCCTGCCGATTTTATGGAACATGCGGGCATTATACGCGATGTGGTTTTTGTAGGCAAGGGAAAGTCGATCAGGATGTGGGATGAAGCAAAATACAAGGAAAGCAAGGAAAATCGCCGTCCTTTGCGAGATGCATTCAGGTCGAGGCTAGGCAATAACCCGGAAAACAGTGAAGCATGAACCAGTACCACATACCCGTAATGCTGAAACAATGCATCGAAGGCCTGAACATCAGGCCCGATGGTGTTTATGTGGATGCCACTTTCGGAGGTGGCGGCCATGCCCGTGAAATTGTCGCCCAACTCAAAACCGGACGTTTATATGCTTTCGACCAGGATGAAGATGCTTTGCAGAATGTATATGATGATGAGCGGTTGGTTTTTATTCGGTCAAATTTCAGGTATATCCGCAACTTTCTGCGTTACAATTCTGTTGAACAAGTTGATGGGATTCTGGCAGACCTTGGCGTATCATCGCACGATTTCGACCAGCCCGAACGTGGATTTTCGTTCCGCTATGATGCCCCTCTCGATATGCGGATGAACCGGGAAGGCTCACTCACGGCTGCCGATATAATCAATCAATACGATCACGATAAACTAACCACCCTATTCCACGATTATGGTGAAATCAAACAAGCAGGCAGGCTTGCTTCGGCTATAATAACCGCCCGTGAATCAGAGCTTTTGAGCACAACTGAAAAATTGTTAAATGCCATCAAACACCTGGTGCCCAGAGCAATTGAAAAAAAATACCTGGCTCAGGTTTTTCAGTCCCTCCGTATGGAAGTGAACGATGAAACTGGCGCACTGCGCGAATTCCTGACAAATTCCCTGACCCTCCTTAAACCGGGAGGGAGGCTGGTAGTTTTGACCTATCACAGCATTGAAGACAGGTTGGTGAAAAATTTTCTGAAATCGGGAAATTTTGAGGGTAATGTAAAACAGGATTTCTATGGAAATTTTATAACCCCTTTTGAATTGATCAACCGGAGAGTCATGGTGCCCGATGAAGCTGAAGTCATTGAAAATCCGCGATCGAGGAGTGCAAAGCTGCGGGTAGCAGAAAAAAAGGAGGTGTCACATGGTTAAAAAAGTCGAAAACGGAGCAAAAAAGAAACCAGGTGTCAGCTCATTCCTGAGAGGTACCATACTAACTGATGAACGGGTTACCCGCCAGTTCCCATTTATTATATTCCTTGTGATACTTGGCTTACTGATGATTACCAACCGTTACCGCTCAGAAAAGGTAATCCGCCAGATAGAAATCTTACAGGACAGCATCGACGACCTGCGTTCGCAGTCGGTAACCAATTCGGCAAACCTTATGCACATGAGTAAATTGTCAGATGTCACAAACCGGACCCGGCAGGCAGGATTGAGGCTCGAAGAGCCTTTGCTCCCCCCGCGGCAAATTGAGGTGAAAAAACTGAAAAAAGAGAAATGAACATACGTAACACCATACTTGCACGTTTGGCCATTATCTATTTTCTGATGATGACTTTAGGGATATTAATGATCCTGAAACTGATTACCATTCAGAACCTGAAAAACGACAAATGGCAGAATATTGCCAAAAACCTAAAAAACAACACGGTAGTTATTGAACCCAACAGGGGCAATATTTGTGATCGCGAAGGCAATGTACTGGCAACATCGGTCCCGGGTTATTTTATCCGGCTTGACATGGGTGCCCAGGGTGTTAAACGGGTTTATCATCAGGAAAGCGATTCACTTGCATACAGGCTTTCTGCATTTTTCAGGGATAAACCCGCATCGGAATACAAAAGGCAGATGGATGCCGCTTTCAGGAATGGGACACGGGGTTTTATGCTTACGCCCCGCAAAATTGATTACAACGAATTACAGGAAATCAAGCAGTTTCCTATTCTTCGGAGGGGCACTTTTGGTGGGGGCCGTATCATTGAACAGGAAAACAGGCGGGTGCTTCCATTGGGCAAACTGGCTGCCCGCACCATAGGTACCCTGAACAAAGGGGTCAATGGGGGAATACATGGGGACATCGGTAATACCGGGATAGAAGGTGCTTTTGAAAACTACCTGAAAGGGAAAGAGGGTATCGGATACCGCCAGAACTTATCAGGGCGTTGGGTGAGCCGTACCGAAATTGAACCCCGTGATGGTATGGATGTAATTACCACAATTGATGCCAAATATCAGGATATAACCGAGAGTGCCCTCGAAAGGCAATTATTGTCGAGCAATGCCGATTGGGGTACCGCAATCCTGATGGAAGTAAAAACAGGTGAAGTAAAGGCCATAGCCAACTTAGGCCGGGTATCGCCCGGATATTACGACGAGATTTACAATTATGCTCTAGGCCATGCCGGCAATTACGAACCCGGTTCAACATTCAAACTGATTTCATTGATGGTAGCCCTCGATCACGGAGTGGTTGATACCAGCGACGTAATTGATACCGGAAACGGAATCTGGCAATACCGTGGACGGACAATATATGACAGCGACTATAAGTATGGCGGGCATGGACCGATAACCGTCAGGGAAGTATTCGAAAAATCGTCGAATGTGGGATTTGCCAAAATGATTACGTCAAACTATAATAAAAATCCGCGTGAATATATTGACCGGATCGTCAGTATGGGGATTACCATGCCGCTCAACCTCGAAGTGAAAGGCGAGGGGGTTCCCTATTTCAAATACCCCGGTGATAAAGACTGGTGGGGTACCACCCTGGCCTGGATGTCGTATGGATACGAAAGTAAAATGACCCCTTTACAGATTTTGACTGTTTACAATGCAGTTGCCAACAACGGAAAAATGGTAAAACCCCGCTTTATAAGGGAAATACAGGACCGGGGTGAAGTTGTGAAACGGATGAAAACCGAAGTGATTAATCCCCAGATTGTGTCGCGGGAAACCATACGGAAAGCACAATCCCTCCTCGAAGGGGTTTGCGAAAATGGCACCGGGAAATCGATACAAAGCAAATTGTTCAAAATTGCAGGAAAAACAGGAACTGCACAGATTGCTTCAAGCCAGGGTGGTTATGCCAAAGGTCTGTACCTGGCTTCGTTCGCCGGGTATTTTCCGGCCGACAATCCTGTTTATTCGATGATAGTTGTGGTGAATAAACCTCAGGGTGCATATTATGGGGGTGCAGTGGCAGGGCCGGTATTCAAGGAAGTAGCCGAAAAGATCTATTCCATGAACATGGTACCCAATGATTTTCCCGAAGAATCAAAAGTGTATGCTGTAGTGCCCGAGGCAAAAAGCGGTCTTTCGCACGATCTGGTCAAAGTGCTGAAAACCTTTGATGTAGATATCGCTAGCCGGAAACCTTCGACGATGGTTGCCAAAGCTATCACAGGCGAGGAATCGGTTACACTTGAAGAATTTGAAATAACAGGCGAAAAAGTACCCGATGTAAGGGGAATGGCTCCTTCGGATGCAGTTTATCTACTTGAAAATGCAGGATTAAACGTGCGTATTTCAGGAGTTGGAAAAGTGCGTAGCCAATCGGTTGCCCCAGGGTCAAAATTCGTTCAGGGACAATCCATAACCTTAATATTAGGCTGAAAATGAAGAAATGGGCTGAACTGAAACCAAAAACCGGTATTATTGAAACAATTGGAAGCGAGGATGTTCCTATAAATGGTTTGGCCTTCGATTCACGAAAAATTGGAGCCGGGTACCTGTTTGTAGCTCAAAAAGGAACACATACCGACGGGCATCATTATATTCAGACAGCTACACAGAAAGGTGCAACAGTTATTGTCTGTGAATCGTTTCCCGATATCATAGAAGGCCATATTTTATATGTCAGGTCTGCTGATGCCGGCATAGCCCTGGGGCAGATTGCCGCAGCCTGGTTCAATCACCCATCGTCGAAAATAAAAGTTACGGGCGTTACTGGAACCAACGGAAAAACCAGCATTGCTACCTTGCTCTACAGGTTATTCCGAAAACTGGGATACAAAGCAGGTTTGATTTCAACCATTTCGACCATTGTGGATCAGGTTGAAGAACCTTCGACCCACACCACGCCCGATGCCCTCCGTATTCAGGAATTGCTCGCTGAAATGGTTGAGGCAGGCTGTGAATATTGTTTTATGGAAGTCAGTTCACATTCAGTAGTGCAAAACCGAATTGAAGGAATTGATTTTACCGGGGGAATTTTTACCAATCTGACCCATGATCATCTTGATTATCATAAAACTTTTGCCGATTATCTGAAAGCAAAAAAAGGGTTTTTCGACAGGTTGTCGCCAAAGGCTTTCGCAATAATCAATATTGACGATAAGAATGGTAGGGTAATGGTGCAAAACTGCCCGGCAACAATAGTGACCTGCTCCACACGTTCAATGGCCGATTTTCGTTGCAAAGTCCTCGAAAGCCATTTCGACGGAATGCTGCTCAACCTCGATGGGAAGGAAATCTGGACACACTTTGTCGGCAAATTCAATGCAGCTAACCTGCTAGCTGTTTATGCCACAGCGCTGCAATTGGGGCAGGCCAGTGATGAGGTTCTTCAGGTAATCAGCGAGCTTTCCCCTGTTGCCGGAAGGTTTGATGCCATTCGCAGCCTCGATGGCAAAATGGCCATAGTGGATTATGCCCACACACCCGATGCACTCAAAAATGTATTGTTGGCCATTTCTGAAATCCGTTCCGGCAACGAAAAAGTGATTACTGTAGTGGGGGCCGGTGGTGACCGTGACCGCACCAAACGACCCGAAATGGCCAAAGAAGCCCTTCTTGGCAGCGACCTGGTTATCCTGACATCCGACAATCCACGCACTGAGGATCCTGAAGCGATTATACGCGAGATGGAGGCTGGGGTATCAAATGCAGGCAAGAAAGTACTATCGATAACCAACCGGCGCGAAGCTATCAAAACAGCAATTTACCTGTCGTCGCCTGGTGATATTATTCTTATTGCAGGCAAAGGGCACGAAAATTATCAGGAAATACATGGTGTGAAATACCATTTCGACGACAAAGAGGTGGTGAGGGAATTTTTCGGCATTGAATAAAATATTGCACAATGATATACTATTTGTACGAATGGATGAAAGACTGGAATATCCCCGGAATAGGGATGGTACAGTATATATCATTCCGGTCGGGGGCAGCCATAATTTTGTCGCTTTTCATTGCCACTGCATTCGGTAAAAAACTGATCAGGTTCCTTCAGCGAAAGCAGATAGGCGAAGAAGTCCGCGATTTAGGCCTCGAAGGGCAATTGCAAAAAAAAGGAACCCCAACCATGGGTGGCCTCATAATCCTGGGGGCAATTATTATTCCCACAATATTATTTGCCAATCTTTCGAATATCTACATCCAACTTATGCTGCTTACCACTATTTGGCTTGGCTTTATTGGATTCCTCGACGACTACATTAAGGTTTTCAAAAAGAATAAAAAAGGCCTGGCCGGCAGGTTTAAAATTCTTGGACAGGTAAGCCTTGGGATTATGGTGGTAGCCGCGCTGATGGTCAGCGACGATGTCCTTGTTCGCGAAACCCTGAAGTCGAGGTCCGGGGAAGACCTCAAGGAACTGTACATTAATCCCGAATCGGGTCAACAGGAGGTTCGAGTGGTTACACACGAAATAAAATCGACCAAAACCACCATTCCGTTTATCAAGCAAAACGAATTTGACTATGCCTGGCTGGTAGGATTCACAGGTAAACATTCATCCTGGTTACGTTGGATTGTGTATGCCATTGCAGTTATCCTGATCATTACAGCAGTTTCGAATGCAGCCAACCTGACTGATGGTCTCGACGGGCTTGCTACCGGCACATCGGCCATTAGTGGAGCAACACTTGGTATCCTGGCATATGTGAGTGGTAACGTGATTTATGCCAACTACCTTAACATTATGTATATTCCCTATGCAGGCGAACTTGCAGTTTTTATTGCTGCTTTTATCGGGGCAACTGTCGGATTTCTCTGGTACAACTCCTATCCTGCGCAGGTTTTTATGGGCGACACCGGCAGCCTCGCCCTTGGTGGGATTCTGGCAGTGTTTTCAGTAATTATCCGGAAAGAGATCATGATCCCACTGTTTTGCGGAATTTTTCTGATCGAAAACCTGAGTGTGGTGTTGCAAGTGTCCTACTTCAAATATACAAAACGTAAATATGGTGAAGGTCGGCGCATATTTTTGATGAGCCCCATTCATCACCATTACCAATTGAAGGGCATTCCCGAAGCAAAAATTGTTACCCGATTCTGGATTGTGGGGATCATTCTCGCAGTTTTCTCCATAGTAACCCTAAAAATCAGGTAAACATGAAAAAACTTGTGGCCATACTCGGTGCAGGCGAAAGCGGAGTTGGGGCAGCTATCCTAGCCCGGAAACAGGGGTATGCCGTTTTTGTTTCCGATTCAGGAAAAATCAAGGAAAAATATAAATCGGAATTAAATGACCTCAACGTCGAATGGGAAGAATTGCAACACTCTACCGAAAAAATCCTGAATGCGGACCTGATCATTAAAAGTCCTGGAATACCTGACAAAGCTCAAATTATTAAAGAAGTCAGATCTAAAAATATTCCGGTAATATCTGAAATTGAGTTCGCAGGCCGATATACCCAGTCCCGCAAAATCTGCATAACAGGCAGTAACGGTAAAACCACCACCACACTGCTTACTTATGAAATATTGAAACGTGCAGGGCTGAATGTGGGATTGGCCGGGAATGTGGGCAACAGCTTTGCCCGCCAGGTGGCCATTTCGGAATATGACTATTATGTGATCGAACTGAGTAGTTTTCAGCTTGACGATATGTACGGCTTCAAAGCCGATATAGCAATATTGCTGAACATAACACCCGACCACCTTGACCGGTATGACTACCAGATGCAGAACTATGTAAACTCAAAATTCAGGATTATAAGGAATCAAACTGAAAAGGATTATTTCATTTACTGTTCCGATGATCAGGTAATAACAAACGAACTGAAAAAAAAGGATATAAAGCCGGCAATGCTTCCGTTTTCACTGAATCCTTCAAGTGGTAACGGGGGCTGGGTCAGCAACGATACTATACATATACAAATCAATCAAAATCAATTCAGCATGTCAATTCTGGATTTAACATTACAAGGCAAACACAACACCTATAATTCGATGGCAGCAGCTATTTCGGGTATGGTCCTCGAAATCCGCAACGACCGGATCCGCGAGGTACTGAGTGATTTCCAGGGTGTTGAGCACCGTCTGGAACGTTTTCTGAAAGTACACGGTATCGAGTTCATCAACGACTCAAAAGCTACAAATGTCAATTCGACGTGGTATGCACTGGAGTGCATGAATAAGCCAGTGGTATGGATTGCCGGTGGCGTTGATAAGGGCAACGATTACAGTATGTTGTACGATTTGGTGCGACATAAGGTAAAGGCCATTGTATGCCTCGGCGCCGATAATTCGAAACTGCATGAAGCCTTCGGGGGGATGGTGACAAACATTATCGATACCCAAAGTATGGCCGAAGCTGTTAAATCGGCCTATTATCTAGCCCGGAACGGCGATGTTGTCCTGCTCTCTCCTGCATGTGCCAGTTTCGACCTGTTTGAAAACTATGAGGACAGGGGAAAACAGTTTAAGATAGAAGTAAGAAATCTGTAAAAGAAGGGTATGGAAACCAGTCTGAGGAATATGATCAGGGGCGATCGGGTCATCTGGACTGTGCTGCTGCTATTGTCGCTTCTTTCGATGTTGATTGTTTACAGTGCTACTGGTGCGCTCGCCTTCCGCCAGGCAGGTGGCAACACACTTTATTTCCTGGTCAGGCAGGTCGTCTTTCTTTCATTGGGCTTCGGACTTATACTGCTTATGGTGAATGTTATTCCTGTGAAATTTTATTCCATCATATCGCGCGTTGTGGTCTTTGGGAGTATTCTCCTGCTGGGCCTTGCCATTGGAATGAAAATTACCGGTTTGGCAGGAGAATCAACAGGCCGGACCTTAAACCTGGGGCTTCTTTCATTTCAGCCCGCAGAAGTAGCAAAACTTGGTTTGATTATGTTCGCTGCCAAAATGCTTGGGATTGAACAGAATTCGAAAGACGGATTGAAGAAAGCTTTCTGGAAAATCATGATTTTTACGGTTATTATCTGCGCCATGATAGCATTCTCCAATGTTTCGACAGCCATACTGCTGTTTATCACCATTATGGCCATGATGTTTGTGGGACGTGCCCCAATAAGATATTTGCTGATTTTAGCTGCCGGTGGAATAGGAATGGTATTCCTGATCTACTTTTATGGCGACAAAATGGGTCAGATTTCACAACGCTTACCTACGGCACAATCACGACTTGAGAAATACATTAAAGGCGATCCGGATGCCGAAAAGGGAATAACCCAGGCCGATTATGCCAAACTTGCTATATACGAGGGGGGCATACTTGGCAAAGGACCTGGGAACTCCGATGTGGCCAATTATATGGCTGCTGCCTACAACGATTTTATATATGCCATCATTATCGAAGAATATGGATTAATTATAGGGGGAGTAGGTGTTTTGCTTCTTTACCTGATTTTCTTTTTCAGGGGGGTTACCATTGTGCGGAGGGCCAACCGGACTTTTCCGGCCTTCCTGGTAACCGGACTCACCCTGCTGTTAACATTTCAGGCTATGATCAATATGGCTGTTTCGGCCGGAATGATTCCGGTTACCGGCCAACCTTTACCATGGGTGAGTATGGGTGGAACATCGCTCTTATTTACTTCTATAGCTTTTGGCTGTATCCTCAGTGTCAGTTATCAGAATCATAAGGATAAAAAGGTGGAAGCCCCTGCCGTACAGGTGGTAGTACCCGACGAAGACCAGGAAATGAAATGAGCAAACTGAAAATAATAATTAGTGGTGGAGGAACCGGGGGCCACATTTTTCCGGCCCTTTCAATAGCCGGCGAAATCAGGCGAAGATTCCCCGATAGTGAAATCCTGTTTGTTGGCGCTACGGGAAGGATGGAGATGGAAAAGGTTCCGGCAGCCGGATTTCCGATCATAGGTTTACCTGTAATCGGATTTCCCCGAAAACTAGGTTTACAGACATTCAATTTCTTATTCCGACTGTTTCAGAGCATGGCTATGGCCAGAAAAATTGTCCGTGAATTTAAACCCGATCTGGCCATTGGAGTTGGAGGCTATGCAAGCGGCCCTCTTTTAAGGGCTGCAGTTGCGCGCAAAGTTCCGTCCTTGATACAGGAACAAAACTCCTATGCCGGAATTACAAATAAATTACTTGGGAAGAAAGTTCAGGCAATATGTGTGGCATACGAAGGTATGGAACGGTTTTTCCCTGAAGGGAAAGTTTTCCTCACCGGCAATCCAGTACGGCAGAACCTCTGTTCAATAACCACTGATAAGGCACAAGCCCTAGATTATTTTAAAATTCCAAAAGAATGCAAGGTTGTATTGATAATCGGAGGGAGTTTAGGGGCACGTTCCATCAACAATTCTGTCCTGAAAAATATAGGCGGCATAGCAGGTTCAGAAACATATTTTATCTGGCAGACCGGTTCGTTTTATTACGAAGAAATGGTTGAAGCAACAAAGGTATCCTTACCCCCGAATATTCAGGTTCATCGGTTCCTGACTGACATGGAGATGGCGT
>JBBIHB010000004.1:66893-118771 GCA_037447215.1 Bacteroidales bacterium
CAGCAGCCGATATTATTATTTCGAGGGCAGGCGGTGGTACCATCAGCGAACTTTGCCTGGTCGGAAAACCGGTTATACTGGTACCGTCGCCAAATGTAGCCGAAGACCACCAGACCCGCAATGCACTGGCTTTGGTTGAAAAGGATGCTGCCATACTTATCAATGATGAGGAAATTGGCAAAAAACTCGTTGAGGAAGCAGATAAATTACTGAGCAATGAGGTAAAAATGAAAAATCTTGGAAACAATATAAAAAAATTAGCCTTACCCAACGCAACCATGCAAATTGTGGATGAGGCATTACGCATTATGGCAAAATGAAAGGATTTGACAATATCACATCGGTTTATTTTATAGGTATCGGCGGTATCGGCATGAGCGCCCTTGCCCGCCTTTTCAACCACAACAAATTTCAGGTTTCAGGTTACGACCGTACCTCAACAATACTTACAACACAACTCCAGTCAGAAGGGATCAATGTTCATTTCGAGGATTATGGCGACTCGGTTGCCAATCTTGCAGGAGTGCCCGATAAAACGCTGGTGGTCGTAACACCTGCTGTACCCGAACAGCAGGGTGAACTTCAATGGTTCAGAAGGAATAATTATACCATCTGGAAAAGGTCAAAAGTTCTTGGACATATCTGCCGCCAATACAATTGCCTTGCAGTAGCCGGAACACACGGCAAAACAACCATATCCACCATGGCAACCATAATCCTCAACCAGACAGTATCGGGTTGTGGCGCAATACTTGGCGGTATATCCAAAAACTTTGAAACCAACCTTTTATTCCCAAACGATGAAAATCAGTGGATGGTAACCGAAGCCGACGAATTCGACCGTTCATTTTTGCAGCTTAATCCCGATGTTTTGGTAATAACCTCGATGGATGCCGACCACCTCGATGTTTATGGAAAACATGAAGATGTGATTGTATCATTTAAAGAATTTGCGGGAAACCTGAGGCCTGGAGGAAAACTTCTGGTTAAAAAAACCCTCGAGGGATATTTTAACCGAAATGGCAATAATCGGATTTTCACTTATGCACTGTCGGGCAATGCCCATTTCACCGCCGATCAACTCAGGCTCGATGAGGAGAGCCGTTGCTATTTTTTCAGGCTTTCGACTCCTGAAGGACTTTCACCTGAAATCAAAATGAATTATCCCGGCCTGCTGAATGTTGAAAATGCGGTAGCTGCGGGTGCGGCAGCCTTTCTGGCAGGAGCCTCGTTGTCCGACATCAGCAGCGGCCTCGAATCGTATCTCGGTGTAAAACGCAGGTTCGACATCTTGTACCAGAAAGGTAACATTTTATATATCGATGATTACGCCCATCATCCCGAAGAGTTGAGGGCATTCATCTCATCAGTAAGGACATTATATCCGGGGCGAAAAATTACCGGGATATTCCAACCTCACCTCTATACCCGGACCCGTGACTTTGCTGATAAATTTGCCGATAGTCTCGACTTACTCGATGTTGCGTTGCTTTTACCGGTATATCCTGCAAGGGAATTGCCCATTGAGGGTGTTTCATCGGAATTGTTGCTTATGAAAATGAAAATTCCTGAAAGGCAATTGATTACAAAAGATGAAATAAGTGAATATGTCCGGATAAACAAGCCGGAAGTTATACTAACCATGGGTGCAGGCGATATTGACCTGCTCTCGGGTAAGATCATTGAGTCGATCAGATATGAAGAAAAAGCTTAAAATACTGGCCCATTTTATCCTTTGGACAATACTTGTATTGGGGGTGGGTGTAACGCTCGCCTTTACTTTTGCTGAAACTTCATCAGTAGTATGCCGCGAAATGACAGTTCAATATGCAGGCGACCTGACAGTCAAGCTCGATAAAAACGAAATAGTACGAATGGTCCGTGCAGCCGATAATAAAGTTATTGGCAAAAAACTCAGAGAAATAAATGCAGAAGAAATTGAAAAAGAAGTAAATACACATCATTCCATACTGAAAGCTGATGCATATAAACTGGTTGTCCGCGACACAGTTGGCTACAAGGGGATATTGACCATAAAGGTGAAGCACCGGACACCGGCGATGCGTGTCATGACGCCCGATGCCAGTTTTTACATGGATTCGGAAGGGGTCCGATTTCCAACTTCGACCCGTTACTCAGCCAATGTGGTAGTGGTTACCGGAAATGTGAGTGAGCACCTTGCCAGGGAAAGCCTTCTTCCTTTTGTATTGTATGTTTCGGATGATGATTTCTGGAGGGCACAGATCAAACAGATTCATGTTGACCGGAATGAAGAAATACTGCTCACTCCTCTGGTAGGCAACCAGTTGATCGAGTTTGGAACGGCAGAAGGGTACCGCGAAAAATTACGTAACCTTATGGCATTCTATGAGCAGGTAATGGCAAATAACAGCTGGAATAAATACGAACGGATCAGCTTAAAATACAGAAATCAGATAATTGCTAAAAAACGGGAATAATATGGCTTCAAAACAAGAAATCGTGGTTGTTGTGGATATTGGTACCTCCAGGATCAGGGGATTGGCCGGTTTGAAAAACGAAATCGGGAAAACTGAAATCATAGGCCATGCAACCGTACCTTCGAAAGGGATCAAAAGAGGAATTGTGCTGAATATTGAAGAATTCTCAACGGTATTGAACCAATTGGTAAATCTGCTTGAAAAACAGGCAGAAATTTCAATAAAACTGGTTGATGTTACCATGGCAGGACAAGCGTTGCAAACCATTACTTTCGATGGGATACGCTACACCAGCAGCAATGGCATTGTCAGCAAAAGCGATATTGATTATCTTTTCAACGAGGCAAAGAATATGCCCCTCGATCCGGGGTATAAAATATACCATATCATTCCGCAAAATTATACCATCGACGATGAACCCAACATCATTAAACCGATTGGCCATGCCGGAAGGAAGGTTCATGCAAGGTTTAAACTGATTACCGGGCCAAAGTCGTACCAGGACAATATTCAGATGGCATTTTCCAAAATCGGGATACAAATCGGTAGGTTTGTGGCAGCGACCCTCGCCACTGCCGAAGCCATTATGACAAGTGATGAAAAAGATGCGGGAGTGGTAGTTGTGGACATAGGTGCCGGCAATACAAAAATGTCGGTTTTTGCGGATGGCCATCTGACCCATGCAGCTGTAATCCCATTTGCAGGCGATGTAATAACACGCGACATCAAAGAAGGATGCAATATTTTGCTGAAATTTGCAGAACAGTTAAAAGTACAATACGGACAGGCAATGGGGGATTTTGCCGATGAAGACAAGGTGGTTACCATTGCCGGAGGAGCCGGATGGGAGCCTAAAGAAATCTCTTTTAAAAACCTGGCTTATATCATTCAGGCACGTCTCGAAGAGATTATTGACAACATTTATTTCCAGATTGAAAAATCCGGCCTTTTGGAACAATCGCATCAGGGAATCATTTTAACGGGTGGAACTTCTTTGCTCAAAAACATACTTCAGATATTGAAATTTAAAACCGGTATGGACGCACGGATGGGCAGCCCTGAAATCAGGCTTGTCTGCCCGCAGGGCTTCAACAAAAATGATTATGTTACCGCTTTAGGCCTGATGAAGATGTCGCTTGCCGATGCAAACCCTGCAGCAAATCCTTTAAAATCATCGGTCGATTCTAAAGGATCTACCTCTGGAAAAGGTATATTTGGGGCAATCGGAGAAAAGTTTGCCCAGCAAATGGGCATTCTGTTTTCCGACGACGATGGAACTTTGCAATAACTAAAAAATAAATGCGATGGCCGACGAATTAATAAAGTTCAATTTTTCCAAATCTACAGCATCTATTATAAAAGTGATCGGTGTGGGAGGAGGAGGCTGCAATGCAGTTAACCACATGTACGAAGAGGGGATCAGGGATGTGGACTACATTGTTTGCAACACCGACGGACAAGCGCTCGAAAACAGTCCTGTTCCCGCAAAAATCCAGCTTGGGGTGACCCTTACTGAAGGACGGGGCGCTGGCAACAAACCCGAGATGGGCGAAGAGGCAGCGCTTGAGAATTATGATGACCTCAGAACGGTATTGGAGGACAACACCAAAATGCTGTTTATAACAGCCGGGATGGGAGGAGGAACAGGGACCGGCGCAGCGCCTGTTATAGCAAAACTTGCACGTGAGCTCGATATACTTACCATCGCAGTTGTAACAGTTCCTTCGCCAGCCGAAGGGAATAAACGCCATAATCAGGCTATCGAAGGCATTCATAAACTCAGCGAATACGTTGACAGTATGCTGATTGTAAGTAATCAGCGGCTTCACAGTATTTACGGGGAATTGCCAGCCCGGCAGGCTTTCAAGCTAGCGGATTCAGTTGTATTAACCGCTGTAAAAGGAGTAGCCGAAATTATTACACTGCATGGAAATATCAACATCGATTTCGCCGATGTTTATACCGTTATGCACGAAAGCAAAGTGTTTATAATGGGTACCGGAAAAGCATCGGGTGAAAACCGCGCAATGGATGCCGTAAAAACCGCTCTTCGATCACCATTGCTCGATAACCAGGAAATTAAAGGAACTAAAAACATTCTCCTCAACATCATTTCCGGAAATGAAGAAATTACCATTGGCGAAATAGGGGAAATAATAGAATACCTGCAAATAGAAGCCGGCCAGGAAGCCGATATCATATGGGGTAACGGATACGATGAAGCTTTAGGGGATCAGATCAGCGTAACAATTTTGTGTACAGGATTCCGAAATGCTGCAACCTACCTCCCACAACCCGAAAAGAAAACCGAAGTGCACAACCTAAAAGAAGAGCCTGCCCTGAAAGAAGAACCCCGGGAAGTTATTCTCAGGAAAAAAGATGCACCACTTGTCCTCGAACTGGATATTGAACCTCTCTTTCCTGCCGAAAAAGAGCCTGTGGTTGATAGGTTTGCAAAAATTGAAGAAGAACCCAAACCAAAAAAGAAAAAACCAAAACCTGAAAAAGAGAGACGTTCTGAAGAAAATGAAGGGGGAATTGACAAATGGTTTATTAATCAGTTCTCCAAATTATTCGACGACGATGACCACAGTGTATAAATTTGAAAATACTTAGATTTATGACCAACGATATAGTAAACTTTCAGTTTGAAAAAAAACCTGGCTCAATTATTAAAGTGATTGGAGTTGGCGGAGGTGGTGGCAACGCTGTTAACCATATGTTCCGGCTTGGGATCAGGGATGTTGATTTTGTGGTATGTAATACCGATTCACAAGCATTGGGCAACAGTCCGGTTCCATCAAAAGTCCACCTTGGAGCATCTCTAACAGAAGGAAGGGGCGCTGGGAACAAACCGGAAACCGGCCGCCAGGCTGCAACCGAAAATATCGACGACGTTAAAAAAGCACTCGAACCCAATACAAAAATGGTATTTATAACTGCCGGGATGGGCGGCGGAACCGGGACCGGGGGCGCTCCTGTTATTGCAAAACTTTGTCGTGAACTGGGGTACCTCACCATCGGGATTGTTACCATACCTTTCCGAAATGAAGGAAAACGCCGGATAAACCAGGCCATCGAAGGAATTCAGGAGATGGAACAATATGTGGATTCGTTGTTGGTCATCAACAATGAACGGATCCGGGAAATGTACGGCGACTTTGCCATTTCACAGGCATTCGCCAAAGCCGACGACGTTTTGGCCACTGCAGCAAAAGGCATAGCCGAAATCATAACTGTCCCAGGATATATAAACGTCGATTTTGCCGATGTGGAAACAGTAATGCGCGATAGCGGTGTTGCAATAATGGGAACTGGACTTGCCACAGGCGAAAACCGCGCCCTGAATGCCGTTGGACAGGCCCTGAACTCCCCTTTGCTGAACAATAACAACATAAAAGGAGCGCGAAATATACTGCTCAACGTGACCTCCGGAAATATTGAGGTTACAATGGATGAGATCGGTGCCATAACCGACTTCATTCAAACCAAAGCTGGTTTTGAAGCAGATCTGATCTGGGGTAATGGAATGGATGATAGTTTAGGGGAACAGATTTCGGTTACCGTCATTGCTACAGGGTTCAGTACCAGCAGCATACCCGAAATTCTGAGTTCGAAAAAAAATGAAAAGCAAAAATTTGAGCTCAACAGCCCTGTAAAACCTTCGCAAGAAGCCGGTTCGGCCAGGATAAGTGAACCACGAGATCAGAAACAGGCCACTGCCCCATCCTATCAGCGTGAGCCGATTCAAACGGTTAAACCTGAAAAACCATGGGAGTCGTTATACAATCCCCCGAAAGTTCCTGCTCCTGAATCGGTCACACGTCAGCAAATGAATATGGATTATGCCCGGATGAGTGAAGATGATGTGGAAAACCTGGAGAAAATCCCGGCTTATGTGCGTAAACAAATGCAGGCAACCCAACAGGGAAATATCAAACCTTCGGAGTATTCGAACTATTCGGTTTCGGCCGATCCTAAAAAAAAAATAATTTTCAGGGAAAATAATCCCTATCTACATAAAAACATAGATTAACAAATGAGTATATGACACTTTTTGAAAGAATAAACGAAGACATAAAAGAGGCCATGAAGGCCCGAGAGAAAGTCAGGCTCGAAGCCTTGCGGAACCTGAAGAAACTGATGCTCGAAGAGCGTGCAGCCAAAGGGGCAGGATCTGAATTAACCGATAATGAATCATTGAAACTGATACAGAAACTGGTAAAGCAGGGAAAAGATTCAGCTGATATCTATCAGGAGCAAAACCGCCCGGAACTTGCCCTGCTTGAAATGGAGCAGGTTAATGCACTCGAAATTTATCTGCCTCAGCAAATGAGCGATGCCGAACTGACATCAGCCATACGTGAAATAATTGCCAATACAGGTGCACAGTCCATCAAAGAAATGGGAAAGGTAATGGGTGTGGCATCCAAAGAATTGGCCGGGAAAGCCGACGGGAAAGAGATTGCTGCAAAAGTGAGAGAATTACTCGGTTAATTAATCATTGCCTTGCTTTGAACAAATCCAGGGCTACACCTGGCACCGGAGGCAGCGGATCGAACCCTTAATCAGGTCCAAAAGAATATTCAGCAGGGCCTAACCTCAGATCAGATCCCATCATTTCGACCCAGATAATCACTTTGCCGGTTATTGCGGACTCCCCACCCATTATACCGCAAAGGTTGGTTTCAATAAGCCGTTCAATCTGATTCAACCGCTGATTAATGCGGATTGCTGTTACAAAATAGAAATGTTCCTCGTTGTACAAAGATGGAATCATTGCACTTAAAAATTGTATTTTGGAGAACCATAAGACAGGACAAAGTGAAACAAAGAATTTACATAGACTTTTCAGTTTTCAGTGGGCACTTTGACGATGAGTTCAAAGAACATACAATTCCTTTATGCCTTAGCCCCCGATAAATTGGAGAAAATCAACACAGGAGTATAGGTTTACCGGATGTGTAAATTGAACTCTATCCGGTGATTTTTTTCATTCGATCTCCAAATTTTATACTCAACCCTACACAGAAAAACCAGTACTTTTTATAGGCATCAAATCCCACATTGCAATTCTCATCAGGGATTTCAACCCCTTTCTGTACTTTCAGGTTTTTATATGAATAAGGTTTATTGTTGGGTTTATCGATTAAAAAAGCTGCCCAATAAATGAGCAGCTTTTAAATTCCAAAAAATTATTGGATTAAAAGAATTTATTCCTTTTATCAACCACTTCAACTGCATCACGGTGTGCTTCGTAAGCCTGATATGTAGCCCTGAAACCAATTGCCTGCAGCAATCTTGATCTTTCACCATCCACATCAAATTCGCCAGCATCTTCCACATTGTTGACTTTTGCCAGGAAAACGGAATTGTTACCTTTGATAGGAGCCGATATACTTCCAGGTTCCATTGCGGTCACAGTACCGATCACAACCGGTTCATTCCCTATCCCGGGCAAAGTCATCGATGAGAAATTGATATTTGAGGCAATGCTGACGCTTCCATCAATGGCCGTGGCTATTTCGTACATATCTTGTTTCCCTTCGGCAGCTTTCCTGATTTTGTCCACCAGGAATTCACCTTTTTTCTGCTTTCCAACAGCCAGATCAACCCGTGCTTTCACCGATTCAAACGGTGCAGTACCTTCGTCGGTAGCAGCTGTAAGAACCCCAACTACAAAACTGTCGCCAAGTTCGAAAATCGGCGAACCATCGTTTGTTTTCAGAAAAGAACCTACTTTAGCTTCGAATGCCGCCCGAACCAATGTTCTCGAAAACTCAAAGCCACCAACATTACGGTCGTTTTCGCTAACAACAGCCTGCCGTTTATTCAGGCCCTCGGCTTCAACAGCAGCATTGAATTTATCTTTGTTTGTATTTTCACTCACAAACTTGCTGGCCTGGGCATAAACCGACTGATAGGTAAGGGTACTTGGCGTAACTGTACGCTCAAGTACTGCAACCTGCACCTGGCGGCTCAAGGCTCCCCTGCGGGTGGTCTGTACAATATGCAAACCGAATTGAGTGGGAACAATGGTAACTTCGTTGCCTTTGTTATTAAAGGCAGCATCCTCGAAAGGCTTCACCATCATCCCACGCCCAAACCAACCCAGGTCACCTCCATTGATGGCTGAACCCGTATCGGTTGAATATTGACGTGCCAGGGCTGCAAAGTCGCTCCCATTTTGGATCAACCCTTTCAGGCTATCGGCTAATGCCTGCGCCACTGTCATTTCTTCTGCCGAATTAGCCTTTAAAAGTATATGGCGTGCTACAACCGAGTCGGGCATCATTTCAGAAGCATGAAGTTTGGCCAATTTGTAAGAATTGCTTTCAGAATATGGGCCGAAAACATCGTTCAATGCGGCTCCTTCATCAAAAATCCATGCTGAAAGATTCGCCGGAAGGCTTGATTGCTTATACCACACACCATCGAAACCTGTATCTGAATTTGAGTTGACAAACTGAACATTGTCAGTGGCACCGGAAAAATCGCTCCTGATATCGTTAATCCATTTTTCAGCAGCCGTGAAATCAGATGCCGCAGGAACCACATCAAAGGAGATATAATCAATGGTGCGTGTTTTTTCCTGCTTGAATTCGTCTTGGTTGGCAGCAAAATAATCCCTTAAGTCCTTATCGGTTATGGTTATGTCGGCATCGGAAACTGAATTGTAGTTGAGTGCAATATATTCAAAACTGACGTTTCGGTTCCGGCCTTCGAGGCTGAACTGGGCTTCATCGTTAGTTACATATAAAGCTTTACTGATCAGGTTGTGGTATTTGGCCTGCAACCTTTCGTTCAATATCTGACGCTCAAGATAAAGCCAATAGTTCCTTTGTTCGGGACTTACCCCTACATCAAGGTTTTTGATAAAGTTAACCACTGCCGTACGCTCGAACTGCCCGGTATTGGGATTGGTAAAAATCTGCTGAACAATGGGATGAATGTTATTTCCCTGAAGCATATCAAACATTTCATCCTTTGAAACACTAAGGCCTATCTTTTTATATACGTCGCCCATAATTTTTTCGCGTACCATTGTTTCCCAGGTCTGCTCGCGTACCTGTACCCAGGTATCTTCGGTCAATTGCGATTGTCCGGTATTTGAACGGTAAATTTCGGCCAATTCTTCGGTCTTACGCAGGAAATCGGGGTATTGAACAGATTCTCCTTTAATGGAGCCGATTTCCATTCTTCCGCGTGTAAAAATCGAAGAACCGGATTGAAATAAGTCGCCAAGAATAAATGCTACGAGAGCAAGGCCAATAACTATGGCCACAAGTAACCCTCCCTGGGTCCTGATTTTCTGTAATGTTGCCATTGAAAAACTTCTATTATTTTGCTATTAAGGTTTCAAAAATTAAGGCACGAAGATAATAATTTTCAGTCTTATACCTTGATTACTATCTTTTTTTTGGATTTTTGATAATCGGGGTTAAAACTCAGGCATGAATTAACTCACAAATAATTAAAGAAACAAAACCAAGAAGGGTTATGCCAGAATGGTCAGATAAACCAATTCAATCTTTGTGTTGCTGGCTTTCAATATTTTAAAACTAAAGTTATCGATACGGATAATGGTGTTTACTTTGGGAATACTTTCGTGATGATACAGGATAAAACCTGCCAGAGTTTCATATTCTTCAGACTCAGGAATTCCAATCTGATATTTTTCGTTGATCAGGTCAATGTCGAATCTACCTGAAAAGACATATTCCTTTTCGTTGATTTTCTTTTCTACGAAAGCGGTTGTGTCATGCTCGTCTTCAATTTCGCCAAATATTTCTTCGAGAATGTCTTCACTGGTAACCAATCCTGCAGTGCCTCCAAATTCATCCACAACCAGGGCAATGCTTCGGTGTTCCCTGATAAACCTGCTGAGCAATTTATTTGCTGCCATGGTTTCGGGAACAATGAGTACATTTTTAAGGTAAGGCCTGATGCTTTTCGCCTTCTGAAAAATAGCCGACGAATGCACATACCCGATTATGTTATCGAAATTATCTTCAAATATCAGAATACGCGAATAACCCGTACCTACAAATTTTTGTCTGAGGGTTTCAATATCGGTATTTACATCGAGCATGGCCAGTTCGTTCCTTGGCACCATAATTTCGCGTAATTTCACCTTCGAAAAATCGAGGGCATTCCTGAAAAGCTTTACTTCCTTTTCTACCTCTTTACCCGCCTTTGGCTGCTGTTGTTCGGCTTCGTTGATAAAATGATCCAGATCAACCCGTCCGAATACACGGCTTTCAGCCTCAGGTGTTTCGGCTTTGCTCAGAAACCGGCGGAGCAATATATGGATCAGCAACATAGTTAATCGGGTTATGGGATAAAAAACTATATAAAAAAAAGCCAAAGGAACAGCAAAGAGATTAAGAAGTGAATTGGGAAACAACCTGAATAGTGTTTTGGGGAGAAATTCGGCCAGCAAAAGGATTATAAGCGTTGACGAAATTGTCTGTACCAAAAAGATCAGTGTGGTGGAACTCATATAATCCTGCAAAACGGGTTCAAGAAGTTTGGCAAAAGCAATACCGTAAATCACAAGAGCAATATTGTTACCTACGAGCATGGTGGCAATATATTCGCCCGATTTCCGTGTAACCATTTTTAGTATCCCGGAATTAAATGGCGACGATTGCTTGTCCATTTCAAGTCTGAGCTTATTGGCCGAAATATATGCAATCTCCATCCCTGAAAAGAATGCTGAAAACAGTATGGTAATCAATATGATGAATACTAAGTACATAAACTATTTTCAGGGCTGAATATCCATGGGACTTAACGTCCTTTCCTCAATAAACAATGAATCAGGGTTTTCTACCGGTTGCCTGTTCACCTGTACATAGATAGTTCCCCTTGGATTCTTGATCCGCCAGCTTTCCATACTCTGATCCGATTCAAAACCTATTCCTGTAATAATCTGATCAGGCCTCACTATTCTTACATATTGCTCCGAATAAATTTTCTCTTCCTGTTCGTCCAATATCAATTGCTCCGTTTTCAGGGTATCCCCAATAGCGTTTACGGCCACCACATCGTTTTTGGCTTCCCACTTTTTTTCTCGGATAAACCTTTTTGCATAACGTGCCGAAATGCTCGAAACCACCCGCCGGTTATTATCATATTTTACCAGATAAAGGCCTTGTGGAAATTCGTCGAATGGCTCATTATCGGTTTCAAAACGTTTTAGTTCAGGGGCTTTCATATAAAATCTGACTATTCCTGAATCGGTAAAGGTAGTTTCATAGTTGACTATGTGTATTGAAGGTAAAGTTTCAGGTGAGCTGAATGCCTTGATTACTTCAATATCGTTGGTACAGCCGTAAAAAAGGAATGCAGCCCCGCAAACCAGAGCTGCAAATCTTAATTTTTGATATAATTTACAAGTATGATTAAAACCGTGCCTTTGTGGATTCATTTATCCATCCTCCAACGGTATAGTTCTGTCCTTCGCCAATGCTTCGGAAGAAAGCTTCTTCTTTATTCGGGAAATAATTCCGGTAGGTATTTGCCTTCTGAGTTGCTTCTGCAATACAATCTTCGCCTGCACGTGCCTTGTTGAAATAGTCAACTGCTACCCAGAATACAGTTCCCCTTTCGAAGTTATCGTCGCTAAAATTACGGCTTGAAGCTACATACAAATCACCTATCAGCAAATTTGCTTTACAATTGTTGGGATTGATTGCCAGTGCACGGCGGGCGAAATTTCTTGCTTCCTGCAGGTTGTGCTCTTTGGCAAAAATGAATAAGGCATATTCGTAATAGTAGTTTTCGAGCAAACTGTTGTCGGTTTCCTGATCCATGGCTTGTTTGTAATAGGTTTTTGCACGGTCGTTGTCGCCTGTTCTAACAAACATACGTGCCATGTTAAAGGCTGCTTCGGCCGATGGTTCAAGTTGGTACATCTTTTCGGAAGCTTTGAAGAACAATGGGCTTTCGTCACAATTTGCCCGTGCCAGACGGCGCAGCATATTTTTCAGAAATTCAATGTCTTCTTTCTTTTCATCGTACTGAGCTGTAAAAATATTGACCAGCGCTTCACAGTCTGCTGCACCCGATGCACTGAAAATCGACTCTATAAGAGGCCTGACTTCGGCAAGACCTTGTTCATCTGGATTTTTTGCCTGTTTTTTATTCAGAATTTCGGTTATCAATTCATAATTTTTGACTACATCCTCTTTGGGAAGTTTACCAAGATTGAACAATGCCCTTGAATTCTGCATTACCAGCAGAAGTACCGGAAGCTCGGTTTCGGCTCCCTGGAGCTGCATAGATTCAAATACATAATTGTAACCTTTACGGTACATCTGAGACAGTTCTTCATCGCTCATGTCGTCAGAGGGAGGAAGGTTATACTTGAGCCAGGCACCACCCTTGCGCCCAAGAACAAATCCCTTCTGATCGAAATACTTCATACGGCGGTCGTATATTTTCATCAGCGAATCGAGCATAGCAGCCTTTTCGTTTTTATTGGCAGCTTTTTCGATAAAACTTTCATACATGAGTGCACCATGTATATACAAGTTCAGTGTTGATTTCGGATATTTATCGTACAACTTTCTCCAGGCAGGCAGGGTTGACTTAAAATCGCCCTGTTTGTAGAACTCATTGTACATGGATAGATTGTTCATGAAATCCAGATCGTTTGCAGCAACAAGCTCTGTAGCTGTTTTCAGGTTTACACCTGCTTCAGCACCACCACCATTGAGGGGCTCAATTCCATCGAATAGGAAATCGAACTCTGTAACCCCTTCAGGAATATCTACTCTTTTTGATTCATCGATAAATGCAAAACGCAGCCATTTTGTTTTTTCATCGCCGGTAATCTCGTATTTACCATCGAACCCGGTCATTACATTTTTCTGTGTCGAACGGTGCATCTCAACATAAACACCGGCAGCAGGCTTACCTTCGCGGTAAACAGTTCCCCTGATGACCCTCTGAGCTTGAGTGGTTAAAGCCAACCCTATAAACATCAGGGATAACAGGATGGATTTATGAATAAAAGTTTTCATATTCGTAACGGTTTTTTTGCAAATTAATCAAATCTTCGTTTTATAAACCAAAAGTCATACAAATTTACACTCAAATTTAATTTTATGTAGTTTTCTCTGACCATGTTATTTTTAGTGCTTCCCCGTTTTCCAAGTTCTGCAGAAACATTAACAGTAGAATTTGAACGATATACAGGTAACCCAACCCCAAAACTTATGCCAAAATCATTAACTTGCTGATTACCAATAATCAAGTATGAATTCTCATAATTAATTCCGGCACGGTAAGCGATCCTGGAAGTATAACTTCTAATTGAAAATTTATCGGGAATATATTCGCCACCAATGGCAATTACACTGCGGTTGGTTAAGAAATGATAGGGCTCACCAAAGAATGTTGCTTTTGTCCATTGCTGGAAAAAGTAATCAGCATTAATTTCGAGTTTGTTCATTTTGACATACGAAAAGCCAACACCCGCCGAAAGAGGCATTTGAATTTTATCTTTAATTTCCGATCTGTAAGTAATGGTGTCGTTATCGCTGTAAGGATTTCCACCCTGATCGTATAACACGAGGCTTTTGAATGAAATATCGGAATTGAAAGAGGTGAATTTTGGTTTGTTTTCGAGGGTAGCACCAATTGTAACCGATTGTTCTTTGGGCAAAGGTATAGTTGCCTGCAATCCGAAATTAACGCCAAAATCACGCAACCTGAGTCCATCAATCTTCTGAATAATGTACATTTCCTGATTTTGCGGAAAGGTTATACTGGCATTTCTCGACAACGATCCGAAAAAATAGAAAAGGTTTGCCCCGACCGAAATATTCCTGAATGGCCGGACCCCAAAACCAAGAAAAGCTCTTGAAAGTGATCCATCACCGTAATATATATGCCTCACTTCACCCGAATTTTCAAGGCTCTGATTGATCTGAATATCATAGCCAACATCAGAATAAGGTGTAAGCCCCAAAGCAGTTGATATTCTTGAACTGATCGGGAAACTCATAGAAAAATACCTGAAGTTGATATCATTGGTTGAGAAATTCCCAATATCGTTCCTGTATTGCGCAAACTTTCCGTTCATTCCAAATTCGAATAAAAAAGCAAGCGAGTCGGTGGAAGTGTATGAGGCGGGATTTGCAAAATTTATCTGTTGCGAATTCCGGCTTCCAAGTGTGCCTCCACCCATGGCGCTGGTCCTGCCGTGCGACTGGCTGTGAAGGTCCCCGAGTCCAAAACGGGAAAAAGGTGAAGTAGTATTATTATTAAATTGCGCAAATAAAAAAGCCGGCAACAATACCAATCCGGCTATAACCAGCGCACTATAATTTTTCTGCATTATATTCCAAAATCCTGTTTAATCCTGTTGCTACTAAATTTGAGTGTACAAAGAAAGAACTTTTTAAATTGCTTTCAAAGAATTTGGTATCGCCCCCTGTAAAAATGACAGCGTTTTTTTTATAATTTTTCTTAAAATGTTCGATAAAAGTTTCGATCTCGAACAAAATACCATTCTGAACTCCTGAACGGATAGCGTTTTCGGTTGAATCGCCCCATAGGCTGAATTTATTGCTGTCATGTATCAACGGAAGTTTTTCGGTAAAGTTGTGCAAAGCCCTGAATCTCATAACTAAACCGGGTGAAATATTGCCTCCCAGGTATTCACCCTTTTCGGTAACCAGGTCATAAGTCAGGGCAGTTCCGGCATCGATCACCAAAAGATTGGATCCGGGATATAAATAATTTGCTCCAACAACAGCGGCCAGTCTGTCGCGGCCCAATGTCTCTGGTGTTTTGTATAAGCACTTGATTGGTACCGGTGTTCTTTGGTCGAGCACAATTAATATTTCAGTTTTCTTTCTTATAAATTCAATCCATTCAGGATTCTCCGATCGGGTTGATGAAATTATTGTTTTGCCAATTGTGGGATATTCACTGAATATATTACTAATTGATTCACCCTGAAAATGACTTGCGTAAATGGTGAACAAATATTCTGATTGCTGAAACAACGAATATTTTGTCCGGGTATTCCCGATATCAATAACCAGGTTCATTCTGTAATCCGTTGACTGATGTCGAGTGCCTGAACCGAATGGGTTAAAGCGCCTACCGAAATAAAATCAACTCCAGTGGCTGCAACTTCCCTTATCCGATCCAGGGTCATATTTCCCGATGCTTCAGTTTTTGCCCTTCCGCCAATTAGTTTAACAGCTGATTTCATCGTAATTGTATCCATATTGTCGAGCATGATTATGTCGGCACCGGCATCAAGGGCTTGCTGGACCTCATCGAGATTGGTGGTTTCAACTTCAATCCTGGTGAAAGGATCGATTTTTGAACGAATTGCTCCAACAGCCATTCCTATTCCTCCAGCAACTGCAATATGGTTGTCCTTGATCATCACCATATCATACAATCCAATCCGATGGTTGATTGCGCCACCTGCCTTTACAGAATATTTATCGAGTAATCTGAATCCGGGAAGAGTTTTCCGGGTGTCGAGTATCATAGAATCAGTTCCAGCAACTGCCTTTACATATTTTGCTGCCAAGGTTGCAATACCCGACATTCGCTGCAGAAAATTAAGGGCTGACCGCTCACCGGTTAGCAATGCCCTATAACTGGCCGAAAATTTTACGATCACATCCCCCGAAGAAACCTGATTACCATCAGATACTTGCGGGTACCATTCCAGTGCCAAATCCAACTTACGGAAGACCATTTCAGCAACTTCGAGACCCGCAACAACACCATCGGCTTTTGCAACCATAAACGCATTGCGCCTCTCGGATGACGGAATAAGTTGATTGGTTGTAATGTCTCCCCCACCCACATCCTCAGCCAAAGCCAGGTCAACCAGAATTTTTGCAGATTCTTTTTCCTTTTGATTGAGCTTCATTGATATCTGAAATTCAATGTTATTTAATTGTTTGGTTTTTCCCGTATTTTTATAAACTGCAGGTTTTCCCCTTTATGCTGAACAATGTGAACCCTGAATGCTTCACTCTCTTCGGGATAATCCTCTCTGATATGACCTCCCCTGCTTTCCTCACGCAATATAGCAGCTTTGCTTATCAAATAGCATATTTTTGCCATACTATTGATCTTAAATAAATTATAATCGAATTGGCTTTCACCAAATTTGGTCATAATCTGTTCAAACCTCATCAAAGCAGATTCCATTTTATAGCGTATCCTCACTATCCCCAGATTTTTCATCATCAGATCGGCCATCTCATTTCTGAGTTCAAGGTAAAGGTTTTCGGTTGAAGATGTTAACCGGAAGGGATTTATGTCGGGCAATGGGCAAGTTGAAAAGCTTAATTTTGAAGCCATGTCACTTGCACGTTTCCCGAAAACGAGGCATTCGAGCAGTGAGTTGCTTGCCAGCCGGTTAGCTCCCATTACTCCTGTTGAAGCTGCTTCTCCGCACACAAAAAGTCCGTGTACATTGGTTTCGCCATGTAAACCCGATCTGACACCCCCAACCATATAATGTGCAGCCGGTGCAACCGGTATAAGATCACGGGCCATGTCAATGCCATAACCTTTCAGGGTTTGATATATGGTCTGAAAACGACAAGTGATATAAGAACTGTCGAGGTGTTTTACCGATAAAAAAACAAAAGGAGTGCCGGTTTTTTCCATTTCCCTGAAAATTGAGTAGGCAACCACATCACGTGGAGCAAGTTCCGCCATGGGGTGTAATTTCGTCATAAACCGTTCACCTTTATGGTTCAGAAGCCATGCACCTTCGCCCCTCACAGCTTCGCTGATCAGAAAAGGATCAAGTCCGGGCAGGGCAAGGGCCGATGGATGAAATTGAATAAATTCAAGGTCGGCCAATTGTGCCCCGCAATCGTAAGCCATCGCAATTCCATCTCCGGTGGCAGTATGTGGATTGGTTGAACGGCTGTAAACCCTCGACAATCCCCCGGTAGCCAATATAACTGCCTTTGCCCTGAATAAAATATTTTCCTGCGATACTAAACTTATGGCCTGAATTCCGATGAGACAATTTTCATTGGTTAAAATCCTCACAACTGCAGTATATTCAAAAGAGGTTATATTACTCTTTCCCCTGATTTTGTCAAGCATAAAAAGTGTAAGTTTCTTACCGGTTGCATCACCACCGGCATGTAATATTCTCCTTCGGCTATGGCCTCCTTCAAGACCGGGTATAATTTCGCCATCGTGCTTATCGAAAGGCATTCCCATTTCAATCAATTCACGTACCCTGCTGCGGCCCTCGTTCACCAATACCTCAACTGCATCGTAATCGCAAAGGCCCCTTCCGGCAACAAGCGTATCATGAATGTGAAGTTCGGGTGAATCGTCGGGGGCGGTAACTGCGGCAATTCCTCCCTGTGCAAACCACGAATTGCTGGTATCGAGTTCTGATTTGGTGACTATGGCTACACTGCCGTAACGAGAAGCATACCATGCAGCTGTAAGCCCAGCAAGGCCGCTTCCGATTACCACAGTATTAAATTGAAGTTTTTGCATCAAAATCTGGTCTGAATTCAACCTCAAAAGTAACATTAATCAACAGAAATTTCCCAGATAAAGCGGTATTTCCGAAATTGACCCGACTGTAATAAACCTGCCTTCCGGAATCTCATGATCAGCAACTTTTTCATGTTCCCACGTTATATGAAATGGTACATGAATGGCATATCCTCCTAATTTAATAACGGGGAGAATATCAGATTTTATTGAATTTCCAACCATCAGGAACTCACTGGCATCAATATCGAGATGAGCAAGAAGCCGTTTATAATTATCAACCTGCTTATCGCTCATGATCTCGATATGATGGAAATATCTACTGATACATGAATTTTTTAATTTTCTTTCCTGATCAAGTAAATCACCTTTAGTGGCAACAATCAACCGATAATGGGGGAAAAGTTTTTCGAGTACCTGTTGAACTCCAGGCAGAAGGGTATTTTTCAGCGCAATTTGTTCTTTTCCCATATCGAGTATCTGTGAAATGGTTGCAACATTAATATTCCCTTTGCTGACAAGTATGGCCGTTTCGATAAGCGAAAGCATGAAAGCTTTTGTACCGTAACCGTATAACTCCATATTTGCCATCTCTACATCGTAAAGCCTTTTATGAATATCGTGTGAAGATCCATAATCCAGAAGCAGTTGGCAAAATTTTTCCTCGGTTTCGCGGTAATAAGGTTCATTTACCCAAAGGGTATCATCAGCATCAAAACCAATCACTTTAATTTTATCGGGGTAGAAATTTTTCATGTCGATTATAAATGAGGTGCAAAAGTAAAAAAAACCAGACGAGGATTTCCTTTTTGAAGCAATTACAGGTTTTATGTTATTTTTACCCGTGTTTCATAATACAAAATCAGGATATGCAGAAAATAAATATTATCAAACAAATTTTTTTAATTAACTTCTTAATTTTCAATAGTTTATTTACCCTTTCACAAGCATTGTACCCCAAATACGAATTTCGGGGAGTTTGGGTTGCAACCGTAAATAACATCGATTGGCCATCGAAGCCCGGATTGGGAGTGGAATCTATGAAAAAGGAGGCTATCGAATTGCTCGATATGCACAGGAGCCAGGGTATGAATGTCGTAATATTCCAGGTTAGACCCTGTTCCGATGCTTTTTATTATTCTGAACTGGAACCCTGGTCGAGGTACCTGACAGGAACTCCGGGGAAAGCACCACAACCATTTTTTGATCCGTTACAATTCTGGATTGAAGAAGCGCACAAAAGAGGTATGGAACTACATGCATGGCTAAATCCATACAGGCTTTCGCAAAATAGTTCCGAACCGATTGCAGGAAACCATATAGCTTTCAAAAATCCCGACTGGGTGGTTAATTACGGCAACAAACTCTATTTTGATCCCGGAGTACCAGCCACACGGGTATATGTAACCAATGTGGTTTGCGACATTGTCAGGCGATATGATGTGGATGCAATTCATTTCGATGATTATTTTTATCCTTATCCCCTTAGCCAGCCTTTCCCCGACGATGCCTCGTTTGCCATATATAACCGTGCATTTACTCCCGATCAGAAAGATCACTGGCGCCGCGAAAACGTCGATATTCTCATTAAAATGCTGAACGATTCGATTAAAGATATCAAGCCTTGGGTAAAATTTGGGATCAGCCCTTTCGGGGTTTGGCGGAACCGTAATATGGATGAAGAAGGATCCGACACCAGGGCAGGTGTTACCAATTACGACCATTTGTATGCTGACATTCGCAAATGGTTGCGCGAAGGATGGATCGACTATGTTGTTCCGCAAATTTACTGGGAGATAGGTCATCCGGCTGCCGATTTCGAAACCCTGGTCAGATGGTGGAACCGAAACAGTTATGGCAAGGGTCTTTATATTGGGCACTCACCCTACAAACTTGAATCTGCATCCACAGTGGAAGCCTGGCGCAAACCAGACCAGTTGCCCCGCCAGGTTGATCTATTGCGTAAATTTAACAATGTTAGAGGTAGCGCATATTTCAGCAGTAACCAATTCAAACGCGACCTGTTCGGGTTTCAGGACACTCTTAAAGCCAGATTATACAGGTTACCTTCCCTCACACCGCCAATGCCATGGTTAAAGGCAGAAAAACCCACCACTCCAACAAGGATCTGGGTTTCGGGACGAAGGGTTCATTGGCAACCAGTTCCTTCCACCATCAGGACACCGCATCCCACCCGATATCTGGTGTATCTCAACGAAACTGGCACTTTATTCGATCCGGCCAATCCTGCTTTTATTGTACAACTTACCGATCATACAGCCGTGCAATTCACTCGGCGTAGCGGGAAACGGAAAACATACGAAGTCAGGATTTCGGCCCTCGACCGGCTTAATAACGAAAGCCCCATATCACAGCCTGTAATTATCCGTTTGTAAATTAAACAGCATGATGGGATACCATAAATTATATAACCACTGTAATAGTATTGCGTAAAAAATAATTATGAACAGCTTATGTGACACAGATCTGAAAAAATATGGCAAAACCTTTTCACTTTCGAAAAAGGCAATATCCCTTATCAACCATCAGAAAGCCAACTGGCCATTGGCAGCGGCAAACTATGCTTCATTGCGCCAGGTACAGCACCGAAGCTTTAATTTTGGCCATTTCCGGATCGATTGCCAGTTTAACCCCGGACGAATCCGCTCTTCGGCTGCCAATACCGAAGCCCAAGCGATTCAGGAAAGGCCTTGTTTCCTTTGCGAAGTAAACCGCCCTTCTGAACAAGCAGGAATTTTATTTAAAAATGATTATACAATTCTTTGCAATCCATTCCCGATATTTCCATATCACCTGACCATTCCCCATCACCGCCATGAACCTCAAATCCTTGAAGGGCATATAGCTGTTTTTTTGAAACTTATACACGACCTTGATGAGTTTGTGATATTTTACAACGGGGCGCAATGCGGGGCTTCGGCACCAGACCATTTTCATTTTCAGGCTGGCATAAAAGACATTCTTCCTATCGAAGAAGAACTGGAAAACCTTATGACCGATCAGGCATCGTGTATTTCATATAATACTGAAATTAAGGTGAACTTTGTTGAGGACTATCTGCGGAGGCTTGTTATTTTGAAGGCAACGGAACCCGGGGTAATTGAATCCTTGATTTTCAAGACCATTTCTACGCTCAGAAAGCCCGGACAAACCAGTGAGCCAATGATCAACCTAATTGGATGGTTCAAGAACAACCAATGGCATATTGTGATTTTTCCGCGCGCAGCGCAAAGACCACGTGAATATTATGCCGATGATTTCGAACGAATCCTTGTCAGCCCGGCTGCAGTTGAGCTTGGCGGATTGATAATACTTCCCCGTGAAGAAGATTTTTACAAAATAACAGCAAATGACCTGGAGAGCATTTACAGTCAGGTTACACTTCAAAAAAATGATTTCGATGAATTGAAACAGCACTTAATTCAAACCTTATGAGCAAACAACCTATTATCAATGTGGGTATAATGTCGGGCAACCCAATTGAATTCATACTTGAAACCGGTTATCATCACAACAACAACTTATTGGCACAGGGCGCCTATAACATTGAACTTAAAAAGGGTAAACTGATCCTGCAAGGTGAAGGTATTCTGGTAATTACCGAAGAGGATATTGCCTTGATACCCGTATTCAGAACCAACTCATTTTTATTGAAAGGTGTGACCATCGGAATCCAGTTTCACTGGGAGCAAAAAGAAGATCAGCGATTTACAGGAGGACTACATTTCATTAAGGAGAATGGTTCAATCAGGGTTATCAATACCATTCACCTCGAAGATTACCTGAAAAGTGTAATCTCATCTGAAATGAGTGCCAAAAGTTCGGCAGAATTGTTAAAAGCACATGCAGTAATTTCACGGAGTTGGCTCCTTGCTCAGATCGAAAAAAAGAAATCCCTGGTAGCTTCTGAAATATCATTCAATTCGAACCAGGTCAGCGATCAGGAGATTGTAAGATGGTACGACCGTGAAGACCATTCTGATTTTGATGTCTGTGCCGATGACCATTGCCAGAGGTATCACGGCATAACAAAAATAATTTCGGCTGCTGCTTCAGATGCTGTTAATGACACCAAGGGCGAGATTATCGAAGCCATGAATGAGATATGCGATGCACGTTTCTCGAAATGTTGCGGTGGAATTTCCGAAAGTTTTGAAAACAATTGGGAACCCTTGCCCAAAACCTACCTTCGTGCCATCAGCGATCGAAAACACCTTGGTTCACCCCCCTCTCACGACCTGCGCAATGAGCAGAATGCCCGTGAATGGATTGAAAGTTCGCCCGAAGCATTCTGCAACACCACCAACAGGAAAATTTTGGCGCAGGTGCTACCCGATTTCGATCAGAAAACAACTGATTTTTTCAGGTGGAAAACTGAATATGCTCAGGATGATTTATCTTCCCTGATATTGAAGCGTTCCGGTTTCGATTTCGGAAAAATAATCCGCATAGAACCCCTTGAAAGAGGATATTCAGGGAGGATCATTCGCTTAAAGATAACAGGTACCAAACGAACAATGGTGGTGGGAAAAGAACTTGAAATACGTAAATGGCTTTCACCTTCGCACCTGTATAGTTCAGCCTTTGTTATCGATTATAGTGACATAAATGGAGGTATTCCGGGAAAAATTATTCTCAAAGGAGCCGGATGGGGACATGGTACAGGACTCTGTCAGATTGGTGCAGCAGTCATGGGAGAAACAGGCTTTACTTACAAAGAAATTTTAAGTCACTATTTCAGTGGATCACAAATAAGAAAAATATATTGATTTACCACTGTTCAATCCATGTGAAAAATCCTGGTTTTGACTGAAGTTGTTTCCTGATGGCTTCGGCCTCAGTTGTTTTACTATTTGCTTTATAGGATTCATAAAGCCTCACCTGAATAAAACTGTGCAGCCAGTTACATTCCGTATTTTTTGAAAATTGAAGGGCTTTCAGAAACAATGCTTCGGCTTCTTTTTTATCGCCTCCGAACATAGATGGCCTATAAAAAAGGGAATTTCCCTTTTCGATCCAGCCCATAGGTTCTGATGGGTTGTTTTTTATTGCTTCCTCGTAAGCATCGGCATTGCGCTGCCCCAGAAATGGGGCCTTCATTGGAGAAAGCCCGATCCTGAAACCCACCAAACCAGCCTTTATCCCGAGTAACCGTGAGTTTCCCGGATTCTGTTTCAATAGTTTCTCAAGAAGCTTTTCAGTTTCATCGAGCAGAAGACGTGCCTTTGAATTCTGGTCAGTTCCAAGTAAATAACCCAAATACCCATATCGGGCCAGCAATGCATCGGTAAGTACCGAAAAATTCTGTGGATTCTCCTTTTCCAATCTCCTGAATTCCTGTTCCCATCCTGAAATATCACCCCTGGCATAAGTTTCATAAAAAAAACATGCGTGATTACTTGCCGACAAAAACCGGAAACCAATCAGTAAAATTAGCAGAATTAAAGCTTTCATCTGTATAAATTGTCTTGATTTTTAATGGTCAGATGCCAGCCCGACTGAATCGTTCTGGCGGGGAATCACCATGAGGAACGTTATTCCTGCCCGTATGTTCAGGCGGGCATTCCGGTTTGTGTTTTGCTAATCATGGTGATTTCATACTTCTATTTTTCTTCCTTTCCATTGAGCAGAACCTTTAAATTTCTGTAGGATATTCCTTACTACAATGAAGCCAAAATTAAGCATCTGAAACGGATGCAAAAAAACCGACAAACTGTTTTGCTTGCTTGTCATGGATACAAACACACGATTGGCAATTACCAGTAATAGATAAACTTTTAATCCAGCCCAATCCAAAAAATAAATCACAGGAATCCATCCAAATAAAACAGTAAGTGCAAAACCAGTCATTACAAGCCTGCTTCCGCCATAATATTGATGTACATTTCGTGAAAATCCGGCAATTGCCTCTGCCGATGACCTGTACATCCGGCAAAAAATATCATTTCCTCCTGTAAGTGTAGCCAATTTTCCCCTCTGATCCTTAACCATCCTGGAAATCAGTATATCCTCAACAGGCTCCTTTCTGACTTTCTGGTGCCAGTTATTCTTCCGGTAATTATCGGCATCGAAAAGCATAAACTGTCCGTTGGCAGCCGAAAGCGACGAAAACTTCAAATTCCTCACCAGGGGCAATGGCAGAAGGCTTAACAGCACCCAGTTCATAACCGGTACAGTTGTTAATTCACCAAAAGTCAGCATAGATTGGGTAGGAAAAATCGAAACCAGTTGAAACCTGTGTTTCTGAATATGTGCCACTGCTTTTCGGACTATGTGTGGCGACACGCGTACATCGGCATCCAGAAAAAGCAAATAATCACCCTTTGCATCTGCGGCCAATTGATGGCATGCAAAATTCTTTCCAGTCCAACCTTCAGGTATTTCAAGACCTTTAAAATAACGGAGGTTAGGCATTTGCTTTCGAAATTGTTCAAGAATATCCGAAGTCCTGTCGGTTGAATGATCATTGCAAACAATAATCTCTGAATTGGACCAGGTTGAATTCATCAGGTCGCCCAGCAAAAGTGGCAGGGATACTTCCTCGTTCCGCACAGGGATCAGGATCGAAACAAAAGGTTTATGGACAGGCATATCTTCAGGTAAATAGTTCTTTGTGAGAAGATTGACCAATGAAATCAATACTCTGACAAAAAGAAAAATCAATACAAAAAATGCCAATCCAATCATAATCTGAAAATTTTCTTGAAAATCAGCGTTCATCCAGAATTACCTGATTTCTGGTTTTGAAATAAAACTCGTTATATTCATCCTGCAGTTCAATTAAATTAAAAGATCTGTTGCCCGCATATTTTACTTTAATTGTTGCTTTTGGACGGGCAGGTGAGCCAAATGAAATATGGGCTGTTGCAAAAACAACATTGATTTTGCCCTCATTATTCTTTAGAAGCATTTCAGCCCCTTTTTCAAAAATTACATTATCAATGTAATGGCTATTAATCTGTCCCTGGGGATAAATAGTTACCACATTTCGTGGGTCGGAAAGCAATTGGGCAGAATATCGCATGGTTGGCAATACATTTTTTTTGTTTTTGTCCACCGAAAATACTCCGGTACGGGTTAAGAACATGCGTTTTTTAAGCTGTTCTTCAAGCATCATGACATGAAACCTTCGTTTCAGGATTTTTTCAGAAATAAACCACGACCAATATCCATCCCACCAACTGAAATGGTTTTGTAAAAGTAAAACCGGACCATCCGGAACTTCATTCATAAGATTAAATTCAACATTCCGAAAGATGATTTTCTGAAAAAACCTGTAATAAGTGGTAAAAAACCACAAAGGCAGTTTTTGCCTGTTTGCTTTTATCATAGATCAATGAACAGCAGGTGACAGAATTTTCTTTGAACGATAAAGTTTCCACCATGGAGTTGTGGGCGATTCGTGATGTTCGCGGTGATAACCAAAAAAATAACAGGTTATCATAGCAAGAAAGTGATTTTTCGGAAGGGTGCGGGCTTTGTGAATACCCATTTCGGGTTTATGCGGTAAGCGGTGGGGTATAAAAGTACCGAAGAAAAATAATTGAAGAGTTCCGAGAACAGCGGGAATAACCCAGAAGAAAATCAATTGCCAGTCGGTAAACCAGATTTTCAGAATATTGAAAGTTATGGCCATTGAAACCAGTTGCCACCAGGTAGTGTAGCGTACCAAAAACTTAAACCACCAAGCAAAAAAGTTGTTGCTTCCGGTATAAAAATCAGGATCCTTTTCCGTTGCAGGAAATCTGTGATGAAGGTAATGGTTCTTCCTTAAGCGACCGTACGATAAGTAAGCAAACGAAAGTGTAGCGATCCATCCGGCCAAATCGTTTATTTTACGGTTACCCGAAACAGTTCCGTGCATGGCATCATGTCCGGTAATAAATAATCCTGTAAATAAATAACCCTGAAGCAGTATATGGAAGTAAAAAGCAAAAGAGGTAAAATCAACATTAACATAAGCGAGTAAGTAAGCAAGGTGACAAATCCATGAGAGATAAACAGCAACGGCGACAAATAATCCCATAATCAATAAATTAATTGGATGAATTTACAATAAAAACCGGAGCAGAATAAAGAAAACGAACTGAATAATCAATAACCAAGGAGCCAACCTGTTCTGATAACTAACCCTGAATATTTTAAGGGTAATAAGCATCAGCAAGGCAATTAAATACCATGCAATATAGTTCTGAACAGGAATATTTTCTCTTTCCCATGTCCACATATCTGTGGAAATAGCGACTGGTTCCATTATTACATCATACAACACCAACATTGCAGCACCTGAAAAGGGATAATACCATTTCTGATTTATTTTTGGAAACAGCACATAAATACAGTAAATCAAAATCAACCAGTTAAGCCCTATTAGCAAGGGAGTGCCGAAAATTTTCAGTCCGAGGGCCTTTCCGTATGCATAGTCACCGAAGATTATTCCGGTCTGAACCCCAATTACTTCTATAAAGTATCCGGAAAAAGCAAGCGCCGAAAAAACAGCAACTTGCCGTAGGCTCCAATTTTGGTGAAAAAGAAATAAAAGTACCGTACTTATAATGAGATTGAGTGGCACCAGTCTCTGAAACAGGTCGTGAGTGGCAGGTATAAGAAAACCAGCAACACCAACACCATAAAATATAACCAGAAATATTCTTGTGATCAAAATCCACTTATCTTTTTTCATGTCCAGGATCATTTCCTTTCATTTTCAATCAACGATGCTGCAATCATTGCCGACGACAGGCTTAGAGGTATTCCACCGCCCGGATGAACACTTCCTCCGGTAAAATAAAGTCCTTTGATGCGGCTCGAAAAGTTGGGGTGCCTTTTGAAAGCTGAGAACAAACTATTGGATGAAGGACCATATAACGATCCGTGCCACGAACCAGTTTTCTCTTCAACTTTTACAGGATCGAGAACCTCTTCAAAAATGATCTTATCTTCCAATTTAACCGACAAAGCATTTTCAAGTTTCTGAATGATATTTTTCCTGGCAGTTTTTACCAACTCATCCCAGTTTTGCCCCACATTTTCAGGTGCATTCACCATAACAAACCAATTTTCGCAATGTTCCGGTGCATCGTCAGGAAATATTTTTGAACTTATATATAAATATACCGTTGGATCTTCGTTCAACGAAAAATTCTCAAATAAATCAACGAACTCTTCCTTATAGTTATCACTGAAAAAAATGTTGTGCACATCAAGTTTTTCGAAATTTGCCCTGATACCCCAATAGAATATGATGGCTGAGGTTGAACGTTGCTGGCGATCAAGTTTGATAAGTTTTTTATTTTGGGGAAGCAAGTATTTGTAAAACCTGTAAATATCCATATTACTTATAACCCGTTCGGCCGGTTTATACCCTTTGGCAGTGGTTATACCACGAATTTGGTCACCGCGAGCATCGACACTTATTACTGGCTCATTGTAATGAATTTTTAAATGTAGCCTTTCAAGTTGCTTGAGAAAAGCCTTAACTATGGTGTACATACCCCCATCGGGAAGCCACGCACCCAGGTTATGTTCGAGGTGAGCAATAACCCTTAGCGTTGCCGGGGTATGATAAGGATTTGAACCATTGTAAGTTGCATACCGATCGAGCAATTGAACCAATTTTTGGTTTCTAAGTGCATTGTGATTATGCCTGTGTAGCGACCTGAAAGCCTTTAACCTGAAAACACCAGCAAAAGATGAAAGGTTACTTTTCCGAAACAGCGAGCGCAATTTATGAAGGGACCCAAAAATAAATACAGGTGCAGTAATATGGTAAACTTCGGCTGCTTCGTCGAGGTAATCTTTCAAAACCGAAGGTTTAACACCTGTTTTTAACTCAGCTTCCCTGCAAAATTCATCTACGTCCGAATGGGCATCGAGTTCCAATCCATCACTCCAAAAATAGCGGGCCACAATAGGAAGGCGTTTGATATCAAATTGCAAATCATGATCAAGTAGTTCGAGGGCTAATTCGGGTAAAGTAAACAACGAAGGTCCTGCATCGAAACGAAAACCATTGCCCTTTACCTGATTTAGTTTACCTCCGGGGCTTGAAGAGGCTTCATAAACTTCAACCTCATATCCAAGTCTTGCCAATCTGATGGCTATGGCAAGACCCCCAATACCCGCTCCAATCACTATTGTTTTTTTCATATTATTCAAAACTGAAACAAATTTAAACTCATTTTAAATTATTTACATATGTGGTTTGTTCAATTTTTTCAGTAGTTTTGACACCAAATTTTTAATTTTTATAAAAAATCAGGTATCACCATGTTTACATTCGGACTTTTCAGTACTCATTTGCCTTATGTATTAATGGTGGCTTTCTATGCCTTTTACTTTTTCGTTTTATCCCCTTCGGCAAATACACCAGTTAATCTTTCGAATTCAGAAGATAAGGTAAGGATTGAACTGGTTCAAACAAAAGTTGTCACGGGACATTCTGCCGTTCATTATTATTTTGCAGAATTCCACTTCGGCGGCAACAAAAAAATATGGAGGACACAAGATCATATTCGATTTTATACACCCCCTGACAGAAATCCTGACAAAGAAGCATACAACTTAGAAATATTCAACCGGCCACCTCCAGTTGTTTCATAATTTAATCTGGTAGTCCTGTTAAGGAAAAACCATTCTGTTTAGGGTAATTTAGCCTTACCTGAGCTTATTACAATTTAAAATACAAAATCTCATTTTTGAAAAATTATGAAACAAATATTTTATACCATTACATTATTGCTATTTGCTCTGACATCAGCAGCACAAGATTTATATGAACCTGATTCCGATACATCCAAAATCCGCAATCTTCGTCTTGATGAAATTACCGTTAGGTCGCCAAAATATAACAGCAATATTTTTCAATTGCCTGCATCGGCAACCATGATGCCAACCCGGATAATTGAGAATTATCAAATTGGTTCCTTAACCGATGTATCGGGGCTGGTTCCCAATTTTTTTATGCCCGATTATGGCTCAAAACTTACTTCTCCGGTCTATATCCGTGGCATTGGAACCCGAATAAATACACCATCGGTTGGTCTTTACGTGGATAATATCCCATACTTTGAGAAATCGGCATTTAATTTCGATTTTTTCGATCTGGAACGGATTGAAGTATTGCGTGGCCCGCAGGGAACGCTGTACGGACGAAACACTATGGGAGGGCTGATAAATATTTTCACTTCCGACCCCACAGATGAAAGGCATACCTCGTTAAGGTTTTCGTATGGCAACTTTAGCCAGGTCAATACAACTTTTCTTCACAATCAACCCATTTCAAAAGATTTATCGCTGATACTGAATTTCAACCAACTGCACAACGGGGGTTTTTACACAAATGCCTTTAACAACGAAGTGGTTGATAAACTCAACAGTTATTCCGGAAGGTTCAAAATGCTTTATACACCTGGTGAAAGACTAAGGATACAGGTCAATGTAAAGTTCGAAACCAGTGACCAGGGAGGTTATCCATATGCAATTTACAATAAGGAAACACAGCGTGCCAATCCCATCAATTACAATCATAAAAGCTTGTATCAGAGAAATTTGTTGTCTTCAGGTCTGAATGTTGAATATTTTGGTAAAGGTTACCGGCTCAGGGCGGTAACCAGTCATCAGTATATGGACGACTATCAGGATATCGATCAGGATTTTACCCCTGCAAAACTTTACTTTGTTGAACAATGGCAAAATCAGAAAATGCTGGCCCAGGAAGTTTCACTACAATCTTACGAGAAAGAACGCTATGAATGGCTATTCGGGGTTTTCGGATTTCATCAGACGCTCGATAAAAAAGTGGACATAACCTATGATACTGATTTTCAGGTTATGCAAAAACTACCGGGCGAAATGGTAATGATTAACAGTCACGACAACGCCAACTCGGGTTTGGCATTTTTTCATCAGTCAACGCTGAAATTCGGAAATTTATCGGTTATCGGTGGAGTAAGGTTCGATTATGAAAAAGCCACACTCGATTATAACCAAATAAGAACGTTGATGGGATCTTCAACCCAGTTGCAGGATGTACAAAGCAGTCTTGAATCATTCGAAGTACTACCCAAAGTAGCAGTTCAGTACAATATCGCGAATTATATCACCCCTTATGCCACCATTGCAAAAGGATATAATGCAGGGGGATTCAATTCAACATTTGAAAGGGAAGAAGACCGTTCGTTTGATCCGGAACAAAGCTGGAACTATGAACTAGGGTTCAAGGCACGTTTTCTGCAAAACCGATTATTTACCAACCTTGCTTTTTTCGCAATCGACTGGGAAAACCAGCAAATATATCAGCCAGTACCCTCAGGGCGGGGTTCTATGCTGAAAAATGCCGGAAAATCGAAAAGCCGTGGATTTGAGCTCGAAATAAAAGCCGTTCCTTTTACCAATTTTGAAACCTGGGCAACCTTAGGTTACAATAAAGCGGAATTTGTTGAATACATAAGGAGTGCAACGCTCGATTATAGCGGTAATTTTCTTCCTTATGTACCCGGATTCACAACTAGTTTAGGTGCCAATTATTCGATAAATGTGGACCGAAAAATTGTTGAAAGTATCAACATATATGCTGTATATCAGGGCTTTGGAAAACATTACTGGCACGAGGACAATACGGCATGGCAGGATTTTTATGGATTACTGAACAGCCGTTTAACCATAACCCGGAAAAATATGGAACTTGCTTTGTGGGGAAAAAATCTGCTGGATGAAACCTATAATTCATTCTATTTCACAGCGCTTAACAATGCCTATGCACAGGTTGGAAAACCAGCATCGATGGGTATGAGTTTGAAATTTATGTTCTGATAATTTACTATGTTTAAAAAAGAATCCGGAAAAAATTTTACGCTGTTAAGCCTTTACCTGGCACAATCCATCCCGATGAGTTTTTTCTCAACGGTAGTCCCGGTAATTATGCGGATGGAGAATTATTCACTTGAGGCGATCGGCTATCTGCAACTGATCAAATTACCATGGATCATTAAATTTTTCTGGGCGCCATTTATTGACCATACCAGTCAGAACCTCCGGCACTACAGGCGTTGGATACTCGGGTCGGAGCTATTTTATGCTACAATTATTGTAGGTATCGGTTTTCTGAACCTTCAAACCGATTTTATGACAATTGTTATACTGATGGTTATTGCTTTTATGGCATCGGCCACCCAGGATATTGCCACCGATGCTTTTGCCATTCTTTCGCTGAAGAAGGAGGAACGAAGCCTGGGTAACAGTATGCAATCGGCCGGCAATTTTCTTGGTACCATGATGGGAAGTGGCGTTTTACTGGTTATTTATCATTACTATGGCTGGTCGAACCTTCTTTATGGATTGGCAGGACTAGTAGTTCTAGCATTGATACCGGTAAGCCTGTATAAAGCTCCACGCGAAAAAATGCAACACACCACCCGCAAGAAAGTATCGTGGCTCGATTTTGCCCATTTTTTCAGACAAAAAGGGATTTGGCGGCACATTATTCTCTTGTTGATATTTTATGCCGGAATAATCGGGATACTGACCATGTTGAAACCCTATATGGTCGATCTTGGATATTCAGTTAAACAAATCGGTATAATTGTTGGCATTTTCGGGACCGGTACAGGAGCCATTATGACCATTCCGGCAGGTATTTACATCCGGAAGAAGGGACTTAAAAAAGCGCTGTACGTGCTTCCTGTTTTAAACCTTCTGGTAGCTGCCTATTTTATAGGCCTTACCTTTACTTCGCACCCTCCTGCGCTGGTTTATCTGGGCATAGGGTTATTGTGGTCAGCGTATGCCATGTCGTCGGTGTTTGTTTATACCTTGTCGATGGGAATAGTCAGAAAAGGACGCGAGGGAACCGATTTCACCGTGCAGATTGTTCTCACACATCTCAGCAGCCTTATTATATCGGTTCTGAGTGGAAAAGTTGCTGAAATGATAACCTATAGGGGATTGTTTTTTGTTGAAATTGTTTTGGGGATAGCCATAATAATCTTGTTGTACTCTTTATACAACGAAAAGTTTTACGAAAGCAATGAACATTCCTGAACTACTGATTGAAAAATACAATGTGCCGGTACCTCGACACACAAGTTACCCTCCGGCAAATTTTTTCAGTTCATCTTTTGGTGAAAACGATTTTCGCACATCCATAACCCAGTCGAACAGCGAAGAGCCACAGAATATTTCCATTTACCTCCATATTCCGTTTTGCCAGCAGCTTTGCTATTATTGCGGATGTAATACCCATATCACACGCAATGAGACATTAAAATCGGAATACATCGGAACCCTGTTAAAAGAGATAAATTTGATGAAGCCGCTTCTCGCAAGGGAGAGAAAAGTAAGTCAGATCCACTTGGGAGGAGGAACCCCCAATAGTCTTACAGTTGGGCAGATTGCAAGAGTAATGGAATCTATCAGAAAGCAATTTTCTTTAACCGATGAGCCCGAAATAGCTATAGAGTGTAATCCTGCTCACCTTGACCATACTTACGTGAATGAGCTGCTCAATTTAGGATTCAATCGTATTAGCCTTGGTATTCAGGATTTTGAAGAATCGGTATTAAATGCAGTTCGAAGGGAAATACCATCTGTTCCGGCCAAAGAGTTTGTTGACCAAATTAAAACCTCGGGAAAATCAAAAGTCAATCTCGATTTTATTTATGGACTTCCACTTCAAACTGTTGCTTCGTTCGGAAAAACAATTGAAAAAGCCATAGCCTTATGCCCCGACCGGATGGTGACTTTTTCATACGCCCACGTGCCAGGCATAAAACCTTCACAGAAAATACTTGAAGATAAAGGGCTGGTTCCTGCAAACGAAAAACTTAAAATGTTTCAGAACACATACACCATGATGAAAGATGCAGGGTATGTCCCCATCGGCCTCGACCATTTTGCAAAAAAAGGCGACGAATTGGAAGTTGCTTTGAACAATAGAAACCTGCACCGCAATTTTCAGGGATATTGTGCACTTGAAACTACAGGACAGGTGTATGCATTCGGGGTTTCTGGAATAAGTCAGTTGGACTGTGGATATGGTCAAAACACCCATTCCTTGAGAAATTACATAAAATCAGTTAATCATGGGAAATTCCCCACAGAAAAAGGGTACATGCTCAGTTCTGCAGAAAAGATAGTCCGACATGTTATAAACCAACTGATGTGTAATCAATATGTTTCATGGGAGTTTGTATCCCGGAAATTCAACTGTTCTGCAGAGGATGTTAAAAATATAATTGGTTACAACAAGAGTGTTCTCGATGTCTTTCAGAAGGAAAAATTAATTACTTTCGATGATCACGAAATACAGGTAACCGAAACCGGAAGGTTTTTCATCAGGAATATTGCATCAGCGTTCGATCCGGGATTAACCCATTCAGGAAAAGAATTTTCAAAAGCATTTTAAACATGTCGAATACACCGCGTATAGCAATTATCGGAGCCGGTCTCACTGGGCTTACTTCAGCCTGGTATCTGAAAAAACAGGGTTTTAGTTTTACCATATTCGAAAAAAACGACCGGCCTGGTGGGGTCATCAGAACCCTTCGTGAGAACGGTTATATTTATGAATCGGGGCCAAACACCGGTATTCTGAGCCATCCTGAAGCTTACGAATTGCTGGAAGAAATGTACCCTGACTGTGAGATTGAAATTGCCGACCAGGCTGCCAAAGCGCGTTGGATATGGAAAGGCAATAAATGGGAACCCTTACCATCGGGACTGTTTTCGGCAATCAAAACACCCCTGTTTACTTTATCTGATAAAATCAGAATCCTTGGTGAACCATTTCGTAAAAAAGGTTCCGACCCGGAAGAAACCCTTTCGCATCTTGTTACACGAAGATTGGGAAAAAGTTTTCTGCATTACGCAGTTGACCCTTTCATTTTAGGGATATATGCAGGAGATCCCGACTTTCTGGTAACTAAATATGCCCTTCCCAAATTATACAATCTGGAACAAAATTATGGAAGTTTTATTAGGGGAGCTATCAAAAAAGCTAAAGAACCCAAATCGGAACGCGATAAAAAAGCTTCCCGGGATGTATTTTCAGTGAAAGGTGGACTCCAGAACCTGACCGATGCATTGGTGAATAAAATCGGGATGGAAAATATAAGACTCTGTTGCGAAAAAATTCAGATTGAGCCATCGGCAAACAATCATTACACCATAATGACCCAAAATGGTTTATATGAAAATTATACCCATGTAATTTCAACCGTTGGCGCCCACCGGTTGCTTAAGTTGATCCCGTTTGCCTATACTGAAAACCTGGAAAAAATATGTTGTCTCCGATATGCAAAAGTTGCACAGGTTTCCCTGGGTTTTTCACAGTGGAAAGGAATTACACTGGATGCTTTCGGTGGACTGATTCCAACTGAAGAACATCGCGATATACTTGGAGCACTGTTTATTTCATCCTTTCTTAAAAACAGGGCACCTCAGGGTGGCGCACTTTTATCTGTTTTTCTTGGTGGACTGCGTAGGCCCGAGATAGCAGATATGGACAACAATAGCATTATTTCAATCGTTGATAAAGAAATTAGTTCTATGATGCGTTTACGCGATTTCAATCCTGATTTGCTTAAAATACACAGATACGACCATGCCATACCTCAATATGGCCCCGAGTCGGCAGAAAAGCTCCAAACTATTGAAACCATTCAGGCAAATCATCCTGGATTAATACTTGCAGGAAATATTCGTGATGGAATTGGAATGGCCGACCGTATAAAACAGGGGCGCCAAATTGCCGAACATATTGTGGGCCAATTGCGTTAATTCAATTATGATAGGGGAATTCTCTAAAAAAAAATGAAGTCTTAAAACAAATGCAATATCAGAATAAAACAGCAGTATTACTCGTGAATGTTGGTACACCCGAATCTCCCACGGTCGGCGATGTCAGGAAATATCTATTTCAGTTTCTGAACGATCGGAGAGTGATTGACCTCCCACTAATTCCGCAAAAATTACTGGTAAACGGTATAATTGTTCCATTCAGGGCGCCAAAATCGGCCAAACTATACCGCCAGCTTTGGACACCAGAAGGATCACCATTAATTGCATTAAGTCGTAACCTTCAACAAAAACTTCAAACCCGGATTGGTTCCGATTATATAGTTTTCATGGCCATGCGGTATGCCAATCCAAATTTGAGAGAAGTTCTGAAAACCATACAGGAAAAAGGTTTCAGAAAGTTGGTTGTGGTTCCGCTTTTTCCGCACTATGCATCTTCAACCACCGGAACGGTTGTTCAAAGGGTTATGGAAATAGTCAGCAAATGGTATGTTATCCCTGAAATTCGTTTTGTGGGTCAATTCTACAACAATCCATTATTTATCAATGCTTTCTGCTTAAAAGCAAGAGAATACGACCTCGCCCATTTCGACCATATTCTTTTTTCGTATCACGGATTGCCCAACAGTCAGGTAAATAAAACACACCCTGGCAATGATACTAAAACATGTACATGCACAGAAAGTATGCCAGTGCATGGAATCATGTGCTACAAGGCAACATGCTATGAAACTACACGTCTTATAGCAGCAAAGCTCGGGCTCGAAAATGGCACGTATTCCACCGCATTTCAGTCGAGGCTCACCAACAACTGGCTCGAACCATTTTCTGACGAAGTTTTGGTTTCCAAAGCCCGCGAAGGAGCAAAAAGAATCTTAGTGCTTGCACCTGCATTTGTAACCGATTGTCTCGAAACTAATCATGAAATAGGGATAGAGTATCAGGAAATTTTTGAAAAGAACGGTGGTGAAAAAATCCAGTTGGTCGAAAGCCTCAACGATCACCCCGATTGGATTACACTTCTTATACAGTTAATTACAAACAAAGATAATCAATAAGCTTCCCTATCCCCAGGTTTTTCTATTCCCTTTTGGTATGCCATTTGCATAATGGGTAATTGAAGGAACAGTCCTTCGCAAAATATAGAAGCCATGAAAACAATTTTTACAACCGTACTTCTGTCTTGGTTGATCGCATCAGCCAATCCTGTCGGTGCACAGGAATTTCCGGAAGAATACCTGGGGCTACCGGGTGATAACCTCAACCTCTATGCTGTAATGAAGCTGTTTCAGGAATCTGAAACCCTCGAAGCGTTTGAGAGAAAGCTGAACGATGAAAATTCAAGGATAAACAACCTTGACCTGAATGGGGATAACTTTGTGGACTATATCATGGTTATGGATTATGTGGACAACAATGTCCATAACATAGTTCTCAGGGTTGCCCTGTCACAAAACGAATATCAGGACGTAGCTGTTTTCACCGTTGAACGTCTCCGCAACGGCACTGTTCATGTACAACTCATTGGCGATGAAGCGCTCTACGGACGCAACTACATAATTGAACCATACTATACAGCTGATGGTGAAACACCTAATCCGGCTTACATTGGCGGAAAAAATTACCGCCGGCGAGCCCAGACAAACAGAACGGTTTCTGTGGAGATTTACACCTGGCCGATAATACGATACATTTACCATCCCGGATATGTGGTTTGGCGCTCAACATGGTATTGGGGCTATGAACCTTACTGGTGGAATCCCTGGAGACCTTTTTACTGGCATTACTATTATGGTTACCATTATCACTGGAAGCCATACTATAACAGATATTACAGGGTTTGTAACCATTTCAGTTATACCCGATACCATTCATTTTACGTAACCCAGGTGAAAACCTACAGCCCTCAGGTTACTTACCGGATTAACAAGGGATACTACAAAAACACCTATTCGCGTCCCGAGATGAAAAAAGAAGGAGAAGCGCTTTTTGCAAGGAACCATCCCGAAAGATATTCCCGTTCGAAATCGAATGTCGTTGAACGCGATAGCCGAAGGTCAACAGGAACAAATGCCGCGAGGGAAACAAATCTATCAGGAAGTGAATCGGTGAACAGCAGAAATAATTCTACAATAAATGACCGGCAGACAACTAATAACCGTGCGGGGCAGAATACTGTTGAAAGCCGCCGCAACACCTCAACAACAGTTGATAGAAGTACAACAGTCCAGGTCCGTCAGGATCATGAAGGGCAACCATCGGGTATCACCAATTCTGAGTCTTTCCGTACCAATGCTACGGGCCGTACTCGTGAATCATCGGGGGTAACCGGAAGAATGACCGAAGCTCCCCGTACAGAGCAAAATCAGCAGGTTATTACCAGGCAACCGGCTCAGATCAACAATAGCCGGTCAATAGGAAATCCATCTTCAGCTCAAAGGAGTAACCCTTCTGACAGACAAGGAAGTAGCAATGATACCAGGTATAATCAACCTTCATCAGCACAAAGGAACGATGCTGTTATCAGTAACGCTCCGGCAGCTTCAAACCGCCAGGGACAAAGTGCAGGGCAACAACGATCGGTTACTCCGCAACGGGAAATGAATGTGGTGACCAAGTCGGCATCGCAATCACAATCTGCTGCCAGAATACAAAGTAACAGGCAGGGGGCAGGTACTTCTTCCCCAGCAGTCCGTTCATCAGGCAATCAGAACAGATCAGCATCATCAACACCTTCGGTACGCTCATCTCAAAGTCAGGGTAGGAGCAGTGCCCCATCTGCATCGGGCAGAAATAATTCTTCCTCATCCAGCCAGCGAAGCAATAGTTCACGGGAATCTTCTTCATCGGGAGGATCGAGAAGATAATCAGCCGTCAGAATTTCCACGTTATCCGGGTTGCCACCATGCGGGGTGCAGCAGGGATAAAAGTAGGGACACCAAACATAGTGCCGGTATTGCCGGCACTTATTATATATTTTTCATTTAAAAGATTGGTTGCCGATATAGAAAAGGTCAGATCAGGTTTCAATACTTTCAATCCTGCCCTGGCCTGAAGAATCCCATAAGCATCCTGATCCAGGCCCGGACTATTGGAATCCTCAAACCATATATGGGTGTTCCATGAGTACGTTGGCACAACAAACGATTCCAGATTTGGAAATAATTTCTGGCTGAGATGAAACCCCACTGCGAAACTATGTTCAGGGGTAAGCCTGAATGAATTTCCTGCATATTCCTGAGAGTTACCCTGGCTATCGAGACTGTCAAAACGGGCATGTATCCAGGAGTAATTTCCGAATATTTCAAAGTTTTTCAACAGAGCCGCTTTAAATGTAGTTTCAACTCCGAATGATGTAGCTTTTCCGGCATCCCTGATCAGGTAGTTAATTGAAACTGTATCCCATGCAGTGGTTTGGAAATTCCGGTATAACTGATAAAATACGCCAGCATCGAACCAGGCTCGTTGCCGGTGCGACCATTTTACCCCAGCATCGAAACTATGAACTATTTCCGGATTCATTACTTCGCTGTTTCCGATGGAATTATACTGGACTACATTTGGCCTTCGGCCGCGGGCATAACCAACGAAGGCTGAAGAATAAGAATTGAAATCATGCTTAAGGTTTGCCCTTCCGGTGTACGAAAGAAAACTTTCATGAACTTCGGTAAGATTAACTGGTCTGAAAAAAAGATTGGGTTGATTTCCTGCCAATAATCCCAGCACTGACGGGCTTCCACCCGTCATTTTCGATTCGTTGGATACACTGAACCGTTCGAAAGTTCCCCTAAGCCCGGCAGTAAAACTCAACCTTGGTCGTAATTTCCAGGTAGCGTCACCAAATACATCAATTGCCATATTATTTGCTGTACTTTGATTTTCTTCTTCGTGATGAGTGGGAAGTGGAAATCCTGCCAATGTACCGAGCATAGGATTATCGGGCAATAAAGCCATTGGATAAGCATTTCCGTCGGGCGTAATCAAATAGTCAGGCATTTGAAGAAAAAGGTAAGCCATATGCTGTTCGTTTGGTCCAAACCAATAGGTCTGATCAACTTTTTCGTTCCAGTAGCTAATGCCAAAAAATCCATTTGTCCGGCTACCTCTCGAAAAATTATAACGCAACTCCTGAGCTAACTGTCCAACTTCTGCATTTTCGGTCATATCAATTGCCGGAGCCCTCGTTCCATCGCCATCCCATCTTGAAGCAGCCTGGTTGGTAAAATAAGAACCCATGTAGCTCCAGTAATTGTTTTCATTTCTGTAATGCCTGATATCGAGTGATGTTCCTGTTACTTCGCGGTTGTTGTATAAATTATCCCCTTGCTCGAGCGAGGCCTCGTATTTGAAAATATCGTTAATACCGTTCGTATTCGGAAATTTTTTACTCATAAATGCAGTCCCCGGATTATCGTCTTTCTGATAATTTAAAACAAGGTCAATTTTTGTATTACTGAAAGGAAACGCCCTGAGTGAAAATCGGGCACCTAATGTATTCTTGCCATTAAGGTTTTCACCAAATGTGTTTTCAACATAGCCATCGTGATAATTGTAAATACCTGAAGCCCTCATTATCAACCTGTTTTTTAGCATAGGCAAATTAAATGCACTTTGCAATTCTTTCAGACCAAAGTCGCCAACACCTGCAATAAGATATCCACCCGGGATGTACTCGGGTTTTTTAGTAATAAAATTGATTGCCCCGATCTGAGCTCCCCTTCCAAATAGAGTTCCCTGAGGGCCTTTTATTACCTCAACCCTTTCCAAATCATAGAGCTCAGTTACGGCCATACTTGCGCGGCTTACCGGAACCTGATTAAGATATACCGAAACCCGGGGCTGTGCTGCCGGACTCACTTCGTCGCTGGTCAATCCACGTATCACAAATGAGGGGCGATGAGGAGTCTGTACACGTGCGAACATCCCTGGAACAAATCCGGCCAGTTGTTCCATACTTCTAATGTTTGAATTATCAATAAATGAACCACTTAGGGTAGTAATAGTAGCCGGAATTTCTAGAATCTGTTGTTCGCGCTGCTGGGCAGTTACAGTTATGGGTTCCAGGATAATATCATCCCTGTCCAGTGTAAAATAAACATTATTGTTCCCTTCCTGCAGGTAGTAATCAATAATTTTGGTTTTGTATCCCACATGCGAAACCATTATTGAATTTATTCCGGTTGTCAGACCTGTCAGATAATATTCACCATCTTCGTTGGTATTCACATGAATACGGGTAGCCCTCACTACAACTGTTGCTCCCTGAATTGGTACGCGTTCAAGGTTTATTACCCTCCCATGAATAAAAACTTCGGGCAGGTTCTCGTTAACAATTTCAACATTTCTGTATTTTCGCTTAACTTTTCCACTTCTCCGGGGCTGGGCCGAAAGGTCGCAAATAAAAACAATAATCAAAAACAGAACAAGTAATTTACTCATAATCAACAATAAAAGTAAAAATTACTTTCCAGGAATCATATAATTTATTCCTCACATAACAAAAAACGATGATAATCCCGAAAAGTTATCTGCCGGTTTCAGGAAATGAAAGCATATTCTTACTTCAATTCCCAGCAGGTAAGATGTTCTTTATCTTTGATAAAAATATGTTTATTTTTGAAGACCGGATGGGCATAAACGTCTGTATCAGCTACCTTATAAGCCATCAATGATTCAAACTTGTTTCTTCCAGGACTAAAAAAAATTAAATTCCCGGTAGCAGGAAGCGAAACCATTGCTGCTCCCAGATCGAGTATTGAAGCAAACCTGTTGAGTTTAGTCGTATCAGCCCATTGGGTAATGCCATTTTGTGCATCAAGACAAAATAAATAACCAAACCTTGCTTCGTTACCAAAAATTAATCCATCCCGGAAAACAGGTGTATTGAAGGACACACCAAAATCAGTATTGTTCCAGAGTTCTTCTGCCAGGTATTCCGTTCCGGTTTTTTGTATCCTGATCAGTTTTGTACCTTTACCCTGGCCTGCAATCACAATCTTATCATCAATAATAACTGGGGTGGATGAATTGTAAAACCTTGTTTCACCAGGAGTTGGAAATTTCCATAAAAGCTTCCCGCTTTCGAGAGAGACACCAAGCAGATTATTTTCTCCCTGTACCACAATCATATCCTTGAACTTTGGCATAACAACAGGTGATGAATACGTTGCTGCCTCACCAGGAAGCTTCCAGACTTCCTTCCCTGTTTTCAAATCGAATGCTACCAATACGCCATTTTCTTTTCCATTTAGATGAATTATGCATTTGTTATCTGCAATAAGAGGGGAACACGATACAAAAAACTGTGGAACCTCTTTGGTATATTGATCAGTTTCCCAAATCAGGTCACCTGTTTGGGCATTCCTGCATGTTATATATCCGCTGGCTCCCACGTTATAAACCATACCTCCTGCAATAGCAGGAGTGCTTCGTGGACCTGGATGGCTTGCAGCTCCACCGGTAACCTCAGGTGCAGGATTATTAATTTTCTCCCACACAGTTTTTCCAGTGGCTGCCTCAATACATAATGCAACCTCTGAACCATCACGCCGTGTATGCAAAAAAAGTTTACCATCAGCCAAAACAGGAGATGCATCACCTAACCCAACAGGTACCTGCCAAATCTTGTTTAGAATCCCCGGCCAATTTTGTTGTACTTCAAATCCGGTAACCTTTCCATCGCGGTTACTCCCTCTCCATCCTTCATTTGATGGCATTAAAAACGAGCTAAATAATACCGGAAACCCGATCAGCAATAACATGGTTCCAATTTTTGTCAAATTTTTCATATCCAGAAATTTTATTGAGTTAATATTCAGATTGTGTTAATTGTCCAAACTTTCCAATGCAGCAATTCAGCTAGTCTTTCCATTTCATTTATAACCCGATCTTTCGAATTGCTTTTATAAACTGCAAATGCAGGTTTATGATTTTGCCCAACTGTGAATATCCTGAAATCGTGATGCTGGGTAACAAATTGTCGGTTCGAACGGCTTAGGGTAACCTGCCTGGCACGGAAAGGTACAAGCGTAAATCCTTCATAACGATCAAGTTCTTCCCATTTACCAAACATCTTTAAGCCAAATGGGCCAGAAAACTTTTTTATCAGACGTTTATTTACATCGATCGAAACTCCTTCAACCATAGTAGCCAGAAAAAAACCTATAATGAACAAAACAATCCCCATTATATCAACAATGAAAATCAATCCAAAAACCATTAAAACATATCCTGAGAAAGCCATTTGATATCCGAAGGTTTTATCGAGCTTATTGGTTATAATCATCTTTTTTGAATTTACACCAAATATACAAAGGAATTATTATATCTGGCTGATATTGAATAAAAAAAAGAGGGGCAATTGCCCCCTCCTGAAAACAGATGCACCGAATTGATTGATCGTTGATTTTTCTAGTTCGAAACTGTTGCTTTCCCTTACTTTTGCAACAGAATTGGCGCAATCTGTTATGCCTTTCAAAAACGAATGTGTGTTTTGGTTATTGCATGAATATTTTTAAAAAACCTTAAAAAGAAACCCAAGTGTTGCCAAAAAACTTCTTCAACCGGCAACGATTCCCAAAGCATAAGGCTTTTATCGTTTATCCAGGATATTTTCAACTCCCAGTCTTAATTTGATGGTTGAAGATATATTTATTACCGATGCATAATTTAACATCAACCACAAGAGTGAATTTGGATTTCCTTCAGCATCAGCAAGGTATGAATAGGGTTTATCCCATTCATCAACAGCCAACCTCGAATTAGGTATGTTACAATTAAATAAAGCCTTCAGTGAAGCAAACCATTTTATCTGACTTAAAACAAACCCCGAACTTCCCAAAAAAAGGAGGTACTTATCGTAGGGCTAATTCATTCGAATCCTTGCCTTAAATAAAAGTCAAATTGTTTTTATAAGCCAGGTATGATGATATTGGCAAATCGTAGGTGAAACTGATCCCATAAATATCTGCTTTATATGTGTTTATCAATGTTTCAAACCTACTCGATACCTCAATGTAATAAACCGAATCATGCCCGTTAAAATGAAAAGGCCTCCTTACCATTGCATGAAGAAGCCAGGTTCGGAACATGGTAACATCAAACTGGCCATTAGATGAAATGAAACGGTTAAAATGGCTTCGAGGAAGTACGCATATTCTGGTTTAAGCTCAGGATTGGGTACGGCCACATAGTGTGGGTCCGAATCAAAAACCTTTGCCATATCGTCGATATTGGGTGAACAGAAATCACTGTCTGTCATTAATCTGTTCGACAACTTTTCATTTACTTACATATCATTCCAATATTTCCGTTTAGGCTGAATTTCCCGATTGAAATTCGGAATAAGAAAGATAATAAAATCTTTTGTCAATTTTCCGTTTAACAATAGTTCGGGCCATCATTAACCCCGAATTGAGTACTATTCCGTTTTTCAAACTGACTTTAAAAAAGCATATAAAGCTCCTGATTGATAAAGGGAACCATCAGGATATCGGGTACCTATTTAAAACTAATTCCCATTTAACAGGTTTTCTGACATTCCTGATGAATTTACCCTGTTATGAATAATTTCAAAACCGTATGCCAAACTATTTGATTGGGTAAAGCTTTTCGTAAAATCAGTGTTCAGTGTAAATGCCTTTACTGATTCATAATGGTGAAATAAGAGCGGGGAATCAATGTTGCGATCGTGACGGCTTTCTTCTGCATTTTGAAAACCGGCAGCAAGCAACATCCTGTTGAATAAAACCTTGTTGGGTTCGCAATCGGCCATAACGTTTATCATCATCCAATTCTGAGGTCCATAGAACCAATCGCCATAACGTAAACGACCATTCTTCGAAACGATCAGCCGGTCGTAACGGGGTATGTTTCCGGTAGCAGAATAATGAGCTCCAAAGATCAGATCGAAAGTTGCCTCCAGGCGATATCTCATTTTCGTCATCAGGTTCAACTGTGAATACCCGGAATAAACCTGTTTCCGGAAATTGTCATTAATTACTACAGAATCCCTGCCATTGAAAAAATCGGGGTTCACGTAATTAAGCCTTAAATTCTCATCAGGTCCATTTTTACCCATCGCCATATCGCTGAACGAAGACCATGTAGCAGATGCCAGAAAACCAAAAGTATTATTGCCCCACTGAGAAACTCCATGTAAGGTGTGTGACATATTGGCCGATGAAAAACCTGCTGAAAAAATTTGCGACTTGTTCCTGAAATCCGAAGTGCTCAACTTTGGATTAATTGTTGAAATGTTCATTACTCCTCCCATTGCATCACTGCCATAAACAACCGATCCGGGCCCGATAAGAATCTCTGTTTCTCTAATCATCGAAGGATCAATTGATAGAATATTATGAAGGTTACCACTTCTGTATATAGCATTGTTCATTTTTATTCCATCGACAACAATTAGCAGGCGGTTTGCCGAAAAACCCCGGATCATGGGACTACCCCCACCCTGTTGACTTTTCTGAATAAATACTTCTCCTTTATTACTAAGCAAATTGGCTGTGGTACTTGATTGATAAATATTCAAAAATTCCTGGTCAATCAAAACCAGCTTGTTCGTGATTTCGGTCTGTTTTTCGGGTCTCCGGTTAACCGACACAATAATTTCTTCGAGTGGAAAAGGCACTTCACTAAGGCCTAACCTGCAATTATGGCTGGATATTTTCCGTTTATCGGTTCTGATGGATGCATAAGAGGGATGATAGATCAGAAGAATTTCCCTTTCCCCGAAAAAATCGAGCCTGACTTTTCCGGCTGAATCAGTCTGAACCCCTATTTTATCATTTTTGATAATCACCCCATCGAGAGGTAAACCTGTTTTCGAGTCATATATGTAAACCTCCTGGGCATTCGTTTCAAAAAAAACAGTAATCAGGATAACTACTGTAATTAATAATTTCATGATAGCTGATTTCTTTGCTTTCGAAATAAAAGCTCAAAAATACAATAAGTAATAAAAATTTTACATGAAAAAACCCCGGAGCCTCTGCTCCGGGGTCCAACTAAACCTAACTAAACCAAACTTATGAAAAAACAGCACTGGGCTGATGAAGTCAATTTTATATATAAAGAACAACTTTTTTACGAAATTGTTTTCATGGCTTTGAAGCAATTTCTGCTTTAAATTTCTACTTTCAAATAATCAAATAACGTGCCAAAATTACATTTTATCTTATAAAATTAAAAATAGAACTCTTTTTGTTTAAAAATCTTAATTCTACATAAGAATAAATCCTTTGATGAGGTTTGAATAATGTCAAAAACAAATTGCTGTTGAATGTGTTGATACCAAGGACGACAATCATTCCAGATCATAAAATTTGGGTATATTTGCACGATTTTTAAAAGTCCTTGTTATATTGTAACAAATGAATCGAATCAGGAATTTCTGTATTATTGCCCATATTGATCATGGAAAAAGCACACTGGCAGACAGATTGCTTCAGGTTACCAATACCATTTCAGAAAGAGATATGCACGACCAGGTCCTTGACAATATGGAACTTGAACAGGAACGGGGCATAACGATTAAAAGCCATGCAATTCAAATGGATTACGAATTCAAGGGAGAAAAATATAAATTGAACCTAATCGACACCCCCGGCCATGTTGATTTCAGCTACGAAGTTTCACGCTCGATTGCTGCCTGCGAAGGAGCATTACTAATTATAGACGCAACACAAGGTATTCAGGCACAAACTATTTCTAATCTCTATCTTGCACTCGACAACGACCTCGAAATAATTCCGGTAATGAATAAAATGGACATGGAAACCGCCATGCCCGAAATTGTTTCTGAGCAGATTATGGACCTTATTGGCTGCGATCACGATGACATTATTGAAGCCAGCGGAAAAACCGGAATGGGCGTCGATTTGATTCTGGAAAGGATTATTGAACGGATTCCATCCCCAAAAGGTGATCCTGACGCACCTTTGCAGGCATTGATTTTCGATTCTGTTTTCAATTCGTTCAGGGGTGTAATTGCTTATTTTAAAATAGTAAATGGCACCATAGCAAAAGATGATTTGGTAAAATTTGTTGCTACCAAGAAAGAATATCATGCCGATGAGGTGGGTGTATTGCGACTTGGGCTTGATCCCCGGGAGTCGTTAAGCGCCGGAGATGTTGGATACATTATTTCAGGAATAAAAACTGCCAAAGAGGTTAAAGTGGGTGATACCATTACTCATGTCAAAAGGCCTTGCGATTCTGCAATTGAAGGTTTCGAAGAAGTGAAACCTATGGTTTTTGCAGGGGTTTACCCGATCGATCCTGACGATTATGAAGACCTGCGAAGTGCAATGGATAAACTCCAGCTCAATGATGCGTCACTAACATTTGAACCAGAATCTTCGGCAGCACTCGGATTTGGTTTCCGATGCGGATTTCTTGGACTGCTTCACATGGAAATTATTCAGGAACGTCTCGACAGGGAATTCGATATGAATGTCATTACAACCGTTCCCAACGTTTCCTATAAAATATTGTTGTCGAGTGGCGAAGCAATTGATGTTTACAATCCCTCAGGCATGCCTGCTTCAAACCTTATTGACACCATTGAAGAACCCTATATAAGTGCAAATATAATTACGACCGCAGAGTATATTGGTGCAATCATGACACTTTGTCTTGAAAAAAGGGGGACCCTTATCAGCCAGAGTTACCTCACTGCCGAAAGGGCTGAACTTATTTTCGATATGCCCCTAGGCGAAATTGTATTCGATTTTTACGATAAGCTTAAAAGCATTTCACGTGGTTATGCCTCATTCGATTACCATATGAATGGATATAAACCAGCAAAACTTGTCCGTCTGGATATTTTGCTTAACGGTGAAATGGTTGATGCCCTTTCTACCCTCATCCATATCGATAATGCCTACTATTTTGGCCGCCGAATGTGCGAAAAGTTGAAAGAACTTATCCCCCGCCAACAGTTCGATGTGGCTATACAAGCTGCAATAGGGGCAAAAATTATTGCACGCGAAACTGTAAAGGCTGTTCGCAAAGATGTAACCGCCAAATGCTATGGTGGTGATATTACCCGTAAGAGAAAACTATTGGAGAAGCAGAAAAAAGGCAAGAAACGTATGAAACAGGTGGGCAATGTGGAAGTACCCCAGAAAGCATTCCTCGCCGTACTTAAGCTCGATTAGACAATCAGTTTATACCCCTTCCCGTGAACATTGATGATTTCTACTGTGGGTTCATCTTTTAGATGCTTCCTAAGCTTGGTGATATAAACATCCATACTTCGGGCATTGAAGTAGTTATCGTCTATCCATATCGACTTTAAAGCAAAGTTACGTTCAAGTACCTTATTTGCATTTTGGCATAATAATTTCAGCAGATCTGATTCTTTGGTTGTAAGCTTAACCACATCCTCTCCGTTGGTAAGCGTTTGTTTAAGGGTATCGAACGTATATCTTCCAAGTTTATATATTTGCTGGTTAATACTTTGACTATCCTGTGCTGTGCGTCGGAGAATAGCTTCGATCCTGAAAATCAGTTCTTCCATACTGAATGGTTTGGTGATGTAATCGTCGGCCCCAATTTTAAATCCTTCGATGACATCATCTTTCATATTTTTCGCAGTCAGGAAAATTATGGGAATTTCATTATTCACAATACGGATATCTTTTGCCAGGGAAAACCCATCTTTTTTTGGCATCATGATATCAAGAATGCAAATATCGAAATGATCTTTCATAAATCCTTTGTATGCAGCCTCCCCATCAGGGAAAAGCACAGCATCAAAACCTTTTGCAATCAGATATTCTTTCAGCAAAAGACCAAGGTTCTCATCGTCTTCTGCAAGCAACAGCTTAACCTTTTGTTCCATTTTTCTTTTTATTATTAACTAAAGGAAAATAAATACTGAATTTTGTACCCTTGTTAGGAATACTTTCTACAATAATTTTGCCGTTATGGGCTTCAACAATTTTTTTCACGTAGCTAAGGCCTAAACCAAAACCCTTTACATTATGGACATTCCCTGTCGGAACCCGATAGAAACGTTCAAAAATCTGGCTTTGGTGTTCTTTAGCAATACCAATTCCCTTATCTGCAACCGATAGGACAACCGATTCTTTTCTGGATTCGGTCTCAACTGTAATTTCCGGAATATCGTTACTGTATTTAACAGCATTGTCAAGCAAATTGAAAACCACATTGGTAATATGAACCTCGTCGCCCCTGATAATGTCCCCGGTAGCATTAAGATTTGATTTGAGTTCACCATTCTTGTTGTTTACCCTGATTTCGAAACTTCCAATTATCCCCCTTACCATATCATTCAGTTCAATTTCACGGAAACGGAGTTTTAAACGGCCTTCATTAAAAATTGCCATTTGCAAGACTTTCTCAACCTGTAAGCTTAACCGTTTACTTTCCTGGTTTATTACATTTGATATATGTTCTATGGTTTTTGGGGTAGTCGAAATACTCCCATCCTGCAACATTTGACTGGCAAGTGAAATCGTAGAAATGGGTGTTTTCAGTTCATGGGTCATGTTGTTAATAAAATCATTCTTAATCTGCGACAATTTTTTCTGACGGAAAATAATAAATATTGTATAGGTGAAAATAGCTATCAAAAGGCCTGTTAGCACAAATGTTGGAATAACCATCAACCCGGTCAGATTCAGCAGATAACCAGTACGTTTGGGGAAATATACCACAAGATAATTTGCATTGCGGCTTTCATAATCATTGGGGAAGAGAGGATAGCCATATTCTTTCACGCGTTTTGTAGTTTTAAAATCAGGACTTCCTGCAATTATAGTTTCCTGCCCGCGCCAGAAACTTTTAACTGCAAATTTAAAGTCGAGGTTAATTCCCTGAACTTTTAATTCTTCTTTCAAAGTTCTCTCCATATGGTCAATATCCAACCGTTCTTCAATTGGAAGGTTACGGAAGAATAGTTTGTGAATCAATTGAATGTTCTCTTTTAATTGCCTTTCGAGGGCATTTTTCTGCCTTAAATTATAATTGTGCAGGTAGTCAAAGCCTGAAGGAAATTGGCCAGGTAACCCACGCGAAGATTTTCCAAACAAATAGGTTGTATCCGAAAACTCAATATCAATAGTCTCCTGGTAACCCTGCTGATTCCTGGAAAAACTGAACGAAAGGGCAAGATTTCTTCCTCCTAATCCCTGAGGAAGGAGGCCGCCCCAGAAATCATTTTCGAGGTTGCTCCCTGATACCTGATTTGACCTTTGCAACTCTTCCTCAAGCAACAAGGCAACTTCGTGCTCCTCCATTTTTCTGATTACTGACGACAACATCTGCCTGACCGCCTGATCGAATTGTTCTTCACGAATGTCAGCGGCTTTCTTGATACTGTTTGTTTGAACAAGTATTAGGCCAGTTAAAACCAGGCCCATAATAATTATCAATGTAACCAGCTTCTTTTTACTCATGCCGCAAATATAGTTTTAAGAAGCCTGATTTATAGATTCTTAACAATATTTAACATTATAAACACGATTCATTAAAATCCATTAAAATGGATTTTCCTGAAGAATTTTTTCAATTACCTCAGGATAATATTTGTGTTCGAGAACATGAATTTTTTCAGCAAGCGATTCGGGAGTATCGGTTTGATTAATTTTGCAACGGGCCTGAAAAATGATTTCACCATCATCATATTTTTCATTTACGCGATGAATGGTAATCCCTGAATAAGGTTCCTTATTTTCGATTATGGCTTTATGAACCTTCATCCCATACATATTTTTGCCACCATATTGGGGCAGCAATGCTGGGTGTATATTGATTATTTTAAATTTTTGTACCATTTTTTCAGGTACAAGCCATAAAAATCCTGCCAAAACTACAAGGTTAATTTGTCGGTTTTGCAGAAAATTTTCAATAAAAAATGTTTCATAAAACTGCTGCCGGTTAAAAATCATTGTGTCAATGCCCATATTTATTGCTCTTTCAAGGGCAAAAGCAGAAGGATTGTTTGACAACAGACATTCAACCTTAACTATTTTACTTTCAGCAAAATATTCGATTATCTTCAGAGCATTACTCCCCGATCCTGAAGCAAATATTGCAATACGCTTAACATCCATTTCAAGGCAATTATTAATATTGAATAATAGAATAAAATGTTCAAATATAGGCAATTACAAGGCTTGACAAAATTAACCAGCCAATATTTTTTTATCCCATTTCTTTGAAATATAGTTTGTAAATTTATTACTTTGCACCGAATTTTTAATTAACCATTTTAGTAATAACTTAAAATTTTAGCTATGTCTGATATTGCATCAAAAGTAAAAGCAATCATCGTTGACAAATTGGGCGTCGATGAGAGTGAAGTAACCAACGAAGCATCATTCACCAACGATCTTGGTGCAGATTCATTGGATACCGTAGAATTGATCATGGAATTTGAAAAGGAATTTGATCTGGCAATTCCGGATGATCAGGCTGAAAAAATCTCCACCGTAGGTGAAGCTATCCAGCACATCGAAGAAGCTATCAAGAACAAATAATCGCAGATCTATCATTTATGGAATTGAAGCGGGTAGTAGTTACCGGTTTGGGTGCAATAACTCCTTTAGGAAACTCAATTGAAGAATATTGGGATAATCTGATTAAAGGGGTTAGCGGGTCTGCGCCGATAACAAAATTTGATACCACAAATCACAAAACCAAATTTGCCTGTGAGGTAAGAAATTTCGATCCGGGTTTATACCTGGAAAGAAAAGAAGCCCGAAAACACGATTTGTACACTCAATTCGCTTTTGGTGCAGCCATTCAGGCCATGGAAGATTCGGGTATCAACCTCGAAACTGTAAATAAAGACCGGGCAGGTATAATATGGGGATCGGGCATAGGAGGCCTTCAGACTTTTTTTGAAGAGGTTCAGGCATATAAGCCTGAAAGGCCGCAATTCTCGCCTTTTTTTATACCTAAAATGATTGCCAATATTGCTGGTGGTCTTTTATCGATCAAATATGGTTTTAGGGGTCCTAACTACACAACAGTTACTGCCTGTGCTTCTGCTTCCCATGCAATTATTGAGGCCTTTTACAAAGTTCGACTCGGACAAGCTGATTTCATGATAACCGGTGGATCAGAAGCTGGGGTCAACGAAGCAGCAATGGCCGGATTTAATTCAATGAGGGCAATTTCAACCAGAAATGATGACCCAGCTACAGCCTCACGGCCTTTCGATAAAGACCGTGATGGCTTTGTTATGGGTGAAGGCGCTGGCGCTCTGATTGTTGAAAACTTGGAGCATGCCATGAACAGAGGGGCTAAAATATATGCCGAGATTGTAGGTGGGGGTATGTCTGCCGATGCTTACCATATGACTGCTCCCGATCCGGAAGGATTAGGAGCGAAACTGGTGATGAAATGGGCAGTTGAAGATGCAGGGCTCAACCTCACCGATGTTGATTATATAAACGTTCATGGCACCTCAACGCCATTGGGCGACATTGCCGAACCAAAAGCTATAATTGGCCTTTTTGGTGAACATGCTTACAAACTCAGTATAAGTGCTACAAAGTCAATGACAGGACACCTACTAGGAGCTGCAGGAGCTGTTGAAGGAATTGCAACTATTCTTGCACTTAAGCATGGAATTATACCACCAACCATTAACCATTTTTCTGATGACCCTGAAATTGACAACCGTATGGATTTTACTTTTAACCATGCGAAAAAACGTGATATAAAAATAGCTATCAGCAATACTTTCGGGTTCGGAGGACATAATGCCACAATTGCGTTTAAAAAATTTTAAGTAATCGTGGTCCGAAGGTTGGCTCAAAGAATAAAACTCTTTTCCTCTCCCAGGAAAGAGTTTTATTTATTTATTAAAAACCTGATAGGTTTTTATCCCGGAAAACTCTCTTTTTATGATGTTGCATTTACCCACAGGTCGGCTTCCAGGCTCGATTCGAAAGGTAATGTCGTTAACAACGAGAGGCTCGAATATCTGGGTGATGCAATTTTAGGCGCCGTTATAGCCGATTTCCTCTACAATAGGTTTCCTCAGGAAGATGAAGGATTTCTCACAAAAATGAGGTCAAAACTGGTTAATCGCTCCAT
>JBBIHB010000004.1:118812-135652 GCA_037447215.1 Bacteroidales bacterium
CAAACGCAAGCAACGCAATCGATAAAAGCCATATTTACGGAGATGTGCTCGAAGCGCTGATTGGCGCAATCTATCTGGATAAAGGTTATAATTCGGCCCGTTTTTTTATCATTAAACGTATAATACCCCGGTATATAGACCTGTATGAACTTGAACAACTGGATACCAATTTCAAAAGTAAACTGATTGAATGGAGCCAGAAAAACAAGAGACAGGTAAAATTTGATACACTTGAAGAGTATCCCAATGGAAGCAAACAACCTAAATTTGTGGCCATAGTTGAAATTGATGAAAAAGTTGCCGGAAAGGGAACCGGAAACTCAAAAAAAGAAGCCCAGCAAAATGCTGCAAAGGATACGTTAGCCAAAATGGGAATTGAGGTAGAATAGAAATTCTTTTAATACTTTTGCCCCATAATTTATTCAGGATGAGTTCAATTTTAGTTTTCGGAATTGGGTTTTCAGCTCAATTGCTGTTTTTTGCACGTACAATCCTGCAATGGGTTAAATCAGAACATGAAGGAGAAGTTATTTCGCCCGTTATATTCTGGCAACTCAGTTTAATTGCCTCCATTCTTATGCTAACTTATGGAATCCTGAGAAATGATTTTGCAATAATACTTGGTCAAATACTTGTTTATTATATATATGTCCGGAATCTTCAACTTAAAAATGCCTGGAAACCAATTCCTCCGTTTATAAAGTTCATTGGGATGCTATTACCTCTAATCATAGTATTTTGGTTATTTACAGGCAATACAAATAACTTTTCAAAAATTATCCGAAATGACGAAATATCGAACCATTTAATGTTATGGGGTTCTGCAGGACAGATTGTATTTACCTCGAGATTTATATATCAGTGGACCTTTTCCGAAAAGGAGAAAGAATCCATATTGCCGCTTGGGTTCTGGATATTGAGTTTGATTGGTTCGGCAATGATATTCCTCTATTCGATATACCGGCTCGATCCGGTTTTATTTTTGGCGCATACACTGGGAATTTTCATCTATATCATGAATATTTTACTTTCCTGCGGAAAAAGAGGATTATTTTCCCGGTTAAACTTATCATTTTTAAATAGTTTTACAAAAAAATTGAGTGACAAGCTTCACTAATTCAATTGACTTAATTAATAATAAAATGGAAAAGCCTTCGCCATCACTCAAAGAGAAATACATGAAACTGGAAGGTTGGTCTTCGATTATTATCAATTCATTCCTCTTTATCCTGAAATATTGGGCTGGGATAACAACTGGCTCCCTGGCCCTGATTGCAGATGCATGGCACACTTTAACCGATTCAGTTTCGTCGGTGATTGTACTGGTTGGCGGGGCAATTTCAAGGAAACCAGCTGATGCAGAACATCCTTTCGGGCATGGCAGGGTTGAACACATCACTGCAATCATAATCGGTGTATTACTGGCTATTGTTGCTTTTGATTTTGTAGTTCAGGCCATAGAAAAATTCAGTAGCAGGGAAGCAACCATATTCAGCACCATTGCATGGGTAGCCACAATAATATCAATTGTTGTGAAAGAAGGCTTGGCTCAGTTTGCATTTTTCACTGCCCGTAAAACCAATTCTACAATTCTCGCTGCCGATGCCTGGCACCATCGCTCAGATGCATTATCATCTATTTTGATATTGATTGGATTAATTGTCGGGAAATATTTCTGGTGGACCGATTCCGTTCTGAGTTTTCTGGTTGCCGTAATGATCGGATATGCAAGTTTCGACATCATAAATAGGGAGGTAAAATCGTTCATGGGAGAGCACCCTTCAAACGATCTTATAAAAAAGATAACCTCCACGGCACAGGCCACATCAGTTATTCCCCTGCATGTACATCACATTCATTTACACCGCTATGGCGATCATACAGAACTGAGTTGCCATATTAAACTCAACGGAAAAATGACCCTTATTGAAGCGCATGAAATCTGTACCCGAATTGAAAAATCACTGTTATCTGAATTTGGATTTATTGCAACTGTCCACCCGGAACCGCTCTAATCGGTTATATGAGCTGAAGAATGTGCATCCCAGTCAATCTGCAACAGATTATACACTAATGAATCACGAATTGAAGAAAACATTTCAAAATATTCTTTTTTGACCGGTTCCGACGGGGGAGCTTCCATCCTCAGAGGATCAATTGGTGAACCATTCCTGTAAACCCTGAAATCAAGGTGCGACCCGGTTGACAAACCAGTCGACCCGACATAACCAATTACCTGTCCCTGATTTACCCTAACTCCAGTATTAATTCCAGGACCAAATCCCCTGAGGTGCATATAAACAGTAGTATAAACCGCATTGTGTTTAATTCGTACATAATTACCGGCGCCACCAGTCTGATAGCCCCTTTCCTGAACAATCCCATCCCCGATTGTCAATACCGGAGTTCCGGAAGGTGCGGCATAGTCAACACCGTGGTGCGGACGGCGGATTTTAAGGATCGGGTGCATTCTCCCGTGTGAAAAATGTGAACTGATACGTGAATAATTAAGTGGGGCCTTAAGGAAGGCTTTCCTGAGACTTTGCCCTTCGGCATCAAAATATTCAAACCTGTCGTCCTGAAAAAACCTGAATGCGGAAAAGATTTTGTTCATGTGCTCAAACTCCACTGCATGAACCGGACCAATACCAACCGACTCATCATCTACAAACTGTTCCTCGTATAATACCCTGAATCGGTCGCCTTTCTGTATGCCGAAAAAATCAATAGTCCAGGCAAAGATTTCTGACAACTGTATTGCAAGTATCGGGTTAAGGTTATTGGTTACCATTGAATTCCACAGCGATGACTGAATCACTCCTGAGGCACTTTTATATTCAATTTCAACCTCCTTTTGTCCTGTGAAACTATTCAGACTATCGGTTAAACTGAAAATTACATAATCAATCCGGTTATTTTCGTATACAAGATATCGTGCTGTCAGCAACGAATCGGGACTTTGAAATATATAAAAGTTATTTCCGCTCCGGATTTTTCTAACATCAAAAACATCCGCTGAATTGCGGGCAAGCTGATCAATATTTGCCATGCTCACCCCATATCCCGATAGTAAATCGCCCAGGTTTTGATTAGGTTTGATCTTACCTTCTACAATAATAAACGAATCAACAGGTAATCCAAATTTCAATTCAGGGATGTGTTCTTCGGTTATTTCTTCAAAATTATCGTAATTAAAGTTATTGGTGAAAAAAAATATCATTACTCCAACTGCGAGGGAAAACAATAAAATTTCTGCCCAAAATCTCTTCATTTTATAATTTAAGTTTATCGAAACCCTGACCATAAACACCCATTACACTTCCCATCGATATGAAAGCATCGGGATCAATTTCCTTGATTTTTCGGAAAATTGCGCCGGTTTCGCGTTTTCGTACAACTGAAATAACGACTTTTACATTCTCTTTAGTGTACCATCCGACACCATCTATTACGGTTACTCCACGATACCGCTGCTGGTTGATAAAATCGGCTATTTCCTCGTATTTTTTTGAGAAGATAAACATTTGCGCCGATCGGTTGGCCCCACTCAACACAGCATCGAGAGCATAAGAAACGACTCCCATGGTTACATATCCATAAACCATTTTATCGACTGATTTCAGCACAAAAAAGGAGGAAGCAATGATGATCACATCGCAATAAAGTATTACCCTGCCGGGACTAATATTGCGGTATTTCACAACAATAGCTGCAATAATATCGGTTCCCCCGGTACTTCCACCTTTCGAAAAAACAATACCCAAACCTACTCCTGAGAGAATGCCACCGAGCACAGCCGAAAGGAAAGTATCGTCAACAATAGGCTCACTTATTAGTTGTTGCGAAAAAGTAAGCCCAATTGAAACTACGACCATACTGTAAATTGTTTTTATTCCGAAACTGGCCCCTAATACTTTAATAGCAACAGCCACTAAAATGATGTTAACCAAAAAATAAGTAATACCAACTGGAATACCGGTTGCATAAAACAATACGGCCCCAATTCCACTGACACCGCCACCGGTAATTTGAGCAGGAATAATGAAAAAGGTCCACGCCAATGAGAACACCACCAATCCAATAGTGATGGTAATATAATCTTCAATATTTAAGAGTTGCTTTTTCAGTTTTTCTTTCATCCCGCAAAAAGCAAAAAATCACACAACAACGTTAATAATTTTACCGGGAACTACTATGATTTTTTTTGGCGTTTTCCCTTCGAGATAGCGCACCGACTTTTCGTTCTGAACAACTTCGGCTTCAATTTCGGGAATTGTCATGTTTACCGGTAATTCAAGCTTAAACCGCATTTTCCCGTTGAAGGATACGGGATATTCAAAAGTTTCTTCAACCAGAAGATTTTCATTGGCTACAGGCCAGGGTTCATAAGCCAATGATTCATTCCCACCATAAAGCTGCCAAAGCTCTTCACCAAGATGCGGTGCAAAAGGCGATAAAATTTTAGTAAAAATTTTTGCTGTATCAATAGATACCTTTCCTTTCTTAATGGCTTGGTTGTTAAAAACCATCAAAGCCGAAATTGCAGTGTTGAATTTCAGGTTTTCAATGTCGGAAGTAACCTTTTTTATGGTTTGATGTAGCTGCTTTAAAGTTGTGGCATCTTCTTCTCCATTGGAAATATTGTTGAGGTCGCTGAAAAACCTGTTAACCCGGTTAAGGAAGTTAAATACGCCTTTTACCCCACTATCGGCCCATGGTTTGCGCTCATCCAAAGGCCCCATAAACATTTCGTAAAGCCTGAGTGAATCAGCCCCGTATTTTTTAACCACATCGTCGGGATTCACTACATTTTTAAGTGATTTTGACATTTTTGCCACAATCTGGTTAAGTTCCTCCCCTGTTTCGATGTGGTAGAATTTCCCTTCCTTTTCTTCGACCAGATCGGAGCTTACTTTGGCACCTGTTGAAGTTTCGTATGCAAATGCCAGAATCATCCCCTGATTGTAGAGTTTTGTAAATGGCTCATCAGTTGAAACAATGCCAAGATCGAACAGTACCTTATGCCAGAAACGACTGTATAGCAAATGCAAAACAGCATGTTCGGCGCCGCCTATATATAAATCGACCGGCATCCAGTACTGCTCCAGTTTTGGGTCAAATATTTGTTCATCGTTTTGCGGATCGATAAACCGGAGGTAGTACCAGCATGAACCAGCCCACTGCGGCATGGTGTTGGTTTCACGTCTTCCTTTTCTTCCGTCAGATGATTCCACGACGAGCCAATCCCTGGCATTGGCAAGTGGAGATTCACCTCCTTCGCCCGGCTCGTATTTTTCCATTTCAGGCAACTCAACCGGAAGATTTTCATCAATTGATACTGTTCCATCTTCCCAGTGTAAGACTGGAAAAGGCTCTCCCCAATACCTTTGACGGCTGAACAACCAATCCCTGATTTTGTAATTTACAGTAGCTTTCCCCAGTTTTTGTTCCTCAAGCCAGGCGGTTATTGCTGCAATTCCGGCTGTCTTGTTCATTCCATTTATGTCAATTCCAAAATCCTTGTTTGATGAATTGATGTATTTCCCATCTTCGGTCCAACAGGCATTACCATCAAGTACTTTTGCGCGTATTTCAGGTTCAGCATCTTCGGGATCGAGGATGCAGCTTACTGGCAAGTCAAACTTTTTTGCAAACTCAAAGTCGCGGGCATCATGGGCAGGTACAGCCATAATAGCGCCTGTGCCATAACCCATAAGCACATAATCGGCAATCCAGATGGGGATATGTTTGCCAGTAACCGGATTTATGGCATAACTTCCGGTAAAAACTCCCGTTTTTTCCTTTGCAAGTTCAGTCCGGTCAAGATCCGATTTAAGTGATGCAGCATGAATATATTCTTTTCCTGCAACAATATTATTATCGGTTACGAGATCTTCAACCATAGGGTGCTCAGGTGATACAACCATATAGGTTGCACCAAACAGGGTATCGGGGCGTGTAGTGTAAACCCTGAGTTTCTTAATTTTACCATAAATAGTAAAATCAACGTCAGCGCCATACGACTTTCCGATCCAGTTGCGCTGCATATCTTTTACCCCTTCCGGCCAATCGAGGCTTTCCAGTCCTTCGAGGAGCCGTTCGGCATAAAGGGGTATCCTTAAAAGCCACTGCTTCAGATTCTTTCGTATAACCTGGTTCCCACATTTTTCGTGTGACCCATCGGTCAACACCTCCTCATTGGCACATACTGTCCGACAAGAACCACACCACCATACCTGTGCATTGTCATAATAGGCAAGTCTTTTGCCGGCAATATATCTTTCAATTTCTTTCTTTCCTTTTTGTACTATCTCCGAAGGGATGGGTAATTCATTTATGGGTCGTCCCTTTTTCAGGCTGCTGTCGTACCAGGTATTGAACAATTGAATAAATATCCATTGCGTCCATTTAAAATATTTTGCATCAGTAGTATTTATTTCCCTGTCCCAGTCGTAACTGAGGCCAAGCGACTTGATTTGCCTCCTGAAGGTATCGCAATTGTTTCGGGTCGTAATTGCGGGATGGGTACCGGTTTGCATGGCATATTGTTCGGCAGGGAGTCCGAAAGCATCCCATCCCATTGGGTGCAACACATTGTACCCGTTCATCCGTTTATAACGGCTTATGATGTCGGTTGCTGTATAACCTTCAGGATGACCGACATGAAGCCCGGCACCCGAAGGATAAGGGAACATATCGAGAATATAATATTTTAGTTTGGAAGTATCGTTTTCTGTTTTAAAGGTTTTATTCTTTTCCCAATATTGCTGCCATTTTGGCTCAATCTCCCAGAATTTGTAATCCATGCTGAAATGGTATTGAAAATTATTATTAAAAAATGAATTGCAAAGTTAGAAAAATGTTTTGCCGGCGGATTACAGGAAATCTAATATTGGCCTAATTAAGGCAGAGTTAACAAGATGAGAAAAAATGAGGCTATCCTGACCGGACAGCCTCATTCAAGCAAACAAATTACCTACATCAATAGGTTACCAGCGGTGGAAGTTGTTTTGCCTGATCAATAAAATCTTTAACCTGGCTCAGCGCAGGAACTGCCCTGGTAATTTTTTTCTGAGCCTGCACTTCAACAAGTTTTGCATGAAGGTTCTCAGGATTTCTGTTCTTGAGCTCCTTGACGGTATCAACACCAGCAGCCTCAAGAAGTTCTGAAAATTGAGTCCCGATACCTTTGATCCTGAATAAGTCAGCCATATTAACCCAGGTTAAGATTTTCCCCTCATCAATACCGGTAGCTTCAGCAAGGGCTTTTCTTCCTGATTTTAAAGCTCCTTTTTCCAATAGACCTTCTACGGTATTAATACCCGCACCAGCCAGTTTTTCAGAAAAAACTGGTCCAATTCCCTCTATTTCCGAAATTTTTTTTTCCCATGATGTACAAAATTAGATTCATGTAAATTTCTGTAAAATTTTTAAATAAATGTAGCATCGGTTTAAAAATATTTTTTTCTCATCCAACGGAAAAAAATTCAAATAGAATTACTTTTGCATTAAACCAATAAAAAAAAAACCAACATGGATTTGAAAGAAAGATTTGTAAACAGCATCAAGGCAGGATACACTTTTAAAGGAGATTCAATTCTTTTAGGTTCAGCAATTCTGAACGGTGATCAGGAAACCGGTTGTCAGGTGAGGGTTCCGCTCCGTTCATTTAACCGGCATGGTTTGATTGCCGGTGCTACGGGTACCGGGAAAACCAAAACTTTGCAGGTAATTGCCGAAGAACTTTCGATGGCAGGGGTACCCACGCTTTTAATGGATGTAAAAGGCGATCTCAGTGGAATAGCGGCTCCCGGTATCAAAAATGCAATCATCGAAAAACGTGCTTCATTAATTGGAATGGATTGGATTGGCAAAGGGTTCCCATCTGAATTATTGACAATTTCAGGTGAACCCGGAGTAAGGCTGAGAGCAACAGTTTCGGAGTTTGGCCCGATGCTTCTTGCAAAAATTCTTGACCTGAACGACAATCAGACTGGTGTACTTTCGATGATTTTTAAATATTGTGACGATAAAGGTCTTCCCCTGCTCGATATGAAAGACTTGAAAACGGTTATTCGTTATATCCAGGAAGAAGGAAAATCTGACTTCCTGAAAGAATATGGCTATTTCCAGGTTGCCTCTGTCGGAACAATTATGAGGAATATTTCGAGCCTCGAACAACAAGGGGCAAACCGCTTTTTCGGGGAACCTTCGTTTGATATATTTGATCTTATGCGTACTGACGATCAGGGAAGAGGCATGGCCAACATACTCAGAATTGTTGATATTCAAAGTAATACAACAATGTTTTCAACCTTTATGCTTTGCCTGCTTGCTGAGATTTTCCAGAAAATGCCAGAAAAGGGGGACTCAGATCAACCCGAACTGGTCATTTTCTTTGATGAAGCGCACCTGATATTTAAGAATGCTACTAAAACATTGCTCGACCAGTTTGAAACCACTATTAAACTGATCCGCTCCAAAGGTGTTGGGATATTTCTGATCACACAATCGCCCGATGATATCCCTGCTTCTATATTAGGGCAACTTGGTTTAAAAGTGCAACATTCATTAAGGGCTTTTACAGCCAAAGACCGAAAAGCCATTAAATCGGCATCGGAAAACTATCCGATTTCGGAATTCTACAAAGCCGATGAGCTGATAACCATGATGGGTACTGGCGAAGCCATGGTTACAGGACTTGACGAAAAAGGCAGGCCAACCCCGCTTGTACACACGCTCATCAGGCCTCCAATGTCGAGAATGGACATACTTTCAGGTGATGAAATTAACAACATGGTTGAATCATCAAGGCTTGTGAAGAAGTATAATAAGGAAATTGATCGCGAAAGTGCACATGAATTATTGCTCGAAAGAATTGAAGAGGTTCAGAACATTGGTAATCAGAAGTCTGAAAGGGAATCCCGAAGTGATCAGGCTACCACAACTCCTTCACGCAGAGCTACAAAAGAAACAGGTATGTTTGAAAAAATAATGAAAAGCCCTGTAACTACTACAATTGCCAGAGAAGTTACGCGTGGATTTCTTGGCGTACTCGGACTTAAAACTATCGGTACACTTGCCAGGGCTTCAACCAAAACACGAAGAACAAGTACATCACGAAAAAATAAATGATACAAACAAAAAATGCAGCAGTTGCTGCATTTTTTGTTTGTATAGGACTTTAAAACTAATTTCGTATCATCAATTTTGAAGTTCGGGTAATGTTACTATCGGAAACAATCCGCAGCAGGTAAACACCATTGGGAACATTTTCAAGAACAATCTGATGTTTTGTTACAGGAGTCTGAAATCGTTTGGCAAAAATTACAGCACCGGCAATATTTGTTATCCTTAGTTCTTGTATTGCCTGATTATTGACTTCAATATTTACACGCTTATCGGTTACGGGATTGGGAAAGATTTTTACATCCTGATTGCCTATGACATCACTTGAAGAAGTGCCAATCACCTCGTTGCCTGAGGCCTGCCATCCGCCAGTCTGTGCATCCAAACCCGAATATCCCCAAAACACAAGTAATATCAAAAATAGAAGTTTCATCAAATTATCAATATTTCAGACACTCAATATTTCAAAAATAGTGCCTTTTTTTCGTTTAAGGCGATTTATTATGAAAAAAGTTTCACCGCATGTTCCAGATCTTCAGGAGTATCAATTCCAAAACTCAGATATTCAGTTACAGCAGTTTTTATTCGAAATCCATTTTCGAGCCACCTGAGCTGTTCCAGAGATTCAGCAACTTCAAGTTTTCCCGGTTTCAACCGGGTTATACTTTGTAAAATGTCCTTCCTGTAAGCATAAATTCCAACATGAGCCCAATAATCAGCTGTTTCGAGCCATGTCGATGGTTCGGCATCCCTGAAAAATGGTATTACAGCCCTGCTGAAATATAATGCCCTGTTTTCAGTATCGACTACCACTTTTGGTTTGTTTGGGTCACACAATTCTTCATAATTGATTATTTTCTTTATCAGTGTGGCAATTTCAACCTCCTCCGAAAAACTAGTGGTCAATTGACGAATTTGTTCCGGATGAATAAACGGTTCATCTCCCTGAATGTTTACCACAACATCAAAACCATGTTCCAAAGAAATTTTCAGGGCAGCCTCAGCACATCGGTCAGTGCCGCTCCGGTGGTTTGATGAAGTTAAAACTGCCTTACCGCCGAAGGATTGAACCGAATCGCATATTTCTTCATTATCGGTGGCCACCCAAACCTGATCAAGTGCCATCGATGTACGTTCATATACCCACTGTATCATCGGTTTCGATCCGATTAATGCCAAAGGTTTACCCGGAAACCGGGTAGAATGGTAACGGGCAGGAATAATACCAATAAACCTCATAACAAGAGTTTTTGCAAATATAGAGGTTCATAACCAAAAAATGGATATTTCAAAAAATGTCTGAAAAATTCAACCCGAAAAGTTGTAAATTTGCAGACTTTTTAAGCATAAAAATGGATGTACAGGGAATAAAGCAAAGGTTTGGAATTATCGGGAATGCCCCGGGACTGAACCGTGCTATTGAGGTGGCAGTTCAGGTGGCGCCAACCGATCTTTCGGTACTGATAACCGGCGAAAGCGGAACAGGTAAGGAAATATTTCCCCAGATCATTCACCAGCATTCAATTCGCAAGCATGGAAAATACATTGCCGTAAATTGCGGTGCAATTCCTGAAGGTACGATTGATTCTGAACTCTTTGGCCATGAAAAAGGCTCATTTACAGGAGCTTTGGCCGACAGAAAAGGTTATTTTGAAGAAGCCGACGGCGGAACCATTTTTCTGGATGAAATCGGAGAATTACCCCTTGCAACCCAGGTCAGACTTTTAAGGGTTCTCGAGACAGGCGAATTTATAAAAGTTGGATCCTCAAAAATGCTAAAGACCAATGTTCGTGTTATTGCAGCTACCAATGTTGACCTTCCTGCCGCCATTCAGCAGGGAAAGTTCAGGGAGGATTTATATTACCGGTTAAATACCGTTCCAATAACCATACCGCCCCTCAGGCAGCGGCCTGATGATATTTACCTGCTCTTCCGGAAATTTGCAAGCGATTTTGCCGATAAATACCGTATGCCTTCTATCCGCCTTGATGAAGAAGCCCGTCAGCTACTTATATCATACAGCTGGCCAGGAAACGTAAGACAATTGAAAAACATTACAGAACAAATTTCAATAATAGAACAGAACCGTGAGATATCAGCCAATATGCTGAAAACTTACCTCCCGGTATCAAACTCTACCAACCTTCCGGCCCTTTTTATAAATTCGGGCGAAAAAACATTTGGAAGCGAGCGCGAAATCCTTTATCAGGTATTGTTTGATATGAAGAAAGATATGATTGACCTGAAAAAACTGGTACTCGATCTGATGCATGAGCGTGAAGAGATTCATGTGGCAGATGAGAATGCCCAGATCATCAGAAAGCTTTATCAAAATGATAATATCGAGTTGGTTACGGAAAAAAAACAAACCTCTCCCATTACCATTGATAACTTCGACAAAGATGATATTCTTGATACCGAGGAATTTATTGAAGAATCGCTTTCTCTCGAAGATAAGGAAATTGAACTCATCCAAAAAGCACTTGAAAAACATAACGGAAAACGTAAACTTGCAGCTCACGAGCTAGGAATATCAGAAAGAACGCTTTACAGAAAAATTAAAGAATATAATATTGAGGGGTAAAAGAATGGTTAACGCGGGCAAAATATATACATATGGTGTAATCAGAATTATTTTCCCGGTAATATTTCTGTTAGCCCCTGCTTGCAAAATATCTTACACGTTTACCGGGGCAAGTATTGCACCCGATGTAAAAACATTTTCGGTATATCACTTTCCCAACCGGGCACGACTTGTTAACCCAACCCTTAGCACTGATTTTACTGAAAAACTGAAAGAAAAACTGCTAAAGCAATCTTCGTTGCGCGAAATTACCGAAAACGGTGACCTGATTTTCGAAGGTCAGATTACAGAATATGAAGTTCGCCCGATGGCTATTCAGAAAGAAGATATGGCTGCACAGAACAGGCTTACCATTGGTATCCGGTTAAAATTCACAAACAATCGCGATCATGAACAAGATTTCGACAGGACTTTCACTGCTTATGAAGATTTCCCAAGTACCCTGAGCCTGAACGATGTTGAAAGCAGTATTGTACCCGATATAATTGAAAAATTATTGGATGATATTTTTAATGCAACTATTGCCAATTGGTAAATGAACATTACCCATTTTACGAAATACCTGAAAAATCCTGGATTACTGAACGAGAATACACTTCAGGAAGTAAAAATGCTGGTTAAAGAATACCCTGCTTTCGACCTTGGCTGGGCAATTCTACTGAAAAATCTGAAAAACCTCAATATGGATGAATATGAACAGATATTGCCTGAAGTTGCACTCAGAATATGGGACAGGAAATGGCTAAAAAAATATCTTGAATTTCCCTCCGACATTCAGCAAACTGAAAAAATACCCTATCTGTCTATTGATGATTATTCCTTGGAAAGCCTTGAAAATCCCATTCAGAACAATCAGAAAAAACAAGCGGGCAAGATGACACTGATTGAAAATTTTCTGGCGAATGGGGGAAAGTTTGAACGCAAATCCGAAAGTAATTCCGGATTAGACCATTCCGATCTTTCAGAAAAAGCATCCGAAGAAAACGATGATATTGTAACAGAGACATTTGCGAATATTTTATTCAGCCAGGGCAATTACGAAAAAGCGATAGAAGCTTTTAAAAAATTAAGTTTGAAATTTCCGGAAAAAAGTATTTACTTTGCAGCCCGCATTGAAGAAATTCAATTCAAACTGAAACGTTAAAATATTTTGATATGTACACTTTAATTACTGTATTGATATTTATTATTTGCGTTTTGCTGGTTCTTATTGTGCTGGTTCAAAACTCAAAAGGTGGTGGTTTGGCAAGTAATTTCCAGGCATCCACCCAGGTAATGGGCGTCCGTAAAACAGCCGATTTTCTAGAAAAAGCAACATGGACACTTGCAGGCGCACTATTGGTACTCTCCATTATAGGATCTGCAGTTATTCCAAGGGGCCAGACAGGTGTTGAGCGTTCAATGGTTCAGGAACAGATTCAGAATGTACCTGATCCGACGCAAATACCAGTATTCCCTAATCCTTCAGGCGAAAGCCAGGCCAGCACACAGGATACGACCAACTAATTATCATATGATATTGTTCTTTTTAAAGGCTGCTGAGTTTTTCAGTGGCCTTTTTCTTTTTATATAACCACACTTGTGCATAAGTTTTGCTGTCATACTGTCATAAAGCAAAAAAATCTATCTATACAACTGTATTTCAAATATTTAAATCAATAAACTTCTGACAATTCATACTCTTGAGGTGAAAAAATGTCGGCAGGAACATTAAAAAAGGGTGGTTTTTACATCTGGCACAAAATGTGAAATGTGTCTGTGTCGATTTGAATAAATTTAATGTCAAACCAAAAAAAAGTTAAAGACAATGGCAGAATTAAAAGGTAAAATCCTGGCAGGTAAAATCCTGGTACAACCACAGGAAGCCGAGACAAAAACGGCAAGCGGTATTATAATTCCAGACTCAGCAAAAGAAAAACCCCAAGTAGGGAATGTAGTCTTAGTTGGCGAATCGAAAAAAGATGAGCCGATGGAAGTAAAAACCGGTGATACTGTATTCTATGGTAAATATGCAGGAACTTCGCTGCAGATTGATGGAGTTGACTACTTGCTTATGTCGCAGAACGATGTTTTGTACATTCAGTAAATCAGCAAATTAAAATTTAAAAAAGGAATAAAAATGGCAAAAGAGATTAAAAACAATATCGAAGCAAGAGATTTGCTAAAGAAAGGTGTTGACCAATTGGCCAATACTGTAAAAGTGACCCTCGGTCCAAAAGGCCGCAATGTTGTGATTGAGAAGAAATTTGGTGCGCCACAAATAAGCAAAGATGGTGTTACCGTAGCAAAAGAGATTGAGCTCGCCGACCCATATGAAAACCTGGGAGCACAGATGTTGAAAGAAGTTGCATCCAAAACCGGCGATGACGCTGGAGATGGGACCACCACTGCAACAGTATTGGCCCAGTCGATCGTAACCGTTGGTCTGAAAAACGTTGCAGCCGGCGCAAATCCGATGGACCTGAAACGTGGTATCGACAAAGCTGTTACCAAAGTGGTTGAAAGCCTCAAGGCCCAGTCGCAAAATGTAGGCGACGATTATGCCAAAATTGAATCAGTAGCCAAAGTATCGGCCAACAACGACGATGCAATCGGCAAACTGATTGCCGAAGCAATGGAAAAAGTGCACAAGGAAGGTGTAATAACCATTGAACAATCAAAAGGCACAGATACTTATGTAGATGTGGTTGAAGGTATGCAATTCGACCGCGGCTACATTTCGCCTTATTTTGTAACTGACACTGAAAAAATGGCAGCAGAACTGGACAATCCTTACATCCTGATCCACGACAAAAAGATCAGCACGATGAAAGACCTGCTTCCGGTTCTCGAACAGACTGCACAAAGCGGACGTCCATTGCTGATTATTGCCGAAGATGTTGACGGGGAAGCCCTGGCTACATTAGTTGTTAACCGCCTGCGTGGCGCACTAAAAGTAGCTGCTGTTAAAGCTCCCGGATTTGGCGATCGTCGCAAAGAAATGCTCGAAGATATTGCTGTACTTACCGGAGGTAATGTAATTACCGAAGAAAAAGGCATGAAACTGGAGCAGACAACCCTTGATATGCTGGGTGTTGCCGAGAAAGTAACCGTTGATAAGGAAAACACCACTATTGTTGGCGGACAGGGTAAAACTGAAAATATTAAGGCACGTGTCAACATGATCAAAAAACAGATTGAACTCACCACTTCAGATTACGATCGTGAAAAGTTGCAGGAACGCCTTGCTAAACTGGCCGGTGGGGTGGCTGTAATCTATGTTGGGGCCGCTTCGGAAGTCGAAATGAAAGAAAAGAAAGACCGCGTTGATGATGCACTGAGTGCTACCCGTGCTGCTGTTGAAGAAGGTATCGTGCCTGGTGGCGGTGTTGCCTATGTGCGTGCTATTGATGCACTTGAAGGTCTAAAAGGTGAAAACGATGACGAAGAAACCGGGATCGAAATCATCAAACGTGCCATTGAAGAACCACTGCGTCAGATTGTTGAGAATGCCGGAAAAGAAGGTGCTGTTATTGTGCAGAAAGTTAAAGAAGGTAAAAACGATTTCGGATACAATGCACGCCTCGATATGTTCCAGAACCTTTATGAAGGGGGTGTAATCGATCCGGCTAAAGTTGCCCGTGTTGCACTTGAAAATGCTGCTTCAATCGCAGGAATGCTGCTCACCACCGAAGCAGTAATTGTTGAACAGAAAGAAGACAAACCTGCAATGCCTAACCCGGGAATGGGTGGAGGTATGGGAGGTATGATGTAGTACGCCATAACATTAGTATTTAATAATAAAGCCTTTCCTCAATCCGGGGAAAGGTTTTTTTTTTTGTTGAAAGAGGTTCAGCCCATCATTTTATTCCACAAAAATTATGATGTTTGTCAGAGAGTGTTATTTAATATCTTTTTCTTAACGCTAAAATCCTCGTTTACAATATATTAATAAATTTTAAAATTATTAAAAACCCCATGAAATACAAAACAACTTCCCTACATTTGACACATTGATTAAAAACATTTACTATGAAAGCTGAAATAAAAGAATTCATGGAAGGCCTGAAAATGAAAACTCCGGGAGAGAAAGAGTTTCATCAGGCTGTGCAGGAAGTTGCCGAGTCTGTTTGGGATTTTTATTCAAAAAATCCTAAATACCAGAAAAATAAGATCCTTGAACGCATGTGTGAACCCGAAAGGGTGATCATGTTCAGGGTTCCGTGGGTTGACGACCGTGGCGAAGTTCAGATCAACAGGGGTTACCGGGTTGAATTCAATTCAGCATTGGGGCCATATAAAGGAGGAATCCGGTTTCACGCAACAGTAACCTTGAGCATATTAAAATTTCTTGGTTTTGAACAAACCTTTAAAAATAGCCTTACCACCTTGCCAATGGGAGGGGGTAAAGGTGGTTCCGATTTCAGTCCAAAAGGAAAATCGGATGGGGAAATTATGAGATTCTGCCAGAGTTTTATGAATGAACTCTACCGCCATATCGGGCCCGATACTGATGTACCGGCCGGAGATATTGGCGTTGGAGGACGTGAGGTAGGTTATATGTTCGGGCAGTACAAACGGCTGAAAAATGAATTCACAGGTGTTTTCACAGGCAAAGGTATCGGCTGGGGAGGCAGTTTGATCAGGCCCGAAGCTACCGGATTTGGTGCAGTTTATTTTGTACGGCACATGCTGCAACTGATGGGCAAAGATATTGAAGGACATGTTTTTTCCACTTCAGGGTTTGGAAATGTAGCCTGGGGGGCAATCCTGAAAATTAATGAATTGGGAGGCAAAGTGGTTACCATATCAGGACCCGACGGATATGTTTATGACCCGGAAGGCATTACCGGCGAAAAAGTTGATTATTTGCTCGAGCTGCGGGCCAGCAACCAGGACATTGTTGAACCGTATGCCCACGAGTTTGGGGTACAGTTTTTCCCCAGTAAAAAGCCATGGGAGGTTAAGGTTGACATCGCTCTTCCGTGTGCCACACAAAACGAACTTGACTTAGAAGATGCAAAAATGCTTGTGGCTAACGGTTGTATACTGGTCGGCGAAGCATCGAACATGGGTTGTACCGCCGAAGCCGTGGAATATCTTGGTGAACATATCAGGTATGCACCGGGCAAGGCAGTAAATGCAGG
>JBBIHB010000005.1:0-36090 GCA_037447215.1 Bacteroidales bacterium
GTCAATATCACCGAAACGGGGGTCAGTATCACCAAAATATCCACAATTTAACTTTGGTTCACTAAAACCTGCTAATATGAACTCAATCAAAAAGTATCTGTTGCCATTTTTATGTGGGGTGCTAGTAGCTATGACACTCCATATAAGCTATCGGTGTCAAAAGGATGATGATCCTCTACCCGAGAATGAAAACGTAATCAAATTCGATCTGAATCAGGTCAGTAAGGATGCTCAAAAGGCAGAAGAAGCTTTTCTGTCGGGTAAAACCGACAACGTTAAATCGGTGATTCACGAAGATGCACTTAAGTTTTACAAGGATGTCATTGAATCACAATCACCCGAACGATTAACTGCATTGGGCAACGCGTTGAAGAACAGGAAATTGAAAAACCATTCGGAAATTTATGCCGAATATGAGTTCGTTGAAGGGAACAAGACCTTTACGGTTGCATTTGCTATGACCGGAGATAAAACCTGGAAGATTGTCAGACTTTAAAATTAAATGGTATGAAAAGGCTGATTTCTTTCCTTGCAGGAATTATTGTTTACATTCTGGCAGTAATTCTACTCAGCGGTTATGGCCACGACCCTGTTCATAAAACCATTAATCAGGTTATTGTTGAAAGTTTTGGTAAAAAATTTCTCGATGGAATATTTACTATAGAGAAATTTAAGAATTATGTTATTGTTTTCGATGGTTCAATCGGGTTTAAAGGTCCTCAGGTAACATCGGGCGGATTGTTCTCGGTAAACGAAACCGTACTTTCAAATAATTTCAAGAATTGGGTCATTCATGGCGGATTCAGCGCTGACGAACCTCAGTTACATGCCAGTTTCAGGCATTTTTACGACCCTACTGAAAAACCGGGAGAACGGCACCTGAAAGACCATCTCGATTACCTGGTACAAAAAACAGGCTTCGGATCAAATCCACGAATTGATCATATCGAATGGGCATTAAAACATTCCGAACATACCTATAACTGGTCAAATGGAATCGACTTTGTTAAAAAAGCCCTTGAAACGGATGATGTAAACAAAAGGGATGAATATATGGCCAAAGCATACAGATGTCTGGGAGAGACACTTCACATGATAGCCGATATGGGGTGTCCGCCGCATGTGCGCGACGATAGCCATCCGGGATTATCCTTCGATCCGGGATTGATGTCGTATTTCGGTATTCCGGACCCATACGAGGAGAGTTTTGAAAAGTTTGCCGGCAATATTTCTGCCTGGGCACAAAATCCTGTGGATGGAGGGCTTAAAAGTTATTTCAGGACTGCTGCAACGGTTGAGTCTATTGCAATTAAAATGGCACAATATACCAACGAAAATTTTTTTACCAACCAGACCATAAGCGGTAAATCTGTTGTACCACAAATTCATCCGGAGAAAACCTACCTGCTGCCCAAATTGGAGGATTGCACTTATGATGCACCTACCTACACATACAAGAAAATGGTGAGTGGAACCGAGGTGAAAATGTGTAAAGACCTTACCTATTTATACAAAATTGTTGAATGGAGAGGCTATCCTTATGTAGATCAAGAATGTGCAGCAAGTCAGGGCGCAGTGCTGATTCCGCAGATTGTAGAAGCCGGAGCTAATGTTATCAGGCTTTTTATTCCACAGCTTACCGTTGAAATATTATCCTATTCAAACGATACAATTAAGGGAAAGGTTACCCATAAAACCGATGGGGAATATAAAAGCGAAATCAAATACAATGGCAAAGTAAATATTGTAAGGGCGAAAGATTTGAAAAAAGTTGGCGAGGCCACTTCGAAAGATGGAAAGTTTGAGGGTGTTGTGAAAATTGATGAAGGTGAAAAAATCCTGGCAGAAATATATTTCGGAGATATTACCGTAAAATCAGTCGAATATCAACCGGCATCTTTCTCTTATGTTATGGTACATTTGAAAGCAGCTAACCCCAACATCGATTTCATGCAAGTAACAATAGGAAGCAGCAAAACCAATATTAATTCGTTTGCCGGATTTACAAATTGGTACGGTGGCCTGGTTGTTAAACCCCTCACCTGGGTTGGAAATAAGTTCTCCGCTGAATTTACATATCAATACAACAGTGGCTCAATAACATCGAAAACCGATGTGAAAATTGAAGGTGAAATTGATCCTACATCTAAGAAACTGAAGACATTCAAAGGGACAAACTATGCAACATTCGTTGATATACCAGGAGTTTTTCAGAAATTCTCCATACAGGTTGACAATGTTCCCGTTTCGATTACCTCTGCAGGAATTACCGCAGAAATTTCGGGTTCAACGGTTAAAAACTATGTCACCAGCTATTCGCTTGATGATTCAAACGGAGGGAAAATTACTTCCGTTAACTGGGCAAATGCATTATTGCAGGTATCATTTGTTAAGAAGTGAAATAAATCAGATTTTATCATACATTTCTATTGATAGTCATTCTCTATTTCGTGGCTAACCATCTCCTTAATTTCAAGGAAATTATTCTGGAGTCGCAGCATATTATCTATAAAGAAATTATAAATATCGGGCCAGTTGCTGCGTTTGTGAAAATCAGCGCCTGGCAGCATGGTATAAATCCGGCATACCAATTGCCCGCTATCTTCCCTGTTGTGGCAAAAGTCCCAGATTAGCCCATCTTCAAAACCATCCTCGAGAATCGGTATATATTTTTCGAATATCTCGAAAGTTTTTAACCGGCGTGATTCACTTTGGTGATTAATTTCCAGTATAACCTTTACGTCATTCCGGCCTGCCTCAAATTTCAGGTCAACGTTTGGAATTCCAGTTCTGTGGAGCAACCATTTTTTTCTTTTTCCCCTCAGTTCGGGAACAATCTCACAACGCTTTCCGAAAATATCCCAGAATTCTTTACGTAGCAGTTTTAACTCTTCTTTTGAATACATCTATTATTATTGATGAGCGGTAAAAATACCGTTTTTATAGCAGAAAATCTTTGTATATTGTGGCACTAATTTATAAATCAGAGTTTTATGAAGAAATTGATACTTGCTGGAATTTCTATTCTTCTTATGTTCTGCGTTTCAGCCACATCGCCCCGTCTGGCATCGCCAGGCTATACCGGACAATGGACACTTGACATAGAAGGAGATTTTGTAGGTTGGTTAAAAGTTACCCAGGAGAGTGGTTACCTCGACGGTTCTTTGCTTTGGAAATGGGGTAGTGTTACACCTGTTGCACATGTCTATTTCGATGCCGATGCCAATCAACTTGTGGTAACCCGCACCCAGAATGTGGTTAGAAACAGGAACAACGAAGGAAACCCATCGCGGTCGCATGTTATTACCTCTACATTGATTTGCTCTATTGATGGGGATAGAATAAGTGGGGTTTTCATTGAACCTGACCACACCGGAGCCAAAGTAGTTAAAACTTCCTTTTCCGGGAAAAGATTACCGCCGGTACCCCCAACCCCCGATCTCAGCAAAATAAAATACGGACAGCCGATCACACTGTTTAACGGGCGCGACCTGACCGGATGGAAGCTAACCAGCCCCAATCAGGCAAATGGTTTCAAGGCAGAAAACGGTGTGCTGGTAAACGATCCGGTACAACCCGAAACAGGCCCGCGTTTATCGTTCGGCAACCTGCGCACCGAACAGGTATTCGAAGATTTTAACCTCTCACTTGAGGTTAACGTACCCAAGGGGAGCAACAGCGGGGTTTATCTCCGTGGAATATACGAGATTCAGGTTCTCGATTCGTATGGAAAAGAGCTCGATTCGCACAATATGGGTGGTATATACAGCCGCACTGCGCCAACAGTTTCAGCAGAAAAACCTGCCGGGGAGTGGCAAACCCTCGATATGACCCTGGTTGAACGTCATATTACTGTAAAGCTAAACGGAGTTACTATAATCGATAACCAACCGGTTGAAGGGCCAACAGGCGGAGCTCTAAATTCTGATATTTTTGTTTCTGGTCCCATTTATCTGCAAGGCGACCATGGAAAAGTTTCGTTCCGTAATATTGTTTTAAACCCAATAATTAAATAACTTTTGAACCATGTCACATAACCGTAAAGTACCTGAAAAAACTGCATTGAAGTGGATAGTGGAGTTTGATAAACTGAAAAAGGGGTTGAAAATAGATTTCAGCAACTTTATTATTGAGAAAACAACATGGATTGAGCTCTCAGGTGCCAATAACCTGAACCGCATTAGAGTTTATTTTGGCCTTGAATACAGTCCATCGGGAAAACCATCTGGTTGTGCATATGCTGTTGGGACCCTATTGGACGGCTCTGGAGTTTATCGGGACCAAATATCAAAAATATTTAAACTCGACCCAAAAAACATTGAAGTTACCTCAAGGCTTGAAGATGTAAAGAAACATTTAAAGGCCTGGAATGAATGGCGAAATGGAAAACATACACCTGGTGCAGAGACTCAAAAAAAAACATCGGCAAAATTTCCGGTTGCATTCCTTCTACATTCCGACGATTTAATAGAGATATATTCAAAACCCGGAAATAGTAAGGTAAAGCTGGAATTTGCAAAAAATGACGAAATTAATCTCCTGATGTCTGGTGAAGCCCTAACCAGGTCAATTCCAATAAAAAATGAATATTTTGATTTCATCAATCCATGTCCTCCGATTTGTGATCCAGAATCACTGCTTATAAACTGAATTCAAAAATTACATGTTAAAATTCTACTATTTTTATTCGAGTTATTTTGCACCCTTCCCTGCACTGATTATAGGTTTACTAAGGTATAAATACCTGATGGGAGGAATTAAGTGGATATTCTGGTTTGTGGTTTTTGGCACGGTGATGCAATTATTGAGCAGGGCGATGATCCCTTTAATAAATACCAATATTCCGGGAATGCATGTATATGTCCCGATCGAGTTTTTTTTGTTTTCAATGGCTTACCGACATTTTCTGGATGGTTTTTTGAATAAAAATGTAATAAATGGCATAACAATAAGTGTAATTTTATATTCGGTTATCAATTCTCTTTTTATTCAATCAGTTTATCAGTTCCCTAATTTTGTGAGGGCCGTTTGTATCTTGATACTTGCAGTTTACGCCATGCTTTGGTTTTTAAAAACACTTCGGGAAATGAAAATTACCCGGCTCAGAGATGAACCGGTTGTTTGGATCAATACCGGAGCGCTGATTTATTTTTCAGGCAATTATTTTATTTTTATATTAAGCAATTTGGTTTTACAACTTTCGGTTGTTCTTGCCAGGTACGCTTTTCGGGTCTCAGGTATTCTGATGATATTGTTTTATCTTCTGATTGCCATTGGCTTCTGGAAAACAAAAAAAAGCGTGAAAAGCTTTCCAGGTGTTATATAATAAAGGTAATCGATGCTTTTTTAATATCTTCGGGCTACTTTTCCTTTTATAATTTTACCTGAGGAAATACAGTAAAGAAATTTAATAAACAGAACTTTATGGCAGAAGGAGACGGGCTGACGTTGATCCTGATTTTGGTAATTGGCACCATGGCAATGTTAATACTTGCTATTGGGATTTTCTTCTTCTTTATTACATATCAGAAAAGGTTGCTGGCCAAGGAACTCGAAGTAAATCAGATTAAAACTGAGCAGCAGAAAGAACTGCTGCGTACTGCCATTTTTGCCCAGGAGAATGAAAGAAAGCGTTTTGCAGAAGACCTTCATGACGAAATCGGAGCTATTCTTTCAGCAATAAAGTTAAATCTGAACAGACTGGAAAAGAAATCAACCGAAGATTCAATCCGCTCCATTGCTTCTGATACCAAAAATAACATAGATGAAGTAATTTTTCATATACGCCGGATTACCAGGGCTCTTTTACCCCCATCGCTCGAAAGCTTTGGTCTTGGCCAGGCAATCCGCGAACTGATATTTTGGATCGATCAAGCCGAAGCAAACAATGTAAAATTTAGCGAAAGCGGTGATATTAGCAGGTTTGATCAAATGAAGGAAATGACAATTTTCCGTATCGTGCAGGAGCTATTGAACAATGCCCTAAAATATTCAGGAGCTTCCCTGATCGAAATTCATTTGAAATATTCACGTAATTACCTTTGTGTACTGATATCTGATAATGGCTCCGGATTTGATGTGGTTGAAGCCCGTGGTAGGGGCCTTGGGTTGCAAAACCTCGAAGGAAGGGCCAATGTAATCAATGCACGCATCAAAATAAAATCGCGAATCGGAAAGGGTACTTCTGCAATTTTATTAAACAGGCTTGATTAAGATGAAATCATCTGGAACAAAAAATATCACAATTGCTGTGGCCGATGACCATATCCTGTTCCGCAAGGGACTGGTTGCCCTACTCGAAGATTTTGGTTTTGTGGACAAAATCTATGAAGCATCAAATGGCCTCGAAATGCTTGAAGTGTTAGAATATGCCGTACCTATGCCCGAAATTGTTCTGCTCGATTTGCGCATGCCAGTTATGGATGGTGTGGAAACCACAGAGAAAATTAAAGATAAGTACCCTGATATAAAGATTGTTATACTCACAATGCAGGATGATGAAGGCCTTATAATGCACATGATTGAAAAGGGAGTAAGTGGATACCTGCTTAAAAATGCCGAACCTGACGAACTCGAAAAAGCTTTATTGACGTTGATGATTAAAGACTTCTATTTCAATCAGAAGCTATCCGAAATAGTAATGAAGGGACTTTTTACAAAAGGACGGAAGCCCAAAGGAATGTATTTTGATTCTTTGTTCAGTGAGCGCGAAATTGAAGTCCTCCAGTTGATTTGTGAAGAATATACCAGCGCCGAAATTGCTGATAAACTGAATGTAAGCAGACGAACGGTTGAAAGTCACCGTAATAATCTTATTGAGAAATCGGGCGCAAAAAATGCAGCAGGTTTGGTTATTTATGCCATCCGGAACGGTTTGTACAAGATATAAAAAATGGGCTGCTTTGGGTGAAGCAGCCCGCCTTCAGGTAATTTGGACTTTAACTTGGCTTGTCTGTGTATTTCAATAAGAGAGAGAACACGCTGAACCGGAATAAGGTAATATTACACAGACAATGCCCCGAAAATGGGGTGATGTTAACGACCTGAAAGGGGTCGCATACCAGGATGAGCCTGTTTTTGTTTTGATTTATTGCTTACAACATATTATCAGAACTCGATACAAATTTCATACATTCGGAATAGTTAAACATCAGTATTAATACCGCATTTGAAGATCAGTAATTATACGGAAATTATTTCCAGCCTCTTTCCGTATTAATACCAATAATTTCTATTGGTAATTTTCGCATAAACTTTTATTACCGGATAATTCCCTGAACGGATTAATTAGAAAAATAAATAAAAAAAAGCCCTTCCCGGCTGGGAAAGGCTTCCTATAATTTGTTGATTGATTATACTTGACTATGCTGTTGTATAGGCTGCATTGGCATTGGATGCCACAATATTTGACTGTGCGGCTGCTACTCTTGCGATAGGTACGCGGAAAGGTGAACAGCTCACATAATCCATACCTACCATGTCGCAGAACTCAACCGAAGAAGGCTCACCACCATGCTCCCCGCAAATACCGATTTTCAGTTTCGGGTTGGCTTTTCGGCCTTTTTCACATGCCATTTTCACAAGCTGTCCAACACCTTCACGGTCGAGTACCTGGAAAGGATCGTGTTTCAGAACACCATTCTCGATGTAAACCGGGAGGAATTTGCCTGCATCGTCTCGCGAATATCCAAAGGTCATTTGGGTAAGGTCGTTTGTTCCAAATGAGAAGAATTCGGCTACTTCACCAACTTTATCGGCTGTCAGTGCAGCACGGGGAACTTCAATCATAGTACCTACCATGTAATCAATGCGGGCACCTTTTTCAGCAAATACTTTTTCAGCAGTTTCCTTAATTATATTTGCCTGAAGTTCATATTCTTTCAAAGTACCAATAAGTGGGACCATAATTTCGGGACGTGCATCAATACCTTTGATTTTCAGGTTCACGGCAGCCTCAATGATGGCGCGTGCCTGCATCTCGGTAATTTCGGGATAGGTAATTCCCAAACGGCAGCCACGGTGACCTAGCATTGGGTTGAATTCGTGCAATGAATCAACTTTGTGCTTGATTTCTTCAACCGACACACCCATTTCTTTCGCCATTTCGGCCTGGTTGCCATCTTCGTGTGGAACAAATTCATGGAGTGGCGGGTCGAGGAGGCGCACAGTTACACCATAGCCTTCCATTGCCTCAAAAATTCCTTCAAAATCTTCCCTCTGGTAAGGGAGAAGTTTATCGAGGGCCTTACGGCGTGCATCCACACCTTCGGCAAGGATCATTTCACGCATGGCTTTAATCCTTTCGCCTTCGAAGAACATGTGCTCGGTACGGCAAAGACCGATACCCTTGGCGCCAAATTCACGTGCAATCCGTGCATCTTTTGGACTATCGGCATTGGTCCTGACACTCATGCGGGTGAATTTTTCGGCCAGGTCCATAATCTTGCCAAAATCACCACTCATATCCGGATCCTGTGTTTTTACTTTTCCTTCGTAAACCTCACCGGTCGATCCATTGAGCGAAATCCAGTCGCCTTCGGTAAATTCCTTACCGTCAACAGTCATGGTGCGGGTTTTATAATTTATTTTCAGTGCGCCGGCTCCCGAAACACAGCATTTGCCCATACCGCGTGCCACAACAGCAGCGTGGGATGTCATACCACCACGGGCAGTAAGGATACCTTTGGCAATGTGCATGCCTTCGAGGTCTTCGGGTGAAGTTTCCTGACGGACCAGAATTGTTACAGGGTATTTTGAAGCTTCGTCGGCAAAGAATACAATCTGGCCAGTTGAAGCGCCTGGTGATGCAGGAAGGCCTTTTGCAAGTACCTTAGTCTTCTTTAATTCCTCTTTATCAAATACCGGGTGAAGCAGTTCATCCAGTTTATTGGGCTCGATACGCATCAGTGCAGTTTGTTCGTCAATGAGGCCTTCATTGAGCATATCAATGGCAATTTTCACCATAGCTGCTCCAGTGCGTTTTCCATTTCGGGTCTGAAGCAGCCAGAGTTTACCTTCCTGAATGGTAAATTCGAGGTCCTGCATATCTTTGTTGTGCAGTTCGAGTCGTTTCTGGGTTTCGAAAAGCTGCTGATAAATCTCAGGCATAGCTTCTTCGAGCGACGGGAAATTTGCTGCACGTTCTTCTTCACTGACTCCCTGCAGTTCGGCCCATTTGCGCGAACCTGACAGGGTGATTTCCTGTGGTGTACGGATACCTGCTACTACGTCTTCACCCTGTGCGTTAATCAGGTACTCCCCGTTGAATACGTTTTCACCAGTGCCGGCATCGCGGGTAAATGCAACGCCTGTTCCCGAAGTCTGACCCATATTTCCGAATACCATTGCCTGAACGTTAACCGCTGTTCCCCACTCATCCGGGATCTGGTTCAAACGGCGGTAGAAAATAGCACGTTCGTTGTTCCAGCTGTTGAATACTGCTGTAACAGCGCCCCAAAGCTGTTCCCATGGATCGGTTGGGAATACTCTGCCTGTTTTTTCATAAACCGCTTCTTTAAACCTCTTAACCAGTTCTTTAAGATCTTCGGTGGTAAATTCGGTATCAAGTTGGATACCTTTTTCTTCTTTCATTTCTTCGATGATCTCTTCGAAAGGATCAATTTCTTCTTTACTGTGAGGTTTCATGTCTAAAACCACGTCGCCAAACATCTGAACAAAGCGGCGGTAAGAATCCCATGCAAAACGGTCGTTATTTGTTTTTCTTGCAATGCCTTCAACAGCTTCGTCGTTCATTCCAAGGTTGAGAACAGTATCCATCATGCCAGGCATTGATGCACGGGCTCCCGAACGGACAGAAACTAGGCAGGGATTGTTTTTATCGCCCCATTTGGTGCCTGTAAGTTCTTCAATCAGGTCTACAGCTTTTTCAACTTCGCCTTTAATCAGGCTAATTGCATGATCACGACCATTTTCATTGTAGGTGGTACAAACTTCGGTAGTAATGGTGAAACCGGGAGGGACCGGAACCCCGATAAGGTTCATTTCGGCAAGGTTTGCTCCCTTGCCCCCGAGTAACTCTTTCATTTTTCCATTTCCTTCGGCTTTACCAGCGCCAAACGTATAAACGTACTTTGTCATAAAAGAAATTTTTTAGTTGATATTTAATTTGTGATGAATTTCCATCAATTCCCAATTATATCTATTTTTTTAAAAAGTCCACAAATATATCAAAACAATTAAAAATCTCTTAAAACATTCATCGTATGGTTTTTAAATTAATACTGGTACTATTGGATGGACAAATGTAGATAACCCATTACGGAAGCCGCGAAAACAGTAATAATTGATAAGTGTTTTAATTTTTTTATACATCTGAAATGACAATTTCAATCACGTAAAAGCTTAACATTCTTTAACTTTGGTTGAGAGGAGTTAACGAAAAGTCAACATATCTTTGTAGAGTGTAACAAGAGTGTAATTTTTTCATAGAAAGGTTTGGTTAGGTTTGGTAAGGAGGCTTCCTGTTTAGGCAGCCTCTTTGTTATTTTAATGTTACTTAAGTTTTAATTAACTTTATACATTCGTGTGGCTGCTGAAATATACTCCATAGGGCTGAAAGTACTTTCAAAAGTATTTATCAGTTCGAGGAGTTTTGATTCCATTGCTAGTACACTTTTTCCTAAATCGGGGTCATTTTTGTATTTGGCTATCAATCCTGAGTATCTTGAAATGTTTTCGCTGATCCTCAAAGTTATACTTCCGAAACTAACTTTCAGAGATTGAATATCCATCATCTGGTAGTAAATTACCTCTTTCCAGTCTTTCGGGTTTTTGGTGTGTTCATCAATGACTTTAAGGGCGGCTACCCCTGATAGGTTTGCAAGATACCTTATTCGCTTATTTGCATCATGTTCATTGGTAAAGTTCCTGTGAAATTCATTCCGGGGAATTTTAAGCATCGAAAGGTTGGCCACCAGAACTGAATCGAACATCAATTGCAGTTCCCTTAATTCTTTGGTTATGTTTTCCCATTCGTGCTCAATCAGGTTTTTATCATGGGTAAACTGGCCTAATTTTGCTGTGATATTATACATTTTTTCAGCCTGGTTTCTAAGGTCATTTCTTCCTTTGCCCAACGAGTTAATATACATATTGATACCGCTGAACATGGTTTGCGTGAGCGGACCAGCCAGAGGCGCCCCTCGCGAAAGGTCGCCGGTTAGCGTAAGCAGATTGCTGAGAACGTTCAGGGTAGGTTCCTTTGATTTTTCCCGCTCAACATATACCGAGAACCCACGGAACCATTCTTTATATTCGGGATATTGCATCGGGTTTCCGATTTCGGACAGCATTGAAAACAATCCCTGGGTAGTATTGAACAACATAAGGGGTTTAATTTCCCGTTCCATATATACCAGGTTTACAATTGCTGACTGATAATTGGCCTGAAAAACCGTCTGTTCATTCTCTTCAATAGCTTGTTGCCTCAATTCAAGCGCCTGTATCCTTTCTACCAGTTTTTCAGCTTTATCCTGTACGTCGCGCGAGGCCACTATAGCCTGATCGAGGGTATTCAGGCGTGCGTCGAGGGCTACTACCGTTGAGTCAATGGTTTTCGTTTTCCTTTCGAGCGATTCCTGTATCTCTGATAATGCTTTGACCTTAATCACCCTGTCAGATATTTCAGGATCAATTTCCTGTGCAATGAGAATATTGGTTGCTAAGGTCATAAAAACTATAAAAACTCTTTTTTTCATGGCATATTGTGTATTAAATAAAACCAATTGTTGAACGGGTTAAAAACCATTCAAATTATTAAGCGGGGCTAAATATCGTAAAAGATTTGGATTTTTATTGAAAAATGATCCTGTCGTTGAAACAATTATGAGCTATTTTACAAGTTTCTTATACTTAAACCTTTTCGGTATTATATCCCCAAGTCGCCGTTTCCGGTTTTCCTCGTATTCCGAGAAAGAACCTTCGAAGAAATAAACTTTTGATTCTCCTTCGAAAGCAAGGATATGTGTAGCAATGCGGTCGAGAAACCACCTGTCGTGGCTGATGACCACGGCACATCCTGCAAAACTTTCAAGGCCTTCTTCGAGTGCACGCAAAGTATTCACATCAATATCGTTGGTAGGTTCGTCGAGCAGCAGGACATTCCCTTCGCCCTTTAAGGCCAGGGCAAGGTGCAGGCGGTTGCGTTCGCCGCCCGATAATACGCCGCATTTTTTCTCCTGGTCGGCACCTGTGAAGTTGAACCTGGCCACATAGGCCCTTGAGTTAACCATGCGGCCTCCGAGCATCATATTTTCGGTGCCTCCACTGATAACCTCGAATACCGATTTATTGAGGTCGATGGCTTTGTGGGCCTGGTCCACATAACTGATTTTTACAGTTTCCCCGATATCAATAATTCCTGAATCGGGTGATTCCTGCCCAATTATCAGTCGGAACAGGGTAGTTTTCCCTGCACCATTGGGGCCAATTACACCAATAATTCCATTAGGTGGGAGCATAAATTCAAGGTCCTGAATAAGTATCCGGTCGCCATACCCTTTAGAAACACCTGACATATTGATTACCTTTTCTCCGAGACGGGGTCCATTTGGGATATAAATTTCAAGTTTTTCTTCCTTCTGTTTTATATCTTCATTCAATAGTTTATCATAGGCGGATAACCGGGCTTTCGATTTGGCGTGGCGGGCTTTTGGCGCCATTCGCACCCATTCCAGTTCCCTTTCGAGGGTCTTACGCCTTTTAGATACACCTTTCTCTTCCATTTCAAGTCGTTTGGATTTTTGTTCGAGCCACGAGGTGTAATTTCCCTTCCAGGGGATACCCTGCCCACGATCGAGTTCGAGTATCCATCCTGCCACATTGTCGAGGAAATAGCGGTCGTGTGTAATACAGATAACGGTTCCCTTATACTGCTGAAGGTGCTGCTCGAGCCATAGAATACTTTCTGCATCGAGGTGGTTGGTTGGTTCATCGAGGAGCAGCACATCGGGTTCCTGCAACAATAACCGGCACAGAGCCACCCTTCGGCGTTCACCCCCCGAAAGCTCGCTTATTGGCTGGTCGTCGGGCGGACATTGCAAAGCATCCATGGCTCGTTCAAGTTTCATATCGAGGTTCCAGGCATCAAACTGATCGATCTTTTCCTGCAACGTAGCCTGCTCTGCCATCAGTTTGTCCATTTTGTCAGCATCTTCATAATATTCAGGTAACCCGAATTTCAGATTTATGTCTTCGTATGCAGCGAGTACATCGACCACTTCCTGCACCCCTTCCTGTACCACCTCCTTAACAGTCTTATTTCCATCAAGGTGAGGTTCCTGTTCGAGTAATCCAACAGTATAACCTGGCGCAAAAACCAATTCTCCGTTAAATGATTTATCAACTCCTGCAATAATCCTGAGAAGGTTGATTTCCCGCTTCCATTTAAACCGATAATCCCGATTTTTGCTCCAAGAAAAAATGACAGGGAGATATCCTTGATAATGGTTTTGTTGGGTGGGTAAGTCTTACTTACCTTATACATCGAGAAGATAATCTGTTTATCGTCGGCCATAATGAATCTGATTTAAAATGTTGCGCAAAAATAGGAAAATCAGGATAAACTTATGAATGAATAAAATGCCAATTTTTTGCAAATGGAAAATGCATTTTCGCGACGCATTGAATCAACCAAATCAACGCAATATCATAAACCTGAAATTAGGTTATACCCTTCGTAAAGTTGTTACAAAAGCAAAAACGCCCGGTATAAAATTTATGCCAGTTGTAAGACATTGTAGGGAAGTTTATTTATCTTATTATGGCAACCCAGTCATTTCCCTTATCAGCCGGAGGCAGGCCAATTTCTCTTTTTCCCGGACCTTTGACTGTTTTTAAGGTTCCATCGGTTAAATCCCCACCCGATTTTGGGTCGAACCATTTTATGGTGAATTCTTTTTCGGAGCCGAGCATAATCCTGGTGGGGCTGGTGGCCGATGAAACATAAACCGCATAAACTTCGTCAGGTTTTGCAAAGCAGAATCCCTGAGGCCCTTCGAGCAGGTGGTTCATGCCCGCCATTTCAGCAAAAGGAAGATGGTTCATAAAGAATTGAGTTGCAAGGGTTGACTGGTGCCACCAATGGTCGCGGCTCCTGAAATCTTCGAGGTTCAGGTCGTTATGCGGGTAACGGTAACCGAAGTACCATTCCACACCGCCAGCACCGGCCATGAGTGCTCCCCATAGAGCGTGATTCCTTACTGTGTCGTGGTTGGGGTCATGACTGTCGGGCATAATACCCACTGCATGATGGCCCTGTTCGTCAAGGCAAACCACCCACGGTTTGGTTGTAGCAGCCGAACGGTCGATCCATGTCCTGATCCGTTCGTTTATATTGAACGGACTGGCAATCTGCATCGATGGCCCGTCAATTTTCTCAAAACCGAGAAGTGGGGTCAGGTATTCATCCTGTTTGTAATCGTCGGCATGGGTGTGTATCACTACAAACGATGGGTATGGATTGACCGATTTCAGGAAGCTGGCCATATCGCGTTTCTGTTGTTCGGTCTGTCCGATAGGTGTCCATACGGCAGGGCCGTTCTCTTCACCCATATTCCAAGTAACAGCCAGATGGTGGCCGAAACGCGCCACAAGTTCCCTTAAGTAAACTTTGCGCTGTACTTCGGTAAATCCCATGTCGAGGAGGCACTCGTTTTCGGTTTCCTGTAAAACGAAATGGAGCATTAATCCTTTTGCCTGCATGTGGTCGAAAACAATTTCCCACTGGTCGAGTTTGCTGCAATCGAAGCGGTAACGCTCGTTATGATCGCAGTAGGGCCATACATCTTTGCCATCGCCAATAATGTTCATGGTGAGCATATATTGAGAATTTACCCCTTTGGAGGCCAGGTAATTGATTGTGCCGATTATGGCTTTTCCTTTGCCTCCCTGCCACGTGGGATCACCTTCGTTCCAATCCTGGATATGAGGTTCATAGTAGTGGATTTTATCTTTTGGGTTGGCTTCCCCTTCACGTTCAATTGCTTGATCACCATACCGGTATGTTTGATCAAAATCGGTAAAAGCCAGAAAGTTTTCTGGGCTATCGGCTCCGTTTTTTATCCACCATTCGCCATTACCGGCAAATTTCAGATAGCGTTGGCCTACATATTCGAGCCTTCCTTTTGCCCTGAAGTCGATGCCGGTTTTATCAGATTCGCCAATTGTAAACGAACCTGTCAATCCGTCGGTTGGGAGAGGCTTGCCAAAATCAGGGTTGGTCGCCACTGCAATATTTTTTCCCTCACGGAACCATACTTTGTAGTGCCAGTCGCCGGTTTTATCGGGTCTGAACCTGACTTTCCAGACGTTCCCTGCTTCGGCAGAGGTTTCGGCGGCATTCCCATCTGCAGCATAAAATCCGGGAATTGCGATGGATTGATTGCCGTTGGTAAAGGTTACTTCGAGCCTGTAATCGAGAAACGGGTTTACTTTGGCATATTCCGATGTTTCGGGGCCAGGAATAACGAGGGTTATTTTGTTCCATTGTTTTAATTCACCCTCAATCCCGATGGTTTTTATTCGGTTTGGCTGGCATGTAACTGAAAGGGCTATTAAAAGTATTGGAATTATCTTGTTCATCGAATTATAATTTTGTTACAATCTGTAAATCTGTTTATTTACCATTTTCATCAACCCATTGAAATCTTCAGTTTGCATCATCTCTATAATTTGCTCTATGTTTAAAGATTTTGCCAGATTATATGCGCCTGTCGTTATTTCAGAATGCATGTTGAAAAACTCTATTGCATCGAAAATCCGGGGTGATGCATCTGTTGTGAAGAATTTATCGTTTCCATATTCATGAGCCCAGGACATCAATTCGACAAAGTGGAGGAAATGGCGGCTGGCACCGATCAAATCCCGATCGGCTTTAGTGTCGTTGTCGTTGGTATGGATATTTGGATCGAAGCCGCATTCGTAAATAAGCGAGTGCACCATTTCCGGATTTTCCTGGTTTAGAAACGAATGGCCTGTATGGATAGTGATACCTCTGTTTTTGCATTGCACATCTTTCAGCAGGAGCAATCCATTGGCAGTTGTGCCAAGTTGGCAATGCACCCTGGTTTCCGTATATTTATGTCCGATAAAAAGCAGAAATTCAGGCAAATAACCGGCAGTTTCCCCAATGGTTTCTACCATTTTGTTCCATGCTGTTTTATAGTTGATCTGGAATAGCAAATCATAACCGTCGCTTAGTGGGCAACAGGTAACCTGGGGTGCTCCAACTGCTTTGGCATAATCTTTTCCCTGTTCTGTAATTTTTCCAGCCCGGTCGCGGATTGCTTTGTCGGGGCTTGACAGGGCCCCCGATATCCATTCTGCCTCCTTTTTGATATTAACATTGATGGTTGCGAACCCCAGTCCAAGTTCATCCATCCATTTTTGGATTTCAACCTGATCGCAGGTTTCATAAGGGAAATCCATTTCGACACCGGTAAAGCCGTCAATTCTCGATACAAATTCCAGCTTTTCTATTGTGGTGGCATTTTTTTGGAATTCCGAAAAACAGTCTTGCGTTGTTCCTAAAAAGGAAACAATTACTGCTTGTTTGATATCAGTCAAATTTTTTTGTAATAATAATTTCCTGAATTGAATCGGCCATAGTTTCGAGGATTAGACAACATGAGGTGGCCCCGGCATCCAATATCCCGCGCGAACGCTCACCCAGTCGGCTGGCCCGTCCCAGTTTTGCTACCATATCTTTTGTTGAATCGCGCCCTTCAATGGCCGCTTGCTTCATGGCAGAGAGCGCATCGGTAAAGTATTTACCCTCTTCAACTGCTTTTTGATATGCCATAACTGCCGGATAAAGTGTATCCATCAGCGTTTTATCGCCTGGTTGTGCCGGCGATATTGATTGTAAAGCGATGAGCATTGCATTCAGTGCGCTTCCGAATATTTCGATATCTATCTCATTTTTATCCTCCAGTTGAGTGGCAAAACCTTTAAACATTTTACCATACAACGGCCCCATCGATCCACCGATTTTCATCATCAGTATTTTGGATAAAACTTTGGCAGAATGTGCCAGATCGCCCGGATTTTTTTCCAGTTCTTCCCTGCAAATAGTAAAACCTTTGTTCATATTGATTCCGTGGTCGCCATCGCCAATCAATCCGTCAATATCGCTTAAATACTGTTTATTTTCCTGTATGACGGTTATCAGGTTATCGATGATAACTTTTCCATCCTGGTTTGTAAAAGATTTCATAAATGCATCATTTATTACATTGAAACTTCACTGTCCTGATTAATAATTCAATCTTTACTATTGTGTTAAAGCATCGGAAATTCCCATCCGTTCTGATATTCAGGAAAGATGTATGCGTCAGCTTCTGGATTATTCCTAAACTTCATGTTAACTGCATCGTAATCAAGACTTATTCCTCCCATGCGGTGCGAAATATTGGCAATGCATGCCACTTCGGTCGCATAGCAGCCCTTTTCAATGGTTCCGTTTGTATGGGTATTTTCCTCCCTGATACAAGCTACCCAATTTAACATATGATTGTGCTGGTTTCCGTAAGTACCATTTACAACCTCCGGTTTTATGAGCGGTTTTCCAGCGGCATCGTTTTTGGGGATTATCTCATACCCCGATCGGTTGCAAATTAAAGTTCCGTTGCTGCCAATCCAGGCCACACCATCATCCCTGTTGTAAAGCCTCGTGTTCTGTTGCTCCCATACCACATGGTAATTATCGAACTGAAAAACTGAAGTCTGCACACGTGGTGTTTCAGTCATTGTATCGGGATGTTTATACCCAACAGAAAAAACAGTTTTCGGATATTCTCTCGGATTTCCCAAAGCGAGAAGGCCGTCAAATGCCGAATCGAGGTAATGTACCCAATCGGTTTGCTGCCCGCCGCCAAAATCCCAGTAGTTTCTCCACTGCCTATGAAATCTGTTACTATTGAATGGACGATAGCGTGTCGGCCCGATCCACATGTCATAATCCAATGTAGTTGGAACTGGTTGCTGAGCAGGATCATAAATTACCGGGGCAGTGTTACCAGGTATCCAGCAATGGACTTTGTAAACATCGCCTAATATTCCGGTTTTTAAAATCTTAAATGCATCGATGAAATACTCAAGACTGATTTGCCATAAACCTGTGGTTACCACATTCCTGAATTTCATTTGAAGTTCAACCATCAACCGGCACTCGGCAATGGTTCTTCCAGTTGGTTTTTCAACATAGATTGCTTTACCAGCTTTACAGGCTTCGGCAAATATATAGGCGTGCCAGTGATCGGGAGTGGCAATGATAACCCCGTCGATTTCCCTGTCGTCGAGCAGTTTGCGGAAATCGTTGTAAAACTTAATGCTGCCAGCCTGTTTCGGAAACTCTTGTTTAAGCACTTCGGCCTGTTCTTTCAGCCTGATTTTATCCACGTCGCACATGGCAATACATTGAACACCTGAATCGGCCCTCAGTAAATACTGCATATTTTCGGTACCCCACCAGTTTACGCCAATCACACCAATATTGATCCGATTGTTGGCAGAGGTTGATGAATAGAGATTTTTGGGTATCGAAGTATAAAATCCGGCACCGGCCATGGTAATAGCCGAATTTTTCAGGAATTTTCTTCTGCTGTTGTTTTCCATTTTTTGTTATTTATCGCTGAAACTGGCGCAATCCGACCGAATTGCACTCATAATCAATACATTCTTTCAGTTCATCGTCGAGTTTCATCAGTGTGAATGTTACTCCGGCCATTTCGAGTGACGTAAAGTAATTCCCCACATACGAATGGTAAATCTTAATACTTTTTTGGGTAAGGATTTTTTCAACATCATTGAAAACAATGTATTGTTCCATAACAGGAGTTGAGCCTAAGCCTGATATTAGGACCACTACCTCATCGCCACTTTGAAAAGGAAGGTCGGGTATGATTACATCACACATCCGCTGTGCAATTTGTGCTGCTGGTTCAAGGTCACATATTTCAATGCCGGGTTCTCCATGATGCCCGATCCCCACTTCCATCTTCCCCTCTTCAATAGTGAAATTGGGATGCCCTACTTCGGGGATGGTGCATGGCGACAACCCGATTCCCATGCTACGGGTATTATCAATTGCTTTTTGGGCAACTGCAATTACTTCGTCGAGCGAAGCGCCCATAGCAGCTTTTGCACCACCCACTTTCCACATCAGAATTTCGCCGGCCACACCGCGCCGTTTGGCTTCCTCTCCTTTAGGAGCAGAGGGCACATCATCGTTGGCAACAACTTTTTTAACTTCAATGCCTTCATCTTCAGCTTCCTCCATGGCCATGGCCACGTTCATATTGTCGCCGGCATAGTTACCGTACAAAATGGCAACCCCTTTACCTGCATTGGCTTCTTTGATAGCATCAAGAAACATCTGTGCCGGTGGCGAAGAAAAGATTTCGCCCACAGCCACGGCATCTACCATATTTCGGCCGCAATATCCGATAAATGCCGGTTTGTGACCCGATCCTCCACCGGTTACAATACCTACTTTTCCTGGAACAGGAGCATTTTTGTATTTGATAACCCGCTCGTTAACAGTTGGGTCAACCAGGTCGGAATGTACTTTCAGAAAGGCTTCCAGCATTTCATCGACCACTTTCGATGGATCGTTTATAAATTTTTGCATGTTTTTTTAATTTTATGTTTGTTACTTTTTTTACTTCGAAGGATGGAACGATTGCTTTTCCAACTCGCGCATTTGCTGAACTTTTTGGGTTGAACCGCCTCCCTGAAATTCGGAAACCAACCAGGCATCAATTATAGTTTTTGCTAATTCTGGTCCGATAACCCGCTCCCCCATGGTAATAACCTGGGCATTGTTGCTTTTTCTCAACCTTTCAGCAGAAAAAACATCGTGGCAGGTCCCGGCATAAACCCCTTCTACTTTATTGGCAATCATGGCCATGCCCAATCCGGTACCACAAATGCTGATCCCCCGGTCGAAATTTCCGGCCTGGATTTCTTTTGCCAGATTATACCCGATTTCGGGGTATATGGCATTTCTGTGTGTCGCCGAATAATTAAGGTCGGTAATATCAACCCCCTTGTTTTTCAGGTGATCGAACAATATTTTTTTCAGGTTTGCCGCAGCCTCATCGCAGTCGATACAAATCTTCATAATCAAGATGTTTCAATTTTATAAGGATATTAAGCCCCTTAAAAATAGTATAAAACGTTGATTACCGTGTTATATCATGGTAATTCTTTCTCCAAAACCTTAAACTTTCTTCGACCCAGAAATCGGGGGCTTCAACAAAACCACCACTTGCTTCACTCCCCTTTCAATACCGGTCACACAAAATGTAACACTACCCAAATTTATCACAGGATTAAGGATTTATGAATTTAAACCTAAGGACACAATATTTTAATTCAAAAATTTCTAACAGGAGATAATCTGATAAATAATCATAATAAATGGCCTGAAGTTTGAATTTGAAATAATAATGCCCAAAGAAATCAATGTCTTAAATATTCACCCCAAAATCATTTTTTAAACGGTTCTGGAAACTAGTCAAACTTGTAAATATGATTTTCAGCGTATTAATTTCGATAGATGAGAGCATGGAAAGATTGATGTTGTGGTCTATCTGCAACCGGTTTATATATGCAAATACCTGATGCCTGAACTGCATAACCAGCAGAAATTCCCATGCATACGAAATATCTGTGTAGAGATGCTGCGGCAATACATTCAGGGAGTAAAGCTTTTCAATTCTTCCAAGGGTATTGGTTTCTTCCAGCCTGTTTTTTACCGAATAGAGCCTGATAATGTTTACAATCACCCTGGTTGCATTTTTTATGTTGATGGTTCCGGAATTATCGTCAGATGTTTCGGGCTGTAAGCGTCCAAAAACATTCAATGGAATTTTGTAATTGAGGTTTGCCAGTGCCATATAACTGAAAAACGCTGGATTGCCATCAAGCATGGTATGTATTGCATCTCTTAGTTCATCAATTATGTCAGCATGGCCAAAAATGGTGCGATAATCGAAAAACACGCTGATGTCGATGATATTTTGTGGATTGGCTTCCTTTATCCAGGAGGCAAAATACTTTTTCCAGGTTGAAAGAGGTTGGTTCCAACGTGGGTTGCCTGCCATTATATCGCCTTTGCAAAGCTCATAACCTGCCTGGTGGAGCAGTTCGTTCATCCGTTTGCCGAATCTGAGGAAATAATTGGCTGCCTGAGGATTACCTGCTACCTGATCATCGTAAATCAGGGCATTGTCCTGATCGGAGAGTAAGGTTTGTTCCTTCCGGGCTTCGCTACCAAGCGCAATCAAAGCAAACATTGCAGGCGCCGGGCCCATCTCTTCCAGTACCTTTTCAGCAAAAATCCGGGTAACTTCATCCGACCGGCTGGTGACCAGGTTGGTAATAACCTGTGGTCTTGTTCCATTATCAAGGAGTATTTTTACCTCAGAAGGAAGCTTGCGGCAATGTTCAACCAGGTTGGCAAAGATGGCCGTTTCACTTTCGTCTTTCAGATAGCCGGGTAGGGCTTTTGCCATTATTGCTGTCATCGATTCTTTAGTAACGATTCCATCTGGAACACCTGTTTTATTGCCAGCTAACAGAAATATCGCTTTTTTATCTACCAATAAATTAATTGCCTCAATTAATGTAATGTTTTTGCTGACCCATACTGACACCGGGTTCATCAATTGAGCGGCTGTAAGTTCCATCAGAAAATTTTCTCCTGAAATTGCTGTCATAACCTCATCCGAAGTAATTGACCCGGCTATCATCCCATCTGGTTTCCTTACAAATATTACCGGGGAATTGTAAAACCTCATGAGACTGATAATTTCCGGTATTTTGGATTCAGGACTGCAGAATACAGGTGCTTGCATGAAATGATGAACTGCACTGTTCAGGAAGGATCGAAATACGGCCACTTCGGCAGCCATTGATTTTTCCGTTTTTTTCTGTTTCCAGACCTGTGTGCCATCAATAAATATCCCGGAAATACGCTCTGTGCCAGTCAATTCATCGCTGATGAAGGTCGCATATATAAGAAGATTGATATAGCTTCCATCCGGTTTTCTGAAATTAAGCTGATAGCCATCCAGCTTCCGGTATTTTGCCAGGTAGTTGACAAATTCTCTGCGTTCGGTATGGTTATCTATCAGGTCTATAATGGATACTTTACTCAATTCATCAACTGATCTAAATCCTAAAAGCTTTGGCAAACCCGGGCTGAAAGTGATAAATCTTCCTTTTCCCCTAAAGGTTGCTGAAAAAATTCCCATTGATAATGATTCACTCATTGAGGGGGCCAGTTGGGCAAGTGCCGATTCGGTTTCGACCGCTTTTGGTTTTACGAGTTCTTTGAAAACATAAATAAAACCACTTTTGTCGGAGAAAGTCACTTCCGATATGGTGAGCAGTACCTCACGGTCTTCGTATCCCGGAATGGCAAGTAGGGTTTCCATCTGAAGATGGTTCAGCTGTGTATGCTGAAATTCCTTAATCAGGGCAATATCATCCTTTCTTGCCGGGTGAATCAATTCGCAAAGGTCGCTGTTCAGGTTACCCAGATCTATGCCCGAGAGCATATCTTTCACCTTTTTATTGGCATAGATAAACTTACCATCCAAATACAGCAGGGTTCCGTCGGTTGATGCTTCAACCAGGGCCCTGTACCTTTCGCGCGACTCATTCAGGTTCTGTTCGGCAATCGACCTTTGTGTTTCTACCCTCAAATTTCGCCTGACAATAATGGTAAGCAGCGCTGTCATTACTGCAAAAATGGCCAGGGAGGCGAAGGTGAAGATGCGTTTCATCCCTGCAATTTCATTCCTGATATCTTCCAGATAAACACCGGTCCCGATGAGCCATCCCCACGGCCTGTACTCCATAACAAACGATATTTTGGGCACAATCCGAGTCGAATCGTCCATCCATTGCCACATATAATTCACGTAGGCTTCGCCGGTTTTACGGCTCTGTTCAACAAATTCCACAAACATTTTCTTACCATGTGCGTCACTGAAATCCGACAAATCCTGTCCGTTTAATTCAGAACGGTAAGGGTGCCTGACCATTGTTGGGTGAAGGTCGGTAATCCACAGATAATCCTTGTTTTCCACGCCATACCGCATACTGCCTATGGAAAGCGCAGCCTTTTCCTGGGCTTCGGACAGTGAAATCAAGCCCCGTCCCACCTCTGTATTAAGTTCGTCGGCAATACAGATACTCGAAAACACAATTTCGCGGATCATCTGTTTTTTATTGTTCATCTGATTAACCTCGAAATAAGGAATTATAAACCCGAAATTGAAAACAATAAAAATTACAATGGTCAACGCCGAAGGAAGAATGATCCTCAGAAAAAACTGCTTTTTGTTTATCGATACGTCTCGTTGTGCCATTTTACCAGATAATATGTTGTTTTGGAGTGCGAAACGGAATTACCTCAATGGTTTTTTCCTTTGTATCGAGAATGGAATAGCCATTGTCCTGGCCACCTTCGGCCACACAAGGGCAAACCAGTTGCGTCACTTTTGGGCCAATATCGAGAAAACCGAATTTTGGGGGTTTGGTTTTGTTTTTCTCAATCCGGAATACCCCTCCCGGATGAAAATGGCCTGAAATACCCAGGTCGCACTTCATTTCCTGAAGAATACTGATATGAGGTTCAAAATCAACCTGCTTAACAGGTTTACGTGTGAGCATCCCTGCCGGATCAGGGTAAAGCGAGTGCGAAAACAGGATACGCAGCTCATCCTCTTCAAGCACAAAATATTCTTTGAGTGAATAAAGCCATTCCAGGTCGCTGGCAGAAGCATTAGCCGGCAGATCGTGTTCGAAATTCCAGACAAGGCCTTTGCTGATTTCATTTCGTTGGACAGGAGAAAGCTGATACCAATCCAGGGGGAAATCGAAGACATTGTTCCATTCAGGAATTTTCTGCATTACAAAAAAGTCGTGGTTGCCGGCAATTACATGGCTGCAACTTGCCCTTATAGCCTGTAAACAAAAGCTTAGGTTACGAGTGAGTTCAAAGCTGTAAAATCGATTATCGAAACCAGCCATATCACCAAGGCTGACCAACATATCGCAGTTGTGCTTTTCCAGTCTGGTTATTGCGTGCATCAATCGGATGCCGTCTTCGTGGATATCGCTAATGATCCCGATTTTCATTAAGCCCCCTCCCTACCTCCCCTTCAGGGGGAGTATTTAATAAACCTCAGTTGATAATGAGGTAAATATAAAACTATTTTGTTGCCCGGTGCTTTTTGGTAACGAGCGAAATAAGAACCAGGGTTATGAAGCCCATCGGGATTGAAACAATTCCTGGGTTCTGAAGCGGAATTGGGGCATCGGAACCTCTAAGGCCGTAAATTTCATACATGGTTGGCGAAAGCAGGATAATCAATACAGAGCTGATCATACCCACCAGTATTGCCCAGGAAATTCCCCTTGAGGTGGTTTTCTTCCAGAACAGCAACATGATAATAGCCGGCAGGTTTGATGAGGCTGCAATGGCAAATGCCAAACCTACCAGAAAGCTAACGTTTTGGTCTTTAAATATAATCCCAAGGATAATGGCAAAAATACCAACCACAATTGCGGCAACCCGGCCTGCATTAACTTTTTGGTTTTCGGTCATTTTCACGTTCATATACTTGTCCATCAGGTCGTGGGCAACAGCACCCGAAGAAGCTACAATAAGGCCGCTCACAGTTCCAAGAATGGTTGCAAAAGCGATGGCAGATATGATGGAGAACAGGACTATACCAAATGTTTTGGCCAGCAATGGCGCCGACATATTGGAACTTTCCATGTCGAGCCCGCCGTTGAACATGGCCCCGGCACCCATGTAAAGAGTGAGGATGTAAAATAACCCGATGGCAGCGATGGCTACGATGGTTGATTTTCGTGCAGCACGCTGACTTGCTACAGTGTAATATCTGATAAGGATATGGGGCAGAGCAGCTGTTCCCAGGAAAAGGGCAAGCATCAGCGAAAGGAAATCCAAACGGCTCCAGAATGTTCCTTTATCGCCAAGTTTATAATACAAACCGGGTTTCATCACGTCTTTGCCCGATGTAACGTTCTGATAAAAAAGGGTTACCCGGTCGCCATCATAATCGAATACTTTTTTCAGAAATCGCGTTACCTCTGTATTTTCGATGGCAGCAATAAATTCAAAAGGTCCCAATGGGCCGGTTTCATCCACTTCTTTGCCATTGTGTATGATTTTACTGGCATGGCCTACCTGATAAAACCTGCCGTCGGCCTGTGGGGCGCCGTTGTATAGTTTTGTGTTTTCTTTCGTATGGACAATACTCAGCGCCTCTTCAAGGAAAGGCGAAGCACCGGAAGTATTCAGTGACCACCAAGTCTCAATTTCGCCTTCTGAAAGTTTCACAAAAGTATTTCCTCCTTCGGTATGCTGGCCAGCCAATTGGTAAGTGTTACTTTCTATAGCAGTAATTTTTCCGTTCTCAACCATCACTGGGATTGTGGTAAACTGATGATAATCGTCATTGGGCTGAAGCTTTATTCCGTTGTTGAGTACATATATGGTGAGGATGGTTGAAAAAACAATCAGTAATCCGCCTTTGATAAACTGTACGTAAGTGGTTGATGTCATGCCCGCGGTGGCCACTATAAATATTACAATTGATCCTACCAGCACCACACCTACCCAATGCGGAAATCCAAGTAAAGGGGTAACCAGGGCGCCTGCTCCCACCATTTGCGGGATAAGATAAAAAATGGAAACAACCAACGTACTGATAGCCGCAGTAAGTTTGATGGCTTTCGAATCGAATCTGGCATCGAGTGCATCGGCAAAGGTATATTTGCCCATCCTTTTCAGGGGTTCGGCAACAATAAACAAGGCTACCACCCATCCGGCCAGGAAGCCGATTGAATAGAGGAACCCGTCGTACCCGAAGAACGCAATCATCCCGCAAATACCCAGAAATGAGGCAGCCGAAAGATAATCGCCCGCAAAAGCTATCCCGTTTACAAACCAGTGGATGTTACCGCCTGCTGCATAGTAGCCCGAAGCTGATTTCGATTTTCGTGCAAAATAAAAGGAGAGGCCAAGTACTGATATTACAAAAATCACGAAAATAACGATGGCCGAAGCAGAAACCGAATAGATCATAACTGGTCCTCCTTATGCATTTTATCTTCGTGCCGGGTGCAGAAGTAGTTGTAAACCAATCCCATAACAATGGCCAGAACAATCAGTCCCATTCCATAAACGAAAGCCAGGTTAAGACCGGAAATTGCGTTGGCACCCATCAATTGAGGGTAAAATATGCCAATGGCAACAAATCCGGCATATACCAACAGATAAACAAAGAACAGGATTACCCCCAGCCGGGTTTTGTATTCAATTGAGTGGTCTTTACCCAATTCTACTGCAGGTCCGTGATGCATAAAAACCTCCTTTTTAAGTTTGATTATAAGTCTATTTTAAACTGGTTTTTAGGGTCACAAATATAATTGAATAGGTGAAACGGTGAACAAGGAGAGTCAAATTTATTGGTGGATGAGTTATATGCTAATTTTGCCATACTCCGCCAAAGGTTCAAAACTTCGAAACATCTGCAATTGATTGGTTGGTTTAATCAAAAATGCATTAATCCAGGTCTTATTGAATTGTGATATGGAAAAATATTAAGAGATGCTTTCAAGAACAGGAGCGAAGGGGATTATATGCTAAACATCTCATTTGAGAAGATTTACATTAAATTTATGCGAAATGAGTCGGAACAGGTTCACTTCCCGCCATATCTCATCAGTCAGGTGTGAAATCAGAAGGTGTCAAAGATTATCTGAATTTTGTAAAATGCGAATTTAATAATTCAAGACTTCATTTCACCTGACAGCTTTTTGTAAATCGCCAGGTTTTCTTTGCCGAAAATGCAGAAGATAACCTTTTGGGGCGATGAGTTTGCTTCAAGGAATTGATTTACGGTCTTCCATGCAATCTGTGCTGCCTGTTCTTTCGGGTAGCTGTAAACCCCGGTGCTGATGTTGGGAAATGCAATGGTTTTAATGCCGTACTGAACCGCAAGTTCAAGGCTGCGGCGATAGCACGATGCAAGTAATTCAGCCTCATTGTTTTTTCCGCCCCCCCAAACGGGCCCGACTGTATGGATCACATATTTTGTCGGGAGCCTAAACCCTTTGGTAATTTTGGCTTCACCGGTTGCGCAACCTTTCAGCAAACGGCACTCTTCCAGCAAATCTGATCCGGCAGCCCGGTGAATAGCGCCATCAACCCCTCCGCCACCCAGAAGCGAATTGTTGGCTGCATTTACTATTGCATCAACCTCGAGTTTTGTTATGTCGCCTAAATATATTTCAATTCGTTCCATTTTTTTGCCTAAAGTTAAGCAAAATCCGTAAAAATTCAACCATCCGGATGTTTACTTTGGTTCAAATGGTTTAACTTTATCAAAAAAATATATTTCAATGGAAAATATTTCTGACCTGAAACTTGCAGTACTGATTGATGCAGACAATGTTCCTTACCACAATGTAAAAGCCATGCTCGAAGAGATTGCTAAATACGGAATTCCCACTACCAAACGGATTTATGGCGACTGGACAAAAAACACTACAACCGGATGGAAAGGGGTTTTACTTGAAAATGCCATAACGCCGATTCAGCAATACAGTTATACATCAGGAAAAAATTCGACCGATTCGGCCATGATCATCGATGCCATGGACATACTATACTCTGGGAAGGTTAACGGGTTTTGTTTAGTTTCGAGCGACAGCGACTTTACCCGGCTTGCCATCCGGTTGCGCGAATCAGGGATGAAAGTCATAGGCATCGGTGAGAAAAAAACCCCGAATCCGTTTATTGTTGCCTGCGACAAGTTTATCTACCTCGAAATTCTGAATCCTGTTGATGAAGATATTGAACCTGAGGCTGAAAAACCGGGAAAACCTGTACCCAAAAGAAAATCGCTGCATAATGTTGATCAGGAAACTATTAAACTGATTTCGGCCAGTATAACCGATATTGCCGACGAGGACGGCTGGGCTTTTCTGGGCGATGTGGGCAACCTCATCAATAAAAAGAAACCTGAATTTGACCCGCGCAATTATGGTTTTATGAAGCTTACCCCATTGCTGAAAGTGCTCAATAAATATTTTGAAATTGACGAACGGAAAACCGATAAGGGCAATATCAAACATGTTTTTGTCAGGATAAAGCCCAAGTCATCGGCAAGGGTTATACGAAGCCGGAAATAAACGGATTTTCCGGTTGACGGGTTATTTCAGGCGGCGCAGCCGCTTTGGCCCCCACCAGAGCCAGAACCCGGTAATGGTGAATACCAGCAGGGCAACGCCCATCACCGATGTGTAAACAAGCTTGAATACTCCGTTTCTGGCTCTGGTACACCTATCCACAATGGTTCCGTCGTGGATATGTTCGATCAGGTCGGAGCGGCGTTGTTCCACCTTTAATACCCGGCCGGTTGCCCAGTCAATCTGCAGCACTTTGTAGTGATATGAAAATGTGAACTTTACCACGCCTTTGTCGGGACGGACATCAATGCTGTCAATTTCAGTCGATAGCGTTGCCGATACCGAATATCTCAGATAGGTAATTGCTGCAAGTTGCAGGCTATCGAGCAGCAACCACTGTGACAGGTCTTTTGAAGTACCGCTTGCGGTTTTTGCCAGGATGATTTCGCAGCTGTTTTTTTTTTCATCCTAAAAGGAGTCCGGTACCAGCCATGATAAAAAATCCGATAAAAAGAAAAACCGCCGTTTGGCGGTGAATTTTTCTGAACAGCCTGATTCTACAAGCTTTTTTTCGTCTTCGGATTATGTTTTTTTCGTCGGTTGTCATGAAATTTATTTTGCACCGAAGGCAAAAATAATCAAATCGGAAAATTTATTTCCCTTTGCCGAACATTCTGTCGAGGGAATACCTCCCCCCGCCCATAACTAAAACTGTAATGAAACCAATCAGAAAAAGCAGGGCAAGTTCTTTCCGGGAAAAAGGGTCGTGGGCATGGACAACAAAAGCAGCAACGACCATAGTAATAATTACCGGAATAGCCGAAAGGCGGGTACTGAAACCGATCATCACCAGAACGGGTGCAACCACCTCACCAAATACAGTCAAGATCAATGATAAATTATTTCCCACGCCCAATGGGTCGGGAAAATTTCCACCGCTCCCCGACAAAAGCATGTTCAATTTGGGTAAACCATGTGTGAGCATAAATGCACTTATTGATACCCTGAAAATAAGCAACCAGAAATGGTTAAACTCAGCATTTGATTTTGTTGAAAAAATGAATTTCATATATCATCTCTTTTATTCGATATAAAACATATTTTCCTCCAAATGGTTTAATTACCTTTTTTCTGCTATTTGTCGGGCGGCTGTATCTCCTTTTAAAACAGAATACTAATTTTAGGCAAATTTTAAGAAAAAAAGCATGATGCATCAGCTTAACGATTTTCTTGGCCGGATCGACGGTTATATAGGAGGTTCTCAATGGTTTGTATTTCTGCTTTTAGGAACCGGGGTTTTCTTTACTTTTTACCTTAAATTTCCTCAGTTCAGGTACCTGAAACATTCGCTCCGCATTGTTCGCGGCAAGTTCGATATGGAGGGAGATAAGGGCGATACATCGCATTTTCAGGCGCTTACAACAGCTTTGTCGGGAACGGTTGGAACAGGTAATATTGCCGGAGTGGCCCTTGCTGTCCATTTGGGTGGCCCTGCCGCTTTATTCTGGATGCTGATGACCGCTGCGGTGGGTATGACCACAAAATTTGTTGAAGTTACCCTTTCGCACAAATACCGCGAGTTTGCCGAAGATGGCTCTGTAGCCGGTGGCCCCATGTACTATATGAAAAACCGGTTGAATATGAAATGGCTTGCGGTGATTTTCGCTGTTGCAACCATTATCAGTTCGTTCGGCACGGGGAGCCTTCCACAGATCAACAGCATTTCCAATTCCATGTTTGCCACATTCGGGATTAACCATATCCTCACCGGTGCAGTGCTGGCCGTTTTACTTGGAGCGGTTATTATCGGCGGGATCAAACGGATAGCAGCTGTTACTTCGAGGCTGGTTCCGATTATGGCATTGATTTACTTCGTTGGTGCTGCAGCAGTAATCTTGTTTAATTACGAAAATATAATCCCTTCGTTTATTACCGTATTCCGCGATGTGTTTACCGGATCAGCAGCTGCCGGTGGCTTTCTCGGCGCTTCCCTGGCGTTTGCTTTTAACCGGGGCGTAAACCGTGGCCTTTTCTCCAACGAAGCGGGTCAGGGTTCAGCTCCTATTGCTCACGCTGCTGCCCGTGCCCACGAGCCGGTTTCCGAAGGCCTCGTTGCATTGCTCGAACCTTTTATCGATACCATCATTATCTGCATGCTCACCGGGATGGTGCTGCTTTCTTCGGGTGTGTGGAGCGAAAAGCATGAAAACCAGTTTCAGGCTGCCGACCTGATTGTCCTGAATGGGACCTATAGCGATCAGGAAGAGTCCGATACCCAAAAGCTGTATGAATTCCTGAAAGGAAAAACACAGTTGCCTTTATATTCCGGCTCAATTGCCGTGACTAACGGCATTCCTGATAGCAATATTACTTTTCTGCACAGCCGTTCGGTTGCCGAAGAAGTTAAAGTTTATCAGCGTGGAGCGTTGTTTAGCGGTAATCTCAGCTTCAACAACGGAAAATTAGTGGCGCAGGAGGGAATAACCTTGACCGGCAAATCGCTGATGCACAGCGCCCCACTTACCACGTTGGCATTTACCCGGAGTTGGTTCGGGCATTATGGAGGGTATATCGTAGCCATTGGATTATTGCTTTTTGCCTTTTCCACCGCTATCAGCTGGTCCTATTACGGCGACCGGGCAGTTACCTACCTGTTTGGTGTCAAAGGGATTATTTACTACCGCCTTGCTTATGTAATCGGATTTTTTGTAGCGGCTTTCACCGATACTACCATAATCTGGACTTTCTCAGGCATTGCCATTGCCCTGATGACCATACCTAACCTGTTTGGCATTCTGATGCTGCATAAAGAAATGAAATCGGAAGTGAAAAGCTTTTGGGTTGAATATGCCGAAAGATTTCCGGGGGAGAAGGTTCCGAAAGGGTAGGAAAAGTTCACAGCTCTGAGTTCACAGTTTTGAGTTTGTGCAAAAACTCTTTACTGTAAACAGGGAACTTTGAACTCTGAAAGGTGAACTTTTATATTATTGCGTCCCAAACACCCTCCTCAGTAATTCAGTTACCCTGGCAACCGGGTCGGTGCGGATTTTCTTTTCTTCTTCGCCGATTTTCAGGTAGAGGCCATCATGCGCCTTTTGGGTAAGGTATTTATCGGGTTTTACGTTGACCGGGGTGAAACCTGCTGCCTGGCCAATAATGGAGTTGGCTATTTTGTTCCATTCTCCGGTAAGGGTATTCCAGCTTTCTGAAGAGGAAATATTACCTATTGATTTTTGTAATTGTTCAGCAGGCATTAAAGCAAATTTTGTATTTTTGTTAAAAATTATGTGATTATGACAACTTATACAATTAACATCAATGAGAACAATCCGAAAGGGAAAAGTTTGATAGACCTTTTAAGGGCAATGAACGAGGTTGTCACTATCATTTCCGAAGATAAGGCTTGTGAACCTGAAAGCCCATATAATAAAGAGTTTGTTGAAGAAATTCTAAAATCCAAAAAAAGTGCCGGTAAAGTTATAAAGACCGGGGATTTATGGAAATAGTTTATAAAGAAAAAGCACTAAAAGACTTATTGTACTGGAAACGAAGTGGTGATTTAATTGCTCAACGGAAAATTTCAAAACTGGTATCTGATGTTCAATTGCACCCGAAAACTGGTTTAGATAGGCCTGAAGAGCTTAAATATGAACTAAGTGGTTTATGGTCAAGAAAGATTGATAAGAAAAATAGGCTTATTTACGAAATACATGAGGACTGTATTCATATACTCTCGATGCTTGGTCATTATTTAGATAAATAAAAAAGTTACATTTTTAATCTGCACAGCACTGATAAAACAAGTTGTAAGCTTTTTTGGAAGAATTTTGTTTAAAAAGTGTTACAATGAAGATATTATGGTTTTGTATTTGTTTCGTTTGATACTGACCCGCGAACTTTCAAAAACTTTGCAGGGGGAGAAGGTGCCGAAAGGTTGAAAAAAGTTCTGAGTTGTGAGTTCTCAGTTCAGAGTTGTGCAAAACCTAAACTGAGAACTGTAAACTGATAACTTTGAACTTTTTATTATTGCGCCCCAAACACCCTCCTCAACAACTCAGTTACCCTGGCAACAGGGTCGGTGCGGATTTTCTTTTCCTCTTCTCCGATTTTCAGGAACAGGCCGTCGAGTGCCTTTGAGGTAAGATATTCGTCGAGTTTTACGTTGACCGGGTTGAATCCTGCTGCCTGCCCAATTATTGAGTTGGCAATTTTGTTCCATTCGCCGGTGAGGGTGTTCCAGCTTTCGGATGTGGATATATTGCCAATCAGCTTTTTGTCGATAGAAGTCTTGATTTTTGGCTGATAAAGGTTAAACAACTGCTCTGAAGTGGTACGTTTCAGATATTCAGTAGCTGCATATTCGCCACCTCTCACTATCCCCAATCCGTCGGAGATGGTCATGCCGGTAATGCTGCCGATAAAAATTGGGGCTGCTTCTTTGGCGGCATCTTCGGCAGCGCGGTTAATCCGCAGGATAACATCGTTCACCAGTTTTTCGCCACCCGGAATGCGGGTCAGGTTTTTGGTAATAATCTCTGCTTCAGGGGGTAGTAGTATCTTTATAAGCTCGTCGCGGAAATAACCGTCGGTTTTCGATACACGGGCTGTTGCCGAATCGGTCCCTACCGATAAAGCCTGTTTGAGGCCGGCAATAATTTCGGTGTTTGTCAAGGGTTGGTCGCCCATGGTGGAGCTTGCCATCTTCATCAGTTCGGCACACGAAGTCATTACCCAGATCAGGGTTGCTGCCAATATGACTGTTTTGATATTTCTCATGGGATGCTGCTTTATATTTTCATCAAAGGTAGGGGTTTTGGATTCCATTTTCTTTTTTCCCATCAAACAATTGCCTGATCATATCGCCCCGCCCCGATGATTTCAGTTCATTGATAATAGAGCGCCTGTATTCCCTTTTGTACCAGAAGAAGAATTTACGCTGGTTCTCTTTTTCCACCGGGTTGCGTGCTGTAAATACCCGTTCCATGGTGTATGGATGGTACCCCGAATAATAAATTTCGGTAGCGAGGGTCATGGGTGTGGGGGTAAAATCCTGTACCTGTTCCAACCTGAAATTCATTTTCTTCGTTTTAATGGCCAGGTCGGCCATATCTTCCGGTTTGCTGCCCGGGTGACTGCTGATAAAATAGGGAATAAGCTGCTGGTTCAGGTTTTCTTCGTTGTTGATGCGGTTAAATTCTTTGTTGAGTTCTTGGAAAAGCCTGAACGGCGGCTTGCGCATAAACTTCAACACCTCGTCCGATGTGTGTTCGGGCGCCACTTTCAACCTTCCCGACACATGATGCCGGATCACCTCGTGCAGGTATTGGCGGTTGGCTTTATCGGTTTCTTCCCGTCCGGTTTTTTCAAGGATCATATCGTAACGGATACCGCTGCCCACAAATGCTTTCTTTACTTTGGGATGGCTTCTGACCTTTCCGTACAGATCGAGCATAGGCTGATGGCTGGTATCGAGGTTTTTACAGATGGTGGGGAAAATGCACGAAGGCCGTTTGCATTTGCGGCAAATCTCTTCGTGGATGCCCTTCATTTTGTACATGTTGGCCGATGGGCCGCCAAGGTCGGAAATGTAGCCTTTAAAGTCGGACATTTGCGTCACTTTTTCCACTTCTTTCAGGATGGATACTTCGCTGCGGCTCGAAATAAACTTTCCCTGGTGGGCCGAAATGGTGCAAAAAGTACATCCACCGAAACAACCCCGGTGAATGTTGATCGAATGGCGAATCATTTCATAAGCCGGAATGGCCCCTTTCCCTTCGTAGCGCGGGTGGGGAAGGCGGGTATATGGAAGGTCGTAAACCCGGTCAATCTCTTTTTCGGTCATGGGTGGCCAGGGGGGATTAATTACCACCATTTGCTGGCCGATACGTTGGATCAGCTTTTTTGCCTCCATCTTGTTGGATTCTTCCTCCACATGCATGAAGTTGCGCGAATAGGCCTTTTTATCGGCCAGGCAGGCCTCGTGTGAAGCCAGCTCCAATTCGTCCCACTTTTTCTGTGTGGCAAAAGCTTCGCATTGTCCGATAAGAAAAGCAGTTTGCGGAATGTTGGTCAGTTTCCGGATATTCACACCCCGTTGCACCAGATGAATAAATTCGACCAGCGATTTTTCGGCCATTCCGTAAAAAAGCAGGTCGGCGCCCGAATCCACCAGGATGGAAGGCATCAGTTTATCCGACCAGTAATCGTAATGGGTTACCCTGCGGAGCGAAGCTTCAATCCCTCCAATGATCAGGGGCACATCGGGGTAAAGTTTACGGATGATCTGTGAATACACAATGGTAGCATAATCGGGCCGGGCTCCGGACTTCCCGCCGGGGGTATAGGCATCGTCCGATCGGCGGCGCCTGCCGGCGGTATAGTGGTTTACCATCGAATCCATGTTGCCCCCCGTAACGGCAAAAAAGAGGTTGGGGCGCCCAAGTTTCCTGAAATCACGCAAATCGTCTCGCCAGTTGGGCTGGGGTACTATAGCCACCCTTAACCCTTCGGCTTCGAGCAACCGGCCAATTACCGCCATCCCAAAAGATGGATGGTCGATGTATGCGTCTCCCGAAAACAGGATTACATCGGCCGAATCCCATCCCCTTTGCTTCATCTCTTTGGCCGTTGTGGGGAGCCAATCTGATATTTCTGGTTTACCAATCATTTAGTCAAATAACTATTTTTTAGACCAGATGGTTTTATCTGTTCGATTTTTGCTATTTTCAGCCCTGCAAATTTAACAGCTATTTTTCGGATAATATACTTTTTTCTCTTTATTTCACCGTCCAAAAGTCTGTGCGGTCAATCTGAATTTAAAATTGATTTTAATGGAATTGGTAAAACCTAAAGACCTGATCAATGCCAACCCTGCACTGAATTATTTCGGAGGCGAGTTTTTCGCCCGATTCCTGATGTACCTTCTCCGGTTTCAGAAACTCAATAAATTATATGCAAAATTGAATCAGAAGCACAGCATCGATTTTATTGATGAAGTGATCCGTACCCTTGAACTCACCATTGAGTATGATGCCAACGAACTTAAAAGGATACCTGCAGCGGGTCCGGTGATTGTTGTTGCTAACCATCCACTTGGCGGCCTCGATGGCCTTTTGCTGATTAAACTGATTTCGCAGGTGAGGGGCGATGTAAAAATACTGGCCAGTCAGTTGCTGAAAAAAATCGAACCGGTTTCGGGATTTTTTATCGAAATCAATCCGTTTGACACGCCTGCCTCCAAAGAGGAAAGTACCTTTTCGGGATTGAAGGAATCGATGGCACACCTGAAAAACGGGGGTGTTTTATGTATTTTCCCGGCTGGCGAAACCAGCACTTACGATGCTTCGAATGTAATTACCGATAAAATCTGGAAATATCCGGTGGTGAAGTTTATCAAGAAGATGGATGCCCCGGTGGTTCCTGTCCTGTTTCAGTCGAACAACAGCCGTTTGTTTAAAATCATCAGCACTATTCATCCGGCGCTCAAACAACTGAGGCTGCCCTCCGAATTATTCAGGAAGAAATACAAGAATATCAGGGTCAGGATTGGCAATCCCATCAAACAGGCCGATCAGGTGAAATTCTGCGATATTTATCAGTTTGGCCGATACCTCAGGGCTAAAACCTACGGAATGGCCACACCGGTAGAGGTGAAGCGGTTTTTTAATTACTCACTCAAACCGCCTGTAAAACCCGATGTAATCATCGATCCGGTTCCGAAAGATTTGATATTGAAAGAAATACAGGAAATAAAAAACGATTACATGCTCTTTAAACTAAAAGAGTACAATGTATTTTGCGTGCCTTCGGGTTTAATCCCCAATGTGCTGACTG
>JBBIHB010000005.1:36111-124427 GCA_037447215.1 Bacteroidales bacterium
CACGTTCAGGGATGTGGGCGAAGGTTCGAACCTGAGCCTCGACATCGATGAATTTGACCTCTATTATAATCAGATGTTTATCTGGGAAGAAAGCGATGAAAAAATTGTGGGCGCTTATCGTATAGGCATCGGCCACGAAATTATGCAGCAATACGGGAAACGTGGATTTTACCTTCATTCGCTGTTCAGGCTCGATGATGGTATGGATGAAATCCTGAACCAGGCGCTCGAACTGGGCCGCTCGTTTGTGGTGAAGGAATACCAGCGCAAGCCTATGCCCTTGTTCCTTTTGTGGAAGGGCATTCTCTATTTCATGCTGAAAAACCCTGAAAACCGATACCTGTTAGGACCCGTGAGCATCAGCAACAACTATTCGAAAATATCGAAAGAACTGATCATCAAATTCATTATGGCCAACCATTTCGATTGGAAGCTGGCGCAGAAAATCAGGCCACGCAACAGCTACAAGTTCAAAACCGAAAACCCCGACCTGAAGGTGCTGATGGAAACCATGGAAAGGGATATCAATAAACTCGACAAAACGATTGGCGATGTTGACGCCCTTAACTCAGGCCTGCCGGTTTTGCTGAAAAAATATATCAAACTCAACGCTCGAATTGCCGGGTTTAATGTTGACCCGAAGTTTAACAACTGCCTCGACGGGTTGATTCTCCTCGATATATACGACGTACCCAAATCAATTATCGAATCCCTGTCGAAAGAAGTGAACGACGGGTCGCTGCTCGAACGTTTCTATTCGAACAGGGAATAGGATGGTTGGATTTGTTATTAATGTTGTCGTTGTTATCGTGTGGTTCTGATTAAGGGTATGGTTGATTTGTTAATTTGTTGATTGGTTAACAGTTTTTTCCTGAACTGTTAAAATAACCCTTGCCTTACTGGTAATTAGCGATAGTATTGTAATAGCCTGCCCGTCCCATCAGGGTTTTGTGGTGTGGAATTATATGCCACCAAATATCTCTTCAATTATTTTTCGCTCATTTTTCCAATTCAATTCCCCGGCAGCTGTTTCAAGGTTTTTTCTCCAGGCTTCACGTTGGGATTGGTCGAAGAGGGCTTTTCGGAAAAGGCCAGCCAGGTATTCCGGATGGTTCGAGTCTGCAATCAAACCTACCATATATTTTTCAACAATTCCCTTCATTTCGGGCAGGTTGCTGACTATAACCGGAATCCGTGCCTGAATATAATCGAATAGCTTATTGGGAAGGGCATACCGGTAATTCAATCCCACATCTTCTTCGAGCGAAATCCCGATTGAAGCGCTCCTTGTAAGGTATGCCAATTCCTCAAAGGGAACCCTTCCATGAAAAATTACATTTTGCGGTGATACTTCAGCAGCAAACTTTTTTAATTCGTCTTCAATATCACCGCTTCCGGCTAATATCAGGTCGGCTTCAGGAATATAACGCATGGCTTCAATAGCCTGGTGAAGGCCCCTTCCAACATTTAATGCTCCCTGATAAATTATCCATAAACGTTTATTTCCCGATTGATTATTTGCCCGATATGAAGTTGTATCGTAATATTCAGGCACATTCCTGACAACATGGAAAACAATATTGTATTTACGGGTATATACATCAGCAATCGATCCACATGCTGTGTATGCTGATGTTACCTGCGGGACCAGCCATTTTTCGATATGCTGCCATACTCGTTGCACATGTTGACGGTTAATCAGTTCGGGAACTTCGGTAAAATATTCGTGACTATCGTAAAACACAGGTTTTCGTTTTAGTTTTGCTGCCAATATATTAGCGGGTAAAGTATCCAGATCATTGGAGAGCTGGATATCGAAACGTGTGAAAATCAGAATGAAAAATAGCCTTATATTGAATTCGGCATAAAACAATGGACCTTTCCGGAAACAAAGGTGCATACGACTTGTGGCATATCTGCGTTCAACAACCGGTGGTGAATTTCTGTAACAACGGCCAATAAGCAGAACCTTAAAACCCAAATCGCACAGGGTATTGCAAACTTTGTGTACCCGGTTATCGGACACCAGGTCGTTGGTTACAGATACAATGATACGTTTCAATGGATATGACCAGTTAATGTTAAAGTCCCCGCAAATATAGCAAACAATGTACTCTGCCTTCATAACCTGATGATTAAAACCCTTTGCTATCTTTGCCGGCAAAACAAAGCCGATGATCCGATTCTTCGAAAATTACCCGTTAAAATCGATGAATACATTTGGGATTGATTCCCGGGCACGCTATTTTTTCGAATTTACTGAACTCCAGGATATCCTGGAATTTATGGAAAACCCTGTTTTTCGGAAAACATCATCGAAAATGATCCTTGGGGGAGGGAGTAACCTGCTTTTTATTCGGGATTTCGATGGATTGGTGATTTATCCCAACATCCCGGGAATATCCATCGAAAAAGAGGACCGCTCATTTATCTGGCTGCGTGTGGGAGCCGGTGTGGTTTGGGACGATTTTGTTGCTTATGCCGTGAGCGAAGGCTGGGGTGGTGTTGAAAACCTTTCGCTGATACCCGGCAATGTCGGGGCAGCCCCAGTTCAGAATATAGGTGCTTATGGTCAGGAAGTATGTGACGTTACCGATTCAGTTACGGGAATCGATATTAAATGTGGGCAAGTGAAAGCACTTTCAGCTGCCGAATGTCAGTTTGGTTACCGCAACAGTATTTTTAAAGGGGAACTGAAAGGCCGGTTTATTATTACCTCGGTTTTGTTCAGGCTCGACAAATTTCCACAGATAAACATAAACTACAGTGGAATAGGTGAAGCGTTGAAAAAACAACCCAATCACGGTGTAGCCGATGTCAGGGATGCTGTTATAGCTATCCGGAGATCGAAACTTCCCGATCAGGCCAAAATTGGAAATGCCGGTAGCTTTTTCAAAAACCCGGTGGTTTTGGTCAACCAGGCAGAATTGCTTCGTCAAAATTATCCCGGATTGCCGGTTTATGGTACTGCTGTTCCTGAACAGGTTAAGCTATCGGCAGGATGGCTGATCCAACATTGCGGTTGGAAAGGCATTCGCCGGGGCGATACAGGTGTGCATAAAAACCATGCACTTGTACTGGTAAATTATGGAAATGCAACAGGAGAAGCGATTTTCAATCTTTCGGAAGAAATAAGATTATCGGTGCTTGACAGGTTTGGTGTTGACCTTGAAAGGGAAGTGCTTGTGATAGGCCTTGGATAAGCTTGTAGGCTGAATTAATCAGAAATATTTCGACCGCACATAACTCCTGCCATAAAAGTCGAGGGCATAACTGAGGGTAAATTCATAGGTGCCGTTTTGCTGACGGTAAATTTCGGTAAACGTGATATCCATGGCATACCCTATACGGATGTTGTTGTCGAATATCCATTGTGCCACAAAGCATAAGGCATCGCCTGTACGCACCATAGTCCCCAGCCAGAGTTTTTCATTCAGGAGAAAATTTGCTGAAAGATCGATTTGTACAGGAGCGCCCATAGTAGCCCTGAACATCATGGTGGGTTTAAATTTCAGGTTAAGGTTCATATCGAAAACATAGCCTGCCGATAAATAGAGATGCCTTACCTCAGCCAGTGTCGAATAATTATTCCTGTTTTCCTGAAAATCGTTTTTAACCAATTTTGGGATGGACATGCTTACGTAAAAGTTTTCGTCATACAGGAATGCACCAAACCCGAAGTTGGGCAGGAATTTCAGGTCAATATCTTCCTGAAATGCCGGATCGAAAATTCCATCGGGGTAAAGTTTGTAGCGGGTGAGTGGGTTTTGGTAATTCATAAACCCGAATTTCATGCCCAACCTCAGCCTCATTTCTGGCGTTATCAGCAATTCATAAGAATAGTCGGCAAAAATGCTTAACCGTTCTTCGTATGCAAACCGGTCGTTAATGACATTCAGGCCTACGCCAACGTATTCATTTCTCAATGGGCTATGAAATGAAACCATCTGTGTAAAGGGTGATCTTTCGATACCTACCCACTGTTTTCTGACCAGCGAAATAAAGCCGATTTTCTCCCACATGCCTGCATAAGCAGGGTTAACAGCCTGTGTGTTAAACATATAGTTTGTAAAAATGGGATCTTGTTGTCCTGATGTTTTAATTGTTATGCACAGAACAAAAACTAAAATTATATGTCTGATGACAATCTTCAATTCACTGATATGAAAGTTATTCTCTTATTAACACCAAAAATTCACAAAATATTTTATTTCGCACCATTGCAGCAAGCTAAATATTTATGAAAAGTGAAAGATTAACCTTTACCACTCTTTGAAGCGGCTTATTTTCGTAAGAAAAATCTATACTGAGCAAAAATATCAAATTTTTCCGACAATTTTTTCCCGGTTATATATATCATTTGTTTGTAACCTCTTCCATGTATCTAATAATTCCAGTTTTTATGAATTTATTAGATTTTTGAGGTATAGCTGTGTAAAGGCTCCCGATACAGTTTGTTAGGTTCATCCATGAGGATATTGGATTATTTCTTCAATATGCGCCTGAAGGTTGGTCTTAGGTCCGTCCCCTGATATTATGTCTTCGTGCAGCCCCAGATCGATCTTTAACCGGTTGGGCTTTTCTGATTCAATTTGCAACCTGCGTTCGAAAGTGGCGCCTCCAATCTAAACACATGTAATCCAGTTTCCGGTTGGATCATCGGGCGCTGTTTTAACTGCAAAATAATAAAATCCATTTACTTTTAAAGTGGCTTCCTTCCGGTTTTCTTCATGTCCGCGTGAATTTATAAGCCTGAAAATTAACGGAATATTTGCCGGCAGCTTTACGTCAGGGTTATGGAAGATGAAAGAGAGATAGCCTTTATCGTTAGGCCTCCATACAATCCGTTCACAGTACTGGAAGCCTTTAAGGCCTCACTGTTACCCTTGTCCTGCAACTTTGAAATTGCTCAATGAAAGCGAAGATGCATCATTTAATCTGAGATAAGCGGTTTGGTACCTTTGGTGGCAACAGCAGCAAATGGCTTACGGGGCAGTTTAGTTGGGCAAATGCCCCTGTTGTCGGTATTTACCTTGCCCATAGGCTGATTCTGAATATCGAACAGGCTGATTTCAACTTTTGCTTCAGGAAGGGCAATATTCAGATTGGCAACTAAAAAAGTAAAATTGAAGTTTTTCCCTTCTTTGGAAATTATCCTAAGGTATTAAGCAAAGATGTTCCTTGATTCAAACCGTTCCTAAGTATAGTATGATATGTGATATAGATGATCGCGTTGTTGCCTCGAAACCCCGGGTACAGAAATAAAGACTGTACCATCCGGGTTCATCCCGGTTTTCTTCGGTGGGCTTATAATCTGGTTCAGTTTCATCACGAAAACTTTCGGCACAGCCGAAGAGCGAATATTCCCTTTTAAATCGCGGTTCAACACGATAATTGGCTCCTGGCTCAAGTGTTACTTAGAGATTTATATCAATACGGTTGCTATTCCACCTATGTAATTTTTCGGGATGATCGGGTAGGAGGTGAACTTTTCTGGAATAGACAGGGCGCACTTTTTTTTTCAGGTCGTTGCTTCCGCCGAGGGTGTTTTCCTGAAGAAATTGCCTGATATTGGAAGAAAATATTTTGATAATACATAAATCAACCGCTTAAAAGGTTACCGCTTCAAATGGAAGCGACAATCTGGTTTCATCAGGGACAATCACCCCTTTCCCGATAATCCTTACTGCCGTTTTCTGGTTTCTGAACTGAAGTTTGAATACTTGTGTTTCTTTCGGTTCAATTCCCGATGAATTTTTGAGGCCTTTGAATACTGAAATTGCGGCCTGGCCGGAAATATGCTTGGCAGGCCAACTGATCAACCGGTTGGCGTCAATTTGCCAGGTAAATTCAGGTAAGCCTCCGATTTTTGCCATTCTCTAAAAGGCTGTCCTAACTGAAAAAGACCTGAGAACAACTACTATTTATTTTTCGGGTGCTATCAGGGTTTTCACTTAAAGTACACTGAACTGGTTTTGTGCAGGTACATTCACTTCAAGTTTCCCTTTGAGCGATACATAACTTTGTTTCCCATCCTATTGCAGGATAAGCTTTTTTTGTTGAGTTTCAAGACTTGCCGGGCTGTTGTTTATCAAGGTGAACGTTCGCCTGTTGGGTGTATTTTGTCCATTGTAATTGCACATTTGTTTTATCGTAGCTTGCTGGTACCATTTCTCTGATCAGGGTTGTATCCGCCAATTCAGCCGTCGAAATCTTACCCGACTATGACATTAACACTGCTTCCAACATGGGGTTAACATACAAACCTTCTGCCTCAAAACTGAAATTCTGTGTAATGGTAGATTATCCGAATTCAAAGTCACAGGGTTTTGTTGTATACCTGGACAGCTTTTCCAATGCGAAGGTTAACTGGCATCGGGTTTCTGGTTGAAGGGGCACCGAAGACCTGAACCTGGCAGCCCCATCGGAATGAAGAATGGCTTCGCATGCCGTGTTTGATTTAATCAGAATAAACCCTCGGGGAATGGTAAATCTATATCATGTGATTGGAATATCCATATAAAATGTAACCATAAAATCAATTTCATGCTTTACTTTGACGAAGTATGGCATTGTTAGATTGTTTTATGCACAATTTTTTCAATATTTGTGCATTAAAAGTAAATCCAACAAAAAACCGTTACCATGAAGGAAATTTATAAAGTGCTGTCTTTGAATAAGATTGATCAGCAAGGATTAAATCATTTTCCTGAAAGTAAATATGAAGTAGGCAGTAACATTGCCGACCCCGACGCAATTGTATTGCGAAGTTATAATATGCACGAGATAGAGCTTCCATGCTCACTGAAAGCTGTTGCCAGGGCTGGGGCTGGTGTAAACAATATTCCGATTGAAAAATGCACTGAGAAAGGCATTGTAGTTTTTAATACGCCTGGTGCAAATGCCAACGGGGTTAAAGAACTGATCATTGCCGGATTGCTGCTTGCCTCGCGCGATATTGTCGGAGGTATTGCATGGGCCAAAACTTTGATTGGGCAAGGCGATCAGGTTCCTTCGCTGGTTGAAAAGGGCAAAGCAAATTATGGTGGTTATGAAATACAGGGAAAAACATTAACAGTAATCGGTCTTGGGGCTATTGGTGTCCTTGTTGCTAATGCCGCCCAGCAGTTGGGGATGAATGTAGTAGGTTTCGATCCTTATTTGTCTGTTTCACAAGCTTTAAAGCTCAGTAATAAAATTCAGGTTGCCCGCTCGGTAGAATCAGCCCTTACGAACGCAGATTTTGTATCGTTGAATATTCCACAGACATCCGAAACCAAAAATTACATCTGTAAGGACAAGCTCAAGCTGATGAAGGATGGCGTGAAAATTCTCAATTTTTCGAGGGGAGGTCTGGTAAACAATGCCGATCTGGCCGAGGCGGTCGAAAGCGGTAAAGTTGCCCGTTACGTCACCGATTTCCCTGATGAAGAAGTGTTGAAAATGAAAAATTCAATATGCATTCCACACCTTGGTGCGTCAACCGAAGAATCGGAAACCAACTGTGCCATTATGGCGGTGGATCAGTTGCGTGAGTATTTTGAAAATGGGAACATTATAAATTCTGTTAATTTTCCACAGGTTGACATGGAAAGGAGCGGAGGTATGAGAGTGGTGGTTGGTAACCGCAATGTACCATACATGGTTAGCCAGATTACCAATATTCTTGGCAGCGAAGGCGCCAATATCCTGAACATGGTCAATAAAAACCGCAACGATGTGGCTTATAATATTATCGATATCGATAAAGCCGGATTAGGAGATGATGTACGCAATAAACTGCTTGGAATAGAGGGGGTTTTTATGGTCCGATTTTTATAAACTGAAAATATTATAAACACATATTACAAAAAAATGGGTAAGAGTTTGACAACACTGGCTGCGGATAATATCCGGATTCTGGCAGCTGCAATGGTTGAAAAAGCCAAATCGGGGCATCCCGGCGGCGCTATGGGTGGGGCCGATTTTATAAATATCCTTTACAGTGAATTTCTTAATTACGATCCATCGGATATGGGGTGGCGTAACCGCGACCGTTTTTTTCTGGATCCTGGACACATGTCGCCCATGCTTTATGCCGTGTTATCGTTGGCAGGTTTTTATTCTATGGAAGACCTGAAAAATTTCAGGCAATGGGGAAGTGTAACCCCAGGCCATCCCGAAGTGGACGTGCAGCGCGGTGTTGAAAATACATCGGGGCCACTTGGACAGGGACATGCTATGGCTGTTGGGGCTGCAATTGCCGAACGCTTTCTGGTTGCCCGCTTTGGTGAATGGATGGCCCATAAAACCTATGCATTTATCTCTGATGGTGGCATACAGGAAGAAGTTTCACAGGGAGCAGGTAGGGTTGCCGGATACCTTGGATTAAGCAACCTGATTATGTATTACGATTCGAACGATATACAGCTCTCAACAACGACCGATGCCGTTACTGTTGAAGATACAGCCAAAAAATATGAGTCATGGGGGTGGAATGTAATTACCATTGATGGAAATAATGCCCAGGAAATTAAAGTTGCACTGCGAAGCGCTATAAACGAAATCGAAAAGCCAACCCTTATCATCGGGAAAACCATTATGGGTAAAGGTGCAGTTAAAGGGGATGGAAGTAGTTTTGAGCGACAAATCTCGACCCATGGTATGCCTTTGAGCGAGGCGGGTGCTTCATACGAAAAAACAATTGCCAATCTGGGGGGATATCCCGAAAATCCGTTTGTAATTTTCGAAGAGGTAGCTGCATTATATGCAAAACGTCATGAGTACCTTATTGATGCCGCTTCTGCAAAAAAAACGAAAGAAGCTGAATGGGCTGCCTCACATCCTGAATTGGCAGCAAAACTCAATTTATTCTTTTCGGATGAAGCTCCTCAATTCGATTTTTCTGCTATTGAGCAAAAACCTGGGCAGGCTTCAAGGGCTGCATCGAGTACCGTTTTGGCAGCTTTTGCCGGAAAGATTGAAAATATGATAGTTGCTTCGGCCGACCTTTCGAACTCTGATAAAACAGATGGTTTTCTCAAAAAAACCAAAGCTTTTGTCAAAAACGATTTCAGTGGTTCATTCCTTCAAGTAGGAGTTGCCGAACTGACAATGGCATGTCTGATGAATGGTATGGCATTGCACGGCGGTGTAATTCCGGTGGGTGGCACTTTCTTCGTGTTTTCTGATTATATGAAACCTGCTGCGCGACTTGCTGCCTTAATGGAACTTCCGGTGAAATATGTTTGGACCCACGATGCTTTCAGGGTGGGAGAGGATGGCCCGACTCACCAGCCCGTTGAACAGGAAGCCCAGATCAGGTTGATGGAAAAATTGCAGAACCACAGCGGCAAAAACAGTATGCTCGTGATCAGGCCTGCCGATGCCAACGAAACTACAGTAGCATGGCAAATGGCACTTGAAAATACCGAAACACCTACGGCTCTTATACTTTCGCGCCAGAATATTGCCAACCTGCCAGGAAGCAGCTATCCATCAGCACTTCAGGCTAAGAAAGGGGCATACATCGTTCAGGACGACGATGGGAAACCCGATGTTGTACTGGTAGCAAGTGGATCGGAAGTTGCAACACTTGTTGATGGAGCTGTTCTGCTTCGTGAGCGTGATGGTCTCAAAGTACGCGTAGTTTCAGCTCCCTCCGAAGGGATTTTCCGGAACCAAAGCAAAGAATACCAGGAAAGTGTCCTTCCGCATAGCATCCCTCGCTTTGGAATGACTGCCGGACTTTCTGTCACACTGGAAGGTCTAGTTGGTGAAAACGGCCGGATATGGGGGATGAATTCATTCGGATATTCGGCGCCTTACAAGGTACTCGACGAAAAATTAGGCTTCAATGGCGAGAATGTTTACAATGAGGTGAAAAAATTATTAGGTTAATTAAATCATAGGATCCCTGTGGATTCAGGGAAGTAATATTATGGGGAGCAAACCATCAATTGCTCCTCTTTTTTTTGTAATAACACATTATTATAATCATTTAATGAACCAATATTCACCGTCTCCAGTCTCCAATCTCCTGTCTAATATCCCCCTTCCATGTTAATCAATTCTTTATTCGATTAACCTAAATATGGGATCAAAAAAAATATATATGTTTGCACCACTAATAGTAAACTTTACAACTGTTCTGCATCAGAGAATTATCTGAATTGTGAGATATGAAGTTCAAAGATATTTTAATAATTATTTTTTTGTCGGGATTACTGTTATATGCAGTATGTCATCGTGCCGGTTGGGTCGGAAACGATAAAGTACTTATGGATGCTGAAGGTGAAGAAAATCAAATTCGTTTAACAGCCGATACAGTAAAATTTGAAAACTGGATATTTTATTCCCATCCTGTAACAGGTCTTACTGTATCGACAAAATCAGGTGAAGTAATACACCACTTACCTGAATTCAGGGTGGGCGAAATTGAACTGGTTTCAGAACCCGACACTACAGGCACGACTCTTGGCAAAGTTTACGTTCGTGGGGAATGCAGTGAACTAAGCCCCAGCTTCCGGATATGCCACGAGGGCAATCTCGAAATGGCAACCATTTAAATATTTAATCCGGTTACGGCCTTCAGCCAGGCAGCCGCCATAAGGTAAGCACCAGCCATCGAGGGGTGTACCCCATCCGGAGCCCACCAAGTTGCAGGTGCATGTTTCAATGCTTGATCAAAAACTTTCTGAAACGGTACCCAAACGCCATCAAATTCTGCACATATTTTTTCTGCAACTGCCTGATAGGCGGCAAAAGGCTGTTTCCAGTTTTCATCAACCGCAGTGGTGCCGGGCAAAACAAAAGGTTGGCATATAACCAGTTGTGTATTGGGAAGCACCGATTTTGTATTGGTAAGTAATTTCCGGTAATCGGCTTCGTAGGTTTCTACTGAACCGTCATATTGTCCGTTTCGCATATGCCAGAAGTCATTTACGCCTATGAGTATGCTCAAAACATCGGGTTTCAGGTCGAGACAATCTTTTTTCCACCTGTCGGCCAGTTGGAAAACCTTATTTCCACTGATGCCTCGATTATATATTTGAGGTTCGACGGACGAGAAATTCTTTAACAGCGCCGAAGCTGCAAGGAAAGCATAACCTCCGCCAAATGAACTCCCAGAATTGGGCAATTCGTGTGTTTTCTCCCTCCCGGCATCGGTAATTGAATCGCCCTGAAACAAAATAACACTTCCCTTTTTTATGTTTATCGGTTTTATTTTTTTACCAGTTGGAATAGTAGCCGATAAATTAGATGGAACGGCCATAGCTGTGGAAATTATGGCAGCAGTCTGCAAAAATCCTCTCCTTTTCATGACAAATCTGATTTGAATTGCAAATTAATTTGATAAGGTTTACAAAGAAATAACAATTAATGCGAACCAATCTGATTTATTTTTCTTTCTCTACACATACTCTTCCCAGCTTTTTATACTTAACGATTCGGGGGAGTATTTACAGATAGCATAAACAAATGCACTTGCTACCCTCGAATTGGTGATGAGCGGGATGTTGAAATCAATGGCATTTCGCCGGATACTGTATCCATTCCTCAATTCACGACGGGTAAAGTTTTTTGGGATATTAATTACCATATCAATTTTCTTTTCCCTGAGGAATTCCAAAGTATTAGGATGTCTGTCTTCTTCATCGGGCCAGTGGAGCAATGTATTTGGGACTCCGTTTTCAATAAAAAATTTATGCGTACCTTCAGTGGCAAAAAGGTTATAACCCCTTTCAACCAGCATCCTTGCACTGTTCAGCAGTTCAATTTTTGAACGCGATGGACCCGATGAAATCAGGATATTTTTTTTTGGAATGGTATATCCAACCGATAGCATCGCTTTCAGAATGGCTTCATAATAGTTTTCCCCAATGCAGCCTACTTCCCCTGTCGATGTCATATCGACGCCAAGGACAGGATCGGCATTCAGCAAACGGGCAAACGAAAACTGGGGAGCCTTGACCCCAACATAATCGAGTTCGAATAATGATTTGTCAGGTTTCGCGACTTTTATACCCAACATTACTTTGGTGGCAATGGCGATCAGGTTAAGTTTCATTACCTTAGAAACAAACGGAAAACTTCTTGACGCCCTCAGGTTACATTCGATTACTTTAATTTCGTTATCTTTGGCCAGGAACTGAATATTGAATGGCCCGGTAATTTCGAGCGCTTTGGCAATCCGGCGCGAAATTTTCTTAATCCTGCGGATGGTTTCCACATAAAGTTTTTGCGGAGGAAAAACAATGGTGGCATCGCCCGAATGAACACCCGCAAATTCAACATGTTCCGAGATGGCGTATGCAATTATTTCACCCTTGTCGGCCACTGCATCGATCTCAATTTCTTTGGCGTTCTCAATAAATTCACTTACTACAACCGGGTGTTCTTTCGATACATCGGCTGCCATTTTCAGGAAATAGTCGAGTTGCTCATCGTTCGAAACCACATTCATAGCTGCTCCCGATAGAACGTAAGATGGCCTTATCAACACCGGATACCCAATATTGTCGATAAATTTTCGGATTTCAGCCGTAGTCGAAAGTTTTGCCCATCTGGGTTGATCTACTTCAATGCTATCGAGTAGTGATGAGAATTTATCACGGTCTTCGGCATTGTCAATTTTCACAGGTGAGGTTCCCAATATGGGTACATTGCGGCGGTGAAGTTTCATGGCCAGGTTGTTGGGGATTTGTCCTCCCATTGAAACCACCACTCCGTAGGGTTGTTCCAGTTCAATAATATCGAGTACCCTTTCGAAAGTGAGTTCATCAAAATAAAGCCGGTCACAGGTATCGTAATCGGTACTCACCGTTTCGGGATTATAATTGATCATCACCGAACGGTAACCCTGTTCGTGAATGGTTTTCACCGCGTTTACAGTGCACCAGTCAAATTCGACGGAGCTCCCGATACGGTAGGCTCCTGATCCCAATACAATTACTGAACGGTTATCATGTTTGAAATCAACATCGTTTTCCGTTCCATTGTAAGTAAGGTACAGGTAATTGGTCTGCGAAGGGTATTCGCCGGCAAGGGTATCGATTTGCTTGACTACGGGAACAAAACCCTTTGATACCCTGTATTGACGTACTTTCAGCAGTCCTTCTTCCATTTTGTTGGTTGGAAGTTTAAGCACCAGACGGGCAATCTGAAAATCGGAAAACCCGGCTTTTTTCGACATTTTTAATAGTTCATCGGGAACCAACTCCAATTCGTTGTGTTCTGCAAGCAAGTTACGCAGTTTATATATATTCTGCAGCTTTTGCAAAAACCACCGGTCGATTTTGGTCCGCTGGTAAATCTCCTCAATAGTATATCCACGGTAGAAGGCTTCGGCAATGGCAAAAATTCTGCGGTCGGTTGGGAATTCAAGTTCTTTTTCTACTTCATCGATACTGATTTCGTTGCGGTTGGCCACAAAACCGTGCATTCCCTGCCCTACCATCCTGATTCCTTTCTGAATGGCTTCTTCGAAGGAACGACCAATAGCCATGATTTCACCCACACTTTTCATTGCGCTTCCAATAGTTTTGGTCACACCGGTAAATTTGCTGAGGTCCCAGCGAGGGATTTTAACCACACAATAATCGAGTGCTGGTTCAAATGCCGCAGTAGTAACTTTGGTTACCGAATTATGAAGTTGGTGAAGTCCATATCCTAACCCTAATTTGGCAGCAACAAATGCCAGCGGGTATCCGGTTGCTTTCGATGCAAGTGCCGAGGATCGTGATAACCGGGCATTTACTTCGATAACACGGTAATCTTCGCTGTATGGATCGAGGGCAAACTGTACGTTACATTCGCCAACCACACCCACACGCCGGATAATTTTTATGGAAACTGCCCTCAGTTTATGGTACTCATAGTTGGAAAGGGTTTGTGAAGGGGCAACCACAATACTCTCACCGGTATGGATACCCAGCGGATCAAAATTCTCCATATTACATACCGTTATACAGTTATCGAACCGGTCGCGCACCACTTCGTATTCCACTTCTTTCCATCCTTTCAATGATTCCTCTACAAGGATTTGCGGACTGTAGCTGAAGGCTTTACGGGCAAGAACTTCAAGTTCCCCTTCGTTGTTACAGAATCCGCTGCCCAATCCTCCTAAAGTATAGGCAGCCCTGATAATCAGGGGAAAACCAAGTACCCGGGCTGCTTCCATGGTTTCATCCATATTCAGGGCAGAAATGCTTCGAGGTGTTTTTACGCCGATTTCACCAAGCATATTGGCAAACAATTGCCGGTCTTCGGTCTCCGTAATAGCCTGTACCGGAGTACCAACTACTTTGAGGTTGTACTTTTCGATGACCCCGCTCTTGTGTAAAGCAACTCCGCAGTTCAGGGCGGTTTGTCCGCCGAATGCAAGCAATATCCCTTGAGGTTTTTCTTTTTTTATCACCTCTTCTACAAAGAAAGGGGTAACCGGTAAAAAATATATTTTATCGGCGATTTCGTCAGATGTTTGAATGGTAGCAATGTTCGGATTGATCAGGACGGTTTCGACTCCCTCTTCTTTTAACGCTTTAAGCGCCTGGGAACCACTATAGTCAAACTCGCCGGCTTCCCCGATTTTCAATGCACCCGAGCCGAGGATCAATGCTTTTTTAATGGATGTATCTATCATTTTTTTTGTAATTTACGATTTGAAATCATGTGCATAAACTCATCAAAAAGGTATTCTGTATCCACTGGGCCACTGGTAGCTTCTGGATGGAACTGTGTTGATAAGAAAGGCTTTGATTTATGACGGATTCCTTCGTTGGTACCATCGTTGGCATTAATAAACAAAGGCTCCCAGTCTCCTTTCAGGGTATCGGGCGAAACGGCATACCCGTGATTTTGTGGTGTGATATAACAACGGTCGGTTCCTACCAGGATAACCGGTTGATTATGACTTCGGTGGCCATATTTGAGTTTATAGGTATCGGCTCCTGCAGCACGGGCAAGTAATTGATTGCCAAGGCAAATTCCCATAATTGGTTTATCGTCGTCTAGTATTTTCCTGATATTTTCGACCGTAACATCGCACATGGCTGGATCGCCCGGGCCATTTGTGAGGAAAATCCCATCATACTTTTCGCGTGAAAAATCATAATCCCATGGTACCCTGATCACGGTAGCATTTCTTTCGATAAGGCAACGGATAATGTTATGCTTTACCCCGCAATCGACCAGAACAACTCTATGTTCACCATTGCCATGAACAGTTACATCTTTGCAGCTGACCTTGGCAACCATATTTTCAAGGTTGGGGTCAAATAATTCAACAGGGTGACCTTTAAACTCAATTTTGCCTAAAAGTGAACCTTTCTCTCGAAGGATTTTGGTGAGGGCACGTGTATCAATGTCATATAATCCAGGAACATTATTCTCTTTGAGCCAGTCAGCCAAACTTTTTTCAGCATTCCAATGGCTGAACTCAAAAGAATAGTCTGATATGATCAACCCGGTAATATGGACTTTTTCCGATTCGAAGAATCGGCTGATGCCATTTTCGAACTCATCTTTCGGAACTCCGTAGTTTCCGATCATGGGGTACGACGATACCAAAATCTGCCCCGAATACGAAGGATCGGTCAAACTCTCAGGGTAACCTGTCATTCCTGTATAAAAAACCACTTCGCCGGCTGCCGATTTTTCATAACCGAACGATTTGCCTTCAAATACAGTCCCATCTTCCAGAATCAATTTTGCTCTTGTTGCCTCAAACATATTTCTAAATATTAAAAGATAAAAAAAACGCCTGATCTACATATGTAGAACAAGCGCTTATAGTTGCTTTCTTTTTTATTCTTCAGTTTCGTAAATTTTACCATATTAACTCAATGGAAAAACTAATTATTAATCATTGGGCAAAAATATACAAAAAATTCGATTTTTGATTGGTTAGGTGATGAAAAATGCATAATTTTGCAAAAAATATGAATAAATATACGTATTGAAAAAAAAATCAGATCGTCATCAGGCAATCCGTGAAATCATCTCAAACAATCGGATTGGCAGTCAGGAAGAACTTCTCGAACTTCTCCATAAGAGGGGTTACGACCTGACTCAGGCAACTTTGTCGCGCGATCTGAAAGTAATGCATGTGGCAAAAATTGCCGATAATTCGGATAGTTATGTTTACGTTATGCCCGATTCCATTGCGAATACATTGCCACAAAGAAGCCCTGAAAGGATTAACTATCTGGCCGACGGATTCATGGGAATCAGTTTTTCGGGTAATTTAAGCGTAATACGTACCTTGCCAGGATATGCCAGCAGTATAGCTGCAGTGATAGATAATGCCAGTCCAAGCGAAATAATAGGGACTATTGCAGGGGACGATACCATCCTGGTAATACTTAAAGAAGGTATCAGCCGGAATGAATTGATTGCAACCGTCAAAAAAATTATGCCTTATCTGAAAGATAAAATATGATGGAAAACAATTACAAGGATAAAGTTTGCTGAAATTTGGAAATGATAGAATTAAAAAATATATGCGTTGAAGTTGCCGGAGTCAAGCATCTGAAATATGTGGATACGATTAACGATCATATCGACATGGCTTCGAAGCAACGTGGAACAGGTATAGCAAGGCGTACCTATGAGTACCTCGCATCAAAAATGGAAGAGGGAAAAGCAATTATTGCGTTGGATGGTAAAGAGTTTGCCGGATTTTGTTACATAGAAACATGGGGAACTGCCAAATATGTGGCCAATTCAGGGCTGATTGTAAACCCTGAGTACAGGGGAATTGGTCTGGCAAAAGAAATCAAAAAGAAAGCTTTTGAACTGAGCCGGACAAAATTCCCTGGTGCAAAAATATTCGGGTTGACAACCGGTTTGGCAGTAATGAAAATAAACCACCAATTGGGTTACAGGCCTGTTACTTATTCGGAACTTACCGATGATGAGGCATTCTGGAAAGGTTGTCAGGGCTGTGTGAATTACGACATCCTCACCCGGACAGAGAGGACAAAATGCTTGTGTACGGGTATGTTGTACGATCCGGTGTGGGAAAACGAAAAGAACGGAAATGGCAGCGAGATAAAAAATCGTTCGCTGCTCGATTATATGAAAAAGTTGAGTCCTAAGTATGCTCTTCAGATTTTGAAAAAGTACAGGACAAAGAAAAAAACAAATAAACAGTTATGAAGGAAAAATTAGTTTTGGCTTTCAGCGGGGGATTGGATACTTCGTTTTGTGTTAAGTACCTGACCGAAGAAAGAGGGTTTGAAGTTTATACCGCAACAGCAAATACCGGAGGTTTTACCAACGAAGACCTTGCTCGGATTGAACAGAAGGCTTACAGCCTTGGAGCTAAAGAACATGTTTCAATCGATATTACTGAGGAGTATTATAAGAAGTGCATTCGTTATATGGTATATGGTAACATACTCCGGAATAATACTTATCCCATTTCGGTCAGTTCTGAAAGGGTATTTCAGGCCATTGCATCCATTGAATATGCCAAAAAAATAGGTGCAAAATATATTGCACATGGCAGCACCGGAGCAGGTAACGATCAGGTACGTTTCGACCTGACCTTTCAGGTATTATCGCCTGGTATACAGATTGTTACACCCATCCGCGACCTTTCGTTGAGCCGCGATGAGGAGATCGCCTACCTGAGAAAGCACGGTGTGGTCGATGATTTTGTAAAAATGCAGTATAGTATAAACAAAGGTTTATGGGGAACCAGTGTCGGGGGAAAAGAAACACTAACGTCGGACAAACCTTTACCCGAAAGCGCTTATCCTACGCAACTTTCAGCCGAACAGGGTCAGGTTGTCATACTTTCGTTCGAAAAAGGGGAATTAAAATCTGTAAACGGGATATGTTTCGAAAGCGGCCCTGCAGCCATTCAGGCACTCGAAAAGATTGCAGCACCTTATGCTATAGGTCGCGATATTCACGTAGGTGATACCATTATTGGAATCAAAGGCCGTGTTGGTTTTGAAGCGGCCGCCCCGCTTATCATTATCAAAGCCCACCACCTTTTGGAAAAACATACACTCAGCAAATGGCAACTTTATTGGAAAGAGCAAATTGCCAATTGGTACGGTATGTTCCTGCACGAAGCTCTCTATCTCGATCCAGTGATGCGGAACATGGAAACTTTCCTTGAGAGCACCCAGGCTACTGTTAACGGAAAGGTATCTGTTGCTTTAAAACCCTACCGTTTCGAACTTCAGGGTATTGAATCGCCCAATGACCTGATGAGTTCTGTGTTTGGAAAATACGGCGAAGAAAACAAAGCCTGGAGCGGCGATGAGGTGAAAGGTTTCACGGCCATTTTGGGCAATGCCCTGAAAATCTATCATACAATAAATAATAAATAATTTCAGGTAAGAGGTTGAAGTATAGAGCTTTAGCTATAAACCGAAATTTTTAACCATCTGTGGTTATGAAGATAAGAGTGGGAATTGTGGGTGCTGCCGGTTATACAGCTGGCGAACTGATCAGGATACTGATCCACCATCCATTTGTTAAAATAGTTTTTGCCCAAAGCGCAAGCAATGCTGGAAAACCTGTTTCGGAGGTTCACAACGATTTAATAGGCGAAATCGGGTTGGTTTTTTCTTACGATGCCGACCTCGCTAATTCTGATGTGGTGTTTCTTTGTCAGGGACATGGTAAATCGAAATCATGGATGAAAAGCAATACATTACCCAAACATACAAAGGTAATTGACCTGAGCGCCGATTACCGGATCCGGGACAATGTCCATAGTTTTATTTATGGCTTTCCGGAGTTGAACCGCAATAAAATCAAAAATGCGCGGTTTATTGCCAATCCAGGTTGTTTTGCTACTGGCATCCAGTTGGCTTTATTGCCCCTTGCAGCTTCTGGTTTACTAAAAAGTGAGGTTCATGTACAGGCAATTACCGGATCGACTGGTGCAGGACAGCAACCTTCCGAAACCACCCATTTCAGCTGGAGGAACAATAACTTAAGTGCCTACAAAATTTTTGAACACCAGCACCAGGCCGAAATATTGCAAAGCCTGCTTGAATTACAACCCACATTTAATTTGGGATTCAACTTTATTCCAATAAGGGGTAACCATACCCGTGGTATTTTTGTGTCGGCTTATACCGATTTTGAAGGTTCATCAGATGATGCTTTTCGATTATTCACTAATTATTATACCAGTCATCCTTTTATATTTGTTTCGGAGGTAAATCCATCGCTCAAGCAGGTGGTTAATACAAATAAAGCTATTATTTATCTTGAGAAACATGGCAACAAACTGGTAATCATCACTTGTACCGATAACCTCCTTAAAGGCGCATCTGGCCAGGCTGTCCAGAATATGAACCTCATGTTTGGCCTCGATGAAAAAGAAGGGCTAAACCTCAAAGGGGTAGCATTTTAATATTAATTGAACCCATTTTGTAAATGAATCTTTTTGACGTTTATCCATTACTTGATATTACCCCGGTAAGGGCATCGGGATGCACGGTTTGGGATGAAACAGGAAACTCCTATCTCGATTTATATGGGGGCCATGCGGTCATCTCTATCGGGCATAGCCAACCACACTTTGTGGAAATGATAACCGATCAATTGAAAAAAATTGCTTTTTACAGTAATTCGGTAAAGAATCCTTTACAGGAAGAATTGGCCTGTAAGCTGGGCGAGCTTTCTGGTTATCCCTATTATCAGTTGTTCCTGTGTAATTCAGGTGCCGAAGCCAACGAAAATGCAATAAAACTGGCATCGTTTGTAACAGGGCGGAAAAAATTCATAAGCTTTGGAAAAGGATTTCACGGAAGGACTTCAGCTGCTGTTGCCCTTACTGATAATCCGAAAATAGTAGCGCCTGTGAATCAGACCCCAAATGCTGTTATTGTACCTTTCAATGATTTAAATTCGGTTGAAGGTGCCCTGTGCGAGGGTGGTGTAGCGGGAATTATTGTCGAAGGAATTCAGGGAATTGGGGGAATTAACCTTCCTGCTCCCGGATTTCTCGAAACCCTTGAAGTATTATGTAAAAAATATGACGCTTTACTCATTCTCGATGAAATACAAAGTGGTTATTGCCGGAGCGGAAAATTTTTTGCCCATCAATACTGTGCTGTAAAACCAGATATTATTACCATGGCTAAAGGTATGGGAAACGGATTCCCGATCGGTGGTATCCTTATCCATCCTGATATAAAACCCTGGCATGGTATGTTGGGCACAACATTCGGGGGGAACCATCTGGCTTGTGCCGCTGGAATTGCTGTACTCGATGTGTTAAAGAATGAGAACCTGATGGAAAATGCCCATAAGGTCGGAGAACTTTTGATGGGTTTGTTAAGTGGCATTTCATCTGAAATACAGGTTCGTGGAAAAGGGTTGATGATCGGCATTGAATTCCCTTATCCTGTAAAAGAAATCAGGAGCAGACTGTTGAATGACTTTCATATTTTTTCTGGTTTCAGTGGCTCAAATGTTATCAGATTGTTGCCTCCCCTTACCCTTACAGGTAAGGATGCTATTTTCTTTGTAAATTGCCTCAGCAAAATTATTGTGTAAAATTCGGAACCATGCAAATTAAAAAAATTGCGATCATCGGTGGGGGAAACCTTGGTACAGCCATTGCCGAGGGATTACTTCAATCGGGTGAGGTTATTGCATCAAACCTTTATGTTACCCGGCGCAGGCATGAGTTGCTGAAGCGCTTTCAGGAAAAAGGCGTGCACATAGGGTCTGCTAATGAAGAGGCGGTCGTAAAGTCCGATATCATAATTGTTGCTGTTAAACCTTATCAGGTGGTTGAGATACTTAAAAATCTGAAGGATGTTTTAACCTCCGATAAAGTTTTGATATCGCTTGTTGCTGGAGTTGATCTCAAAGAACTCAGTGTTTTATGCGGATCCCATATCCCGTTATTCAGGGCAATGCCAAATACAGCAATTGCCTTGAGGGAATCCATGACATTGATTTCAACAAACGGCAGCAGTGAAACCCATAAACAACTGGTAGTTGACCTGTTCAATAAAATGGGTAAAACGGCAATAATCCCCGATGAATTGATGGCCGCTGCCACAGTCCTGGCTGCCTGTGGTATTGCCTATGCGCTCCGTTACATACGGGCAGCCATGCAGGGTGGTGTCGAGATTGGTTTTGGCGCCGAACTGGCACAATTTATAACAGCTCAGACAGTTTTGGGGGCTGCCAAGTTGGTTCTCGAAACCGGCAATCACCCCGAAAAGGAGATCGATAAAGTGACAACACCCCGCGGTATAACCATAACAGGCCTGAACGAAATGGAAAACAAAGGCTTCAGTGCAAGCCTCATTCAGGGTTTGCTTTCGTCGTACAAAAAAATCGAGAAACTCGAAAATCCTGGTTAATGGATTTACGCTACAAAAAAGTAACGGTTAAAGTGGGCAGCAATGTGCTGACCAAGCCCGATGGTATGCTTAATACTTCGCGGATAGCACACCTGGTTGACCAGATTGCAGTTTTACACAAAGCCGGTGTGGAAGTTGTGCTGGTTTCGTCGGGAGCGGTCGCATCTGGTAAATCGGTGCTGATGCTATCCAAAAAATACGATTCGGTGTCGTCACGGCAATTGTGGGCAGCATTGGGACAGGTTAAATTGATTAACCGTTATTCCGATTTTTTCAGGGAACACGGGATGATATGTGCTCAGGTACTGACAACCAAAGAAAATTTTTCGAGCAGGGCACACTATCTGAATATGAAAAACTGTATCAATACCCTTCTCGAGAATAGCGTTGTTCCGATTGTCAACGAGAATGATACTATTTCTATTACTGAGCTGATGTTTACAGATAATGATGAACTTTCGGGATTGATGGCTACTCTGGCCAATTCCGAAGCATTAATTATCCTCTCTAATGTTGATGGCGTATATACAGGCTATCCGGGAGAAACAGGCTCGAAGATCATTACAGAAATACGGTCCGATCTCGACGATTCAAAAATTCAGGTTACAGGCCAGATGTCGGGTTTTGGCAGAGGGGGGATGATGACCAAGCTCCGCATTGCCCGTAAAGTTGCCAGTAGCGGAATAGCAGTTCATGTAGCCAACGGAAGCCGTGAAAATATCCTGCTCGATATAATGGATAAATCAAAACAGGTGCAGCATACCTGGTTTGTTCCCGACACCAAACCAGTTTCGGGCGTCAAAAACTGGATTGCATACTCCGATAGTTTTGCCAAAGCGGTAATTGTGATTAATAGGGGAGCTGTTGATGCACTTCATTCCGAAAAGGCAGTAAGCCTGTTACCGATTGGTGTGGTTCGGGTCGAGGGTGAGTTTAAATCGGGCGACCTGTTGAAAATTGTTGACGAGGAGCTTCACTACATCGGAATAGGAAAAGCACAGTTTGGCTCCGAAAAACTTGATAAGGAAAAATCTGCTTCGCGGCAGAAACCTTTAATCCATTATGATTATTTATACCTCGAGAATGGAAATAAAATTTTATGAAAATATTGTCACAATTAGAAAAAACCCTTCGCGCATCAAGGTTACTAAGCCTTGTTGACGAAGAAACCATAATCAGGGTTTTATTTGATTTGGCTGATGAGGCTGAAAACCAAATGGCTTTTATTCTTGTCGAAAATATGAAAGACCTTGACAGGATGGATGTTAATGATCCGAAATATGACCGTTTGAAACTTACAGCAGACAGGATACGGGGAATTGCATCCGACATCAGGAAAGTAGCTGGCTTACCTAATCCTGTAGGAAGGGTTTTATATGAAACCGTTCGTCCCAATGGGATGAAAATTTCCAAAATTACTGTGCCTTTCGGGGTTATTGGAATTATTTTTGAAGCCCGGCCCAATGTGACTTTCGATGTTTTTTCTCTATGCCTGAAATCGGGGAATGCTTGCCTTTTAAAGGGTGGCTCTGATGCTATTAATTCAAATTCTGTTATTGTTTCAATAATACGCCAGGTATTGCACAAACAAGGATTACCCGAAGATTTAGTTGCACTTCTTCCCGCAGGCCGTGACGAGACTCAGGAAATGTTGCACGCAAATGGGTACATCGACCTGATTATTCCACGTGGCAGTCAGAACCTGATAAACTATGTTAGGCAAAATTCGTCCATCCCGGTTATTGAAACCGGGGCCGGTATTTGTCATACTTACTTCGATGGGTCTGGTGACGTCGAGAAAGGCTCCAGAATTGTGTTTAATGCCAAAACCCGGCGCCCATCGGTTTGTAATGCACTCGATTGCCTTTTAATCCACCGTAACCGATTAAGCGATTTGCCGTTACTCACTGAAAAACTTGCTGAAAAAGAGGTGGTTATTTATGCCGATGAAGATGCCTTTAAAATATTATCGAAATCTTACCCTGCCAATTTGTTGAATCCGGCCAACGATGATTCTTTTGGAACTGAATTTCTTTCCCTTAAGATGGCCGTGAAAACGGTAAGTTCTTTAGAGGAAGCCCTCGATCATATAGCCCGTTATAGTTCAAAACACAGCGAAGCCATAATTTCTGAAAATTGTGATGCGGTAAATACATTTATTAAAATGGTCGATGCTGCGGCGGTGTATCATAATGTTTCAACTGCATTTACCGATGGGGCTCAATTCGGGTTGGGGGCCGAAATTGGAATAAGCACCCAGAAACTTCACTCCCGGGGGCCTATGGCTCTTGAAGAACTTACTAGTTACAAGTGGGTAATCGAAGGAGAGGGGCAGGTTAGGCTGGTTTAGAAGATTTGAGTATTGGAAATCATAAAAACAGTTCATTATTTAAAGTATCCTTTAAAATAATCAATCATCCATCAAAAAATATAAACAATGAGGCATTTCACTTCAGTAAACGATATCCCGGACTTAAACGAAGCACTCAAAGTAGCATTTGATATAAAAAAGAGCCCATTTGCATACAGCCATTTAGGGAAAAATAAGACCATGGTGCTCCTGTTTTTCAATTCAAGCTTGAGGACCCGGTTAAGCACCCAAAAGGCTGCCATGAACCTCGGAATGAATACTTTGGTGCTAAACGTAAATGAGGAAGGCTGGAAAATGGAATCGGAATTGGGTGTTGTGATGGATGGCGACAAACCGGAACACTTGCGGGAAGCAATTCCGGTTATTGGCGAGTATTGTGATATAATTGGTGTTCGGTCGTTTGCAAAATTCGAGAAACGCGACGATGATTATCAGGAAAAAATCCTGAACCAGTTTATCGAATATGCAGGAGTTCCGGTGGTGAGCATGGAAGCGGCAACACGCCATCCATTGCAAAGTTTTGCCGACCTGATGACCATCGAGGAATTAAAAACCAAACCCCGTCCAAAGGTCGTATTAACCTGGGCGCCTCATCCGCGGGCATTGCCACAAGCAGTTCCCAATTCGTTTATCGAATGGATGAGCAAGGCTGATTACGACCTGGTTATTACGCATCCCGAAGGGTATGAACTGGCCCCCGAATTTGTGGGTAACATAAAGGTTGAGTATAATCAGGACAAAGCTTTCGCTGGAGCCGATTTTATATATGCTAAAAACTGGGCATCATACACACATTATGGGCAGGTAATCAGTAAAGATATGAATTGGACAGTCGATTCAGCCAAAATGGCTCTCACCAATAATGCGCGTTTTATGCATTGCCTTCCGGTGCGGCGCAATATGATTGTATCCGATGAAGTTTTAGACAGCCCTGCTTCGGTCGTAATTCAGGAAGCTGCAAACCGAGAATGGTCTGCTCAGGCCGTTCTGAAAATGATATTGGAGGGTTTGTAATGCCGAAAATAGAAATTATTCCAGCCATTGATATCATCGGGGGCAAATGCGTGAGGCTAAAACAGGGCGATTATAACCAGAAAACTGTGTATAGCGAAACCCCCCTGGAAGTAGCTCTTATGTTTCAGGATGCCGGATTGAATCGTTTGCACCTGGTTGACCTTGATGGCGCTAAAGCAAAGCAGATAATAAATTATAAAGTACTGGAAACTATCGCTTCAAAAACCAGTTTGATTATTGATTTTGGAGGTGGCCTTAAAAGCGATGACGACCTAAAAGTTGCCTTCGAATGTGGAGCCTCTATGATTACAGGTGGGAGTATCGCGGTAAAAGAACCCGATGTTTTTATCCGGTGGATTGAAGAATACGGATCCGAAAAGATTATGTTGGGAGCCGATGCCAAAGATTGCAAAATTTCAATTAGCGGCTGGCAGGAAGAATCATCCCTCGAAATAATCCAATTCATCAAATCGTTCGTGGACAAGGGAATATCTAAGGTAATTTCGACCGACATTAGCAAAGATGGCATGTTACAGGGGCCTTCGTTTGATCTTTTTCAACAGATTCTCGAAAATTTTCCAAAATTATATCTTGTTGCCAGCGGAGGAATATCAGGAATGAACGATATACTTAAACTTGCTGGCATGAATGTTCCTGCGGTTATAATCGGGAAAGCCATTTATGAAGGTAAAATAAGGCTAAAAGAGTTGGAAAGATTTGTACTTGAATGATAGCAAAAACTATAACCAAATAAGGTGATTAGGGCAATACATAAATTATTTAGGTTATAAACAGGAATGGAAATTTTAGTTGCACAAAATAAATTTACTGTTTCAGCGACGTACAAGAAGACGGTAATGTCAAAGCTGAATATAATTTATAAGGAACGTTATTCTCATTAACTTCGATAATTTTCAATTGACAGGTAATTTCATGATTACCAGCTAATAAATCAGAAATGTATGCTTGCAAAACGAATAATACCATGCCTCGATATTAAAGATGGTCAAACCGTTAAAGGGGTCAATTTTATTAATATCCGGAAAGTTGGTGATCCGGTTGAACTTGGCGCACTTTATGCCGAACAGGGTGCGGATGAACTGGTGTTCCTCGACATTACTGCTACCCACGAAGGACGCAAAACAATAGTTGACCTTGTCAAACGGATTGCCCGTGATATAAATATACCATTCACCGTGGGTGGTGGAATAAGCGAAATGGCCGATGCTGGTTCCCTGTTAAATGCTGGCGCCGATAAGATCAGTATTAATTCATCGGCAGTTCGTAATCCAAATCTCATTGATGAACTTTCGATCAATTTCGGTAGCCAGTTTGTGGTGCTTGCCATTGATGCCCGGGGCGACGAAAACGGACACTGGACTGTTACTGTTAATGGTGGTCGGATACCTACTGATAAGGAGTTGTTTTCATGGGCAAAAGAGGGACAAGAAAGGGGTGCTGGCGAAATATTGTTTACTTCGATGAACCACGATGGTACAAAAAACGGATTTGCCTGCAATGAACTGGCGAAATTGTCTGAAATGCTCAGGATTCCGGTTATCGCATCGGGTGGTGCTGGTAATATGGAACATTTTGCTGAAGTTTTTACAAAAGGAAAGGCCGATGCAGGATTGGCTGCCAGTATATTTCATTTCAAAGAGATTGCAATTCAGGACTTAAAAATTTTTTTGCGGAGAAAGGGAATTATTGTCCGTTGATATGTATCAATTTTGTGACTTTACAGATTTTTGATTATGGAAAAACTTGATTTCTCAAAACTGAACGGACTGGTGCCGGCAATAATCCAGGACAACACAACGCGGGTTGTCCTGATGGTGGGTTTTATGAACCATGAAGCATTTGAAATTACTGAAAAAACCGGTAGGGTTACATTTTTCAGCCGAAGTAAAAACCGCCTCTGGACCAAAGGGGAAGAAAGCGGAAATTTTCTTGAAGTAGTCACCATAATGGCCGATTGTGATAACGATTCACTGTTAATAAAAGTCAATCCTGTTGGACCGGTCTGCCATACTGGTGATGATACATGCTGGTCGGAAACCAACGAGGAAAATGAACTCAATTTTCTTGAATATCTACAGGATGTAATTGATGAAAGGAGGAAAGTGATGCCTGAAGGATCATACACTACTTCGCTTTTTAAAGGAGGAACCAGAAAAATATCTCAGAAAATTGGTGAAGAAGCAGTTGAAACAATTATTGGTGCAATGGCCGATGATGATATCAATTTTATTTATGAAGGAGCCGACCTTCTGTATCATCTAATGGTGTTGCTTTCGTATAAAGGTTACCGTATCGAACATCTGGCTAGGGAATTACGCAATAGGCATAAATAACCGATATATAATTTGATAACTTTTTTCGGGAAAAATAATTCTTGAAGAAAATTGTTGTAAAACATAGTTGAATAACATAGAAAAAGTGGTTGTGCAGCATAAATTATGCGGTTTTTATATATATTTTTCGGTAAAAATAATTCTGAAAAAAACCAGTTAAAAATAACATTATGCAATCAAAAAATCAATGCCTTGCCAGTGCTGCAACCCTGCTTGCATGCAGGTCAATCGCAAATGCTTTTGCCGAAAATATATATGAACTGGCACATTTGAGAAGAAATTGGAGTGTAGGCTATGCCGATTCTTTAAAAATAGACGTTGCATCGATTCATGAAAAACATTTTTCGGATGAAATAAAACATTTGCACCCCGATAAAATAAACAAATGGCGCGAACTAATGATTTCTTCACTTACCGATCTGGCAATAATACGGGCAAGTGTGAAAGTCGATTTCAAAAACGATAAAGAGTTTCAGAAAGATTTCTTTCAAATGACCGGTTATAAGCAATATTTCAGCGATGCAAAAAATGGAGATCATGTAAGCATATACCATTTTATTAAAGCTTTTGCCGGGAATATTACGCCCGATACCATTGCAAAAATAACAGAGCATGCGCTCGATGTGAATGTGATCAAAAGGGTGATTGAAACTGCACATTCGCTCGATGCTTTCAGGCAATGCTTCGAAATAATTACCGATCCCGAACTGGTTGATTCCGAAGGCCAGAAAAAACTTGAAGATTTATATCATCAGATTAAGGATATATGCAGAATAGCAACAGCCTATTATTATTTCGATCCTGTAAAACGCGAATCATTTAATTTTTTCAAAGCTTTGAGAAATATCCGGAAATAAATAAAATAAAAGTAGATAAGATTATTGTAGCCCTTGTTCATTCATGTATCCTGGATTTTTTCCGAAAAGAACATTCAAATAAATTTTACCCGGCAATTCATAAAATTTAATTGAATATTTTTCGGTACGAAATTATTTTATTGCTGTTAGATTTATATATATTTACGAAGTCAAACGAATTATTAATTGATTAATAGGATAAAATTTGATATATACAACGGATAAAATAGTCGGTCAAGATGATTTTGCCGAGAAAAAATGTCTGTTTTGTAAAGATGATTGTTGTGTTTCCTGTTTCGGGAATGATGGCGGATCTTTATTTAAACGTTTATCGAAACCTGAACTTGAATTTCTGGTGGGGAGCAAGTATAATGTCCGTTTCAAACGAGGTGAAACCATTCTGAAACAAAATACTGTTTCGTCAAATATTGTTTGCCTGCGAAAAGGAATTGCGAAGGTTTATGTTGAAGGAACGAAAGACAAAAACCTCATCCTGAAAATTATAAAAGATACCGGGATAATAACCTCGGGGGTTCTGATGAGCGAAAGTTTACGGCCATTTACTGTTGCCGCAGTAACTGATGTTGAATGCTGTTTTATCAATTCTGAAAAAGTTTTGGAACTTTTTTCGGGCAATAATGGTTTTGCTTTGGCTTTGATGGAACAATATCACGAAATGTTTCACCATATGTTTAATACTTTGGTATGTCTCACTATGAAATATATGCCTGGACGGGTTTCTGATACAATCTTGTATTTAAAAAATTCAATATTTCGCAGTAACCCCTTTATAGTTCCATTTAGCCGTCAGGAACTGGCAGAAATGTCGGCCATGACAAAAGAGAGTTTTGTCCGGATTTTAACCGAATTCAAAGCTTCCAACCTGATCAGGCTCGACGGAAAATATTTGGAAGTCATTGATGAAGAGGCACTTATTTCAATCAGCAAGAATGGATAATTGATATAAATCAATTATTTATTTATTATTTATCTATACTATATTTGATATAAATTTTCCAAATCATTTCAATATATCATCCTGTAATTGTAGGTGTTGTAATTTCATAAACCTATTTTTGAATTCGACAATTGTATGAACTAAAGAATAGAATTTTTATGAATATTATTAAACCTAATCAGTTGGTTATGGAAACAAAGAATTTTGTACGATTTTTCATTCTCATCTTATTTGCAGGGATGATGATTTTAGCCTCCTGTGTCAAGGAAGGCCCGATGGGGTTATCAGGAACAGATGGTAAAGATGGGGTTAACGGAAGAGATGGGAAAGATGGTTTGGATGGAACCGCTTCGTGTGTTGCTTGCCATAATAAAACCACCAGAGCGCTGGCCGAAGCACAGTTTGCCGTTTCAGCGCACGGTACAATGCCTAATAAGCAAACTGGTGCAAATTGTGTTGCTTGTCATTCGTCCGAAGGGTTTATCGAATCGTTAACAAATACCTCAACAAAAACCTTCACAGCATTAACCAGTGCCTCGGCACTGAAGTGTGTATCATGTCATACATCCCATTCAACTTTCGATTTCAAAAAAGATGGTCAGGATTATGCATTGCGCACAACAGCCCCTGTTAAGTTATTTATGGACCAGACAGTCACCCTTAATCTTGGCCATTCAAATATTTGTGTGAACTGCCATCAACCCCGTTCAACCAAGCCAGCTGCAAATGCCGAAGGTAATTTTGTAGTGGCAAACTTCCGTTTCGGACCTCATTACGGTACCCAGGCAGTTATGCTCGAAGGACTATGGGGTTACCATCATGCTCAGGGATCAACTGCCATACCCGGAGTTGGAAGTCATGCACACCGGAAAAATGCAACCTGCACATCGTGCCACATGCACGATGGTACCGGAACAACCGGAGGCCACTCATGGAAAGTAGGCCCAGAAGCCTGCAAATCATGCCACAGCAACATTACAACCAAAGAGGCCATAACTGCATCGAAATCTGAATTCTATGCACTGTTTAACCAATTAGGCGTTAAACTGCTTGAAAAGGGCGCTTTAAGAACTAATGCCGCTGGTGGGCTTGAACCGAATCCAGGAACCTATCCGATCGCTGTTGCTGGTGCACTGTTTAATTACCGTATGCTTTACAGCGACCATAGCGGTGGAATTCACAATCCGGCATATGCCAAAGCATTGCTCAGAAATTCAATCGAAGCGCTCGACAGATTATGAAAAGGTCATTGCGTTTAATTATTCCAATACTTTTGGTTGCATTCCTTTCGGGATGTATTTATGATTGGGTAGTGCCCGAAGACGTACCCGATATCCCGAATGATGTGGAAATCAGTTTTGCCGGTCAGATTGTGCCGATTTTTACCACTGGTAACAATTGTACATCATGCCATCGTTCAGGGGGAACACCTCCCGACCTGACAGCTGCCAATGCCTATAATCAGATTAATACGGCAAAATATATTAACCGGTCAACTCCTGTCGAGAGTGGAATTTATAAGGTGCTGGCGCCTTCATCGACGACGCACAGGCATAAAATATATACCGCCCAACAGGCTGCTCTTATACTTGCATGGATTGAACAAGGGGCTAAGAATAACTAACTTTAACGAATTGCTGAAATTATGAATAAAATCATATCCTTCATATTTATCTGGTTATTTATCCTTTCCTCCGCAATGGGGCAGGACGAAAGCGAATCAACGCCTGCAAGGCAAAAGTCTCGACCAGTCAGGTCACCCTGGTCAAGCGGAATAATTATCGACAACCAGACCTCTTTTATCTATCCCGAAAAAACGCTCGAATTTGTTATACAGCATAAATTCGGGAGTATTGAGAATGGGCGTTCCGATTTGTTTGGATTATATGCACCTGCCCATGATATCCGGTTGGGCCTTAACTATGTATTATTGCGCAACATGCAGGTAGGGTGGGGAATCAGTAAGAAAAATATGTATAATGATTTCAATGCGAAATGGACTGTTTTTGAACAGACCCGCGAAGAAACCATGCCTGTTTCAGTTGCCTTATATGGAAATTTTGCCATTGATGGCCGTAGCAAAGAGTTATACGAATCGAGGAGGTATAACCATTCATCCGATCCTTACCATCCCCTCACTACTTATTCATATCGACCTTCGCAACGGATCTCCTACTTTTCGCAGCTCATCATTGGCCGAAGGTTTAACGATTGGCTCAGCCTGCAGGCAGCGGCAAGTTTTACCCACTATAATTTGACTGAAAGAGGGATCGATCACGATAAGGTAGGTGCACATTTTGCTGGAAGGATTAAATTTTCGCCACAAAGTGCAATACTTTTCAATTACGATATTCCTTTAAAAATAAAAGATATTTCCGAACACCGCGAGTTTATCAATCATCCATACCCCAATCTCTCTTTTGGTTGGGAAGTTGCAACAAGTACACATGCTTTTCAAATGTATATTGGTTCGGGCAGTAGCATAATTCCACAGGAAAATATGCTGTACAACCAGAACAACTGGAAAGACGGAGGTTTGGCAATCGGATTTGTTATTACGCGGTTATGGAATTTTTAGTAACATTTAAGTTGATTACATCATGAAAACAAAAAATCTGGTTCTTATTATTTGTTCCCTGTTTATTGGAGCTATCCTTGTATCCTTTGTTCCCATGCAGGAACAGAAAAAAGGCGGCCCGTGGAATATCTCGGCTGAGTATAAAAACAAGAAGAACCCTCACAAAGGAGATGCAAGCCTCGAACGTTTGGGAAAAGCAGCCTGGGCAAAGCATTGCCGTTCGTGTCATGGCAACATGGGTTTGGGCGATGGTCCGAAAGCAGCCAGTCTGAAAACCCATCCAGGGAATTTTAAAGATGCGAAATTCCAGGCTCAAACCGATGGGGAGATCTATTACCAGTCGTTTATTGGGCGCGACGAAATGCCAAATTTTGAAAAGAAAATTACCGATGAGGAAGAAAGATGGGCTATAGTAAACCTCATCAGGACTATGAAGTAATATTTTTATTGACTTTTAGAGTGTATATGTTCAGGAATATACGCCCTTTATTATTCCTCACCTTATGAATAAAAGATTCCTTCCAATACTTTTGTATGTTTTAATAACCGGTTCATTTCATATCCTTAAGGGACAGGATCTGGTTATGAGGTCGGACAACCATGAGTGTTTGAACTGCCACAGCAGGCAAACATTTACCATGTTTAACGATTGGACCGGACAGGAAGAACGAAGATTAATGAACCCTTACCACATTATTGATACAATGCTCTACCTGCAAGGTGTTCATCGCACTTTTGCCTGTATCGATTGTCATTCGATGGATTACGAAACCTATCCACACCTGCGTGAACTCAAACTTGAACCATTGGCGACCTGTATCGATTGTCATGGTGGTGATCCACATTACGAAAAATATCAATTCGACCGCATTGATGAAGAGTTTCAGAAAAGTGTGCATTTCGAAAAGGGAGGGGAACATTTTACCTGCAACAAATGTCATAATCAGCACTATTACCGCACAATTGCCCGCACAAGTACCAACGTTTCAGATATTGTATCGGCCGATAACCAGATGTGCCTTTCCTGTCATACCGATGCTGCCAGGTACCGTTTAACTTCGGTACATGATTTTCCGGTATTCAAAGAAGTACATGCATGGTTGCCCAATCATGAATTGCATTTCAGGAGTGTCAGGTGCATCGATTGCCATACCGAAGTGGATAACGAGCTGATCATTTCACATAATATCCTCGCCAAAGAGCATGCTGTTAAAAATTGTTCTGAATGCCATTCGGCAAATTCCTTACTTCAGGCTTCTTTATACCGTTATGAAAATATTCAGGCAAGGCAGGCCAATGGGGTTTTCGCTTCTATCCTTCTGGAGCAACCTTATATTATTGGGGCAAACCAGGTTCCTTTGTTTAAATACCTGAGTGTGGGGTTACTTATTGCAACCATTATTGGAATAATTATCCATGCATCAGTACGAATTATCCTGAAAAAGTAGAATGATATGACAACAAGGAAAATATACCTATACCCGTTATGGTTACGTGTCTGGCATGTTATTAACGGACTCGGAATTGTTATTCTGATCCTTACGGGTTTTATCATGCATTGGGGAATCCATGGTTCGTTCATCGATTTTTATTTTGCAGTAAACCTGCACAACATTACAGGGATACTCGTTTCGATAAGCTATATTTTCTTTTTCATCGGAAATATTGTGTTTTACAATAGCCGTTACTATCGCCTGAAAATAAAGGGATGGCATAAAAGGATTGCCAGGCAGGCACAATATTATGTGAGCGGATACTTCAAGGGTGAAAACCCTCCGTTTCCTGTGTCTGAAAAAAGGAAATTTAATCCGCTCCAGAAGTATTCCTATTTTTATATTATGTATTTTTTCCTTCCATTGATCACTTTTACAGGTATCGGGTTGTTATATCCGGAATTAATCATCGAAGAGATATATGGCTACAACGGTGTTTTTGTGACAGCAATGGTACATGCCGGACTCGGTTTTATCATCTTTTTATTTCTGATCGTGCATATATATGCAGCATCAATCGGTAAAACTCCATGGCAAAATTACAAAAGTATTGTTAGTGGATGGCACAATGCCCATGATGTGAAGGAGGCAGAGCAAGCTGAGGCATAATCAATTTGGGTAAAACCTGCGCGTATGGGGTTGAAAATCAAACCATCCCAATTTGAAACTACCCGATTCAGCAATAATGTTATTCCCCTTTTGGGAGCAGGATTGTCCCTGATGAGACTGACCATGATAGTTGTACTTTTCCTGATGAACATGGTATTTGACATGAGAAATACCTACATTGGAATATACATCTACATTATTCTTCCTGTTTTCCTGGTTTTGGGTCTCATCATGATCCATGTAGGTATGGTTATCCACAGGAAATAGTGAATCAAAGGATTGAACCAGTTAATAAAGCCGATTGGTCTTTGATTGACTTTAACGACAAGGAGATCAGAAATGCTGCAGCAATTTTCATGACCAGAATAGTGGTTTTTGTAATCCTTTCAACAATTGGAAGTTATGAAGCTTTCCATTACACCGAAGCGGTTGAGTTTTGCATTAAATTATGGCATTAGGTTTTGGAATCTGAATATGTTGCATACCATCAATCAGCTACGAAAGGGTTAAATGTCGCGAATGTCATGTTGTGAGTGGTGCCAGTTGGTATGTCAGAAGTAAATTGTCAGGTCTGTACATGGTATATTCAATTATGTTCAATAAGTATTCCCGACCGATTGAAACACCAATCCACAACCTGAGGCCGGCCAGCGAAACCTGCAAGAGATGCCATTGGCCTGAGAAATTTTACGACCGTAAAATCAGGAGTAAAGATCGTACCTTGGCGACGAGGAAAATACGGAATGGGCATACAACTTATGATGAAACAAGCACTATATATAACACATTCGGATTGCAGGAAGGGATACACTGGCATTTTGATTCCGATGTAAGGATTGAATACATGGCAAGGTCAAAAGACCTGGAATCCTTACCTTGGGTCTGATATACCAATTTGCCTACCAGCTTTGTAACAATTTATTTGGATAATGAGCGTGAGTTTAGCAAAAGTGTTGAAAATGAAGGTATTAATGCAATGGACTGTATCGATTGTCACAACAGGCCATCGCATAATTACTTGCCTCCTCAGAGCTTTATCGATGATGCAATAGCCGCCGGAAAAATTTCACACGATATTCATGATATAAAAATGGCAATCATGCAGGTTTTGTCCCGGGATTTTGAATCCAAAGATTCGGCTTTTGCGCAGTCAATATTCATATCAGAGATTACTATGAACTTTTGTATCCTGAGGTGCTTGAAGAAAAATCAGAATTCCTCGAAAAGGCTATTGATGCTGTAAAAGAAGGTTATAGCAGGAATATTTTCCCATGCATGAGGGTTAAAAGTAGCGCCTATCTTAACCACCTTGGACATCTTGAAACTCAGGGTTGCTACCGGTGCCTCGATGACCGCCACAGGTCATCATCAGGGAAAGTAATTTCGAGGGATTGAAATCTGTGCGACGAAATTATAGCTCAGTGAGTCCCTGTCCAGATTGAATATGCTTTTGAAGGAAGGAATTTCGAACTCCGGCACCCGATCGATATTGGTGACTCCTTGAAAAGAACATTTTGTCCGATTGCCATTATAGTTTAAATTAGTCGGGACTCACCGGATTTTACCCTAAAGATTATATCCAGATGATACCGTTTTGCTTTCAATTTCATCCAATAGATATGTCATTACATTTCGGTTATTGGAGAATTTTTTTTTACTATTAAAATTGTTTGTTTTTTTAGTATAGTTTGTAACCTGCATTTATTTTAATCATCACTTTAGGTGTAAATATTTTACATGCTTGTTTCATTTTATCAACTTTCTTTGTGGTAAAATTTCAGAAAACAATGACTGAATATATCGAACTTCTGAGGGAACTTATAAAAACCCCATCAATTAGCGGGAACGAGTATGCTGCCGCTCTTGTAATCCGAAATTTTCTGAAACGGAAACAGGTCATCTATAAAGAAAAACTTAATAATACGTGGGGCCTAAACCAGTATTTTGATCCCGGAAAACCTGTGATTCTGCTTAATTCGCATATTGATACCGTAAAGCCGGCTGCAGGGTGGACTTATAATCCGTTTGAAGCAACCGATGAGGGCGACCGTATTACAGGGCTTGGATGTAATGATGCAGGTGGCTCCCTTGTTTCACTGTTGGCAGTATTTATACATTTTTACAATCGGGAGGATTTGCCTTACAACTTGATTTTTGCAGCAACAGCTGAAGAGGAAAACTCCGGAATCGACGGATTTGAATCCATTAAATCGGAGCTCCCGAATATTGATTTTGCCATAGTTGGGGAACCAACCTGTATGGATCTTGCCGTTGCAGAGAAAGGACTGCTTGTTCTCGATTGCCATGCAAAAGGGAAATCGGGTCACGCAGCGCGCAACGAGGGCGAAAATGCACTCTACAATGCGCTCGATGATATCGTAAGGCTGAGAGGGTTGTCGTTTGAAAAAGTTTCAGAAAAGCTTGGCCCGGTAAAAATTACCGTTACTCAGATTGAAGCCGGAAGTCAACACAATGTTATCCCCGACATTTGTCATTTTGTGGTCGATGTTCGCACAAACGAGTATTATTCAAATCAACAAGCTTTTGAAATAATTGCAAAATATATTCAATCTGATGTGAAACCTCGCTCATTCCGTTTGAATAGTTCAGGAATACCTGACTCACATCCCTATGTAGTAAAGGCTGAAGAATTGGGTTTACGGTGTTTTGGCTCGCCAACAACTTCCGATCAGGCTATTATGCCCTGGCCGTCGGTTAAAATTGGCCCGGGCGATTCAGCCCGTTCGCATACTGCCGATGAATTTATTCTGAAAAGCGAAATTATCGATGGTATTGAAAAGCATATCCTTCTTCTCGAAGGGCTTCAACTTTAAAATAATAGGGTGGAAGTAACCGTGACAAGATTGTATAAAAAGATTTATTACCTTATGAAAACATTTACTTTCGGCTTTGGGATTCTTCTCACATTGTTTTTATTCCAGGGCAATACCAACCAGAAATTTAAAAATAACGGGCAAGTTCTCTATAAGCCCGAAGATAAAGAAATTGTCGGGCGGATTTTGGTTCAGTTTTCGGGCGAACGAAATTCTGAAACCGGTGACCTGATGATTAAAATTGCAGAATTATTTATGGGGACACCTTATGTAGCCCATACACTTGAAACCGGTGTTGATGAAAAATTAGTGATCAATTTACGTGAGTTGGATTGTACTACCCTTGCCGAAAATGTTCTTGCCCTGGCGCGGACCATAAAATCAGGAAATCGTGATTTTGAAGGGTTTGTAACGGAGATGGAAAGAATCCGCTACAGGAGGGGCCACAGGGATGGCTACCTTTCGAGGCTCCACTATTTCAGTGACTGGATTTTCGACAATAATGAAAAGGGAATTGTTAAAGAGGTTGCAGGCGAAATTGCTCAAGTAATGTATCCCAATAGAGTTGATTTTATGAGCAAACATCCTGACAGTTACCAGGTATTGAAAACCAATCCGGGATTAATTGAACTTTTAAAGGTTCACGAATCGGCAATCTCTGATAGAACAGTATGGTATATTCCCAAAGAAAGCATTCAGGAAATTGAAAATCAGCTACGCGATGGCGATATTGTTGCCTTGACCACATCAATTGCCGGCCTCGATGTGACCCATGTCGGGCTTGTGGCCTGGAAAGACGGACGCACAAGGCTGATCCATGCCAGTTCGAAAGAAATGAAAGTGGTCTTAACAAATGAAACGTTGGTGGAATATTTAAAAAACAGTAAATCCACTACGGGGATCATGGTTGCAAGGCCAATGTAAACCCGTTGTTGGTCGATAAAATAAAACGGGGCTGTTACACTTGTTACAGCCTCGTTTTATTAAATTACCTTCTATTCCGGTTTAATTTTCTCTCCTTTAATAGGCATATCGCCTTCGGGCGTACTGGCCTTTCCTGTGATTTTATCTCCGTCAATCTTAATTGTGATGGGAATGTAACCGTAATCAATTTCAACGCCGAATTTGTATTCACCATCTTCAAAAACAAGATTTTTAACAGGAATTGAATATCCTTCAAGCTTTACTTCACCTGTAAATTTTCCCTCAACTTTGTTAAATACCATCAATCCTTTATCGTAACCCTCAGGGGCGTATTCAACATTATATTTCCAAGTGCCCACCAGTTTTTCAAGTTCATTGGCTGATGCTAGACCCGCAACTATAAAAAATGCAGCAAAAATTATCAGTTTCTTCATAACATATTGTTTAAAATTTCAGGTATAAATTTGCGATTTTTTCTAACATTCACAAATACCTGTGATTGACAAAACTAAATTAAAAGATATCCCTCATTTTTTCAAAGAAACTTTTTTCCTGTTCGGTTGGTCCCGAAGAGAAATTTGCTGATTCCTGCAACCGTTCCAGGGTTTTTCTTTCTTCAGAAGTTAGTTTCTGTGGTATCCATACATGAACCTTCACCAGAATATCTCCTTTGCCATAACCGTTCACATCAGGAAGACCTTTGCCCCTTAACCTGAGGATTTTTTCGGGTTGTGTACCGGGTTCAATTTTAACCTTTACTTTGCCGTCGATGGTTGGAATCTCGGCTGTTGTGCCGAGGGTTATCTGTGGAAAGGATAAATAGAGGTTGTAAATTAAGTTATTGTTGTCCCTGATCAGTTCTGGGTGTTCTTCTTCTTCGATGAGTATCAGCAAATCTCCGTTCACGCCACTTCTCCGACCGGTATTTCCTTTCCCCGAAATGTTGAGTTGCATACCTTCGCCCACCCCTGCCGGTATCCTGATGGAAATTACTTCTTCATCCCTGAAAACTCCTTCTCCGTTGCAATGAGCACATTTGTTGGTAATCATTTGTCCTTCGCCCTGGCATGCAGGACAGGTTGAAGTGGTCTGCATCTGCCCCAGAAGGGTGTGTGTAATTCGGGTAACATGGCCAGTGCCCCGACAGCTGTTACAAGTTGAATATGATGAGCCGTCTTTAGTGCCTGTTCCACTGCAATGGGTACAGGCAACATATTTCTTTACCTTGATCTTTTTCTCCACTCCATTTGCGATCTCCTTTAGGGAGAGCTTAACTTTAACCCTGAGATCAGATCCCCGGTTAACCCGGCGCGAACGGCCACCCCGGCCACTTCCGAATCCACCGAATCCCCCAAATCCTCCGAAAGCATCGCCAAATACATCGCCGAACATCGAGAAAATATCGTCCATCGACATTCCACCGCCACTAAATCCCCCCGATCCTCCTACGCCGGCATGGCCAAACTGGTCGTACCGCTGTTTTTTCTCCGGATTGCTCAGAACCTCATAAGCTTCGGCAGCTTCCTTAAACTTTTCTTCAGCTTCTTTATTGCCAGGATTTTTGTCGGGGTGATACTGAATAGCCTTTTTCCTGTAGGCTTTTTTAATTTCCTCAGATGTGGCATTCTTGTTTACTTCAAGTATTTCGTAAAAATCTCTTTTGGTCATTCTGAACAGATTAATCGCCAATTACAACTTTTGCATAACGGATAACCTTACCATTGAGCAGATATCCTTTTTGTACTACATCAACCACCTTCCCTTTCAGATCTTCCGATGGAGCAGTTATTTTAGTGATGGCATCGTGCATTTCAACATCAAATTCTTTTCCGATAGCATCAATTTCGGTAACCTGGTTTGCTTTAAGAAAATCTTTGAACTTGTTATAAATCAACATAAAACCAATTTTGGCGGGATCATCTTCCGGAACATCGGTCATAGTGCTTAAAGCCCGGTCGAAATCGTCAATAATTGGTAGTATATTGGTTAAAACCGATTCGCCCCCCGATTTGATAAGTTCTGCTTTTTCTTTTAATGTCCGCTTTCTGAAATTATCAAACTCAGCCTGCAGCCTGAGATACCTGTCGTTAATTTCTGCCAGCTTTATTCCGAGCTCTTCAATAATTTCCGTGTTTTTATCTTTTTTTAATTTTTTCCCCACTTTTGATTTATGGCTTTCGTCCTTTTCCGATGATTTGTCATGCAGCAAACCTGAATTTTCAACTTTCGCCTGGTCTTCAGTAATTATCTCTTTTTCAGTATTTTTTGATTCTGTTTTTATTTTTTCGTCTGTCATTTCTGAATCCTTTTATGGTTTGAGCAAAATGCATTTCAAAAACATTGCCATTCAACAAAAAAAGACAATTTGACATCTTGTAAATTTGAAAAGATGTCAAATTGAATGAATGACCCCTGATTTATATCCGAAATCCGGTCAGAATATATTTCAGCATTAAGAAAATTTACCTGACATATTTTTCAAGGACAGCTTCCAATGCTGGTCCTCTGAGGTCTTTTGCTATGATTATCCCATTCCCGTCAATTAAAAAGTTTGATGGGATAGAGCGGACACCATAAATAGCAGCATGTTTGCTGTACCATCCTTTAAGGTCGCTCACATGGTAAGGCCAATCAAGCCGATCGGTTTCGATTCCTTTTTTCCATGCTGCTTCGTCCCTGTCGAGTGAAACATTAAATACAATGAATCCCTTCCCGTTGACAAACTTTTTGTCTTTGAATTTATTGTAAGCAGCAACCACAACAGGATTTTCGTGGCGGCAGGGGCCGCACCAAGATGCCCAGAAGTCAATTAAAACCAATTTCCCTTTTGTATCTGAAAGTTTGATGGTTTTTCCGTTATTAGATTTTTCAATAATTTCGGGAGCCATTTGCCCTATTGCGGTCCCAAGTTCGGGTTTTGCTGGCTGTGCGTGAACCATTCCAATTAAGAGCGCAGATGCCACAAAGAATAATAATGTCTTCTTCATTTGTATCATGATTATATATCTGCTAAAATAAACATTTTTTGAGTGTTTTGGTTTTCTCAAATTTTACAAACGGCTGATTTTTGCACCGATATTGTTCAGCCTCTGATCAATAAGCTCATAACCCCGGTCAATCTGATCAATGTTGTCAATTATACTGGTACCTTTAGCCGACATGGCTGCAATCAGCAATGCAATCCCTGCCCTGATGTCGGGCGATGTCATACGGGTAGCCCTTAACGGATGTTCGCGGTTTTGTCCAATAACGGTGGCCCTGTGTGGATCACATAATATAATTTGAGCGCCCATGTCAATGAGTTTGTCAACAAAGAACAAACGGCTTTCGAACATTTTCTGGTGAATCAGCGCACTGCCTTTGGCCTGGGTTGCCACCACGAGGAAAACACTTAACAAGTCAGGGGTAAGGCCTGGCCAGGGTGCATCGGCAATGGTCATGATCGACCCATCGATATAACTTTCAATTTCATAGTGGTCATTTTCCGGAATATGGATATCGTCGCCTATCAGGTTCATTTTAATTCCAAGTCTCCTGAAACTTTCAGGAATAATCCCGAGGTGTGTTATGCCTGCATTTTTTATGGTGATATCCGAAGCTGTCATTGCAGCAAGGCCGATAAAACTTCCTACTTCAATCATGTCTGGTAAAATGGTGTGCGTACAGCCCGACAACTCAGATACCCCTGTAATGGTAAGAAGGTTTGAACCTATCCCACTGATATTTGCCCCCATCGCAACAAGCATTTTGCAAAGTTGCTGAATGTAAGGTTCACAGGCAGCGTTGTAAATGGTTGTTGTTCCCACGGCAAGGGAAGCGGCCATAATAATGTTTGCAGTACCGGTAACCGATGCTTCATCGAGGAGCAAATATGATCCTGAAAGTTTTTCAGCTTTTACCTCGAAGCATTTTTTTTCCTGATCGAAGGTGAACTGAGCGCCAAGCTTTTCAAAGCCCAGAAAATGTGTATCGACCCTTCGACGGCCGATTTTATCTCCTCCGGGCTGTGGGATGAACCCAATTCCAAAGCGGGCCAGCAGCGGCCCCACAATCATGATTGACCCTCTCAGTGCAGCAGCTTTTCCATAAAAATCGGGAAGTTTCAATAGGTTGGGAATGACACCCGCAGCATTGAATATATATTCCCCTTTTTTCAGACAGTGAACCGAAACCCCTATTGATTTCAATAGCTCGATAAGGATCAGCACATCCCTGATTTCAGGAATATTCCGGATAATAATATCACTTTTGGTTAGTAATGTGGCACAAATAACCTGTAAGGCTTCGTTTTTAGCTCCTTGTGGTTCAAGGATACCAGAAAGTTTGTGACCGCCTTCAACCGAAAATGTTGCCATGGGTTTTAATGGTGTTTTTTCTGGTTCCCCTTTTTCTGGCTCTTTTGTTTTTGGTATTGCTGCTGTTTTGCAGGGGTTACTTTTACATCAGCAAGTTCAATACCATTGGTTTTCAGCAACCCACGTGACATGTTTGATAAATCCTCGAAAATTAATGCATCGTCAACCGAATCCTTGTTCCATGACAGATACGATTTTTTCATGTGGTTGGCAATCTGATAAATCAGGATATCTTTTTCGGGTCCGTTTTCATATTCCATAGCTTTCTTAATCATCAGTTCTATAGTTTTTCCATAATACCGGTACTTCAGATTACTTTGCAGATATGGAACACGTTTTGGTTTTTCGGTTAATATCTCCTTCGATGGAGGGTCATAGGGATAGTCGATATCCAGTTTGAAATCGGCCATGATGGCCAGATGATCCCAAAGTTTATGCTTAAAGTCGGGTACATCCCTGAGATAGGGGTGTAAATTTCCCATCATATCAACTATTGTTTTGGCAGCCTGGTTTCGGGTTTCACGGTCTTCGATCATTAACAGCAGGTCAACCATGTTCTGCACGTTACGACCATATTCAGGTAATGCCAGTTTTTTCCGGCTGGTATTATAGTCTTTTGAAAAAGCTTTCATATTCGAATTATTTACGTTACTTTGCGTGGGCTCAACGCCCACAAAGGTAGTGATTTACAGTATTAATGCAACAAATATAAGAGATTTCCGGTCAAGTAGTGATTTTTATGGCATTTGAGTCAACCTATTATTTTTAATTTGGCAAATCTTAGTAAAAGTTGTTTTTGTCCGGCATTGTGGAAAAATATGGTAGCCTTAATATCAGGAGCAGCACCTTCGATCTGTAATACTTTACCAATCCCGAACCTTTGATGCTCTACTTTCATGCCCGGAATTATTTCAGAAGGATCATTGCCTTTATAATCAATAGCCTTTCTGGCAGTTTCGTTTATCCTTGTAATCTTCTGGGCCAGATTATTTTTCAAAAATGGTGATATGGGTTTTGGCGAAACGGTTGAATTACGTTCGTGGTTTCTGAGTTGGTTTTTCCATAAATTCGGATGGTCATTCCAGGTAACACCTGAGTCTGGAGCGAAATTTTGTTCGAGATATGCCGGATCAATTTCTGCGATAAATGAACTTGGCCTGCAAAATTCGAGTTTACCCCATTTATCCCGTTGACCGGAATAAGAAAGGAAAACCTGTTTCTCGGCCCGGGTAATGGCCACATAAAAAAGCCTTCGTTCTTCTTCGAGGGCTTCTTTTGATATAAACGGAGCCCCCGACTGGTTACTAGGGAAAAGATTTTCTTCAAGTCCAACCACAAAAACATTCTTAAATTCGAGTCCCTTTGCTGAATGAACCGTCATCAGCGTAACTTTATTCCGGTCTTCTTCCTTTTCATTATCCTGGTCGGTGAGAAGAGCAACATCCTGAAGGTAATCGCCTAGTTGCCCGGATCTGCCCTCTTCGCGCGTCGAAACAGTAAATTCCTGAATAGCGTTTAACATTTCTTCAATGTTCTGGTAACGGCTTACCCCTTCGGGCGATTGGTCATGGTACAAATCCTTGAGGATTCCGGTTTGTTGGGCTACTTTCCGTGCAAGCTCAAATGCTTCCATCTGAACTGAATCTTTTCTGAATTCTTCTATTGTACCCTGAAATAGCTTCAATTTTTCGATAGTACCCTTGTTTAATCCTGCCGGATTGTGTTCAGGAAGACAGATAATTATTCTGTACATATCGGTACCTTCATCGAGGGCTGATTTTTCAATTTTTGCCAGGGTAGTCTGGCCAATTCCCCTTGCAGGATAATTGATGATTCTTTTTAAAGCTTCATTGTCGGAAGGGTTTATTATTATCCTGAAATAAGCCAGAAGGTCCTTAATTTCCTTTCGTTGATAGAAAGATAGTCCGCCGTAAATTTTATAGGGAATGTTTCTTTTGCGTAAAGCTTCCTCAAAAATCCTCGATTGTGCGTTGGTACGGTATAAAATGGCAAAATCTGAATATTGGAAATGGTCACGTAATAGTGTTTCAGCAATAGTATGGGCAACAACATATCCCTCTTCATTATCGGTAAGCGATTCAATGAGTTTCAAGCGTAGGCCGATTTCCTTTTCCGAAAAAACCGATTTGCGCAATTGTAGTTGGTTGTGTGCAATAACACTATTGGCCGCATTGACAATATTTTGTGTCGAACGGTAGTTCTGTTCAAGTTTGAAAATCCGGTGTTCGGGATAATCTTTCTGAAAATTAAGAATATTTTCAATTCTGGCACCCCTGAAAGAATATATACTTTGTGCATCATCGCCCACTACACAAATATTGTGATGTATCTCTGCCAGTTTTTTTATGATCAGGTATTGGGCGTAGTTTGTGTCCTGATATTCATCAACCAGCACATAATCAAATTTTTGCTGGTATTTATCAAGGATTGCGGTATGGTCGCGAAACAAGATATTGGTTTTCAGTAAAAGATCATCGAAGTCCATAGCGTTGCTCAATTTGCAACGTTTCACATATTCGCGGTATATTTCACTGATGCGGGGCATTTGAATACTTCGGTCAAACTCTTTTATTTCGTGTGTTTCGGCATAAACCTGCGGCGTAATAAGGTTGTTTTTCGCCATTGAAATACGGCTTGTCACAACACCGGGTTTATAAATCTTATCATCGAGTTGAAAGTCTTTTATAACTGTTTTGATGAGGTTTTTTGAGTCTGATGCATCGTAAATCGTAAAATCGGACGGAAAACCCAATGCTTCATGTTCGAACCTGAGAATACGGGCGAATATGGAATGGAACGTTCCCATCCAAAGATGCCTTGACAGGTTTGGGCCAACCACAGCTGCGATACGCTCCTTCATTTCACGGGCAGCCTTATTGGTAAAGGTAAGAGCGAGGATTGTCGAGGGCCTGGTCCCTTGTTTCAATAAATGGGCAATCCTATAGGTCAGGACACGTGTCTTCCCCGAACCGGCACCGGCAATTATAAGCGATGGCCCTTCGGTTCGGATTACTGCCTCTTTCTGGGCTCTGTTAAGGTTCTCTAAATAATCAAACACTGGATTTTTAAAAGTGTGAGCATGCAAAAATACAAAAGTGATGATAGCCAAACAAAATTAACAACCAAACATGAAGGGGTTTTTATCAACAGGTGTTTCCCGAATTTTTATCTTTGCGGGGCAATTAAATCGATTTTATACGTTAATATTGTAAACTAAAAATATTACAGTCTGTGATTGTGAATAAAAGGTATTGGATATTGATTGCTTTTATAGCTTTTCTTCTGTTTTCCGGAAGTGTTTCAGGTCAGATTTCAGCTCTTGGATCTTCGGGAACCGAGATGACGAACTATCCATCTTTTCCTCAAAACGATCCCATATTCTTTTTCTGCACTGCACCAGGTAAAAACATTGCTGCATTGTCGGTTATGTCAAACCTCGAAGGGGAAAAAAATTTCAATTGGGAACGGTTTAATCCGGCAACCGGGATATTTGAAGTGTTTTTCAGTGAAATTTCAAATTCCAATCAGTCGTCGGTAATAAATCTCGAGGATGGTGGCTACAGGGTTAGTATTGTTTCGGAAACTGGCCAACAGGTTTTCAGGGCATGGGTTTTTAATTTCTGGAGGACTTTTGAAGCAATGGTTGGAGAAAGCACTTGTGATTTCTTTAGCCTTCATAGCACGTTTGAACAGGCTCAAATCAATTATTATGATCTTTCGACAGGAGCACCCATTGGAATTAATATTGCTCCGACTTTTGAATGGAGAGAAGGAGAGAAAATTGTATCGAGGTTTGCTTCCGCATTTATATATGAGCCCCCTACAAAAGATACAGAATACAGGTTGACAGTTTCAGATAGGATTGGTTGCATTGCCACAGCAACAATCACGTATTTTTCAATTGTAACCAAAGCAAGTTTTTCAGCCAACCCGATGGAAGGTGAAGCTCCGCTGACAGTTACTTTCAGCAATAATTCCGAGAATGGAGATACCAATGGCTATGAATGGTTTTTTTTCAAAGACCTGGATGAAATTAAAAGATTGTCGCAGGGAGGTTCACAGCCTATTGACAGCATCAAATTCAAAGCATTCGATTTCAGCCCTGTTTATACGTTTGAAAATTCCGGATATTACATGGTAAAATTGGTTTCAAAAAAAACATCACAGTTCTGGACATGTACCGATACGGTTTATCTCGAAAATTATATTGTTGTTGATACTTCATATATTGCAGCTCCCAATGTTTTTACACCAAATGGCGATGGAACCAACGATAATTTTGTCGTAAAGTTCTGGTCGATGAAAGAGGTTAAGATTTCAATATTCAACCGATGGGGAAGGACTGTTCATGTGTATGAAAACAAAAATGTCCTTGGCTTTGAAAATACCTGGTCCGTTTCGGCATGGGATGGACTGATTGGCGGAAGAGATGCCAGTCCGGGTGTTTATTATTATGTAGTTGAAGGTATTGGACGTGATGGTAAAAAACGATGGAAGAGGGGATTTGTGCACCTGTTCCGCGGTAAAGACTAAACTCTTTTTCATATCCTTTCTAATCCTATAATCTTCTGATCTTTTAATTTTCAGACTCTCTGATATTAAAAAAGCCCCGGGCCTCGCGGACCAGAGCTTTATGATGTCTAGTTTTATAGAAAATGGATTAGAAAAAATTTTCTATTCTTCTTCCTGTTCAGCTTCGTATGCTTTAAGCAACTCCTCCTGAACATCGGCAGGTACTTTTTCGTATGTGTTGAACGCCATTTTGAACAAACCACGTCCACCAGTTACCGAACTAAGCGAAGTGGCATATTTGTTCATCTCTTTCAGTGGAACGCGGGCTGTAATTTTTTCAAATCCTTTCTCGGAACCCATGCCCATAATTAACGTACGGCGTCCCTGCAGGTCGCTCATTACATCTCCCATCCTGTCGGAAGGTACCCAAACTTCAAGATCGTAAATCGGCTCAAGGATTTTTGGGTTCGATTTCTTGAAAGCCATACTGAATGCATTACGTCCTGCAAGTTTGAAAGAGATTTCGTTGGAGTCAACCGGATGCATCTTTCCGTCATAAACATACACAATAATATCGCGCGCATAAGATCCGGTAAGCGGACCCTGTTCCATTTTTTCCATTATCCCTTTCAGAATGGCTGGCATAAAACGGGCATCAATCGATCCACCTACAATACAGTTCACATAAATCAGTTTTCCACCCCATGATAGGTTATGTTCCTGCACATCACGAACGGATAACTTATATTCTTTTCCATCCAGTACAAATGCTCCTTTCGGGGTTACACCTTCCTCGAATGGTTCAATAATCATGTGTACTTCGCCAAACTGGCCTGCACCGCCCGATTGTTTTTTGTGACGATAGTCGGACTGGGCTGCTTTGGTAATGGTTTCGCGATAGGGAATACGCGGCTCATTAAAATTGACGTCGATTTTATATACGTTATCGAAATACCATTTCAGGATGTTCATATGGTATTCGCCCTGGTTATGAACGATTAACTGACGTAACTCTTTGGAGTATTCAATAACATAGGATGGATCTTCAAACTTGATGCGGTTGAGTACTTCACCTACTTTTTCATCATCGGTTTCGCTTACTGCTTTGACAGCAACCCTGTGTCGGGGATTCGTGAACACCATGGGTACAAACTTAGTGGCAGCTTCTTTGCCCGAAAGGGTATGATTGTATTTCGTGTCTTTCAGTTTTACGCTACAGCCAATATCTCCAGCCACCATTTCGGGTACCTTCACACGGTTTTTTCCTGCCGAAACAAACAACTGCGATAATCTTTCCTTTGAACTGTTGCTGGCGTTTACAAGGTCGATACTTTCGGCGAGCTTACCTGACATTACTTTGAAATACGTAATTTCACCCACATGCGATTCAATTGATGTTTTGAATACAAACAGACTAGGTGGTTCATTTTCGTTCATGGCAACCTCTTTCCCCGACACGATTGCTCTTTGAGGAAGGTCTGACGGGGCTGGTCCCACATTTGCAATAAATTCCATAAGGCGATTAACCCCAATATTTTTCTTTGCGCAAGTACAGAAAACCGGAAAAAGATCCCGCTTGACAATTCCAATTCGCATGCCCTTGCGGATATCATCCTCCGATAATGAACCCTGCTCAAAATAAAGCTCCATTAATGATTCTTCATTTTCTGCTGCCATTTCGATCAAAGCATTCTGCAGTTCTTCGGCTTTGTCTTTTTCCGATTCCGGAATATCGAGAATCTGAGGTTGGCCACCATCTTTACTGTATTTGTACATTTTCATTTTCAGTACATCGATGATGGAATCGAATCCGGGGCCTGTTTCAACCGGGTACTGAACAATGGTTACCTTATTCCCGAAACTGCTTTTAACCTGATCGACAGCCGCATCGAAGTTGGCATTCTCGTGGTCCAGTTCGTTGAATACAAACATCATCGGAGTGTTTTTTGACTCAGCATGGCGTCCGGCTGCTTCGGTACCGGCTTCAACCCCGTTCGATGTGTTGATCAGCATCAGGGCAAGGTCAGCTACCTCGAGAGATGATACCACATGTCCATTCAGGTCATCCATACCTGGAGTGTCCAGGATATTGATTTTTTTGTCTTTATACTCAGCATATAATACCGATGAATACACCGAGTTGCCATATTCCTGCTCAATTGGGGTATGGTCCGATACGGTATTCTTCGAAGTTACTTCACCCCGGCGGTTAATTACTCCACCCTCCAGCAGCATGGCTTCTGCGAGGGTGGTTTTTCCACTGCCGGCGTTTCCGATCAGGGCAATGTTGCGAATTTGTTCTGATTTATAAACTTTCATCTTATTGTTGGTTTTTAATAATAAATTGACTTTTGAAAAATGGTTTTTCCAAAGGTGCCCAAAAATAGTAATAATTTATTAACAGGCAACTCGAATAAAAACACGATAAAATAATATATAAATGGTATGCGACAAGTTTTTAACCTCCGTAATAAATTCCGGCCCCGGGACCCAAAGGTAAGCCAATCAGAGTCCAGGCAATCAGTAATAACGACCATGAAATGAAGAAAACAATGGTATAGGGGATCATGGTCGAAATCAGGGTTCCGATACCGGCTTTAGGATCATATTTTTCGAGATAAACCAGAATTAATGCGAAAAAACTCATCATAGGCGAAATAATATTGGTTACACTGTCGCCCACCCTGTAAACTGCCTGCGAAAGTTCGGGGGAATACCCCAGTAGCATAAACATAGGAATAAATACCGGACCAAGAATAGCCCATTTTGCTGAAGCGCTTCCCATAAAAAGATTGATAAAAGCGGAGAGTATGACAAACATAATCAATAGAGGGATCATGCCAATATCCATATCTTGCAGAAAGCGTGCCCCATTAATTGCAATGATGAGCCCAAGATTGCTCCACCTGAAATAGGCAACAAACTGTGCTGCAAAAAATACCAGTACCAGAAAAGTGGCCAGAGTTTTGAAATTACCGACCATTCCTTTGATAACATCTGAATCGTTTTTAAACTTTCCAGTGATAAAACCATATACAATGCCAAGTGATGCAGCTATCAGGAACAATAAACCAATGAATCCCTTCAGCACCGGCGAGCGTAGTATCGAGTTTTCAGGTCCTCTCAGGAACCCATTTTCAAGTGCAAGCCCGACAATCAATATGGCAAGCCATATTATTCCCGTAATACCTACCCACCTCAACCCTTTTCTTTCTTTCATAGATAGTTTTTCGATTGGTTCTTTTGGGGCATCACCTGTATATTTTCCAAGACGGGGCTCAACAAAGCGGGTACTTACCCAAGTACCTGAAAAAGCAATCACGAATGTGGAAACAGCCATAAAATAATAATTTGCTGTAGGCAAAACGTAATAATCCGGATCGATAATCCTGGCCGCTTCGGTCGATAATCCTGCAAGCAAGGGGTCGATGGTACCTATGATGAGGTTGGCACTGAAACCACCTGAAACCCCGGCAAACGCAGCCGCCATTCCGGCTATTGGATGCCTGCCTAAGGAGTGGTAAATCAGGCCACCCATAGGTATCACCAGAACGTATCCAAGGTCGGATGCAGTGTTTGATGATATTCCTGCGAAAACTATAACGAAAGTGATAATTTTTTGCGGCGATTTGATAATCAGTATCCTGATAGCCGTGCTGATTAGCCCGCTGCTTTCGGCAATCCCTATACCTAATAGCGCAACCATAACAATACCCAGCGGGGCAAATCCAGTGTAGTTTTCAACCATGAGGAGCAGTATTTTGTGAAGCCCCTCTTTCGATAGGAGGTTTACAGCATGAATGGTTTCTCCTGTGGCAGGGTGGACGGCAGTCCAGTCGAACAGATAACCCCCTATCCAAGATAATACCAGTACCATAAAGGCTAAAATCGCAAATAGTGTAGCCGGGTTGGGAAGTGCATTTCCCCCTTTCTCTATCCAATACAACATTCTGGATGTAAACCCGATTTTCTTTTTCTCCATCAACTCTTTAATTCGATAATAATTTTAATGATTATAACAAAAAATGAATTGCTTTTTCAGATATTGCGCAATATATAAAAACTGCATAAAACGGATGAATGTTTAAATGGTTTTCTGTTGTAGTTTCAAGCATTAATCACATTGAATTATTTAAGGTTTTTTCATGAACCATAAAAATATGTATCGAAAAGTAGTTTTTTAACATAGTGACTATTGCATAAATGCAGAGATGTGAATAAAAAACCTGCATGTAAACTATCTTTAATCAGTTTAATAGCGGTCGAACCGTTAATAAGGGTTGTATTTTAAATATCTTTCCGCCAACTTTACAGCTTAATGGCAAAATTTACGTTTTACCAACAGCCCGATGCCATGGATTGTGGCCCGACCTGCCTGAGGATGGTTGCCAGGTTCTTTGGAAAGCATTTCCCGATGAATATGCTGCGCGATCTCACTTATCAGACACGCGAAGGTGTTTCATTACTTACCCTGAGTGATGCTGCTGAGAAAATTGGTTTTCGTACCATTGGGGCAAGGCTTACAATAGGCCAGCTGGAGGAAGTGCCTTTACCAGCTATTCTGCACTGGAATCAAAACCATTTTGTGGTTCTGTATAAAATTTCGGGAAAAGGTAAAAAAGGACGTGAATACCATATTGCCGACCCCGCCAATGGTCTGATAAAATACAATTCAACTGAGTTCAGGCGATTCTGGGGTGCTATGTTAAGTAACGATGAGCCTGCAGGTGTTGCCTTGCTCATTGAACCAACTCCTGAATTTTACCGTGAAGAAGGGGAGGCCGGTAATCCTGTAGGCTTCGGTTTTCTTACAAAGTATCTCAGGCCCTACCGGAAACTTATTACCCAACTTTTTTTAGGCTTCATTACCGGTAGTTTGCTCAGCCTTTTGTTTCCGTTTTTAACCCAGGCAATAGTCGATGTAGGTATTACAACCAATAATCTGAGCTTTATTGTTCTTGTGTTAATTGCCCAATTGGTTTTAATGATCAGTCAGACTGCATCAGGGTTTATCCGTAGCTGGATAATGCTTCATGTCAGTGCGAGGGTCAGTATTTCGCTGATTTCCGATTTCCTGATTAAATTGATGAAGCTGCCTGTTCGTTTTTTCGATACAAAAATGATAGGCGACCTGAGGCAGCGCATTGATGATAACCAGCGCATACAATCATTTCTGACAAACAGTCTGGTTAACATGTCATTCGGGATATTCATGTTCATTATTTATAGCTTTGTATTGGCATATTACAGTTGGTCGATCCTGGCAATTTTTTATGCGGGAAGTGCTCTTTACATTCTGTGGATATTGCTGTTTCTGAAAAAAAGAAAAGAGCTCGACAATCGCAGGTTCGAAGTTGCGTCGGCCAACCAGAGTAACATTTATCAGCTTATTACCGGCATGCAGGAAATTAAACTGAACAACTGCGAGAAACAGAAACGGTGGGAATGGGAGCGCATACAGGCAAGGCTTTTCAAGGTAAGCGTTAAAGCGCTGATGTTGCATCAGAACCAACAGGCAGGATCACTCTTTATCAATCAGGCGAAAAACATCCTGATCATTTTCATAGCGGCAAAGTCGGTACTTGATGGAAACATGACCCTTGGTATGCTCGTGGCGGTTCAGTTTATTATAGGGCAGTTAAACGGCCCGATTCAGGATTTTATCACGTTCATAACCTCAGCACAGGATGCAAGGATCAGCCTCGAAAGGCTTGGCGAGATTCATAAAAAAGATAATGAAGAAGATCCCATGTCATCTCTGAACAGGGAAATGCCCGGCATAAGGGAACTTAGTGTTGAAAATGTTATGTTTCAATACGAAGGGCCTAAATCTCCGAAGGTTCTTGAAAACATTTTAATGGAGATACCTCAGAATAAGGTAACTGCTATTGTTGGCCCAAGTGGGAGCGGAAAAACAACCCTGATCAAACTACTTCTTGGTTTTTATCAGCCTGTTGAAGGAAGAATCAAAATCGGAGGTATTGAACTGTGCCAGTTTTCAATGGAGTGGTGGAGAAGCCAATGCGGGGTGGTCATGCAGGATGGGTTTATTTTTTCGGATACCATTATTAATAATATTGCCGTAGGTGAAACCACTCCCGATAAAGAGAGACTTTTACAGGCTGTTGTACTTGCCAATATCCGTGAAACCATTGAGAAACTTCCACTTAGGTATAATACCAGGATTGGCCAGGAAGGGATAAGTCTGAGCCAGGGTCAGAAACAAAGGATTCTGATTGCCAGGGCAATCTATAAAAACCCGGCCTTCCTTTTTTTCGATGAGGCCACTAATGCGCTTGATGCCAACAATGAAAAGGTAATCACTGAAAACCTTTCTGGTTTTTATCAGGGAAAAACGGTGGTTGTTGTTGCACACAGATTAAGTACTGTTCGGAATGCCGATCAGATTATTGTTTTACAGGAGGGAAAAATCACAGAATCAGGGAAACATAGCGAACTAATTGACCGCAAGGGAGCTTATTATAATCTGGTCAGAAACCAGCTGGAACTGGGTACTTGAAATTAAATGAAAAAAACAATATTTTGGCTGATATTGATAAAATAGAATTCCGAAGCGAAGAGGTTCAGGAAATCCTTGGAACTCCACCGCACTGGATCATCAGATGGGGTGTAACCATGATTTCACTGATTTTGCTGGTATTGCTTGCAGGCAGTTATATTTTCAGGTATCCTGACATGATCAGGGGAAGGGTAACCATCATTTCGAAAAATCCTCCGGTTGCGCTTGTGGCCAAAGCAAATGGTAAAATCGATCAGTTGTTTGTTGTTGACCAACAGGCTGTTGTTCCCGATAAAGTGCTGGCCATACTCGAAAATCCTGCATTTTACCGCGATGTATTCAAGTTACAAGTCCGTTTGGATTCTATACGAAAATTATTTGAAACTCCTGAAGGTTTTCAAAGATTGAATTTTGATGAAAGCCTCATGTTGGGTCAGATACATCCATATTATACTGCTTTCGTTAGCCAATGTAATGAATTCGTCAGTTTTTCGCGATTCGATCTTTTTCAGGAACGTATTGAAACACTTCTCCGGCAAGTTACCGATCAGGAGCGATACCTTCAGCAACTGGTTAATCAGTCCCGTATTCTCGACGACAAACTTCAATTAAGCCGGAGGCAGTACAACCGCGATTCGGAATTGGCAAGGCAAGGTGTGATTTCGGCCAGCGACCTCGAAAAATCGGAAGCTGAATATTTGGGCAATGAATTGAACCACCGCACTGCCATCGCGAATATTACCAGTACGCGTAACCAGATAAACCAGATGCAGAGGCAGATTGCCGAGTTGCAGGCTGAAAAAGGTGAACAATCGAACCGCTTGCTTGCTGGCCTGCGCGAAAAGTATGATAACCTTGTTGCCCAGATATCGGTATGGGAGCAGGCATATGTGTTTAAAACCCCAATCGAAGGAATGGTTACTTTTACAAATGTATGGAGTGTAAACCAGCAGGTAACAACTGGAACAAAAGTATTTTCGATTGTCCCCATAGAAAGTACACAAATTATTGGCAGAGTTGAAATTCCGCTTACAGGATCGGGTAAAGTTGAAATAGGGCAACGGGTCAAAATAAAACTCGATAATTATCCCCATCTGGAATATGGAATGCTCGACGGAAATATTACTTCAATTTCACTGGTACCTGTCAATACACAGCAAGGAGTATTTTACACTGCTGAACTTGAACTTCGTAATGGTTTGATAACCAATTATGGAAATGAACTTCAGTTTAACCAGGAAATGATGGGAACTGCCGAAATAATTACAAACGACCGCCGTTTACTCGAGCGGTTAGTGCAGCCACTTACATCAATAGTCCGCGACAGAATATTAACTCATTGATATTATTTATCTTTTTCCACACAAAAATTCATATTTTTTCACCACCGAACATTGGGGATATCTCAAAATTTGTACTTTTGCGTGCCGTTTTTGGAGCGTAAATATGTTTTTTTAGCTCCTAAAAGCATTGTATTTCAATAAAAATGAATACTTTTGCAGTCCATTTTTAAAAAGTTATTATAATTAAAAGAAGTAAAAACAGGTATTTATGCCAACGATTCAACAGTTAGTTAGGAAAGGAAGACAAAGCAAAGTCGATAAGAGTAAATCTCCGGCTTTGGATTCGTGTCCGCAGCGTCGTGGTGTATGTGTGCGTGTTTATACTACTACGCCGAAGAAACCGAACTCTGCTATGCGTAAAGTGGCCAGGGTTCGATTGACAAATGGTAAGGAAGTGAACGCATATATTCCGGGCGAAGGGCATAATCTTCAGGAACACTCTATTGTACTTGTCCGTGGCGGCAGGGTTAAAGACCTTCCAGGTGTTCGTTACCACCTCATCCGTGGTGCATTGGATACAGCTGGAGTTGAAGGACGTTTACAGCGTCGCTCAAAATATGGGGCTAAGAGGCCAAAAGCCGGCAAAACTACAGCTCCTGCTAAAAAGAAGTAATTAACACGTTCATTTAAGTTATTTGCTTAGTGGTTTGGTTGAGTAAGCAGCATCATATTTTTGTCTTCCGGTGATGCGCTGAAGACACCGCCTGTGGGCAGCCAATTTAAATAACACTAAAAAGTTTAAAAATGAGAAAAACAAAACCCAAGAAGAGGCATCTTCTGCCCGATCCCCGGTTCAATGATGTTTTGGTTACCAGGTTCGTTAATGACCTGATGAAAGACGGGAAAAAATCGATAGCCTTTACCATTTTTTACGATACTCTCGAACTCGTAGGAAAAAGATTGAAAAATGACGAGGTTAGCCCATTGGAAGTTTGGAAAAAAGCCCTCGAGAACGTTACGCCGCAAGTTGAGGTTAAAAGTCGTCGTGTTGGTGGGGCAAACTTCCAGGTGCCTATGGAAATTCGCAATGAGCGAAAAGTGGCCATCAGTATTAAAAACCTGATTTTGTTTGCTACAAAGCGTTCGGGAAAATCAATGGCCGACAAACTGGCAGCCGAAATTATTGCAGCTTACAATCAGGAAGGCGGGGCGTTCAAGAAAAAAGAAGACACCCACCGTATGGCCGAAGCCAACCGTGCATTTGCACACTTCAGATTCTGATTTGTCATCAAACCATTACAGAAAACAGAAAGGGATTAGAAAAATTATTACGGATGGCAAAACACGATCTGAAATATACGCGCAACATCGGGATCATGGCTCATATCGATGCCGGGAAAACCACAACATCTGAACGGATACTGTATTACACAGGATTAACTCATAGGTTGGGCGAAGTTCACGATGGCGCGGCTACTATGGACTGGATGGAACAGGAGCAGGAAAGGGGAATCACCATTACGGCTGCTGCTACCACAACTTTCTGGAATTATAAAGACCAGGAGCATAAAATCAATATTATTGATACTCCCGGACACGTTGATTTTACAGTTGAAGTTGAAAGATCGCTGCGTGTACTCGATGGTGCAGTAGCACTTTTTTGTGCTGTGGCCGGGGTCGAAGCTCAATCAGAAACGGTTTGGAGGCAAGCTGGCAAGTATGGTGTGCCAATAATTGCTTTTGTGAATAAAATGGACCGCCAGGGCGCTGATTTTTTCAGGGTTCATACCGATATCCGTGAAAAACTAAAAGCCAATCCGGTACCTATTGTAATCCCCATCGGGTCCGAAGAAACATTCGCCGGTGTTATCGACCTTATTGATATGAAAGCAATCCGTTGGCTCGAAGATGAAGCTACCGGAACCCAGTTTGTATTCGAGGAAATACCAGACGACCTGATTGATCAAGCCACCGAATGGCGTGATAAATTGATAGAAGAAGCCGCTCAACTCGATGATGAACTCTTTGAAAGGTACTTCGATGATCCGGATTCGATAACTGCCGGTGAAATTCACGATGTAATCCGCAAGGCAACCATCAGCGGGAAAATTATCCCTATGATGTGTGGTTCGGCTTTTAAAAATAAAGGTATTCAAAGACTACTGAACGCAGTTTGTGCGTATTTGCCAAGTCCGCTCGATATCGAAGCAGTTGTGGGAAACGAACCTGGCGATAAATCGGTCGTAATCCGTCGTAAGCCCGATGACAGTGAGCCTCTTGCAGCCCTGGCATTTAAGATTGCCACCGATCCGTTTGTAGGACGTTTGTGCTATATCCGGGTTTATTCCGGAAAGATTGATTCAGGGATGCAGGTGTTGAATATCCGTACAGGGAAAAAAGAACGCATTTCGAGGCTTTATCAGATGCATTCAAACAAGCAGAATCCGAAGGATTCGATTGAAGCGGGTGATATCTGTGCTGCAGTGGGTTTCAAAGATATCCGCACCGGCGATACTTTATGTGCCATCGATCATCCCATAGAGCTCGAAAGTATGGTATTCCCTGAGCCGGTAATTGGTATTGCTGTTGAACCCAAATCCCAGCAGGATATTGACAAGCTCAGCAATGGCCTTTCCAAACTGGCAGAGGAAGATCCTACCTTCAGGGTACAATCAGACCCCGATTCGGGTCAAACCGTAATCCGGGGAATGGGTGAACTTCACCTCGAAATTATTATCGACCGTTTGAAACGTGAGTTCAAAGTTGAATGCAACCAGGGAGCTCCTCAGGTAGCATACAAAGAAGCCATTACCAAAACAGTCGAGTTACGTGAAGTATTCAAGAAACAAACCGGGGGCCGTGGTAAGTTTGCCGATATCAGCGTCAGGATTGGACCAGCCGATGAAGGAGTTACCGGTCTTCAATTTATTGATATGGTAAAAGGTGGAAACATTCCACGTGAATACATCCCATCAGTTGAAAAAGGATTCAAAGAATCCTTGTCAAATGGTCCGTTGGCAGGTTACCCCCTCGATAGCCTTAAAGTTACACTGCTGGATGGCTCGTTCCATGCAGTTGACTCAGACCAGTTGTCATTTGAAATTTGTGCAAAACAGGCTTTCAGGTCGGCAGCTCCAAAAGCTTCACCAAAACTGTTGGAACCCATTATGAAACTTGAGATTGTTACTCCCGAAGAGTATATGGGTGATATCATTGGTGACCTGAACCGTCGCAGGGGTAATGTTACCGATATGGAATCAAAAGCAGGGGCCAGGGTTATTCACGCCAAAGTTCCTCTTGCCGAACAGTTTGGCTATGTTACTGTACTCCGAACCCTATCATCAGGGAGGGCTACGTCATCCATGGAATTCAACCACTACGAAGAAGTACCGCGTAACCTGGCCGAAAAAGTGCTTACTGAGATTAAAGGAAGAACAGACTTATTATAAAAAATTAATCATTTCTCGTTATGAGTCAAAAAATCAGGATTAAACTGAAGTCGTACGATCACAATCTTGTTGATAAATCAGCTGAAAAGATCGTTAAAACGGTTAAATCCACAGGTGCAGTGGTCAGCGGTCCTATTCCGCTTCCTACACATCGCCGTGTATTTACCGTATTGCGCTCAACCTTTGTAAATAAAAAATCAAGGGAACAATTTCAGTTGTCGTCATACAAAAGGTTGATCGACATTTACAGTTCAACAGCAAAAACCATCGACGCGCTAATGAAACTGGAATTACCCAGTGGCGTTGAGGTTGAAATTAAAGTTTGATAATTATTAAAAGTAGTCGAAAATGGCTGGTATTATTGGAAAAAAAATCGGAATGACATCCGTATTCAGTGTTGAGGGGAAAAACATCCCATGCACTGTTATTAAAGCCGGTCCCTGTGTTGTTACACAGGTGAAAACCGTAGAAAAAGACGGCTACCATTCGTTGCAGCTTGGCTATGATGACAAGCGTGAAAAAAGCGCTACAAAAGCAGAGTTTGGTCATTTCAAAAAGGCCGGTACCGTACCAAAAAACAAAGTGGTTGAGTTTAAAGACACTTTCAGGGAACATTATGAACTTGGCGATGTAATTACCGTTGGCATTTTTCATGAAAATGATTATGTTGATGTTGAAGGCATTTCAAAAGGTAAAGGTTTTCAGGGTGTTGTAAGACGTCACGGATTTGGTGGTGTGGGACAAAGAACGCATGGGCAGCACAACAGGCTAAGAGCGCCGGGTTCGCTTGGTGCTTCTTCATTTCCTTCCAGGGTTTTTAAAGGTTTGCGAATGGCAGGCCGCATGGGTGGCGAAAAAGTTACCATCGAAAACCTTTTGGTTTTAAAAGTAATTCCCGAGCAAAACCTCATTATTATTAAAGGTTCTATTCCGGGAGCTAAAGGTTCTTACATTTCAATCAGAAAGCAATGGAATTAAGTGTTTTAAGTATTAACGGAACAGAAACCGGAAGGACTGTATCATTAGATGAACAGATTTTCGGTATAGAGCCAAATGATCATGCCATTTATCTCGATGTAAAACAATATCTGGCAAATCAACGTCAGGGAACTCATAAGAGCAAAGAACGTGGTGAGATTGCAGGAAGTACCAAAAAAATTAAAAAGCAAAAAGGTACAGGTACTGCAAGGGCGGGTGCCATAACTTCGCCTGTCTTTGTTGGGGGTGGCCGGGTTTTTGGGCCTCGTCCGCGTAACTATGGTTTTAAACTTAACAAAAAGGTAAAACAGTTGGCACGGAAGTCGGCATTAAGCTATAAAGCCCTTGATAACAATATTCTCGTGGTCGAAAACTTCAATCTGGCAGCACCAAAAACAAAGGAAATGCTTGCAATTGCCAACAATCTGAAAATTAATGATAAAAAGTCAGTTTTCGTTTTACCGGAAGAAAATAAAAATCTATATTTGTCCTCGCGAAATTTGCCAGGTGTATCAGTTGTAACTGCCTCAGAATTAACAACATACCAGATACTAAACGCAAAATCACTTGTGATATTGGAAGGTTCAATTGCGAAAATTGAAGAAGTATTTAAGCTATAAGAACATTGATTGCGATGAATATATTAATAAAGCCCATTGTAACCGAGAAAATGACTGCCCAGGGAGAACGGTTCAACCGTTATGGGTTTGTTGTTGATAAAAGGGCAACCAAGCAGCAGATCAAACTTGCTGTCGAAAGCCTTTACAATGTTTCGGTAGATACGGTTAATACCATGATTTATGCCGGCAAGAAAAAGTCGAGGTACACCAAATCTGGGGTTATTACCGGTAGGACCAATAGCTACAAGAAAGCAATTGTAAAGCTTGTAGCCGGAGATTCGATTGATTTTTACAGTAATATTTAATAATAAAAATGGCAGTAAGAAAATTTAATCCAGTAACACCGGGTCAAAGGCATAAAATTATCAGTGCTTTTGATGCCATTACTGCTTCTACGCCTGAGAAATCATTGTTGGAGCCCCTGCGGAAGTCTGGTGGTAGAAACAACCAGGGCCGCATGACAATGAGGTATATAGGTGGGGGACACAAGCGGAAATACCGTATAATTGATTTCAAACGAAACAAAGACGGAGTTTCTGCGACTGTCGATTCCATTCAGTACGATCCAAACCGTACTGCCAACATTGCCCTTCTGATTTATGAAGACAATGAAAAACGTTACATTTTGGCCCCAAATGGGTTGCAGGTTGGCCAGAAAGTAAGCAGTGGCAGCGGTATCGATCCTGAAATTGGGAACACATTGCCCTTATCCGAAATACCACTCGGCACCCTTGTTCATAATATTGAGCTCAGACCCGGACAAGGGGGTGTTATGGCACGTAGTGCAGGAACCTATGCTCAATTGACCTCCCGGGAAGGCAAATACGCTACTTTAAAGCTTCCTTCCGGCGAAATTCGTATGGTACTCAGTGCTTGCCGTGCAACGGTAGGAATTGTTGGAAATTCAGATCATATCCTTGAAAAATCAGGTAAAGCCGGGCGCAGCCGTTGGATGGGCCGTCGTCCGCGTACCCGTGGTGTTGCTATGAACCCTGTCGATCACCCAATGGGTGGTGGCGAAGGAAGGGCTTCAGGTGGTCATCCACGCTCACGCAAAGGCTTGCTTGCTAAAGGTTATAAAACCCGATCGAAGAAAAAAGCATCCAACAAGTACATTGTAGAACGAAGGAAGAAATAATTAAAAGGAGTGTAACATGAGTCGTTCATTAAAAAAAGGCCCTTTTATCGCTTATAAGCTCGAAAAGAAAATTCTGGCTATGAACGATAGCGGTAAGAAATCAGTAGTAAAAACATGGGCCAGGGCATCAGTTATTTCACCTGACTTTGTTGGTCACACTGTGGCGGTACACAACGGGAATAAATTTATTCCGGTTTATATTACCGAAAATATGGTAGGTCACCGTTTAGGTGAATTTGCACCAACCCGTACGTTCAGGGGACATGCTGGTAACAGAAAATAGGCATTTAGCCATTAAAAATTCAAAAAATTAAAGGACAATGGGTGCCAGAAAAAGATTAGCAGCTGAAAAACGTAAAGAAGAAAAAAAACAACAATATTTTGCTGTTTTGAAAGATTGCCCCACTTCGCCACGGAAAATGAGGCTTGTTGCCGATTTGATCCGCGGTATGGAAGTGAACAAGGCTTTAGATGTACTTAAATTTTCGTCCAAAGAGGCTTCACGTAAGGTTGAAAAACTTCTCCTTTCGGCTATTGCCAATTGGCAGGCCAAAAACGAAGGAGTGCGGCTCGAGGAAAATAAACTTTTTGTAAGCCGGATCATGGTCGATTCGGGCAGAATACTGAAACGCTTACGTCCGGCTCCACAGGGTCGTGCCCACCGCGTCAGAAAGCGCTCGAACCACGTTACCATTTTCGTGGACAGAAAAACTGAAGATGTTGTCGAAAATCTTAATTAGAAATACATGGGACAAAAAGTAAATCCGATTTCAAATCGTCTGGGTTTCATCAAAGGATGGGATTCAAATTGGTTTGGTGGTGATAATTATGGCGATAAGCTGGTTGAAGATCAGAAAATTCGTGACTATCTGAATGCACGTTTATCAAAAGCCAGTATCTCCAAAATTATTATAGAGCGTACTTTAAAGCTCATCACCATCACGGTGCATACCTCGCGCCCCGGTATTATAATTGGAAAAGGCGGACAGGAGGTTGACAAACTGAAAGAAGAGCTGAAAAAAATTACCAGTAAAGAGGTTCAGATTAACATTTTCGAGATTAAGAGGCCTGAATTGGATGCACGTATCGTAGCTATGAACATTGCTCGTCAGATAGAAGGTAAGATTGCTTACCGCCGGGCGGTTAAAATGGCCATTGCTTCGACCATGAGAATGGGTGCCGAAGGAATCAAGGTTCTTGTTTCAGGCAGGTTAAACGGCGCCGAGATGGCCCGTTCGGAAATGTACAAAGACGGACGTACACCACTACATACCCTTCGTGCCGATATTGATTATGCTTTGGCCGAAGCGTTGACCAAAACTGGTCTTATTGGTGTAAAAGTCTGGATTTGTAAAGGTATGGTCTATGGTAACCGTGACCTTTCTCCCAATGTAGGAGCAAAGCAGCAACGCAGCAGCGCACCTAAAGCAGGAGTAGCAAACGGTGAACGGAGAAGAAGAAGAAAATAGTTGGTTAACATACTAGAAAATTAAGAGATGTTACAGCCGAAAAGAGTAAAATTCAGAAGGGTACAAAAAGGCAAAATGAAAGGTAATGCCCAACGCGGTAACCAATTGGCCTTTGGCTCATTCGGAATCAAATCATTAGAAGAATCATGGATTACCGGTCGTCAGATAGAATCGGCGAGGGTTGCGGTAACCCGTCACATGCAACGTCAGGGTCAGATCTGGATCAGGATTTTCCCCGACAAACCAATTACCAAAAAACCCGCCGAAGTGCGTATGGGTAAAGGTAAAGGTGCACCTGAAGCTTTTGTTGCCACAGTTACGCCTGGCCGGATTATTATCGAGGCCGACGGTGTTCCCTATGAATTGGCTAAAGAAGCATTACGCCTGGCAGCACAGAAACTGCCTGTTACAACAATGTTCGTCGTAAGACGTGATTATGTCGAATAAACAAATTATTGAATTATGAAGACGTCTGAAATTAATGAGTTGACGAGCAAGGAGATTGTAGAACGTTTACAAACTGAGCAGGAGAACTTAGTTCGCATGAAATTGAACCACAGTGTTTCCCATCTCGATAACCCAATGAAAATCAGGGAATCGCGCCGAAACATTGCCAGGTTAATGACTATTCTTCGCAGCAGGGAGTTAATTGAAAACCAGAAGTAATTTTTCCATGGAAGAAAATAACGTAAGAAACCTGAGAAAAGAGCGTATCGGCGTAGTTGTCAGCAATAAAATGGACAAAACCATTGTGGTAGCCGAAAAACGTAAAGTAAAACATCCGGTTTATGGCAAGTTTGTCAATAAAACCACCAAGTTTTATGCTCACGACGATACCAATACTTGCAACATCGGCGATACTGTTAAAATAATGGAAACCCGTCCGTTGAGCAAGAAAAAATGTTGGAGATTAGTTGAAATCATTGAAAGGGCAAAGTAATCATGATACAGCAAGAAACAAGATGTATAGTAGCCGACAACAGTGGAGCCAAAGAAGTACTTTGCATACGCGTATTGGGGGGAACCCGTAAACGATATGCCCGTATTGGCGACACGATTGTTGTCTCTGTGAAAAGTGCGATACCCGGCAGCGATGTAAAAAAGGGAGCAGTCTCAAAAGCTATTGTGGTTCGTACTAAAAAAGAAGTTCGCCGTAACGATGGTTCGTATATCCGTTTTGATGACAACGCTGTCGTATTACTGAATAATGCAGGTGAAATGAGGGGAACACGTATTTTTGGGCCTGTACCCCGGGAGCTGCGCGACCATAATATGAAAATCATTTCTCTTGCACCTGAAGTACTTTAAAATAGTTTATTGAACCATGCAGAAGAAGTTACATATTAAAAAAGGAGACACCGTCCAGGTGATTGCAGGTGAAGATCTTGGCAAAAAAGGACGGGTGTTGGAAATTATCAGTAAAACCGACCGTGCAATAGTGGAGGGTGTGAATATCATAAAAAAACATACAAAGCCGAATACCCAGTACCCCAATGGAGGCATTGTTGAAAAAGAAGCACCCATCCATATTTCAAACCTGATGTTGGTTGATCCGAAAACCGGAAAACCAACCCGGATAGGCCGGCGGTTAAATGAAAATGGAAAATTAGTTCGTTATTCCAAAAAATCTGGAGAGGAGATCAAGTAATGGCTTACGTACCCACCCTTAAAAAGAAATATAAGGAAGAAATTGTGCCTGCATTAATGAAGGAATTTGATTACAAAACCGTGATGCAGGTACCAAGGTTGGAAAAGATTATCCTGAACCAGGGTGTTGGCTCTTCGATTGCCGATAAAAAAATCATCGAAGTAGCTACTGAAGAGATGACCATGATTTCTGGTCAGAAAGCAGTACAGACCCGTTCAAAAAAGGATATTTCCAATTTTAAATTAAGGAAAAAAATGCCGATCGGCGTGCGTGTTACTCTGCGTCGCGACCGAATGTATGAATTTCTCGACCGTCTGATATCGGTTGCATTACCGCGAATACGCGATTTCCGTGGTATCGAAAGCAAAATGGATGGCCGTGGAAACTACACTTTAGGTGTTCCTGAACAGATCATTTTCCCTGAAATCAATATTGATAAGGTGAATAAGATCAACGGTATGAACATTACATTCGTGACTTCAGCAAATTCTGATGAAGAAGGTTTTTCCTTACTCAGAGAGATTGGGTTACCATTCAAAAACTTAAAAAAGAATTAGTTTATGGCAAAAGAATCCATGAAAGCGCGAGAAGTAAAACGCGCCCGTCTGGTCGAAAAATATGCCGAAAAAAGGGCACAATTGAAAGAGGAAGGCGACTTTATTGGTTTGCAGAAACTTCCGAAAAATTCATCACGTGTGCGTTTGCACAACCGTTGTAAACTCACAGGCCGCCCAAAGGGATATATGCGCCAGTTTGGTATCAGCAGGATCAATTTCCGGGAGATGGCATCTGCCGGTTTGATTCCCGGTGTTAAAAAAGCAAGTTGGTAATCGTTTTAATTATTTCAAAAATGAGTAAAGTAACAGATCCTATAGCAGATTACCTCACCCGGTTAAGAAACGCCATTAAGGCCAATCACCGTGTTGTGGATATCCCTGCATCAAGTATTAAAAAGGAAATTACCCGAATTCTGAAAGAAAAAGGGTATATCTTGAACTATAAATTTGAAGACGATGTCAACTATCAGGGAAACATCAAAATAGCTTTAAAATATAATCCTGAAACTAAGGCATCGGCTATCAAAACCCTGAAAAGGGTGAGCAAACCCGGTTTACGCCAGTACTGCGATTCATCAAGTATTCCCAGAGTTCTTAACGGATTGGGTGTAGCTATCATATCTACCTCAAAAGGTGTGGTTACCGATAAGGAAGCCCGTGAAATGGGTGTTGGCGGAGAAGTATTATGTTACGTTTATTAAATAAGGAGGATAACTGTGTCAAGGATAGGAAAACTGCCCATTGAAATTCCCGCCGGAGTGCAGGTAAAAGTAAGTGATGATAATACCGTAACCGTTAAAGGGCCACTTGGCGAATTAAGCCAGAAGGTTAACAAGGATATTGCTGTATCCATTGAGAACAATACCATCAGCGTTAACCGTCCAAGCGACCAGAAAAACCACCGCTCCATGCATGGTTTGTACCGCGCTCTGATAAACAACATGGTGGTAGGTGTTACCAAAGGCTACGAACTGAATATGGAGCTTGTGGGTGTAGGTTACAGGGCCGAACAATTGCCCAATAACATAATCGACCTGGTGCTGGGTTATTCGCACCACACTTACATACAGCTTCCTCCCGAGATTAAGCTTGAAGTGAAGGCTGAAAAAAGGAGTAACCCTTTTATTAAGCTTCAGTCTATCGACAAACAACTTATCGGGCAGGTAGCAGCAAAAATCCGTTCGTTCCGTGCACCTGAACCATACAAGGGTAAAGGTATTAAGTTTGTTGGCGAACAGCTCAGACGTAAAGCTGGAAAAGCCGCTGGTGTTAAAAAGTAAAATTGTAGAGCTATGTCTTTAACAAAAATTGAAAGACGATTCAGAATAAAACAACGAATCCGCAAAATCGTTTCCGGTACCGCTGACCGTCCACGTATGAACGTGTTCCGCAGCAATAAGCAGATCAATGTGCAACTTATCGACGATCAGAAAGGTGTTACACTTGTTTCAGCTTCATCGCTTGACAAATCATTGACTGGTGCTACCGGAACAAAATCAGATAAGGCCGGTTTGGTAGGTAAACTCATTGCTGAAAAGGCACTTGCTGCCGGAATCACGAATGTTGTTTTCGACCGTAATGGCTATTTGTATCATGGAAGAGTAAAAAAATTGGCTGATGCTGCCCGTGAAGGTGGCCTTAAATTTTAATTTATATGGCAGGAAATATCAGAAATATCAAAACAAGCGATCTGGATCTGAAAGACAGATTAGTTGCCATTAACCGTGTAACCAAGGTTACCAAAGGGGGCCGTACATTTACCTTTTCGGCAATTGTTGTGGTTGGAAATGAAAATGGAATTGTTGGCTGGGGCCTTGGTAAAGCCAGCGAAGTAACTGCTGCTATTGCAAAGGGAGTTGATGCTGCCAAGAAAAACCTGGTTAAAATACCGGTTATTAAAGGTACCATTCCTCACGAGCAGGAAGCCAAGTTTGGTGGAGCCAAAGTGTTACTCAAACCAGCCCGTTCGGGTACAGGTGTTAAGGCAGGGGGTGCAATGCGTGCCGTACTTGAAAGTGTTGGAATTCACGATATCCTTGCTAAATCGCAGGGATCGTCAAACCCGCATAACCTTGTAAAAGCCACAATGAATGCCCTTCTCGAAATGAGGGACGCATACACTGTAGCTCAACACCGTGGTGTTACATTGGAAAAAGTATTTAAAGGATAACTGTTATGGCAAAAATAAAAGTTACGCAGGTAAGAAGTAGTATTGGTGCAACCAAACAGCAGAAGGCGATCCTTGCTTCGCTGGGATTGCACAAAAGGCTGCAAACGGTTGAGCATGAACCCAGCCCTGAAATTATGGGTATGGTGATCAAATTACGGCATCTATTAACTGTTGAAGAAGTAAAGTAACCAAAATAAATCGATGAGTATGGATTTAAGTAATATAAAACCTGCCAAAGGTTCAACCAAAGCAAATAAGCGACTTGGGCGCGGACAAGGTTCTGGCGGTGGCGGCACAGCTACCCGGGGACACAAAGGTGCCAAATCAAGATCGGGTTATTCAAGGAAAATCGGTTTCGAAGGGGGTCAGATGCCGCTTCAACGTGTTGTGCCCAAATTTGGGTTTAAAAACCTGAACAGTGTTGAGTACAAAGCAATCAACCTTGATGTCCTGCAAAGGATAGCCGAAAGCAAAAACATTTCGGTTATCGATCATCAAATCTTGATCGAAGCAGGTGTGGCATCGAAAAACCAGAAAATTAAAATCCTTGGCGGTGGTGCTTTAACCCTTAAGTTGGATGTTAAAGCGCATGCATTTTCAAAAAGTGCCGTGGCTGCAATCAATAAAGTAGAAGGAACCACTGAAATAATCTAAACCCGATGAAACGATTTATAGAAACTTTAAAAAATATCTATAAAATTGAAGACCTGCGTTCCCGCATTGGTACAACACTCTTGTTTGTACTGATTTACCGTTTGGGTTCGTATGTTTCTTTACCGGGTATTGATCCTTCTCAGCTTTCGCAATTGAGTGCACAGACGTCCGATGGGTTGTTAGGACTGCTGGATATGTTTTCTGGAGGATCTTTTTCCAGAGCTTCAATTTTTGCATTGGGGATTATGCCCTATATTTCTGCCTCTATTGTAATACAGTTGCTGGGAATAGCCGTCCCATATTTTCAACGTTTACAAAAAGAGGGTGAGTCGGGACGACGGAAAATTAATCAGATTACCCGCTACCTTACAGTAGCTATCCTGATTTTCCAATCTCCGGCATATCTTACCAATCTGCACTATCAGCTTCCTGCAACGGCTTTTGCTGTTACCGGGACAATGTTCACCATCACTTCAACCATTATTCTGACTGCTGGATCTATGTTTGTAATGTGGCTTGGTGAAAGAATTACCGATAAAGGTATCGGAAACGGGATTTCCTTAATAATTATGATTGGGATCATTGCCAATTTACCTTTTGCAGTATTTGCAGAATTTGCATCCCGCCTTAACCAGCAGGGTGGAGGTATGGTAATGTTCCTTGTTGAATTTGTAATTCTGTTTCTGGTTTTTGCCGGTACAATTCTTCTTGTTCAGGGAACACGCCGTATTCCTGTTCAGTATGCCAAACGAATAGTGGGTAACAAACAGTATGGCGGTGTTCGTCAGTATATACCCTTGAAAGTAAATGCTGCCGGTGTTATGCCCATCATTTTTGCTCAGGCAATTATGTTTGTGCCCATAACCCTGGTTGGTTTTACCAGTTCCGAAAGTATTGGTAATTTTGCGGCTGCATTTACCAATCATACGGGATTCTGGTATAACTTTACACAGTTTTTACTAGTAATTGCATTTACCTATTTTTATACTGCGATTACCGTGAATCCTGTACAGATGGCTGAAGATATGAAGAAAAACGGAGGATTTATTCCAGGTGTAAAGCCTGGGAAGAAAACGGTTGAATATCTAGATACAATTATGTCGAGGATTACACTACCCGGATCTATTTTCCTGGGTATTGTAACCATTTTACCTGCGTTTGCCATGTTGATTGGCATAAATACTCAGTTTGCCTATTTTTATGGGGGGACTTCGTTGTTGATTCTAGTAGGGGTTATCCTCGATACTTTACAGCAAATCGAAAGTCATCTGCTGATGCGTCATTACGATGGTTTGATGAAATCGGGCCGTATAAAGGGACGTACTGGTGGTGGTCAGACTATGTATTAATTAATAACAGGAAAATAGGGTTATGGCAAAACAGCCTTCCATAGAACAAGACGGAACAATTTTGGAAGCATTATCCAATGCAATGTTCAGAGTTGAGTTGGAAAACGGGCATGTAATAACAGCACATATCTCTGGCAAAATGCGGATGCATTATATCAAAATTTTGCCTGGCGATAAGGTCAAACTGGAGATGTCTCCCTATGACCTGACCAAAGGCCGGATAACATTCAGGTACAAAAATTAAAGGAATTCATAATGAAAACGAGGGCATCTATAAAGAAAAGAACAGCCGAATGCAAAATAGTACGCAGAAAAGGCCGTCTATACGTGATAAATAAAAAGAACCCAAAGTTCAAACAACGTCAAGGATAAACTTTAACAAAAAGAATTACTATGGCACGATTAGTAGGTGTTGATATTCCTGACAATAAAAGGGGAGAGGTTGCTTTAACATACATATTTGGTATCGGAAGGAGCAGCGCTAGTAAAATCCTTGAAAAAGCTGGAGTTGACAAAAACCTTAAAGTAAAAGACTGGAACGACGAACAGTTTGGAAACATTCGTCAGATCATTACTGAAAACATCAAAGTTGAAGGTGAACTTCGCAGCGAAGTTCAACTCAACATCAAACGTTTGATGGATATTGGCTGCTACCGGGGTATCCGTCACCGTATCGGATTACCTGTAAGGGGTCAATCTACCAAAAACAATGCTCGTACCCGTAAGGGCAAGAAAAAAACAGTTGCTAACAAGAAAAAAGCCACTAAATAAGGATTTTAAATTATGGCAAAAAAGACTGGAACAAGTAAAAAAAGGGTTGTAGTAGTTGATGCCAATGGCATGCTCCATGTGCATTCATCGTTCAACAACATAATTGTCACCCTTACCAATATGAATGGCGAAGTAATCAGTTGGTCTTCAGCAGGTAAGAAAGGTTTCCGTGGCTCAAAGAAAAACACACCTTATGCTGCCCAGGTTGCTGCCGAAGAGTGTGCAAAAACAGCGTTCGACCTTGGCTTGCGCAAGGTAAAGGCATTTGTGAAAGGTCCCGGCAACGGAAGGGAATCTGCTATCAGGGCAGTTGCAAATTCCGGAATCCTGATTTCTGAAATTGTAGATGTTACGCCAATGCCCCATAATGGCTGTAGGCCTCCCAAAAGAAGACGTGTTTAATATTAAATTGATCAGGTAATGGCTAGATATAGAGGACCAAAATCCAAAATTGCACGAAAATTCGGTGAACCCATTTTTGGGCCCGACAAAGTTTTCGATCACAAAAATTACCCTCCCGGAATGCATGGATTAAATTCCAAGAGGAGGAAAAAATCAGAATATGGTTTGCAGCTGAAAGAAAAGCAAAAAGCCAAATACACTTATGGTGTTCTGGAACGCCAGTTTCGTGGCCTATTCAAAAAAGCTGCTTCCAGTCAAGGGAAAACAGGTGAAGTACTGCTTCAGTTGCTCGAATCGAGGCTTGATAATGTGGTTTTCCGCATGGGTATTGCCAAATCGAGGGCAGGGGCACGCCAATTGGTTACACACAGGCATGTGCTTGTAAATGGCGAAGTAGTGAACATACCTTCGTATATCCTGAAACCTGGTGATATGGTTGGAGTTCGTGAGAAATCAAAATCTCTCGAAATCATCACCGAATCTTTACACTCTCGCAGACATAATCGCTACGGGTGGATCGAATGGGAAGATGCCCAAATGGTAGGCAAATTCCTGAACCGTCCTGAACGCGAGGAAATTCCTGAAAACATTAAAGAACAACTTATCGTTGAGTTGTACTCGAAATAATAATTTATTACAAAAGGTTATTATGGCAATATTAGCGTTCCAAAAACCTGACAAGGTTGTAATGATTGAATCCGGTGAGAAGTTCGGTAAGTTCGAATTCAGACCACTGGAACCTGGCTATGGTATTACCATCGGTAACGCCCTGAGAAGAATCCTTTTGTCTTCGCTCGAAGGTTTCGCTATCTCAACCGTGAAAATTGATGGTGTTGACCATGAATTTTCGACCATAAAGGGAGTTATCGAAGATGTTACCGACATTATCCTGAACCTTAAACAAGTGCGTTTTAAGCGCGAAGTTGAGGATGTTGAAACTGAAAAAGTTTCCATTACAATTTCAGGTCAGGAAGAGTTTACGGCAGGCGACATTAATAAATTTATGACTGGTTTCAGGGTACTGAACCCAAATCTGGTGATTTGCAAAATGGAGCCTAATGTTAAACTGGTGATGGAAATTACTATCGTGAAAGGCCGCGGATATGTTCCATCTGCCGAGAATCGTCCGGCTGATGCCGAGTTTGGAATTATTCCCATCGACTCGATCTTCACCCCGATTGAAAAAGTAAAATACACCGTCGAAAATTTCAGGGTTGAGCAGAAAACCGACTACGAAAAACTTCTTATTGAAATTCATTCCGATGGCTCCATCCAACCAAAGGACGCACTGAAAGAAGCTGCGAAAATCCTGATTTATCACTTCCTCCTTTTCTCTGATGAGAAGATTACTATCGATGCTGAAGAGAAATTCACAAACGAGGAGTTTGACGAAGAAGTATTGCATATGCGTCAGCTTCTGAAAGCCAAACTGGTTGATCTCGATCTTTCGGTTCGTGCATTGAACTGCCTTAAAGCAGCCGATGTTGAAACATTGGGAGAACTGGTTCAGTATAACCGTAACGACCTTTTGAAGTTCAGGAATTTTGGTAAAAAATCATTAACCGAGTTGGATGACCTCCTGTTGGGAATGGGACTGAATTTCGGGATGGATATTACTAAATATAAATTAGACAAGGATTAGTTAAATGAGACACAATAAGAAATTTAACCATTTAGGTAGAAAGAGTGCACACCGGAAAGCAATGCTTTCCAATATGGCCAGTTCATTGATTATCCATAAAAGGATAACCACCACATTGGCAAAAGCAAAAGCACTTCGTATTTTTGTTGAACCGCTGATTACCAAATCGAAAGATGATACAACACATGCCAGGCGCATGGTGTTCAGCTACCTTCAGAATAAAGATGCTGTTTCGGAATTATTCCGCGAGGTTTCAGCTAAAATTGCTGACCGTCCGGGTGGTTATACCCGCATACTTCGGACAGGTGCCCGGTTAGGTGATAACTCTGAAATGTGTATCATGGAATTGGTTGATTACAACGAAGCCATGCTTGCATCTAATGACGACAGCAAAAAAGGTAAAAAGAAACGTTCGAGAAGAGGTGGTAAAAAATCGGAAGAACCTGCTGCTCAGGCATCCAAATCTGTAAAAGCCGCCTTGGCTCCTAAGGCTGAAGTTAAAGAAAAAGCACCAGATGTTAAAACTACTGAAGTTCCTGCTGCTGTAGTTGAAATTCCGGAAGTGGAAAGCAGGGCAGCCGATGCATCTGAAATGGATGAAGTTCAGCCTGATGCTGATGTAAAGAAAGAAGAATAAGCTAAAATGCTTATATAGAAGTATATTGAGGCCGGAGTTTCCGGCCTTTTCTATTTATATAAGTGAAACAATTTTCTCAAGCCAATAAGCATCAACCTCATCAAATGATGCTTTCTCCTTACTGTCAACATCCAATACGCCAATAACTTCACCGGATGCTTTTCTGAAAGGAACCACAATTTCGGAATTCGACCTTGAATCGCAGGCAATATGGCCAGGGAATTGATGAACATCTTCAACTATAATGGTTTCGTTCCTGCTAATTCCAGCCCAGCATACTCCTTTGTTTTTTTCAAGAACCTGGCATGCAACAGGGCCCTGATAACTCCGAACTATCAATTCTCCATCAGTTAGCATATAAAACCCTGTCCAGAAAAAATAGTCCATTTTATGATGCAATACTGCTATTATAGTAGCCATCCGTGCATGTAATTCATCGCTCTTCGCAAGAAGAATTTCCAACTGGGAGTATATGCGTTCGTATCGGCCTTGCTTTTTCTTTTTATCCATACGTATTAAGAAAGTTTTCGCCTCAAAGATATTGCATTTCATTCAGTTGGAAAATTGTATTTTTGCCTTTCTTAAAAACAGTTTTAAACTTAGTTTAAATGGCACAGAAACCAACAATACCCAAGGGGACCCGCGATTTTTCACCGGTTGAAATGTCAAGGCGCAATTATATTTTCGATACCATTAAAAGTATATTCAGGCTATATGGCTTTCAGCCCATTGAAACCCCTGCTATGGAGAACCTTTCAACACTTTTGGGTAAATATGGCGACGAAGGTGATAAATTGCTTTTCAGGATATTGAATTCAGGTAACTTTTTATCTGATGTGCCACAAGGAATGTTATCCGACGCCGATTCAACCGCACTCACAACAGTTATTTCTGAAAAAGGGCTCCGTTATGATCTTACTGTGCCATTTGCCCGGTTTGTGGTTCAGCACCGAAATGATATTGTATTCCCGTTTAAACGTTATCAGATTCAACCGGTATGGAGGGCCGACCGTCCGCAGAAAGGACGTTATCGAGAATTTTACCAGTGCGACGTGGATGTAATTGGCAGCAATAGCCTTCTGAACGAAGCAGAGTTGGTACAAATAATCGATGACATATTTACACGGTTGAATATCAGGACGGTTGTAAAAATTAATAACCGTAAAGTTCTCGCAGGGATTGCCGAGATTATAGGAGAATCTGACCGGATTACCGATATTACTGTTGCCATTGATAAAATGGAAAAAATTGGCCTCGAAAAAGTCTCACACGAATTGTTTGAAAAAGGTATCCCCGTACCTGCCATCGATAAACTGAAACCAATTCTTTTACTCGAAGGGGATAAAGCCGGGAAAATTGAAACTCTGAGTAATATTCTGGCCGATTCGGAAACTGGTATGAAAGGGTTAAATGAATTGAAGACTTTATTTGGGTATATATCAAAATTTGATTTAAATACTGATGTAGAGCTTGATTTAACTCTCGCCCGTGGACTGAATTACTATACCGGAGCTATTTTTGAAGTGAAGGCACTTGATGAAAACATCGGAAGTATTTGTGGTGGTGGAAGATACGACGATCTTGCAGGTATTTTCGGAATGCCTGAGGTTTCGGGTGTAGGTGTTTCTTTTGGTGCTGAACGCATTTACGATGTTTTGTTAAACCTCGACTTATTTCCAAAAGATAATCCTGAAGGGCCGAAAGTATTGTTCGTAAATTTTGGATTCAGGGAAGAGGCCTACATTTTACCGGTTCTGAAACTACTCCGTAAAAAAGGTATTAATGCTGAAATCTATCCTGAAGCTGACAAGATGAAAAAACAGATGAATTATGCCAACCGTAAGGAAATTCCGTATGTTATTCTGGCGGGTGAGTCTGAAATGGTTCAAAATATATTTACTTTGAAAAACATGATAGCGGGCGATCAAAAAACGGTAAATTCTGCGGAACTGATAAATATCCTTTCTGAATTATGCTGATAGCATCACATTTGCGCAGGTATTCAACAAATCGGCCATATGAAAAAGAATGAGCATGTAATCACCCCCGATAATATCTCATTTGAAGATATTGAAGAAATTCTAGAAATGGACCTGCTTGTCAGATTGTCAGATGATTCGGTGAAGCTGATTGAGAAGAGCAAGCAGTACCTTGACCGGAAAATAAGTGAAACCGAAGGTCCGATGTATGGGATCACCACAGGTTTCGGTGCATTGTGCAATATTGTAATATCAAAGGATGATTTAAGCAAACTCCAGGAAAATCTGGTGCTTTCTCATGCCTGCAATATTGGTGCTGAAGTTCCCCGCGATGTGGTTAGATTAATGCTTTTTCTGAAAGCCCATGCCCTTGCAAAAGGAAATTCGGCAGTGCAACTTAAAACTGTTCAGCGGATTATCGATTTTTTTAACTATCATATAACGCCGGTTGTATGTGAACAGGGATCATTGGGTGCAAGCGGAGACCTTGCACCACTTGCCATGTTATTCCTGCCATTACTCGGATATGGTGAGGTTTGGTATGAAGGGGAAAAATATCATTCGTCTGAAATATTGCAGAAGTTTGGATGGCAACCAATCCGGCTTGAAGCGAAGGAAGGGCTTGCCCTGCTCAATGGTACACAATTTATGAGCGCTTATGCAGTTTATACTTTGTTGAAATCGTTCCGGATTATCAATCAAGCCGATATTATCGGAGCTTTATCGCTCGATGTTTTTGATTGTTTGATTGAACCTTTTCTTGAAAATATACAGCTTATCAGGCCTCATCCGGGTCAGGCACAGACCGCTGCAAATTTCAGATACTTGCTCTCAGGCAGCCAATTGATGGCAAAACCCAAGAAACACATACAGGATCCTTATTCCTTCCGCTGTATTCCACAGGTTCACGGTGCAGTGAAAGATGCAGTTAATTATGTATCGAACATAGTTAAGGTTGAAATCAATTCAGTAACTGATAATCCTACTGTATTTCCCGATGAAGATAAAATCGTATCGGGAGGTAATTTTCATGGAGAACCTATAGCCCTGTCACTCGATTTTCTGGCAATTGCCCTTTCTGAGCTTGGCAGCATTTCCGAAAGGCGCACTTACCGGTTAATTTCAGGCGAACGCGAACTTCCCGAATTTCTCATAGCCAATCCCGGGTTGAATTCCGGCTTCATGATCCCTCAATATGCAGCTGCCTCGGTGGTTAGTCAGAATAAACAACTCTGCACACCGGCATCAGTCGATTCGATACCCTCGTCGAATGAGCAGGAAGACCATGTTAGCATGGGGGCCAATGCAGCCACAAAAGCTTTGAAAGTTGCAGAGAATGTTCAGAAAATTCTCGCAATAGAGTTATATAATGCCGCTCAGGCGCTCGGGTTCCGCAGGCCAATGCAAACCTCGCCATACCTCGAAGATTTTGTGGCACAGTACCGCACGAGGGTTGAGTTTGTACAAGAGGATACTTTGATGTACGAGGGGATAAACAATACCATCGGATTTTTGGAAAAAGGCAGATTCGTCGTATAAATAACCACTTGTGCGGCTTTTTTGTGAATATTAATCCTGTCTTCTTTTCCTGAATTGTTCAAACATGTGCGCCCTGAACTGACTTTCAGCTCGGTATAGTTGCAAAACCTTTTGAGGGGGCAATATTTTCAGGAATTTCTCATTGTAACTTTCCGAAAGTTGAGCCTCTTTTGTAAATGTTGCTGCAATGCTCCGGGTTGTACGTATTATTTCCTGATCGGTCATTTTTACATTTTCGTTCCATGTTTTCTGTTCCAGTTCACGTCTCTTCTTCTGGATTTCCATCCTTTCATTTTCGAACAGGTTATACACCGGCCAGAATTCCTGCGCTTCTTTGGGGGTCAGGTTCAGTTTTTCAGTTATAAAAGCAATTTTCTGACTTTTAAACTGCTCAAAATTTATCTGTTGATTGCCCCTCTGTGCAAGTGTAGTTGCTGTAAAAACTATCGGCAAGAATATCATTAATAAGAACCTTTTCATCTCTTTTATTTTATGGATTCCATATAAATATCATATTCATTGTAGTTGGTAGCCAGGTATGCAACCAGCGATTCTGTTTCTGTATAATCGCCATTGGGTTGTTTTTCCAGCAAGGTGATGAAAGTTTCTTCATCAAATTGCTCTAACAAATTAATATAATCATCGGATATAATTTGTTCGATCTGGAGATTGGTTAATTCTGGCTGGCGGTTGTTCAGGGTTTTCACAGGCCAGTAAACCAAAATAAAAATGGCGGCAAATCCGGCTGCAAGTCCTAAGGCGGGTTTTATAAAATCAATTACGCGGGTACTTGACTTCGAAGATGGTTGTTTTTCCTTTTGGATACGTTGCTGTATCTTAGCAGGGAAATCATCGAAGTAATGCTGAGGTGCCCTAAAGGGATAATCCTTTTTGAGAGCCTCAAGCTTTGGCGATATGTAGTCCCGTTTGTTCATTATTTTTTATTTTGATGTTTTGACTTATGATCATTTAAAAGGTTTAAAAAGATATCCTATTCAATATTTGATAAAAAACTTTCCACTTTTTTGGCTGCATGGTGGTACGAAGCTTTGAGTGCCCCGATGGAAGTTTCAAGTATTTCGGACATTTCCTGATAGGGAATTTCATCGAAATACCGCATATTAAAAACTATACGTTGTTTTTCGGGCAAGGTTAAAATGGCCATTTGCAATTTTTTTTGAATTTCGTCGCCATCAAAATATTCATCGGCTTCAAGGTTTTGTTTCATGTAATCGCCTGTTTCGTTCATTGGGGCAATCGAGTGCCGTTTTTTCTGGTTTATAAAAGTAATTGATTCGTTTGTTGCTATTCTGTACAGCCAGGTGAACAAACTTGATTCTTCCCTGAAACTTCCAATGTTTTTCCAAACTTTCAGGAAAGTGTTCTGGAGTACATCATCGGTATCATCGTGGTCCATTACAATTTTCCGGATGTGCCAATAAAGCCTTTCCTGATATTTCAAAACCAGGTTATTGAACGCTGCTTCCTTCCGTTTTTCGGATTTTAGCTCTTCAACAAGTTCCTGATCAGAAATCTGCATATAATTTTTTGGATTATGACGTTCTAGGATATATAAGGTTTAAACATCAGGAAATTATATTCTGAATGTAAGCCCTTCTTTTATCATGCGTTCATAATTTTCCTGATCGAAGCGAAATAACCTTGCAGCACGGTGCGGGACATTGGTCTGTTTCTCTCCTGTCTCTTCAATTAACTCCATTTTCAGGATTTTTTTTCTGAAATTGCGGATATCGAGTTTTTCACCTAATATTACCTCATATATGGTTTGTAGCTCGGTGAGGGTGAATTTTTCGGGAAGCAAATGAAACCCAATCGGATGATATTGGACCGACTCACGCAAGTGCAAAAGCGCACTACTGATAATTTCATGATGGTCGAAACAAAGAGGAGGAAGTGCGTTGATATCAAACCATTGCATCTTTTTTGTGAGGGCCGATTGCCTGATATTATGATACTTTGGATTTATTAGGGCATAATAACCAACCGTAATTACCCGGTAATAAGGAACCCTTCTGGTTGAGCCAAATGTGTGGAATTGTTTCAGGTAAACGTCATTAAGGCCTGTGCCCGAACAGGTAATTTCCTGCGCAAACTGGTCGAGATCAGCTTCTTCCGGTGCATGAGCACCAATTAATCCCCAAGTGCTATCGTTCGATAAAGAGGGATGAGTATCATAAAGTATCCTTATCTGTTCATAATCTTCCTTTTGCTGCAATACATGAATCAGTAATTTCGGGTCGGCTTGCCACAACAAGACATTTAATTTCTCCCTATCGAACCCGAAAATCACACAATCGACTGAAATATTTTTTAATAACATTTGATTTAGCTTTTGAACAAAAATAGATAAAATCAATTCATTTGATTCATATAGATGCATATATTAGTGTAACATTACATTCAAAAAGTTATAATTCGGGAATTCGGTCTGAATGTGAAATTGCAAAACAGTATAAATGCAGTTGAAAGCATTAACTTTGCACCACAAATTTTTAAACATATCTGAATGGCATTGAAATGCGGAATCGTTGGGTTGCCCAATGTAGGAAAATCAACCCTTTTTAATTGTTTATCGAGCGCCCGGGCTCAATCGGCCAATTTCCCATTTTGTACTATCGAACCGAATGTGGGGATAATTACAGTTCCCGACGATAGATTGATAAAACTGGCCGAGATTGATAAACCGGCCAGGATTGTCCCTACAACTGTCGAAATAGTTGATATTGCCGGTTTGGTAAAAGGAGCTTCAAAGGGCGAAGGCCTAGGCAACCAATTTCTGGCCAACATCCGCGAAACCGATGCAATAGTGCACGTTTTGCGATGCTTTGATAGTGATAATATTATGCATGTAGATGGCTCTATCGACCCTGTCCGCGATAAGGAAATCATCGATATTGAACTACAGTTGAAGGATCTTGAAACCATCGAAAACCGGCTTGACAAGCTAGAGAAACAAGCACGGCATGGGGGCGACCATAAAGCTAAACGTCTGTATGAACTGGCTTTGAAGATCAGGGAAGTCCTTTTACAGGGAAAATCGGTAAGAACATTGACGTTTCAAGACGAAGATGCCAGGATTGTCAAGGAATTATTCCTGCTTACCAACAAGCCTGCGCTATATGTTTGTAATGTGGACGAAGCTTCTGCCCTTACAGGCAATAAATATGTTGAAGCTGTAAAAAATGCTATTTCCGGAGAAGAAGCCGAATTTCTTGTTATAGCTGCTGCCACCGAAGCCGATATTGCCGAGTTGGAAACTTATGAAGAAAAGCAGCTTTTTTTGGATGAACTGGGTTTGGATGAGCCCGGTGTGAACAAATTAATCCATGCAGCATACAGGTTGCTTAACCTTCAGACATTTTTCACAACAGGAAAAGATGAAAGCCGGGCGTGGACTTTCAATAAAGGTATGAAGGCGCCGCAAACAGCCGGCATTATCCACACCGATTTTGAACGTGGTTTTATCCGGGCAGAGGTGATCAAATTCGACGACTACGTTCGATTAGGTTCTGAAGCTGCATGTCGCGAAGCCGGTAAAATTGCCATAGAAGGGAAAGATTACCTGGTTAATGATGGGGATATCATGCACTTCAGGTTTAATGTTTAAGAAAAAATAAGCATAAAAATTCGGAAAAGGTTGCCCGTAGGCAATTGACACGAAGGGCCGGAATTTGTGAAAAGAGGGTATTTCATGGAAACACCCTCTTCTTTGTAAAAATGCAGCCAATATGCACTGAAAAATGGCTTATATGTAACCTTAATGTAAAAATATCTTCTTATAAATTAGAAAAAAGAAATTATTAATTTTATTATATTATCAAAATGATTATTATTGCATGAAGAATTAAATAAAATGACAAAACAATGTGTGGAATTGTATGTGCATTCGATTTGAAATCCGAATCTTCGGAGCTTCGACAACAAATACTCAAGATGTCAAAAAAAATCAGGCATCGAGGCCCCGATTGGTCAGGGATATATTGCGGTTCAAATGCAATTATGGCCCATGAGCGACTTTCAATAGTCGATCCTGCATCGGGCAGGCAACCCCTGTACAGTTTCGATCGAAAGCAGGTACTTGCCGTGAATGGCGAAATATACAACCATCGCGAAATCCGAAAGGGTTACGAAGGTAAATATCAGTTCCTGACACAATCCGATTGTGAGGTAATCATTCCGTTATACCGCCAGAAAGGAATCAGTTTTTTAGATGATATGAATGGTATTTTTGCATTTGCCCTCTACGATAAGGAAAAAGATGCTTACCTGATAGCAAGAGACCACATCGGAATTATTCCTTTATATATGGGTTGGGACTCGTATGGAAATTTTTATGTGGCATCAGAATTGAAATCTCTCGAAGGATATTGCAGAAAGATACAGGAATTCCCCCCTGCCCATTATCTCTGGAGTAAAGATGGCGAATTGAAAAAATGGTACCACAGGGAATGGACTGAATATGAAAATGTTAAAGATAATCCGGCGAGTATTGATGAATTACGCGATGCCCTTGAAGCTGCTGTTCACAGGCAATTGATGTCCGACGTTCCTTATGGGGTATTGTTATCGGGTGGGCTTGATTCTTCTATTATATCGGCCATAGCAAAGAAATTTTCAGCCATGCGTATCGAATCGGGCGATCAGCAGCCAGCGTGGTGGCCGCAGCTCCATTCCTTTGCCATAGGGTTGGAGGGGTCGCCCGATCTTGCTGCGGCGCGTAAAGCCGCCAGTCAGATCGGTACCATCCACCATGAAATTCATTTTACCATCCAGGAAGGGCTTGATGCCATCCGCGATGTAATTTACCACCTCGAAACTTATGATGTTACAACAGTTAGGGCATCAACACCCATGTATCTTATTTCCAGGGTTATACGATCAATGGGTATAAAAATGGTATTGACTGGGGAAGGGGCTGATGAAATTTTTGGCGGATACCTGTATTTCCATAAAGCGCCAAACCCCGAAGAATTTCACAAAGAGACAGTCAGGAAATTGTCGCGCCTGCATTTGTATGACTGCCTGAGGGCAAACAAATCGCTGGCAGCCTGGGGGGTCGAAGGCCGTGTACCTTTCCTCGATAAAGAATTTCTCGATGTAGCCATGCGGTTAAATCCTGCTGAAAAAATGGCACGTAACGGACGTGCTGAAAAGTGGGTACTCAGGAAGGCATTCGAAAGTTATTTGCCCATAAGCATAGCCTGGCGGCAAAAAGAGCAGTTTTCTGATGGTGTCGGGTATGGTTGGATTGACGCATTGAAAAAAATTGCCTCCGAGAAGGTAAGCGACGAAATGATGGCAAATTCCGGTTACCGATTCCCGATAAATACTCCAATGTCGAAGGAAGAGTATGTGTACAGGTCTATTTTTACTGAACACTTTCCATCTGATTCGGCTGCAGCTTGTGTTCCTTCGGTTCCTTCCATTGCCTGTAGCACAGGGGAGGCCCTTGCCTGGGATGCTTCGTTCAGGAATAATGCCGATCCTTCGGGCAGGGCAGTGGTATCGGTTCACGAAAAAGGGACACAGTTTTTACAAACAGCTTAATTCCAGGATATTCGAAATCTTCAACAAATCGGCAATTTTTCTGTTTACTATGTGCAAATTACAGGTTTGTGTTTATGGTTTTACTACTTTCGCAGTTTAAAATCTGAAAATTAAATTGTATAAATATGAAAGATTATCTGATTCTTAGCTTTTTTTTGTTGTTTTTTGCTTGTACCCAACAAAAAGGATATAAAATTGAAGTTGTACTCGATGGCGCCGATGGGGTAGTATTGATTGAACAGCGTGAGGGTAACCGTTTTATTGTACGCGATTCGGCACGAATTGCGGATGGTAAGGCAATTTTACAGGGAACAGTCGATTTTCCTGAAATGTATTTTTTGTCGTTACAGGGAACCAATCAGCGGGGATTGATTTTTGTTGAAAATGTTAAGATGAAAATTACCGGGCATGCCGACTCACTGCGTTTTGTCCGGATTAAAGGTTCACCTGTAAATGATGAATATCAGGCAATCAGGGCAGAACTTGATGCTGACAGTGAAAGAGGTATGGCACGATACCAGGAATATCAGATTGCTGTTCAGCAGGGAAATCCCGATGCAGGGAAAATTATGGAAGAAGTACGCTCTATTTTTGACCAACAGGAAGAAAAAATGGTTCAGTTTATCAGAAATAACCCTAAATCGTGGATTAATCCGGTGCTTATTGAACAAGTACAGCAGGGGCGTGAACCCGATGAACTGGAAGGTATGATTAATTCTCTTGATCCGGCAATCCAAAACGTACCTGCCGTTAAAGCCATTTTCGAAAGGGTTCAGAAACTTAAAAATGTGGCAATAGGCAATATTGCCCCTGATTTTGTCCAGAACGATCCGGATGGGAATCCTGTCCGGTTATCAGATATTTATGCAAAAAATGCTTACACCCTTATTGATTTCTGGGCCGCCTGGTGCGGTCCCTGCCGTATGGAGAACCCGAATATAGTAGCAGTATTCAACGATTATAAAGATAAAGGTTTCGGTGTATTCGGGGTTTCGCTCGACCGGTCAAAGGAAGACTGGCTGAAGGCTATCCAGGATGATAAACTTACATGGCCACAAGTTTCGGACTTGGCATACTGGCAAAACGAAGCTGCTGCATTATACAGCGTTAATTCCATTCCAGCCAGTTTCCTGGTTGACAGGGAAGGAAAAATTGTGGCCAAAAATCTTCGCGATCAGGCACTCAGGGATAAAATCGCTGAGCTGCTTCCGTAGTAGAATTGTTGATATTACAAATAATATACAGAGTTCCTTCCTGTTACTGGAAGGAACTTTTTTATTTGAATGGTTTATCTTTGCGAAAAGTTAAGAAATCGAAATCCGGAATATAATGGAACAACTGACATTGACTACACCTGCACTGCTGTTTTCAGCTATTTCGCTTATACTCCTTGCATACACAAACAGGTTTCTGGCTTATGCCAGCGTGGTAAGGAACCTTCATACCCAATTTAAAAAGGACCCCAATAAATTGCTCCTTGGCCAGATTAATAACCTGCGGAAAAGATTGTACCTCACCCGTTCGATGCAGATATTGGGAATCACAAGTTTACTTTTATGTGTGCTATGCATGTTTCTTGTTTATGTTGAATGGCAAACTTCAGCCGAATTGATTTTTGGGATCGCACTTATTTTATTGATGACATCTCTAGCATTGTCGGTTCGCGAAATTCAGATTTCGGTCAGGGCGCTCGACCTTCATCTGAGCGATATGGAGGGAATCGGATGAGTTACATGGGTGAAATATCGGCCTTGTTTACAGCAGTTTTCTGGACTGTAACAAGTATGTCGTTCGAGTCGGCAGGAAAAAAAGTTGGCTCATTAGCCGTTAACCTGATCAGGCTGCTGATAGCTTTTTTGATATATACGGTTTACCTTGGAATAACCAGGGGAATGATTATCCCACTTGACGCAGGACTTGAACGGTGGTTATGGTTAAGTTTATCGGGCCTTGTAGGGTTTGTAATCGGAGATATGTTATTATTTCAGGCATTTGTTGTTGTTGGTGCCCGAGTTTCAATGCTGATTATGTCATTTACGCCACCTATTACAGCCTTGATAAGTTGGGCGGTCCTTGGCGAAGTTTTAACTCCGATGAACTGGTTCGGGATGGCGGTAACCGTCAGCGGGATCAGCATGGTTATACTTAAAAGGCAGAAAGGGAACGGGAGTACGCGGCTCCCCCTTATAACTTCGGCCTATTCGGTACAGGGAATATTGCTTGCCATTGGAGGGGCATTGGGGCAGGCAGCCGGACTGGTATTGAGTAAAAAGGGCATGGGAGATTATAATGCTTTCGCATCATCACAGATCAGGGTAATGACGGGGATTGTCGGGTTCACCATTCTATTTTTCTTTATGCGCCGTTGGAAAAGGGTAGGACAGGCCTTGCGGAATGGCCCAGCCATGAAACGGATTGCCCTCGGATCAGTGTTTGGACCATTTCTGGGCGTTTCCTTTTCGCTGCTGGCTATTCAGCATACGCAGGCAGGTATTGCTGCCACTATTATGGCCATCGTACCTGTCCTTATAATTCCACCTGCAATCCTGATTTTTAAAGAGAAGCCGAACTGGTCCGAGATATTAGGAGCTATCATTACTGTGGGTGGAATTGCAATTTTCTTTTTATAGTACATTTAGTATTGATTATTTTCAATAGTTTTCATATATTTGATAAACTTTAAAAATCAAGCGAATGGATGCAAAAGTTAAAGCAATTGTATCGCACCTTTGGTGGATTGGATGGATTATTGCCCTTGTAGTGAATATGAACCAAAAAGAAGAGTATGCCAGTTTCTACATCAGGCAGACTCTTGGTTTATGGGTCGCAAGTGTTGCCCTGACATTCGTTGCCTGGATACCTATTCTTGGATGGTTGGTCGGCTTAGTTGGTGGTATCTTGCTTTTCGTTTTCTGGTTGATGAGCCTGATTTGGTCTATCAGTGGCGAAAAGAAAGAGGTTCCGTGGATTGGCCACTATTTTCAGGATTGGTTCAGGGCACTTTAGGAAATTAACAACAGGGTGAGTTTCATCCTGTTTTTTTCTCCCTGAATTTCACTACCGCAAAATTCATGTTTGTAATTTTAGTTTTCAAATAGTGGTTAACCTGTCCTTTTTGAGACGGATCCATCAAACATTGCATTTTTTTTAATTTTGCATTAAATTATTCTATTGTTGGTTTTATTCATTCGATCTTCCCGGCAATGCAGGATCGCATGCGACAATAGCCTGGAGTTTGATACATAATAGATTATGAAGCAGAATATTCTCTACTTGGTTAAACAATACATTTATTGGTTGATTTTTTTTATTGTCTTAAGGTTTGTTTTTCTGTTATTGAACCTGAAATTAACCATGGGATTGGAACTTACCGATTTGTTGGGAACATTCTGGTATGGAAAAAAGATGGATTTATCGGTTGCCGGTTATTTCACTGTAATCCCCGGTTTGTTTCATGCAATTAAGTATTTTCTGAAAAGAAACTTCATTATACTGTTTTTCAGGGTTTACACTTTTACAATACTTTTGATTATTTCGATTTTAGGATTCTGCGATCTGGTACTTTATCCTCATTGGGGTACACGTATCGGGATTTTATTTATCACGGCAGTTGCCGATCCGGTTGGAGTAACTTCAACGTTAAAATGGTGGCAGTTAATTTTGGGAGCAGTTATTTGCTTGACGTGGACATACTTCTGGTATAGAATTTATATAAATTTGGTTGAGAAATCATTGAAAAATGATTTGAACATCAATAACTGGGTTCATGTACCTGTCATGCTTTTCCTCACTGGATGCCTGATATTACCTGTTCGGGGAGGATTTGACCATTCGCCTTTGAATCACAGCAGTGTTGCCTTCAGTGAAAATTATTTTGCAAACCAGGCAGCGTTTAATTATTTCTGGAGCTTTGCCCACGATTTAATTGAAAACAGCGACACAAAAAACCCTGCTGTTTATATGGATGAGAATCGTTGCAATGATTTGGTCACACAACATTTTATTGTTTCAGACACAATTGATTATCCGGAATTTTTGAAAATTAATATAGATAATCCACCTAATGTAATCCTGATAATATTGGAAAGTTTCTCCAATAAATTAATCGGGCCACTTGGGGGTATCCGCGATCTTACACCTGGATTGAACCAACTATGTTATGAGGGAATAACATTTACCAATTTTTTTGCAACCGGAAACCGTTCTGATAAAGGCCTTTCAGGCCTGATCGCAGGTTACCCCGCACTGCTAAATACTTCATTACTAAACCAAATGGAAAAAGCCCGAAACCTCGATTTTCTTCCACGCTATTTCAGCCGGAAAGGATATTCATCCGCCTTTTATTATGGCGGCGATATCAATTTTTATAATACCCGGTTACTCTTGATCCAATCGGGGGTTATTAATATGGTTTCAAAAATTAACTTTCTGCCAAAAATCCGTAATATGTCCAAATGGGGTGTTCCTGATGAATTTCTTTACGACAAATTTTTTGAAGATTTATCGACGGCACAGCAACCATTTTTGAGAATTGTTTATACAATAAGCAGCCACGATCCGTTCGATGTTCCTTTTAACCGTATTCAAGGTTTAAGTATGCGCAAAAGATATTTAAACTCAGTTGCTTATGCTGATAGTTGTTTGTATGACTTTGTTGGGAAACTTAAAAAATCACCATACTGGGATAATACTTTACTGGTAATAACATCCGATCATGGTACGGTTGAGCCGGGGCCCACAACCCCTATGGAACCCGATTCATATCGGATACCTATGATATGGACTGGTGGTGCTATTGATACAACGTTGTTTGTCAGCAATGTTTCGATGCAAACCGATCTTGGTCATACCCTTGCCCGCCAAATGGGATGGGAAGTTAGACCTTCACCTTTCTCAAAAAATGTTTTTGGAAGCGACCAATATGCTTTTTACCTGACCGAAAACGGATGGGGTTATTATGATCCTATTCAAGCTTTTTTTTATGACAGGCATACTTCCGGACTTACCTGGTTTAAGGGCGAATCAGGGCAGGGGGCTTCCGGGAAAGTCGAACAGGCAAAGGCATTTATTCAGAATCTGCATCAGGATTTCTTAAATCGTTAATCGATGGGCGTTGAAAGGTCATTCTTTTTTATTGTGAATCCGTTTGCAGGAAAAGCCGGGGTAAAATCAAGGTTTGAAGCGCTACGTAAATTGCTTTCAAAAAAATCTGTTAAAACAGGGTTTGTTTTTTCAGATCACCCAGGACATGCCACCGATCTTGCAAAAAACCATTTGTTCATACCTGGCGAAATTGCTGTCTCTATCGGCGGGGACGGAACGCATAACGAAATAGCTTCGGCATTGTTAAATACCCATACACCTGTGGCCATTTTACCTGCCGGGTCGGGTAATGGCCTTGCCCGCTCACTTAAAATTCACCGGATTCCAGTAATTGATTATCTGTTAAATTCTATTCCGGACACTATTGATTGTGGCAAAATTGGTGACCGGTATTTCTTCTGCACTTGCGGTATAGGTTTTGATGCATGGGTGGCAGCCGATTTTAACAAAGGGAAACAACGTGGTTTATTGAATTATATCCGGAAAGTTGTCAGGTTATATTTAAGGTACAAACCAGTAAATGCTGAACTGAAGGTTGACGGAAAACCGATATCAGGGAGGTTTTTCCTGATAACAGTTGCCAATGCCCCGCAGTATGGGAACGATGCATTGATCGCACCTTCGGCCAATTTAAAGGATGGAAAGTTTGAGGTTGTAATAGTCAGGCCATTTTCATTTCTGTTTATGCCCGTGATGGTTCTTGCCCTTTTTGGAGGATTTGTTCATAAATTGCCATGGGTTACAGTGTTACAGGCTACCGAAGTTGAATTTCTGAAGGTATCTTCCCCATATTTTCATTATGATGGTGAATCAACAACAGTTAACTTCCCGTTATGCGTTTCGCTTATGCCCCGAATTGCATCTGTCATGGTTCCTTCCTGATTTGGTGAAAAATACAAGTCAGTGGTTATATTTGAGCTTTCGTAATCACATCCTATATGAATAGAATTTCAATACTGGTTATTTTTGTTTGTGGCTTGTTGGTGTTTTCCTGTCCAACTTTCATTAGGCCTGATCATAAAACCCTTTCAGGTTACCCTGATCGCATCATGTTGAATATGCCCGGCGACCCGGCAACGGTAAGGGCAATTACCTGGAGGACATCTGCCCGGGTAAGCCGCTCTTATGTACAATATGCTATCGCCGGAAGTTATGTACCCGATTCGTCAGAAATCAGGCAGGTGAAAGGGGAGGTTTTCAACAGAAAACCGGGATTCAGGCCATATAAAAACCACCGGGCTATATTGAACGGCCTAAAACCTTCGACACGTTACCTTTACAGGGTAGGGAACGGCAAAAAGTGGAGCGAATGGATTCAGTTTACAACCGCGTCGAATGAAAATTTACCATTTTCGTTTTTGTATATTGCCGATATCCAGAATTATATCCGGTCCGATTGCTCATGGGTTATACGGCAGGCTTATTCCCATTTCCCCGAAAGTCATTTTTTTCTTTTTACAGGCGATTTGGTGAACAATTCCGCAGCAAAAGAATGGCAGGAATTTTATAATACAGGAGGCTGGATTTTTTCAATGAAACCAACATTAGCCTCGCCGGGGAACCATGAATTTCACGATTGGGGAATTTTAAAAAATTTTTCGGGGTATTGGAACGAGTTTTTTTATTTTCCGCAGAATGGCCCCGAAAGTTTCAGGAACAGGATATATTATACCGATTATCAGGGTGTAAGGTTTATTGCGGTTGATGGGTATTCGCTGGTAAATATCCGTAACTCCAACGAAATTATCCTGAATTGGTTAAATGAGGCGCTCGAAAATAATCCAAATGCATGGACCATACTGATGATACATTACCCTGTTTTTTCATGTACCCATGGCCGGAACAATCCCAGGATGCGAAAAAAACTATTGCCTGTTATTGAAAAATATGGAATTGACCTGGTATTACAGGGACACGACCACTCTTACTGCCGTGGAAGGAACACATCTGTAGGTGGTGATCCCGAAAAGGCTTCTATGTATGTGGTTTCTGTAGCAGGGCCAAAAGCAAATACCATCAATCCGGTTACCTGGGCCGACAGGGCAGGATCGGATATGCAACTCTATCAGCATATCCTTATTTCGGGCGACTCACTAATTTATACATCATGGACTGCCAACCAAAAGTTGTTTGATTCTTTTACTCTGGTTAAAAATGAAAAATCAGGGTTTAATACTGTAATTGAAACACAGCATTAGGTATCTATTCAGTCGATATAGATCCCCGAAAAGTTATCGGATTCGATTTATACCCGATTTTCAGTAGTTAACTTTTTCCTGACTACGACACTGACTGAATGGCCCTTGCCGCAACCTTCTGGATAAGCCGCCCCAGGCCGTCGAAGTATTCCACAACGGGCGCCGAATAGCCGGTTTTTGTGCTTTGTCCAGGATCGGTGAACGGTTTAAGGTAGGTATGCGTTACAATATAGTTACGTGAAGCAGGTAGTTGTAGCGTCTGGGTTGTTAAGGAACTATCTCCAAGCAGGTTGCCGGGGTTCCCCTGTCCCAATGTAACGGACATGGCGGTTAACAGGGTGATTATGGTAAGGTATATATTGAATTAGTTTCGAATTAATCTGGCAGTTAAAAGGCAAAACAAGTTATATTTAGTTTGTCAAATAATATA
>JBBIHB010000006.1:0-123649 GCA_037447215.1 Bacteroidales bacterium
TTGGATTTGGCAGCTTCCGAAGAATTTATATTTGCCGGAGTTGATGGGCTAGGCAAGGAAACCAAAAAAGATTATACAGAGCATCATATCGAACTGGTAAAATCGCTCAAAAAGGTTGATGCTGAGGCCATACAGGCTGCAGATTTTCGGGTTGCGGTTGACGCTGTAAATTCGGTGGGTGGCATTGCCTTGCCAAAATTGCTGAAAGCTTTGGGCGTCAATCAAATTGTAGAGATCAACTGCAATCCCGACGGAATTTTTGCACACAATCCCGAGCCATTGGCCGAACACCTTTCCGAAACATGTGAAATTATCAGGAAAAACAGGGTGGATGTTGGATTTGTAACCGACCCTGATGTGGACCGGCTCGCCATAGTATGCGAAGACGGAAGCCTGTTTAACGAAGAGTACACCCTGGTTGCCATTGCTGATTATGTGCTGAAGCTAACTCCCGGGAATACAGTTTCTAACCTTTCGTCGAGCAGGGCTTTGCGCGACATTACCGAAAAACATGGCGGAACTTACGAAGCTGCGGCTGTGGGTGAAGTAAATGTGGTAGAGAAAATGAGAGCCACTGGAGCAGTAATTGGGGGCGAAGGCAATGGCGGGGTAATCTACCCGGAAAGCCATTATGGCCGCGATGCCCTTGTGGGGGTTGCCCTTTTCCTCACTTACCTGGCAAAATCAGGAATAAAAGTTTCAGAGCTCCGAAAAACCTATCCCGACTATTATATGTCGAAAAACAAGATTGAACTTACCTCCGATATTGATGTGGATGCAATCCTCGAAAGAATAAAAGTTATTTTCAGTAACGAAAAGGTTACAGATATCGACGGGGTAAAAATTGACTTTGCCCATTCGTGGGTGCACCTGCGCAAATCGAACACCGAACCGATAATTAGGATTTATTCTGAAGCAAAAAGCTTTGCTGAGGCTGAAGAGTTGGCAAAAGGCATGATACGAAGGATTAAAGAAATAGCGTTTAATTATTAGTGTTCGTATAATTACTATCTTTGAAACTCAAGGTTCCCTGATACGAGAATAAGGGTTTTTGAAATAATTCAGATGCTTGAAAAAGACGGTTGGTTTCTCTGTGCTCAGAAAGGCAGTCACAAACAGTATAAACATGGTTTAAAGCCCGGAAAAGTTACTGTCCCGAATCATGGAAAGAATCATGAACTTGATCATTCTGTAGTGGGTTCAATATTAAAACAGGCTGGATTAAAATAAAAATGGTAAGTTGATATGGAAAAGGTTATTGTTGAAATTTTTTATACCGGAAAAAATTTTTCCGCTCATGTTCCGATATTGCCCGGTTGTATTTCAACTGCCGAAAGTCTTGATGAGATGAAGAGAAACATAAGGGAGGCGATAGAATTGCATATTGAAGGATGCACAAAGGATAATGACTATTTGCCTGAAATATTTGAAGGTAATTTCGACCTTGATTATGTGCTCACTACTGAAGCTTTACTTGAAGCTTACAGCGGGATTTTTACCAAGGCCGCTTTAAGCAGAATAACCGGAATTAACGAACGTCAGCTTTGGCACTATGCAGCGGGTGTCAGAAAACCACGCAAGGCTCAGTCGAAACGCATCCAGGATGGAATTCATAAACTTGGAAAGGAACTACTGTCAGTGCAGGTGGAATAAAATTATTCTCCAAAAAATATTAGCTTTGCGCCCTCAAAAAATATTTGTCTAACCGCCCGCAGGTTCCATCACCCTGCGGCTAAGAAATGAAAAAAATGTATAATGAGTTATTCTGGCTGATTGAAATTTTAGCCAATTTCTTCCTGATCCTTTTGGCCTACAGACTTTTTGGAAAGTGGGGACTGATTATGTGGATCCCGGTTTCCACTATCATTGCCAACATTCAGGTTGTTCAAACCATCCAACTATTCGGATTTTCGGCTACACTTGGCAATGTGGTATATGCCACTTCGTTTCTTATTACCGATATCCTTTCTGAAAATTATGGAAAGAAAGAGGCTAACAAAGCCGTCTGGATTGGGTTTTTCAGCCTCATTTCCATGACATTGCTGATGAATATCGCACTTCTGTACCGACCTCTCGAAGGGGATCAGTTTTCAGGGGTAACACATGAATCGCTGAATACCATTTTCAGCCTGATGCCCCGGATTGCCCTGGCCAGCCTTACCGCCTACATCCTTTCCCAGAGGCACGACGTGTGGGCTTTTCATTTCTGGAAATCGCGTTTCCCCCACGATAAACATTTATGGCTCCGTAATAACCTGAGTACTATGGTATCGCAATTTTTCGACAGCGCCATATTTGTATTGATTGCGTTCTGGGGTGTATTCGAAACAGCCATTCTCGGGGAGATTTTTCTGACCACATACCTCCTGAAGTGGTTGGTTGCCGCTGCCGATACACCGTTTGTTTACTGGGCAAAAAGTATACATGGCCGTAACAGGTTCCTGATGAAGTATAGCTAACGTTTCAGGTTTTCTTCAAAAAGCCTGAAAATCCTTTTATACTCATCAACCCAGCTCGATGGTTCCGTGAAAGCATGCGACTCGACCGGATAAACCGCAAGCTCCCAGTTATCCTTGCCAAGTTCGATCAGCCGCTGGGTTATCCTCACAATATCCTGAAACTGGACGTTGTCGTCAACCATGCCGTGGCACATCAACAATGCCCCTTTCAGACCATCGGCAAAGTATATGGGAGAACTCTGCACAAAAGCCAGACTGTCCTCGTCCGGTGTATTCAATATGTTTGCAGTGTAACCATGGTTATAATGTGCCCAGTCGGTTACCGAACGCAGGGCAGCCCCGGCAGTAAACACATCGGGGTGTTTAAACATGGCCATTAAAGTAATAAAACCGCCATAAGAGCCTCCGTAAATACCGATCCTCCCGGGCGAAATATTATGGTTTTGCACCAGCCATTGCGCACCATCAACCTGGTCGCCCAGATCTTTCCCTCCCATGTGACGGTAAATACCAGTTCTCCAATCACGGCCATAACCGGCGCTCCCCCTGAAATCGATGTCGAGGACGGTGTATCCGTTGTCAACCAAAAAATTGTGGAACATATATTCCCTGAAATAGCTGCTCCACCACTGATGGGCATTCTGCAGGTAACCTGCCCCATGGACAAATATTACTGCCGGGCCATCCTCCACTGGGATATCGGGGCGGTAAAGCCTGGCATATACTGTAGCACCATCGCTGGCTGTAAAGGTCACATATTCGGGCATACGCCAAGGGTACGATTCAAATTCAGGAGTGGTAGAGTGCGTAATTTTGGTGGCTATTGCACCGGGTCTGTTTTCCTGTAGGTACAGTTCCCAGGGAACATTCCCTTTTGAGTGCCTGATGGCCAGCCATTTTTCGTCGGGAGATAAGGATACCTCGTTGCCCCCATCCATTGAAGTTATCTGTTCAGGAGTTCCCCCGTGGACCGGGATCCGGTAAAAGTGCCTTATACCCGGATGTTTTATATTTGCGGTGAACCAGAAATATTTTCCATCGCGCGAAAGTATCGGGTTATAAACTTCCCAATTGCCCGAGGTCAGGGTTTTTCTTTCGCCAGTGTTCACATTCACGGTAACCAGATGTGAATATCCGCTCTCTTCTGTTTGAAACCATATAGTTTCGTAATCGGTGAGCCAGCCAACCGATCCGGAAAAGCCGCTGATACCTGGCCCTGCAATCCATGCTTCGTCGCGTTGACGGTCAATCACCTTTAGGATTCCATCCAATGGGTCGAGAACAGATATCCAGCGGTCTTTGTTATCGTGGGCACGGGCAACGACTATTGCTTTATCGAATTCAGGATTCCAAACCGGCGCTGAAAGGTTAACCACACGGTTTGATATTTTATCTTCTTTAGGCTTTTTATCCGGATAATCGTCCCAAAAATCGGGCAGGTCTTTTATTCCCGGCAGATTGTCTGTATTTATCCTGGTTAGATTGTTTTCATGCCGGTCGAAAACCGATAGCCTGATAACATTTTGTGGTGAACCAACCTTTGAACGCGCCTGGCGCTCTTCGGTATAGCCCGATGAGGTAACAAAATGGGTAACATTGGTCTCTTTCGCAGTTGCCTGCTGAATGGTTGTAAAGATTACAAACCTTTCAGATGGGCTCAATGAAACCTGTCCGGGCTGGTCTTTGCCATGATAAATTCTTTTCAATGGTTCAGCTTCAATTTCTATTTCACGTTTTTCCCTGGCCTTTGAAACCATTTCCCTTTCCCTGAGAACTTCAAACAATCCGAGTTGTTGACTCTCGAGCCAGCGTGATTGCCGGTCGCCTGTGCTTTCGCTGCCCTCATCGGCAGCAATAAAATCGGTTAACTGAGTAATTAACCCGCTTTTTATATCGACCTGAAATAGATTCAGGTTGTAAACAAAAGTAATTTTGCTGTTTTTGGCATTGAAAACCGCCGATGATACCCTTCCGGCAAAGCTGGTCAGTTGCCGTTGGCTGCCTTTTTTAAGGTCGGTCACATAAAGGTTCCCATCCTTTTGAAACAGCATCATGGAATAGTCGGGGCTGAAAACCATCCCCCTTCCTGGTATAATCTTTTTTTCATTAATGGAAACCTTCATGGGCAGCCTGCCTTTCAAATTTATTCTGTAAATATCTGATAATGTATCCCTTTCTGGGTTCCAGTCGAAATAAATGGTTTGGCTGTTGTGCCCCCAGTAAATATTATCGGGTTCAGCGCCCCGCCATGCATCTGTCGGTTGCATGATTTTTTCTATGGTAAGCTGGCTTCTGTTTTTGGGCTGTGCAAAAAGGGAAATTGTGCCCGAAAGAATAAAAAACAAAATCAGGGTACATAAAAAATTCCTGTTCATCATAATTAGATATGCTTCGAAGTAACTATATAAATTTGAATTTTCCTCAGAAATTGAAATTATCAGGGTCAGCTCCAATCCTACGGTTTTTATCCAGGCGGTCAATTTTGGACATATCCTCATCCGTTAGCTCAAAATCGAATATATCGGAATTCGACAATATCCTTTGCGGCTTTGTCGATTTTGGAATGGTCACAATTTGCTTTTGGATTTCCCACCTGAGCGTAACCTGTACGGGCGTTTTCCCATATTTGGCGCCAAGAGCCTGTAAAACTGGGATATCGTTAACCTTTCCTTTCATGATCGGGCTCCAGGCTTCAACCTGAATACCATGGTTTTTGCAAAACCTCAGAAGTGAAGGTTGCTGCAGGTAAGGATGAAATTCAAACTGGTTTACCATTGGGGTAATCTCACATTGGGGAAGAAAATCCTGTAAATGATGGACCAGAAAATTACTAACGCCGATTGCTTTGGCTTTCCCCGATTTGTATAATTCTTCCAATGCTTTCCAGGTTTCTTCCGATAATTCGCCTTTAGGCCAATGAATCAGATATAGGTCGAGATAATCCGTTCCAAGCCTGTCGAGGCTTTCATCAAATGCTTTCATGGTGGTTTGGAATCCCTGGTCCGAATTCCATACTTTGGAAGTAATAAAAATTTTGTTGCGGGGAATTCCGCTTTCCCTGATTGCTTTCCCTACCCCTCGTTCGTTGCCATAAATGGCGGCAGTATCAATATGCACATAGCCCTGGTCGAGGGCAAATTTCACGGTATTTTCCACTTCGCTGCCCTCTTTGGCCAGAAATACCCCTAGCCCGAAAAGGGGCATCTTAACCCCATTGCTTAAGGTTACTGCTGATTTAATATTCATAGTTCAACCATTTAAAATTGCCCTTTAAAATAATCATTTTTACTATTGAATGAACCATTTAGTTAGTTTTGTGCCAGTAATGCAAAATAGTTTGTCAATGAAAGTATTCAAGTTCGGTGGTGCATCGGTAAAAGATGTTGAGGGTATAAAAAATGTTGCATCCATAATCGGACAGTATGGAAAAGGTGACCTTGTTGTAGTTGTTTCGGCTATGGGTAAAACCACCAATCTGCTTGAAACCCTTGTAAAAGCCCACTTCAACAGCTGGGATGAAAAATGGGATATTTACAAGGAGTTCAGGGATTACCATATTCAGGTCTCTGAAAACCTGTTCCATGAAGCATCAAAAATCCCTTTACCCATTATATCGATGCTCGATGCAGTTGAAACAAGGCTACACCAACTGCCTTCCTTATTATTCGATTTTGAATATGACCAGTTTATCTGTTACGGAGAATTGGTTTCATCGGTAATTCTGAGCGAATTCATGAATGTTTCAGGGATTCAGAATAAATGGATCGATATCAGGGCAAGCCTTCGCACCGATGATAAATTCCGCGAAGCATCGGTCAACTGGAAATGGACTGAAATGCTGGTGCAGAATACTTTTCAGTTTGCTGAAAACAGTCTTTTTGTTACGCAGGGTTTTATCGGCTCCACAGTAACCAATCTGACCACCTCTTTAGGGCGCGAGGGTTCCGACTTTACAGCAGCGATCCTTGCAAGCCTGCTCAGTGCTGAAAGTGTTACCATCTGGAAGGATGTTCCGGGCGTTCTGAACGCCGATCCAAAACTGTTTCCCGACACAGTTTTGCTCAAAGAACTATCCTACCGTGAAGCTATCGAAATGACATTTTCGGGGGCACAGGTTATCCATCCCAAAACCATGAAGCCGCTTTATAACAAAAACATTCCACTTTATGTGCGTTCGTTTATCAATCCTGACCCACCAGGTACAATAATCCACCATGTTGACCACACCCTCGAACTGACCCCGGTATTTATTACCAAAGGGAACCAGGTTTTGCTCACATTTTCGCCTTACGATTTTTCGTTTATCAGCGCCGACGATATTTCAAAAGTATTTTCGATGCTCTATGCCAAAAATCTGAAAGTAAATATGATACAACATTCGGCCATCGACCTTAGCCTTCTGATTGATGCACCTGAATCAGGGCTCGAAACCATGGTACTCGATTTCCGGAAAGATTATGAGGTGAAATACAATACCGGCCTCAGGCTGATTACCATAAGGCATTACGATAATGAATCGATTGAGAACCTCACCAGAAGTTCAAATATTTACATTGAGCAATACAGCCGGAGAACCGCAAAGATTGCAGTAAAATAAGATTGGGATGTAATTTTTTTTCCGAATCAATGACCAATTATACTGTAAAATCTGATTTTATGAAGAGAAAAAAGAAAAACAAGTTTCTGCCAGTGGCCGTAGGTATCCTTGTGTTGATTGTAGCTTTTCTGGTAGTAGGGAAAAAAGCCGGTTGGATCGGGAGCGATGTAACCGTTAAAGTTTTGGTGCAAAATGCCGAATCGAGGACCATTACCGAACAAATCACTGCCAACGGAAAAATACAACCGAAAACTGAAGTAAAAATAAGCCCTGATGTTTCGGGCGAAATCATCGAACTCTTTGTTGAAGAAGGTGACCAGGTTATGCCGGGCGATCCGCTTATGGTGATCAAACCCGACATATACATATCGGCGCTTAACCGTGCCGAAGCAGCATTAAATTCGGCTAAGGCACGCCAGATGCAGGCCGAAGCCCAGCTGATTGAGCGTGAGCTTTCCTTCATCAGGGCACAGCAACTGTTCGGTTCGCAAACCATTCCTCAGTCCGATTTTGAAACTGCACAGGCTGGTTTCAGGGTTGCCGAAGCTGAAGTAAAGGCTGCACAGTTTTCTGTAAAAAGCGCCGAAGCATCGGTAGCCGAAGCCCGCGAGCAGCTTACCAAAACCAGGGTTTTTGCCCCTATTGCAGGAACCATTTCGCTCCTAAATGTAGAAAAAGGTGAACGGGTTGTAGGGACAGGAATGTATGCCGGTACCGAAACTATGGTAGTGGCCGACCTCAATAAAATGGAAGTCCGTGTTGATGTTAACGAGAACGACATTGTAAAAGTAGGTTTGAACGATACGGCCTTGATACAGGTGGATGCCTACCTGAACCGGAAATTTAAAGGGGTGGTTACCGAAATTGCCAACTCAGCCCGGACAGTTGGCGCCACAACAGATCAGGTAACCAATTTCGAAGTCAAGATTTTGTTGCTGCAAAGTTCATATCAGGATTTGATTGACAGTACCCGTCAACGCTTGTATCCTTTCAGGCCCGGTATGTCGGCCACGGTTGATATACTGACACAGACCCGCGACAATGTGGTAACGGTGCCGGTGCAGGCGGTAACAACCCGTGTTATTGAAAAAGAAAAGGAAGAGAAAACAACCGAAGAAACCGCAACAGCACAGGATGAAAAGCAGGAAGTGGTTTTCAGGGTTGCTGATGGGCGGGCCCGTAAGGTAATCGTGAAAAGCGGGATACAGGATAAAAACTTTATCGAAATCACAGAGGGAATAGGGGCAGGCGATCAGATTGTGACCGGGCCTTTCAATGTGGTTAGCCGAACCCTGAATGATAGTATGCTGATAAAGATTGTAACCGAGGAAGAACTCTTTAAACCGGTTAATAAGTAGTAATTTTATTATTTCAAACCGTTTTAACAGGCTAAATATTATCGTGCAACCCGATTAGCAATGTTACGACCAAAGAAAAACCGGATACTGCCCGCGATACCACCCAACTGATCTTCTGGGCCGAAATGCAGGAAATTTGTAAATGAGCTGTTTGGATCGAGAGGTTCACGTACAGTTCTTTGAGAGGTTTGGGGGTGGGATTCCCCCTTACCTAATCTATTTTTATTTAGTCGGACAGTAGTGATATAAAATATTTGTAAGAAATCATGCAGGGGGTTTGGTTTTTCTTAAAATTTTTAACTGACAAAGCCCTGCTGGTGCCAGCCATCTCAGGCATTCGCCATGTAAAAACTGATAAAGTTGAACCGGTAATCATCCCACCGGCCAAAAATCTATCGAAAAATCAATTTCCAATTTTCTGCAGATTGGAAATTTAAAAGCATAATTTTGCTGTCAAATCAAAATATATGGTATGAGAGCAGTGGTTCAGCGGGTAAGTCAGTCAAAAGTTGTGGTTCAGGGAAAGGTCACCGCTGAAATTGGCATTGGATTGCTTATTTTATTAGGCATTGAAGAGGCCGATACTTTTGAAGATATTGAATGGCTGATAAAAAAAATATCCCAGCTCCGGATTTTTAACGACGAACATGGGGTGATGAACCTGGCAATAACTGATGTGGAAGGTGATGCCATTGTGGTCAGCCAGTTTACCCTGCACGCCAGTACCAGAAAAGGAAACCGGCCTTCGTATATCCGTGCTGCCCGGCCCGAGACAGCTATACCCCTATACGAAAAATTTATATCAGTACTGGAGGCTGCTTTGGGCAAGCCGGTTGGGAAAGGCATATTCGGTGCACACATGGATGTTATGCTGGTGAACGATGGCCCGGTAACCATCATCATCGATTCTAAAAACAAAGATTTTTAATTCGTCTCAGTTTACTAACTTTGTTGTATGAACACCAGATTGAATAACAACCAGGAAATCACCCTGTATGATGCGCAGCAAATGGTCGATGGCTGGATCAAAACCCTCGGGGTGCGTTATTTCAGCGAATTGACCAATATGGTTATCCTGACTGAGGAGGTTGGCGAGCTGGCGAGGATTATGGCACGCACATACGGCGAACAGTCATTTAAAAAACATGAAATAGAGAAAAACCTGGGCGATGAAATGGCCGATGTGCTTTGGGTGCTGATCTGTCTGGCCAACCAGACCGGTGTTGACCTTACCTATGCTTTTCGTAAAAATCTGGAAAAAAAGACAGTCCGCGATACCGACCGGCATCTCAACAACGAAAAATTATTCCACAATGATAATATTGCATAAAAACATTGATTAACTGTATTATGAACTATCCGGCAATAAATTTCGATCCGCAGGAGCTACCTGCCCTGACGGTTAAATACCGTGAAATGGTTGCATCGGGTTTACCCGGCAGCGAATCCCTGAAACGGGCATTTTCATGTATCGACTTAACTACCCTGAACGCTACCGATACGGTATCGGTAGTCGCGGTCTTTACACAAAAGGTTAATTCCTTCAGGCTTGAATTTCCCGGTTTGCCCAATGTTGCTGCTATTTGCGTGTATCCGAATATGGCATCGGTGGTAAGGGAAAACCTTGCCGACGGGCATGTAAAAGTGGCTGCTGTTGCCGGTGGATTCCCGTCGTCGATGACTTTTCTCCCGTTGAAGGAAGAAGAAGCAAGGCTGGCCGTGATTAACGGAGCCGAAGAAATCGATATAGTACTTCCGTTGTGGGCATTTCTCGAAGACAATTTTGATTATTGCATAAAAGAAATTAAAGCCATAAAGACTGCCATTGGCGACGCACATCTGAAAGTTATACTCGAAACCGGAGCTATTTCCGATCCGGTTTCAATCTGGAAAGCCTCGTTGTTGTCGTTGGAGGCAGGTGCCGATTTCATTAAAACATCCACGGGGAAAATGCCGGTAGCAGCCACCCCCGAAGCAGCCATTGTTATGTGTAATGCCCTGAAGTATTGGTATGGCAAAACAGGCGAAAAACGTGGGTTCAAGCCGGCAGGAGGGATAGTTTCAAGCACCGATGCTATGGTTTACCTGGCCATTGTAAAGGATATTTTGGGTGAAGAATGGCTCAATAACCAACTTTTCAGAATTGGGGCTAGCCGACTGGCAAACAACTTGTTATCTGATATTTTGGGATTACAGGTCAGCCATTTCTGAAAAACTATTATTTTTTTCGTGCAGTGATGTACTCCATAAGCTGAATAAGCGAAGTACGGGCTTCACTTTCGGGAAATTCCAAAAGTCCGGCAACGGCCATTTCTTTAAATTCATTCATTTTTCCGGCGGCATATTCAACCCCTCCTCTTTCAACAACCAGTTTAACCAACTCCCGTACGGCTGATGTATTGTTGTTTTTGCGCTTGATCATCCGTAATGTCCGCAATTTTTCGGTTGGATCCGAATTATTGAGGACATAAAGCATAGGGAGGGTGATTTTCTTTTCCTTGATATCGTTGCCGGTAGGTTTTCCGATGATTCCCTTTTCCTGGTAGTCGAAAATGTCGTCTTTTATCTGGAAGGCAATTCCGGCGTTCTGGCCAATTTTGTACATTTTATCTATTAATTCCTGGTCGCTGGTTACCGAGGCTGCTCCAATTGCCATGCTTGTCGCAATTAAAGAAGCAGTTTTTTTTCTGATAATCTCAAAATAGGTTTCGGAATCAATATCCAGTTTCCGGCTTTTTTTTATCTGCAGGATTTCGCCTTCTGCCATATCCTGCACTGCCCTCGAAATCAGGTTTAAAAAGCCATATTGTTTGTATTGCAACTGAAGCAGAAGTCCCTGTGCCAGGATAAAATCGCCCACCAGGACAGCCAGTTTGTTTTTCCATAAAGCATTCACAGAGAAAACACCCCTGCGTTCATAGGATTCATCAACTACATCATCGTGAACAAGGGTGGCTGTATGTAAAAGCTCAACCGAACACGCAGCAACCTGCGAAAGAACATTGGTTTGACCAAACAGCCTGGCAGAAAGAAATACAAACATTGGCCTGATTTGTTTTCCTTTTGTGCGGTACAAATAGTTTAATATAGTGTTCAGCAATGGAACATCACCCTTCAGGGTATTATTAAAAAATGGCTCAAAATCAATGAGTTCCTGCTTTATGGGTTCTTTAATCTGCTGTAAAGATGTCATTACCGATTGTTTTTAAATCTGATTCACGGAAAACCATCGAACAAATTGTAAGTTAATTTCCGGTTTTTCAGTACAACAAAAATATTCAATTAAACAACCAACACAAATAAATGATTCTACTGGATATTAATTCTCTCAAACCTATGGTAAAACAGGGGCATGAATTATTTATGTGGAAAGTGATTTATTTTTTCGCTGAAGGAATCCGGTTTTTCTCTGCCACTTTCCAGGGACCCATAACCATCCATTATCTACTTGTTTCCAATATCCCGGATTCCAGGTCTTTCCTCTAGGTGGTACAACCCACACAGGGCCGAGCCACACGTACATTTGTGAAGGGCGGTGCCATACCCACCTTCCTGGAAGCAATAAATATTCGGGACCTGGTTTCGAAGGAAATTTGATTTTCGCCCTTGGAGGAAAAGGCTTTTCAGGGACGACCACCTGGCTGAATATCCTTCCCGAAATGGACATCAGCAACAGGAATGCAGCTAATTTCAGATATGTATTTAACTGTTTCATGTTGCACAATGTTAATATTTTATGCGTTTAAAACCAAAAATTATTCCATCAGGTTAAAGAGACATCTGTATAATCGACTCTCCAGCCTGAATATTTTTCAGCAATCTTATCCAGTAAACAGTTTATGGCATCATAAGTTTCGGCCCTGAGGAGGGCAATTTTCAAATCCCTGAAATCGGGCAAATGGGGAAAATAACGGGCAAGGTGCCTTCTCATTTCGAGTATTCCACTACGTTCGTCATCTTTCCACTCGATGCTCATTTTTAATTGCTCCCTGACATTTTCCACCACTTCAGTCACCAAAGGTGGCTGAAGTAAATTTCCGGTATTAAAAAAATGTTTAATCTCTTTGAATATCCAGGGTCGGCCAATTGCAGGCCTGCCAATCATCAGACCGTCAACACCGGTTTGTCTGAGAAGTTCTGCGGCCCTAACCGGCCCCTTTATATCACCATTTCCAATAATTGGAATAGTGATGTATGGGTCGTTTTTAATTTCACCAATCAGTGTCCAATCTGCATTTCCGGTGTAAAACTGTTCCCGAGTCCTTCCATGAATGGCCAGGGCTGCAATTCCGGCATCCTGAAGTCGCAGGGCTGCTTCATGCACAGGTTTGTTGTTCTGATCCCATCCAAGCCGGGTTTTTGCTGTTACCGGAAGGTTTACAGCTTTAACAATGGCTTTGGCCATTTGCTGCATTCTGGGTAAATCAAGCAGCATAGCGGCGCCTGCTCCCCGCCTGACGATTTTCTTAACCGGACAGCCAAAATTGATGTCGATAAAATTGGGGCCTGCCTCTTCGGCAACTTTTGCAGCGGTTACCATGGCATCCATATCATGGCCATATATCTGAATCGCAACAGGCCGGTCAAAATCAAACAATTTCATCTTGTGCTTCGTTTTCTGTACATTTCGTGATAAAGCATCAGATGAAACAAACTCTGTGTACATTACATCGGCACCATATTTTTTACACATAAAGCGAAACGATTTGTAGGTGACATCCTCCATTGGAGCCAGGAAAAGCGGCAAATGCCCAAGTTCAATATTCCCAATATTCATTCTGATAAATTATTTTGCAAAATTAAGGCTTTAACGCAACTTTTTGGGCATTATATGTGTCATTGGTGAAAACCCATAAAATGAAAGCTTTTCTGGTATTTTTTATGTTTGTTATATGTTGTGGTTTTTCATGCCGCAATGAAGATGAATGTTCCTATTTCAGGATTGATGAAGAGGCTGTTTTCAGAAAAGGAACAGAATATTGCGCGTCAAACGCTTCATTACGTTTTTCGATTTCCAACATCCAGGACAGTCGTTGTCCCGAAGGTGTGGTTTGTGTCTGGCAGGGAGAAGTTAATGTTATCCTGAATGTTTACAATTATTCTGAATCAGAGGTCGTTCTGAAATCGGTTCATCAGCCTTCGGATACGGTTGGCGTTTATGTTTTCAGTCTTGTGCAGGTAGATCCTTATCCACGATACAAACATCCTGTTGAGACGGATGACTATCGGGTCACCTTAAAAATTTACCATTTAAATTAAGGTTATGTGCCCAAATGCTCCACAACAATTTTCAATCCTATAAGGATAAGTATTATTCCTCCGAAAATAATTGCCCTATGGCTTTTTTCACCTGAAATATTTTTTCCGAACAACATTCCAAGCATGGCTGCCAGAAAGGTAACCGAGCCAATTATTAAAAGTGGATATATTGCCCTAACCTCCAGGAAACCAAAACTTAAGCCAACAGCAAGCGCATCGATACTGGTTGCCACCGAAAGTCCGATGATAACTTTCCAGTTCATGGGGTTGTAGGTTATAGGTTTTTCGTGATAATTTGCACCTTCCCATATCATTTTCACCCCAATGATCGATAGAAGAACAAAGGCAATCCAGTGATCAAAACCGGAAAGCAAGGAATGCAGTGAAGTTCCGATTAACCAGCCGATAAGCGGGAACAACGCCTGAAAGAATGCCAGGGAAGCAGCAATTACAATAGCCTGAGAAAACCGGATATCTTTTTTTATGATCCCACACGAGACCGAAATGGCAAACGAATCGAAACTCAGGCCGATAGCAAGCAGGAAAAATGTCGGAAATTCCGCAACCATTTATTCAACTGTTACTGATTTCGCCAGGTTGCGGGGCTGGTCAACATTGCAACCCCTCAGCACCGCGATATAATATGCAAGCAACTGGAGCGGGATTATGGAAAGCAATGGCGAAACGGCAGGGTGCGAACGCGGTATCTCAAGCGAAAAATCGGCCATTTCTTTCAATCCTGCATCGCCTTCGGTTACCACGGCAATAATATTTCCTTTCCGGGCTTTCACTTCCTGGATATTGCTCACAATTTTTTCATAATAGTTGTCACGTGGAGCCACAACGATTACCGGTAGGTTATCGTCGACCAGGGCTATTGGGCCATGTTTCATCTCACCAGCCGCATAACCTTCGGCATGGATATAGGAAATCTCCTTAAGTTTAAGTGCTCCTTCAAGGGCTACCGGGAACAAGATTCCCCTGCCCAGGTAGAGTGCATTTATGGAGTCCTTTATCTTTTCGGCTACAGTTTTAACCGATGGGTGCGATACAAGAATGGTACGTACTTTTTCGGGAACCTGTTCAAGTTCCGAAATCAGTTCGGCATATTGTTCATTTGTAATATTTCCTTTCTGATTGGCCAACCTGAAAGCAAGCATGGTGAGAACCGTTACCTGGGCTGTAAAAGCCTTTGTGGAAGCAACTCCGATTTCGATGCCGGCATGTGTATATACCCCTGCATCAGTTTCCCGGGCAATGCTCGATCCCACAACATTGCATATTCCCAGTATCATGGCACCTCTTTCTTTGGCCATTTTAAGGGCTGCAAGCGTATCGGCAGTTTCGCCACTCTGACTTATGGCAATAACCACATCGCCTTTTGAAAGTACCGGATTTCTGTACCTGAATTCAGAGGCATATTCCACTTCTACAGGAACACGGGCAAATTCCTCAATCAGATATTCGCCGATGAGGGCAGCATGCCACGAAGTTCCACACCCGATGATGATGATACGCCTCGCTTCAACCAATTTCGGAAATACATCGAGCAAACCGCCAAGTACAATTTCGGAAACATCTGCTTTTAACCTTCCCCTGAAAGTATCCTCGATGGTCTTTGGTTGCTCAAATATCTCTTTCAGCATAAAATGCTCAAAGTCACCCTTTTCCAGTTCGCCGATCGAGAGGTCAACATGCTGGATTTTCAGGGACACCGGATGATTTTCGATGTTTTTTATGGTCAGGCTGCCTTTTTCAAGGATAGCAATATCAAAATCGTTGAGGTAAACCATGTGGTTGGTATATTCAACGATGGGGCTGGCATCGGAAGCTAGAAAGTAGTCGCCTTTTCCGATTCCGATTACCAACGGGCTCCCCTTACGTGCTGCAATCAGCTTGTCAGTTTCATGATGGCACAATACGGCAATCCCGTATGCCCCCACTACTTTGGAAAGGGCGAGCCTCACAGCCATTTCAGCGTTTATCTCTTCACTTTGCCGGTAAAAATACTCTATCAGATTGCAAAGGACTTCTGTATCGGTATCACTCTTAAAAGTAAAACCATGACGGGTTAAATCTGATTTAAGTTCGGAGTAATTTTCAATTATGCCATTGTGAACCACAGTAAAACTTCTGTTCATGGAAAGATGGGGATGGGCATTCACATCGTTGGGTTCCCCATGGGTTGCCCATCGGGTATGGCCTATACCAAGGGTTCCGGTTATATCCTGATCTGAACAATAGTACTCCAGGTCACTGACTTTGCCTTTTTTCTTATAAACTTTGATGCCGTGATTGCAAAGGGCTACACCAGCTGAGTCGTATCCCCTGTATTCGAGCCGTTTAAGCCCATTGATAAGTATCGGGTACACATTTTTTGCCCCGATATAACCAACAATGCCACACATGGTCTTGTAGTATTTTGTTATTGTAAAAGTTTGGAATAGGTTACAACAAACCGGATTCCCTTTACACTTGAACTTCCTTTAATAACAGCCCTTCGTAATTCGTTGTTTTTGTAATATGGTGTCAGGAAAAATCCATTGTTGTTGTTGGTTCCCCTTATAATGCTTTGTAAATGTTGTGTTATGTTGAAACGGTAAGTAAAATCCGGTTGAAGGTAACCACCATAATATGGAGCATAAAACAGATAATCGCGCGGTAAACGTTCAACCCCGTCATTGTTTACGAAGGTGAACAACAGCTGGTTGGGAAGAGGATATTTTCTGAAATCGGATGCTGTAGTATCGACATGAAAAATAATTTCGGCTTTATTGATGGCAATATTGGTAGAATCGCGCCAGTTTTCAAGACCAGGAATTATGATTTTCGATTTCAGGCCACCGGTCGACTGGATATAGATGAGGCTGTCAACACGGGTTTCCTGGTTCAGGTTTGGATTAAAAGCCGTTTGTGAATAATCATGCTTAAAAGTGTTTACCCTTGCACTGAAATTGGTAACATAGTATGCGCGCGACAGGGTGTCTTTTTTTGTAGGATTTTCGACCCTGTTATGATAATAGAGTACAAGCGCCGAACCCTGAAAATTAGTTGTTGGAATCATATCAAGCGTAACTATTGCACCACCCTGTTGAACAGGTTCTGGTTTGATATAAAGGCCTTTGAAGTAATTCAGGAAAGCTTCGTTGTTGACCATGTCGAGCGAATCGGCCGAAATCAGTTTTTGTGCCAGTGAATGATCGAGTTTGACACTTACAAGCTGATAAACAGTGTCTTTTCTTATTGTATCAAGCTGTACTCGAGGTTTGAAGTTGAATTCGGCCAGTGGACTACCTGAAGCATATTGAGACAAATCATAATTTCCGAAATAATCGGCATCGGGGTCGATGGAGGTGGTTAACTCATAAAATTTCAGTTTCTGAACAGTTGATGTATCACCATAAATGGTACTGTAGTAAAAAAAGAACTTGATGGAGTCGGCAACCGCATGGCTCCCGAAATTCGGAAATGAAGACAGCCGTAATTGAACAGCCAGATCGATGGTAGTTTTTCCGAAAACGGGATCATGAAAACTTCCCAGTAAACTGGTTGAAGCTTCATCGCTACCTACCGTATCTTCGGTAAATGTGTAAGCCCGGATCAGCTCTTTATCGATCCGATTGCTCACCCGGACCAGGTCGGTAGTTGGTAAAAGTTCCATGCCAACATCTCCCCGGTCGTTACAGGAAATAAATGCTGATGTGGATAAAAAAATGAAAAACAAGGCTTTCCACCGGTAAGTCATTCTCATTGTTTCTGAATTTTCTGAATTATAAAAGTAAATTAAATCTTTACACTTTATCGTAAAAATTGTTGTAGGCTTCAATATATTCCTCTTTTGACTGGAAGGGTAGGAACAGTTTTTTCGATTCAAGGATATATTTTTCGATTTCAGGATTTATTTTTTCAGATCCCTGAATTACTGCATCCGAAAAATTGATGGCCATTTTTGTAACATTTTCAAAAGTGGGGCGGTCAATTACTTTGGTATCAGACGAATTTATTCCCTTAACTACCAATTTTTTGCGGAAGTTCTTGTTGAGCTCCCCTTCAAAATCATCGTTATAAACGGAATAAACCACTTTTGATTGTGAAAACAGAGGGTCGTCGTGATAATATTTCTTGATATAAATCGGTACAAGCGAGGTAAGCCAGCCATGACAGTGAATAATATCGGGCGCCCATCTTAATTTTATGACAGTTTCGAGCACGCCTCGGGCAAAAAATATTGCCCTCTCATCATTATCCTCGAAAAAACGGCCCTCTTCATCATTTAATACACATTTACGGTGAAAATAGTCTTCGTTGTCAATAAAATATACCTGCATCCGGGCCGATTGTATGGAAGCTACCTTTATGATCAAAGGATGGTCGGCATCGTTGATAACCAGGTTCATACCCGACAAGCGGATTACTTCGTGAAGCTGGTTTCTCCTTTCGTTCACGCATCCGTAACGTGGCATAAAAGTTCTGATCTCACGCCCCCTTTCCTGAACACCCTGTGGTAAGTATCGCGATATTTCAGATAATTCACTTTCTGGCAGGTAAGGGGTAATCTCCTGAGAAATATAAAGTAATCTTTTACTTTCCATCTAAAACTCTGACTTTTTAAAAAACAATGCAAAATTAACGAAAATATCCGTAATATCAATTTCATTCAGCAAATCAGTTGGTTAGTTTAAACTTGATCTTATTACACGTAATTCAAAATCATTATTTTTGCGGCAGTTTTAAATCAGGTATGAAAATTATCCACTCATCAGAACAATTACAAAAACAATTGAGCGAACTGCGAAAAATTGGAACAATTGGATTTGTTCCCACGATGGGTGCACTTCACAAGGGGCATTTAACTTTGGTCGAAAAAGCTGTTAATGAGAACGATACGGTAGTAGTTAGTATCTTTGTAAACCCAACACAGTTTAACGATAAAGAAGACCTGCTGCGTTATCCCCGAAATCTGAAGCAGGATACAGAAATTCTTAAACTTTCCGGGTGCCATGTAGTTTTTGCACCTTTAGTAGATGAAATCTACCCTGAACCCGACAAACGGATATTCGATTTTGATGATTTAGACAAAGTTTTAGAAGGAAAATTCAGGCCGGGCCACTTTAATGGGGTTGCTCAGGTGGTAAGCCGATTATTTGATATTGTTTGGCCGGATAGTGCCTATTTTGGGCTTAAAGATTTTCAGCAACTTGCTATTATTAAGTTGATGGTCAGCAAGTTGAATTATAATATCGAAATAATTCCATGCCCGACCATAAGGGAGGAAAGCGGTCTTGCCATGAGTTCAAGAAATTTACTCCTTTCGGATGAAGAACGGAAAAATGCAGCAATAATTTATGAAACTTTAACACAAGCAACTGAACTTGCAGCATCCCATTCCGTATTTGACATTAAAAAATGGATCGGGGACAGGATCAACAATAACCCGTTTCTTGATGTTGAATATGTGGAATTGGTTGATGAAACCAGCCTTAAACCGGTTGAATGTTTTAACCACTCCGGTAGAGTTGTTTGTTGTGTGGCAGTGTGGTGCGGAAAAATCAGGTTGATTGATAATGTGTATTTCAGTTGAACAGGTAAATAATGTTTATAGAAGTTTGTAAATCGAAAATTCACAAGGTTACGGTTACTGAAGCCAACCTGCAGTATGTTGGGAGCATTACTATCGACGGAGACTTGATGGATGCTGCCAATCTGATCGAAAATGAAAAGGTACAGGTAGTCAACATCAACAATGGCGAACGGCTTGAAACCTATGCGATCAGGGGAGAAAGAGGGTCGGGGGTAATCTGCCTGAATGGGCCTGCCGCGCGCAAAGTTGCAGTGGGCGATGTGGTCATCATTATTTCTTATGCACAGATGGAATTCGAAGCCGCAAAAACATTTAAACCCTGGTTGGTATTTCCCGATACTGAAACCAACCGATTGGTTTGAATAACCGAATTTTAAAATAAAAACCGTATTGTACCCGAATGCAATAAGTTTTTTTTATTTTTATCGAAACTTTGCCGATGGATTATTCTGAAATCATTAACTCGAAAATTTTCACCAGATACGGTGCATTTTCTGCCACCCTGAAGCGCTGGAAAAATAGCGGAGATAAGGTAGTGTTTACCAACGGATGTTTTGACATACTGCATCGCGGGCATATCGACAATCTGGCGAAAGCGGCAGGTATGGGCGACAGGTTGGTTATTGGCCTGAACAGCGATGAATCGACCAAACGCCTGAAAGGGCCAGGACGTCCGGTGATCGATGAAAACTCCCGTGCCATGCTGCTTGCATCCCTGTTTTTTGTTGATGCTGTTGTATTGTTCGGCGAGGATACCCCAAAAGAACTCGTAGAAAATATTTTGCCCGATATTCTGGTCAAAGGCAGCGATTATAGGATAGAAGATATTGCAGGTCACGAATTGGTAATCGATCATGGGGGAAAAGTCGAAACCATTCCCTTGCTTGAGGGATTCTCATCATCAGCCATTATGAACCGGATTAAAAATTTACCTGCATGAATAAAATCAAAACGCTGTATTTGTGCCAGTCATGTGGGGCAAGTTCCCCAAAATGGATAGGGAAGTGCCCATCGTGCGGCGAATGGAATACTTATTCTGAAGAAATTATATCGTTTTCCGGAAAGAAAAAAGCAGTGCTAAATATCGATCCCCATGGAAACAGGCCTGTAACCCTGAACGAGGTTACCGATGCAAACCTTGAAAGAATTGATGTTGGGATCAGTGAGTTTAACCGCGTACTTGGAGGGGGGCTAGTTCCCGGCTCAGTGGTTTTAATTGGCGGTGAACCCGGTATAGGGAAATCCACGCTTGTGCTTCAGTTTGCCTTATCGCTGAAATCGAAAAAAACACTCTACATTTCAGGGGAGGAAAGCCTTCAGCAAATCAGGCTCAGGGCTGTAAGGCTCAGGCTGAACAGCAACGATTGCCTGTTTTATCCCGAAACCTCGCTTGAATTGATCCTGGCTCAAACGGAAAGGGAAAAGCCCGAAATCCTGGTTATTGACTCTATACAGACCGTTTCCACTGATGCCATTGAATCATCGCCCGGATCGCTTGTTCAGGTCAGGGAGTGTGCATCAGCCATTCTCAGGTATGCCAAAAAAAACCATACTGCTGTTTTGCTCATTGGACACATCAATAAGGAGGGTAGCATTGCCGGGCCCAAAGTACTCGAGCACATTGTCGATACCGTAATTCAGTTTGAGGGAGACACACAGAACCTATACCGAATTTTACGGGCTACGAAAAACCGGTATGGATCAACATCTGAGATTGGGATTTTTGAAATGCTTCAAAATGGCCTCGCTGAAATTACCAACCCATCGGAATACCTGATCCCACATGGAACTGGCGAAGTAAGCGGAACCGCAATAACTTCGGCAATTGAGGGGGTCCGTCCTTTCCTGATCGAAATTCAGGCTCTGGTAAGTTCAGCTGCCTATGGCACCCCTCAGCGTTCAGTTACCGGTTTCGATCTGCGACGGTTGAACATGTTGCTTGCTGTTCTCGAAAAAAGGGCAGGGTTCAGGCTAATTTCAAAAGATGTATTCCTCAATATTGCAGGTGGATTGCGTATCAGCGACCCCGCAACAGACCTGTCAGTTCTGGTTGCAGTCCTTTCATCAAGCCTCGATGTGGCAGTTAGTCATAAAACCTGCTTTTCCGGTGAAGTTGGCTTAACCGGCGAGGTTAGGGCAGTTAGCCGGATCGATCAGAGAATTGCCGAAGCTGCAAGGCTTGGCTTCACACAAATTTTTATTCCACGTCACAACAAGGTTTCTGTATCCGGATATTCCGGAATTGAAGTTGTTAAAGTTGCAAGGGTTGAAGAAGTATTTAAAAAGCTTTTCAAAACCCGGTCGGACCACAATTGAAAAGCCTCCCGAAAATATTTGTAATTTTGCTGTTCGAAATATTTGTTTAGTCGGATGAAGGTAAAAAATATCAGCTTGTTTGTGTTTGCAGTTGTTTTTTTGGCCGTTGCCTGCGATGAGCCTGTGGTAAAAAAACCACGCAAACTCCTGTCGCGCGATAAGATGGTTGAAATGCTTGCCGAAATTCATGTTGCCGAATCAGTTCATCAGTACCGCCGTTATTCAAGTGAGCAGGTTTTACAATTAACCGAAGCCGATTTTTATTATTCCATTCTGAACAAATACCAGGTTGCCGACTCTGTGTTCGAACAATCGCTGATCTATTATGCCAGTTTTCCCAAAGATTTTGAAAGGATTTATTCGAGGGTACTCGATAAGCTCAATGAAATGGAGCAGGAACAACTTAAAAAGCAGCAGCAACCTGTCGATATAGGAACTACTACACGATGATCAGACGTTTTTCGGCCACCTGGATATACACACTGAATTCCCAGCCTCTGAAAAATGGCATTATTTCGGTTGACGATGAAGGGGAAATTGTTGAAATAACCGATACCGGCGGTAAACTATACGAAACCGAGCGTCTCGAGCATCACAGCGGTATTATAGTGCCAGGCTTTGTAAATGCTCATTGTCACCTCGAATTATCGCACCTGAAAGGGAAAATTCCGCAAGTCAAAGGTATGGGCAATTTTCTGGGACACATAAACCGGCTCCGGAATGCTGATTACGAACAGATGGTGAAAACAGCCCGGCAGGCCGATCATGATATGTTCAGGGCAGGAATAAGGGCGGTCGGCGATGTTTCAAATTCGACCCTCACTTTGGATGTTAAATCACAAAGTCAAATAGAGTATTATACTTTTGTCGAAACTTTTGGCTTTTTACCCGAAAGGGCGGAGCGTGCTATCGACATGGCCAACATGATCTGGAGCAGGTTTAACGATTGCGGTTTAAAAGCATCGATAGTGCCACATTCAGCTTATTCGGTTTCGGGGGCGCTTTTTGAGGAAATCAGAAAACTGGAAGACCCGTTGTGTTCCATTGTTTCCGTTCATAATCAGGAAAGTCAGGCCGAAGATGAGTTTTTCAGGAAAGGTTCCGGTGAAATCATGTGCCATTTACAAATTAATCTGGGTATGGATACCTCCCTCTGGAAACCAACGGGTGAAAATTCATTGAAATCACTGGTAACATTTTTACCAGGCAATAAAAAAGTACTTCTAATACACAACACTTTCACTACTGCTGCTGATTTACTTTTGTTAAAAGATCATATCAAAGCTGAAAATATTTTTCTGGTACTCTGTCCCAATTCAAATCTGTTTATCGGGAACAAGCTGCCCCTGGTTGACCTTTTCAGGGAGTATGATATGCAGATTTGCCTGGGTACCGACAGCCTCGCATCGAACAACCGGCTTTCAATATTGGCCGAAATGATGGCCATTCAGCAAAACTTTCCCCATATCGGGCTCGAAGAATTGCTCACCTGGGCATGTATCAACGGGGCAAAAGCATTGGATATGGATACTAAACTCGGCACATTGGAGGTGGGCAAAAAACCTGGACTGGTTCTGATAAAGGGAGTTGATTTGAAAACCAATAAGCTTAATTCGAATTGCCAGAGTGTGAAATTGGCATAAGCGAATTCAGATTAAAAAACTCACCAGAAATAAGTAAATAATTTAAACACAATTGAAGAAAAGAGATTGAAATGAATCATTTAATTATCACCTGTCTCATGTATCATTAACCAAACCAATATCTTCTTAACTTTGCAACTTTAACTCAATTATGGCTACATTTCTTTTTGATAAAATAATTTTTGGACCTGTAAGCAGCCGGAGGCTTGGTGTTTCGCTGGGTATTAACCTGTTACCTACTGACAGCAAATTTTGTTCATTTGATTGTATATATTGCGAATGTGGTTGGACCCCTGAAAAGGGCACCGTTAAAACTGTTTTGCCAACCGGCGCTGAAGTCAGGGAAAAACTGGAGGAAAAGCTTCTACAGATGCAACAGGAAAACCGCCTGCCCGATGTTATTACCTTTGCCGGAAACGGAGAGCCAACCATGCACCCCGAATTTGAAACCATCATCAACGACACCCTTGAACTGCGTGACCGTTTTGCTCCCGAGGCAAGGATAGCAGTACTCTCGAATGCCTCACGAATCCATCAAAAAAGGGTATTTAATGCTTTGCTCAAGGCAGATGACAACATTCAGAAACTCGATTCAGCATTCGATGAAACAGTACGCATACTGAACCAACCCCGGGGCAGGTTCAAACTGTGGGAGGTTGTTGATGAACTTTGCAATTTTGAAGGCAAGGTCACAGTTCAAACTATGTTTGTAAGGGGCTCATTCAACGGACAATATGTTGACAATACTACCGACGAAGAAGTAAATGCCTGGTTGAAACTGATTGAAATAATTGCACCGAAAAAGGTAATGATCTATACCATTGCCCGCGATACACCCATCAATACCCTTCAAAAAGTGACCAAAAAAGATCTTGAAAAAATTGCCCGCAAGGTGAAAGGTGTAGGGTTCGATGTGCAGGTTTCGGCATAAAAAAGAGCTGTTCATACCTCTGAACAGCTCCGTAAAGTAGTTAGTCGTAATCAGAAAGAAGGTAGTCGCCAACCTAATGGCTAAAATACAAATATAATAAAGGTTATTTCAAAAAACAATACTTTGGGTTTTTACGAATATTTTTATAACTTTCTGACATTAAATTTGATGCAAAAACTTATCGGCTAATTGTTATGAAAGTATTAAAATATTCACTCATTTCCTTGCTGTGTTTGTTGGCTTTGGCCATCGTTTCGGCATTATTTTACCTGAACTATTTGAAAAAAGGCGCTTTACCCGACTATAATGCAGGTACAAACATTCCGGGAATCGTGCACGAAGTAACGGTCTATCGCGACTCCTTTGCCATTCCGCATATTTATGCCCAAAATGAAACCGACTTATATAAAGCAGTTGGGTTTGTAATGGCGCAGGACCGGTTGTGGCAAATGGACCTGCTCAGGCGTGTCACATTGGGCAGGCTATCTGAAATATTTGGAGCCGACCTACTCGATATCGATGTATTGATGAGGGCTTTAAGGATTTCAGCAAAATCGGAAAGCCTATTATTGAATGCGGATCAGAAAATAGTTAATGCCCTCGAAGCTTTTTCCGAGGGTGTAAATCATTACATCCGAAACTATCCGATCCCTGTCGAATTTAAACTTCTTGGTTATCAGCCCGAATTCTGGGAACCTATCCATTCTGTTAACCTGATCGGGTATATGGCCTGGGACTTGACTCTTCCCTGGGAGAACGAGGTATTATTGTATCAGATTAGCCAACAGGTAGGTAATGAGATGGCAGTTGAACTTATTCCAGATGTAATCAACAATCATCCTTTGACAGTAATATCAGGTTCCGGATTTAACCTTGCTGGCAATTCAATGCTTTCGGCATCCCGAAAGCTATGCGAGTACGGGATTGAAGTTTTTCATGGCAGCAATAACTGGGCTGTTTCAGGCATTAAAAGTATAACAGGTAAACCCATACTGGCCAACGACATGCACCTCGGGCTAAACATTCCGGGAATATGGTACCAGATGCACCAGGTAATCGAGGGAGAATTGAATGTTACAGGTGTGGTTTTACCGGGTCAGCCGTGGATAATATCCGGGCATAATGATTCCATTGCATGGGGAATGACAAATGTAATGGTGGATGATATGGATTTTTACACAGAAACCCTGAACGACGATTCAACTGCATATTTGTTCGACCAGGAGTGGAAAGAACTTAAATTAATAAAAGAAACCATACATATAAAAAATGCACCAGATGTTGAAAAAGAGATAAAGTTTACCCACAGGGGCCCCATTATAAGCGGGTTTAAGGCCCTTGATGAACCGGTTTTATCCATGCGTTGGATTGGCAATGAAAGGAGCGATGAGATTTCGGCGGTATATAAACTCAACAGGGCAACTTGCTGGGACGAGTTCAGGGACGCCGTGAGTACCTTTATTGCAGTAAGCCAGAATGTGGTTTATGCCGATTGTAAGGGAAACATAGGAATTCAGACCTGTGCCGGGATACCTATACGGAAGGGTAATATTTTCGGGTTTTATCCCGGAGATACCAGTGAATTTGATTGGAAAGGGATTGTTCCGTTCCATGAGTTACCCTATGAATTCAATCCTGCAAGAGGTTACGTTTCATCGGCCAACAATAAAACGGTGCCCGATGATTACCCCTATTTGGTCAGCCATTGGTTTGCGCCACCCAACCGAATCGGAAGGATCAGGGAAATGCTCGATTCAAAGGAGGTACTCTCAATTGACGATTTCCGTGCTATGCAAACCGATACCCAATCGAAACTGGCAGAGAAAATACTGAAGCATTTCATTCCTTTCCTTGAAGGATCCAACGAATGGATTGCAGAAGAAAAACAGGTGTTAGGACTGCTGAAAAACTGGAATTATAACCTGTCACTATCAAGCGTAGAGGCCTCAGTTTTTGAAGTATTATACCGGAAAACCATCGAAAATATTGTCAAAGACGATCTGGATCAGGAGTTGTCCGGGTTATTTATGGGAAGTAAAATCATGTCAGAGAATCTTTTGTTAAATATTTTACGGAACCCTGTTTCAAAATGGACTGACATCAAAAATACCGAAAAGATTGAGGATTTGGCTGATATCGTTCGTTTATCATACAGGGAAACAATTACCGATTTGAATAACTTTATGGGAAATGACACCGGGCAATGGAAGTGGGGAAACCTTAACAGCATAATACTAAAACACCCTATGGGTAACGTAGGTTGGCTCAATAAAATTTTTGGGTTGAACCGGGGACCTTTTCCTGTGCCAGGTAGTTTCCACACAGTATGTCCATATACCTACCCGTTTGGTGATCCATTCAAAGTTGACAACGGAGCTTCCCAACGGCATATTTACAGTATCGGGAACTGGGATGAATCGGTAACAGTTATCCCCACCGGAACCTCAGGGATTCCGGCAAGCCCCTATTATTGCGATCAGACAGAGTGGTATGTTAATGGGCAATATCATGGCGAGCAATTTTCAAGACCTTCAGTGGAAAAAGCCATGAAATATAAAATGATAATAAAAAGAGAATAAAAAAGTACCGGTGAATTCTGCTTTCACCGGTAATGTCAATTATTTTTCCGGATCAACCAACTTTTTTATTGATAGTGATGAAATCACGGTATGCCTTTATCAGGTTAATGGAATGAAGCAGAAGGTTTTTGGTTTCTGCAAGAGTATTGAAAAATAACAGGGAATTACGGGTATTCACTTCATGGTTTTTAATTCGTTTGATCTGTACTTTTTCAATTTCAAGCAAATAGTTGGCTATACTAACCCGCTTCGCAATTAATTCTTCGAGGCTGTCAAATTTATTCTCCTTAACAATATACAGGGCAAAATTGTAAAACTCGTCTATTTCATTGACCAGGTTCTTTATTTCATTGGCCTGTCCTTCATTAAAAGGTTTATGCTGGTTCTCGAGATGCTCCCACATTGGTCCAACAATAAAATTGAGTGAGTGGGCCATTTCACGCTGATAATCGATTACCTGGACATAAAAATGACCGGAATCAACATCTGCACGTTTCATTTTTGAAATGGTTTCAAAAACTTTATTTTTCTGTTTCTTGGTTTTTTTATTGAGATCATTTTTCATTTCGAGAGCCTCGCGCATATGTTCGCGGTCGTCGCGCGAAAAACTGTCCATCGCAACCGAATAGATTTTATTGGCCGATAACACGGAAAATACTACCTGTTTGCGGCATTTGGCAGCAGCTTTTTCCACTTCGTCTTTTTCGGTAATCAGTTCCTCATCTTCGACAAACGAAGCAGTCCTGCGTTTAAAAATTATCTGTGTGCGTATAACGATTGCAATAGCCAGCACGATTAACCCTATAATAACCAGTAAACCCCCGGCGCTGATCAACCATGCAATAAGCGCTGAAACGGTAAATGCAATCAGGGCCGTAAGGAACCAACCCCCAATAACGGCAAAAACACCCGAAACCCTGTAAACAGCGCTTTCCCGGTCCCATGCCCTATCGGCCAATGAAGTACCCATGGCAACCATAAAAGTAACGTAAGTAGTCGATAGGGGGAGTTTTAGTGAAGTTCCAAAAGCAATCAGGATACTTGCCACCATAAGGTTTACTGTGGCCCTGATTTTATCGAATGCCGGCGCTTCGGGGTTTGAAATTGTAACTGTGGGTTGCTCAAATCTTTTTTCGATCCTGTTTCTTAAAGGTGTGGGGATATGCCCTGAGAATTTCCGGTTTAAGCGGAGCATGTTACGCACAATTACCCGGGCCAGCATAGATGAGCCGAAACGTTCGGCGCCTTCGGTCTGGCGCCCTAAATTTACTTCAGTTTCAGTTACCGAACGGGCTTTTTTCGAGGTTATCAGGGTTACAATCATCACAAGGCCCGAAATCACCAGGAATATAAATGGAGTTGCCACTTCGCCTTTCAACATTTCCATGGTAAAACTTTCGGGGGCCATGCCACCCGAAGCCTGCCAGGCAAGAAACGATTTATAACCTGCTATAGGAACCCCGATAAAGTTCACAAGGTCGTTGCCTGCAAAGGCCATTGCCAGGGCAAATGTTCCTGCAAGGACAACTATTTTTAGAATATCAACTTTGGCAATCCACATCAGAAATTGCATCAAAAGGGTCCAGCACACTAAACTAAGCAATAACAATGCAACAGTGTTTGTCTTTACCCACTGAGACAAAGTTATTTCAGATGTGCCTACCGGAATAGCAGCAAACGAAGATCCGTCAATACCTTTGATAAGTATAAAATAAGATATTACTGTGATGGCAAGTCCCCCGAATAGCGAACCCACGTATTTCAGCATTTTGCCATAGTTGAAAGTAAATAACATGCGGGCTAAATACTGTACCAGAATACCTATTGTAAAGGCAATAATAACGGATACAAGTATTCCCGAAATTATGGCGAGGGCTTTTCCAGAGTTAATATATTGCGAAAGATCGCCAATTGTTCCACCCAGGCTATTGATTTTTACAAGCGAAACGGCAACTGCCGATCCAAGAAGTTCAAATACAATTGAAACCGTAGTTGAAGTAGGTAAACCGAAAGTGTTGAAAGCATCGAGCAATATGACATCGGTAATCATAACAGCCAGGAATATGACCATTATTTCAGAGAAAGACAGCATGTCGGGGTGAAATACTCCTTTTCGGGCAACTTCCATCATTCCTGACGAAAAGGTTGCCCCAACCAGGATTCCTAATGCAGCTACGGTAAAAATAAGCCATTTGGGAGCGGCTTTAGATCCAATGGCCGAATTGAGGAAATTTACAGCATCGTTGCTTACTCCTACGATCAGATCGGATATAGCCAGGGCAAACAGGATGACAACAAGGATCAGATAAAAATTTTCCATTGAACTTGTTTAAGTTTCGAGGGGCAAAATTACCGACTCTGTATGCCATAAGGCCAACTTTGGCGTTAATAAAACATTAACTAACCGTAAATTTACTGTTAATCAGCAAATAACCGATTCGCCGAAAATTTTTCAGCCGAATCTGTTACATATTATTTCATACTTTTGACACCCAAAGTGTAAAGAACATGAAAACCTATTCATCGAGGCAGCTTGCAATTTATATATCAGGGATACTTACCGTTGTGGCAGCATTTTTTATGTTAATCAACTACTATGTAAGACTCAATCTGGTTATTATCCTCATATTTACCTTATTGTTTCTTGCCTTTTCATTTTTTATGCTGCTAAATATCCTCAACAGATATATATCTGACAAGATAAAACCGGTTTACAAAACTATCAGGGATTTGCCGGTCAGCGGGAAAAAACTCAATTCAAAAAAGGGTGTAAACGCGAATGTTTTGTCAGATATAAAACTTGAAGTTGAGGAATGGGCAAAAACGCAAACCGAGGAAATTGAAAGGCTAAAAGAATTGGAACGTTACCGTAAGGAGTTTGTAGGCAATGTTTCGCACGAACTGAAAACCCCGATTTTTAATATTCAGGGGTATATACTTACCTTACTCGAAGGTGGTATTGATGATCCGAAAATTAATAAACTTTATCTTCAACGTACCGAAAAAAGTATCGACAGGATGATTTCAATTGTGGAAGACCTCGAATCGATTACCAAACTTGAATCGGGCGAACTCAAACTGAATATGGAGAAATTTGATGTGGTCAAACTGGTGGAAGAAGTATTTGAAATGGAACAGATGCTTGCTGCCGAAAGGAAAGTTTCACTTGAATTTGTCGAAAAACCCGAACGGCCTATATTTGTGATGGCCGACAAAAAGCGAATGACCGAAGTACTTAATAACCTGGTAAACAATGGAATCAAATACAACAAAAAAAGGGGATCGGTAAAAGTCAGTTTTTATGATATTGAAGATCATATAATGGTTGAGGTTGCAGACTCAGGTATAGGTATTGAAAAAAAGGAACTTCCAAGAGTATTCGAAAGATTTTACCGGGTCGATAAATCACGTTCGCGCGAGCAGGGTGGAACCGGCCTGGGCTTATCCATTGTTAAACACATAATTGAAGCCCACGATCAGACAATAAATGTTAAAAGCGTGATTGAAGAAGGCACTACTTTCACCTTTACCCTCGAAAAAGCCAGATAATCCAATTTTTTTTGTGTTGTTTTGATAAAGTTCTATTAACTTTGGATTAACATTGTTCGTTTACTTTTGTGCATAATTTATTCATTCTCAGAATATGAGTGACAATCCATTCAAAATTCTTCTGGTTGACGACGAGATCGATATACTGGAATTTATAAGTTACAACCTTGAAAAAGAAGGCTTCAAGGTTTACACAGCTAACAACGGGACCGAAGCCATTAAAATCGCCGAAAAAAAACAACCACACCTTATCCTGCTCGACGTGATGATGCCCGAGATGGATGGAATTGCAGCCTGTGAAGAAATCCGCAGGATCCCTTCCTTGAAAAATACACTTGTGGCATTCCTCACGGCCCGTGGCGAAGATTATTCGCAGATTGCAGGGTTTGAAGCAGGTGCCGACGATTATATCACCAAACCTATCAGGCCCAAAGTTTTGATCAGCAGGGTAAAAGCGCTTTTGAAACGGTTTTCAACTGCAGTACCTGAAACCATTTTGCCGGTTGGTGAAAGTACCATGACCATCGGCGAGCTGGTCATTGATAAAGAACGTTACCTGGTCAGGCTTGGCAAGGAAGAAATGATCCTGCCGAGGAAAGAGTTTGAATTGCTTTCATTACTGGTATCGAAACCAGGAAAGGTTTTTACACGCGAAGAAATTTATTTCTCAGTATGGGGCGACAATGTGGTAGTTGGCGATCGGACAATTGACGTACACATCCGGAAACTTCGCGAAAAAATTGGAAATGACCATATTAAAACCCTCAAAGGTATCGGCTATAAATTTGTAGAATAACGGATTTTAAAGCAGGTAAAATATCAGGAAAAATACGGTAACCCCAAAAGCAAAACCTGACAGGATTGCCCAAATCCCCATATCACGCCTGAGCATTACCGCTGTGCCTGAAATCCCGGCCGAAAGCGCTACCCCCGATAACAAAAGAACCGGATTTATACCAATCCTCAGTGAAAGAGCAACCAGCATCCCGAATACAGCACCCAGTGCGGCTGTTTCATTACTGATCTCTTTCCAAAGGGATATGATCATTAATAACACAACCAGGATTGATCCGGCAAGCAACAAAATCTTGAAAATGGCATACATCGGCATTTTGTTCAGCAGGTAGAACCCCAGATAGTAATACAATGCTACAAAAAGCATCGATACACGGTTATCATATGTTTTTCGGTCTGATAAGCCAAATTTTTTCCCAAACTCCGAAATGATTACTGTTAATGCGGGCATAAGTGCAGTAGATGCGAAAACAACGATCAGCAGGAACCGTTTTGCAGGCCACGAAAACAAGGTGTAGTGGAAACTGGTGTAAAGCAGAATTAATGCAGCATAGGAAGGTATCAGTAATGGTGAAAATATCCATGTAACCAGGGTAGCCAGTTTTCTGATCATAGCTTAAAGTTCTTTACGCAGCCTTGCTACCGGAATGTCGAGTTGTTCACGATATTTGGCTACTGTCCGGCGCGCAATATTATATGACTTTTCTTTCAGGATTTCGGTCAACCGCTCATCGGTCAGGGGATGCTTTTTGTCTTCGTTGTCGATACAATCTTTCAGGATTTTTTTGATTTCACGGGTTGAAACTTCTTCGCCGGTATCTTTTTGCATGGCTTCCGAAAAGAAATATTTGAGAGGGAAAACCCCAAAGTGGGTCTGAATATATTTGCTGTTCGAAACCCTAGAGATGGTTGAAATATCAAGTCCTGTACGTTCGGCAATATCTTTCAGTATCATGGGTTTAAGCCGGGTTTCATCACCTTCGATGAAATATTCCTTTTGAAAATCGATAATTTCCGACATGGTCAAAAGCAAGGTTTGCTGCCTTTGCCTGATTGCATCGATGAACCATTTAGCAGAATCGAGTTTTTGTTTAACAAAGGTAAAAGCCTCTTTCCTGTCGCGGGTTTGTCCGTTTTTGTTCCGTGCAAGCGACCTGAGCATATCAAGATACCCTTCATTGATCCTCAGTTCAGGCATATTTCGCTGATTGAGGCTCAGTTGAAGTTCTCCATCCACAATTTCGAGAATGAAATCGGGTATAATATGCTGGTTTTCCTGACTGTGTGGGTTGCTGTACGAACTTCCGGGTTTTGGGTTTAGCTTAAGGATCAGATCAATGGCTTTCTTCAGGTCATCGTCGTCCATGCCCATTTTTCGGGCAATTTTATCGTAATGTTTTTTTGTAAACTCATCAAATGAATCCCTGATAATGGCAACGGCCATTTCCTGGTGCGGGTGATTCTTCCGTTTCAGTTGCAATAAAAGGCATTCCTGAAGGTCGCGGGCCCCAATGCCTGGCGGATCAAAACCCTGAATAACCTCAAGTATTTTAGCCAGTTCCTTTTCCGGAACATCCATATTGAGCATGAAAGCCAGATCGTCTGAAATTGAAAGTAAATCGCGGCGCAGGTAACCGTCTTCGTCAATATTCCCGATTATGTATTCGGCCAGTTTCCTTTCCGATTCCGCAAGCATGGCCATACTGAGCTGATCATGAAGAAATTCGTGGAAAGTATCACCTACAGAGAAGGGTATATCAACGTGTTTATCGTCGGGTGAAAAGTTGTTGGCCTGAAGGCGGTAGTTGGGAATTTCATCATCAGGTAAATAATCTTCAACCGAAAATTCTTCATCATCTTTATCTTCATCGGAGCGCAATTCGGGTGCCTGGTTGTCTTCTTCGTTGTAATTATCGTCCGATTCCATTTCAAGGACCGGATTTTCTTCAAGTTCCTTTTTTATGCGTTGTTCCAGTTGCAAAGTAGGGATTTCCAGCAGCTTGATCACCTGTATCTGCTGTGGCGAAAGCTTTTGTAAGAGCTTCTGTTGTAATGTTAACCTGTTCTTCATCCCTGCATAATTGCCTGCAGTTCAAAATTAACAATTTTTACAATAAAGAACCTGTTTTCAAAATTTTAAAACTCAGCATTTTTAGGTGTGCGCGGAAAGGCAATAACGTCGCGGATGTTACCCATTCCAGTAATAAACTGGATAAATCGTTCAAACCCTAGACCAAAGCCGCTGTGTGGAACTGTTCCAAACTGGCGGATGTCGAGAAACCACCACATCTCCTCAACCGGTATGTTCATTTCGTTCATGCGGGCCACCAGTTTATCGTAATTTTCTTCACGCTGCGACCCTCCGATAATTTCACCTATCTGTGGAAACAGGACATCCATGGCCGCAACGGTTTTGCCATCGTCGTTTTGTTTCATATAAAATGCCTTGATCTCTTTCGGATAGTTGAACAGGATTACAGGTTTTTTTAAATGTTTTTCAACTAGGTAGCGTTCATGTTCACTTTGCAGGTCAACGCCCCACTCAACCGGGAACTGAAATTTCTTCTTTTTGTAGTGGTTCGAATTTTTAAGAATATCGATTGCTTCAGTATAAGTAAGCCTTACGAAATTGTTTTCGGCAACAAATTTCAGCTTTTCAATCAAATCCATCGATTGCTGATCGGCTGGTTTGCCCTTTTCTTCTTCTTTAAGCCTCGAAGAAAGAAATTCCAGGTCGTCGGGGCAATTATCGAGAGCATATCGGATAAGCGATTTCAGAAAATCTTCGGCCAGGTCCATATTGTCTTTCAGATCATAAAAAGCCATTTCGGGCTCAATCATCCAGAATTCGGCCAGGTGGCGTGAGGTATTTGAATTTTCAGCGCGGAAGGTAGGCCCGAATGTGTAAATTTCACCCAAAGCCGTAGCGCCAAGTTCACCTTCGAGCTGCCCCGATACGGTGAGATTGGTTGGCCTTCCAAAGAAATCTTCCGAATAATCCACTTTTCCATCTTCATTAATCGGAGGATTCTGTGAATCGAGGGTGGTAACCCTGAACATCTGACCGGCACCTTCAGCATCCGATGCGGTTATTATGGGGGTGTGAAGGTAGAAAAACCCTTTCCGGTTAAAATAATCATGAATGGCAAAAGCCATGGCATGGCGGATCCTGAATATTGCACCAAAAGTGTTGGTACGGAAACGCAGGTGGGCATTTTCGCGGAGAAATTCGAGCGAATGCTTTTTGGGCTGAATGGGATATTTTTCCGGGTCTGACTTGCCATAAATTTCAATGTTCCGGGCAACCAGTTCTACTTTTTGCCCACTACCCTGTGATTCAACCAATTGGCCGGAAACTGCAAGCGAAGTACTTGTATTGATGTCTTTCAGCAACTCTTCCCCAAATATTTCGGTGTTGGCTACAATCTGCAGGTTGTTGATGGTTGATCCATCATTCAGTGCAATAAAATTTACGTTTTTACTGCTCCGTTTTGTCCTTACCCAACCCTTTACCAATACTATGGAACCGGTTTCGCCATTTTGCAGGATTTCCTTTACTTTTTTGCGTATCATATAATTCAGTATGCATTTAATCGAGGGTTACAAAAGTAAAGTTTTCATCCGAAAATCGGACGAAACAGAATGATTCTGCAGAATTCTTTAATTTTAAATAACTGCTCAGGAAAATTTTGGTATAAAACCGGTAAAGAGCGGAATATGATAGTTTTACTCCACAAAAGTGATCCACCCATGAACATCGGGTTCATCGCCGTACTGAATTGCCCTGAGTTTGTTGTATAACCTGGTGCTCCACGGCCCAGGATCGGTTCCGTAATTGAATTCACGGTTTTCGTCGGCATCAAAAATCCGTTTGATTGGCGAAATTACTGCAGCGGTGCCACATGCCCCTACCTCTTCGAAAGTGGCCAGCTCTTCGTAGGAAACTTTTCGTTTTTCTACCTTAAGGCCCAATTCGGACGCAAGGGTCATCAGGCTTTTATTGGTTATCGACGGAAGAATGGATTCCGATTCGGGTGTAACATAGGTTTGGTGTTTAATTCCAAAAAAATTGGCCGGGCCACATTCATCGATGTATTTTTTTTCTTTACTGTCGAGATAAAGAACGGCCGAATAACCGCCCTTTTTTGCTTTTTGGCCTGCAACCAGGCTTGCGGCATAATTTCCACCCACTTTATATTTTCCTGTTCCCTGCGGAGCAGCACGGTCAAATTCCTTCGTTATAAGTAGTTCGGTAGGTTTGAAACCTTCTGGAAAATATGGGCCAACAGGCATCACAAAAACCACAAATAGATATTCATTGGCAGGTTTTACACCGATTTCGGGGCCAGTACCAATTAGTAATGGCCTGATGTACAAAGCAGCACCCGATTCGTATGGGGGTACGTATCCACTGTTGAGCTTAACGGCAAGTTTTACTGCTTTTTCAAATATTTCGACCGGAAGTTTTTCCATCATTATCCCATCGCATGATGATTGCATACGTGCAGCATTGTCAACAAGTCTGAAAATCCTGATTTTCCCGTCTTTCCCTTTGAAGGCTTTAAGTCCCTCAAAAGCTTCCTGTCCGTAATGCAGGGATGTGGCTGCCATGTGTATATTCAGGTATTCGGATGAACTTACCTCAAGCTCTCCCCATTTTCCGTTACGAAAATAGCAACGAACATTGTAATCGGTTTTGCGGTATCCGAATCCAAGGTTTTTCCAATCAAAGTTTTCCATTATTGACTTTTTTCGGTTTTTAATATTTGCTTCAAAATAACGAAAAATTGAGCAACAAAATGAGGAGTTTTATCACAATCATTCCTGCAAAGTTTATCAAATGTCCTGTTATTATGGTTTCGGCCTTTTAAACCGCATGTACATCCGGATAAAAAATACGAGCGCCGACAAAACCAATACCCCTAAAACGACATAATTGGGTACAGCAACAAAATTGGCAAAATAGTTAATTGCCAGGAGCAGTAATGCCAGGGTCAGCAAGGTGTAGATGTTGTTAATGAGTTGCATGATGTTTCAAATTTTTATTCAAAATTTCTTCAGACGCTGATTTTCAGATAATAACCATTGTGTTTCCTGATATTCAACACACTTCCATTATCGAAAATCAGATATTGCCCCTTAATTCCTGTAAGGATATTTTCAACTACCGGATCGTTGTCGAACGAAATGCGTTTAATATTTTCAGGATATTTTAAAACGGGATATTCGATGGCTGTGATTTCTGATTTATCAATGGCATACTTCAGAAGTTCGGCCGGAAGCAGGTTTAATGCCTTCAATTTCTCTTCCTGCAGGTCGAATTCACCAGTTTTGTTTTGAAGCATATCTCGCCAGTTGGTTTTATCGCCCATGTACTGTTTAAGCCAGACTTCGATAATTCCTGCAATATGGCGGTTGGGTGTTTTGGCAATAACAATGGCCATACTGGCCCCCTGGTCTATCCATCTTGCGGGTACCTGGTGGTAACGGGTAACTCCAACTTTTATATCGGACGATGCTGCCAGATAAACAAAATGGTCAATTAGGTCATGTTTCATAGCCCATTCCATATCGCGGGCCATACCAAAATGGGCCTTACTCAGTTCGGGACGAACAATGGATTCGCTTGCTTCGGGGGCAGTTTGCAGGCAACTGTAACAAAATCCCTGCCCAAACGAAGTTTTGGTTTGTTTGCCGCACGAAATACAATTGATCTGTCCGGTAAATTCCAATCTGATTTTTTTTCCCAACAGGTTGTTCATACTCAATTCCTGTTTGCCGGCGGGTAAATAATATTGTACCGGTTCCGACAATTCGTTCTTCATTTTCAAAATATTACCTTCTATTTCAGTTTTCAATTGGATAAATTTTTGTTTTAATTAATTTTCAATAAAATCAAACAGGCGACGAGAGTTAATTTTCATCCTTGTTCTTCGTCCTGCTTATTCGTCCGGAACTTGTGACAACGGTCGGAGGGGGTACACCTCACGCACCATCTGTCGCAATAGTTTTAAATTACGGGGATAAACCTGCCGCTATCAGTAAGCTCCATAAGTTTTAACCTATATTTTTCTTTTTTTTGATTCCATAATTTAATTCTGATTTGCAAAACCTAATATTCCAATATACAACAACTTTACAGCATCTTCCATAATTTCGGGGGTCAGACTATCAATATTATCGAGCGGATGGTGGTAATAAACCGGCTTAACTGTTCCTGTTGTCCAGAGTTGTAAAGTTGGATATCCTGCTTTTTCAAATACTGCGCCATCGGTACGGGGGCGTCCAAACGACATCCCCACCTCCGACGAAAGGAGGCTTCGGTTCAGATAAGTTTGATTGGCTGATTCGAAATGCTTATATATGTGGGGATATGACAATCCTCCGGAGAGGTGGAACCCTGTACCATTGCCAACCATATCGAGGTTAATCATAAGAACACTATTTTCTTTAGGCCAAATATGTTCATCAACAAAGGCTTTACTGCCATAAAGGCCACACTCTTCGCCGCCAAAAAAGACAAAAATAACCGTTCGGGCAGGTTTTACTGCTGATGAAGCCATAACTTTTGCCATGCCCATGATATTGGCCACCCCCGAAGAATTATCGAGCGCTCCGGGGAAAACCATTCCCGGGCTTCCCACCCCATCGAGGTGGGCGCCCACAATTATAGCTTCGTGTTTTAATAACGGGTCATAGCCTTTGATCATCCCGATTACGTTACACGAACGGGCTTCGGGGTAATGGCGGGTTTTTGCAAATAGGGCTACCCGTCTTCCCGTACTGAAAGATGAAGGACTCATAGCTTTTATGATTCCTGCTTTCAGATCAGTAAATTTATGCCCGGTTCCTTTCAGAATTTCATCTGCAACCTCCACGCTGATGTGTGCATAGACAAAACCTTCGAGATATAAAGTATTTGGGTTGGCTGTTAACCCCACATACAAAAGGCCGGCAGCGCCAAGTTGGTGTGCGCGCTGAAATTTATAACGATGGTAACTATATGGTTCCCATGCGCTTAGTGCCGAATCGTTTCGGGTATAAGGAACACCGGATTCGATCATTACAATTTTTCCTTTTACATCGAGGCCGCTGTAATCGTCGTAATTCAATTCTGGCGCCGAAATACCAAAACCAGCATACACCACATCTCCTGAAATATTTCCTGAAGCAGAGTTGGATCCAGGGAAAAAATCATCCGGAAATTTAAGTTTCCATATTTTTTCACCCGATCCTGATAAAGGCATTATTTTAACGCTTCCCGGTTCCAAAACTTCAGTCCAGGCATTGGGGAACCATTGGAAAAAACTATTATTACCTGCTCCGGGTTGGAGACCCCATTCCTTCAAATGATCGGCAACCCATTGGGCTGAAGCTTCATATCCGGGCGATCCCGATAACCGGCCCCCAAATTTTTCATGGCTCAATTCCGACACGTATTCCAGCAAATCGTGGCTCGATATTTCATGAAAAATATCTATATCAATTGATAGGTTTTGTTGGGCCGAAGTTGTGATTCCTATGCACCAGATAAAAATGAGTATAAGTGAAAACAATTTTTTCATTATTTTGGATTTTGCTGAATTTCACTTACGTATGATCCTGATAATCGACAAAAGAGTATCGGCAAATATGATTTTTGAATTTCCGTTACGGCTGATATGCAGATATCCATCTTCGAATAACCGATTGAAATGCATAACATTCCGTTCGTTGATAAAAGGTGAAAATTTGGTTCCGAAATTCTTTTCTTCACGGTTAAGGTAAACCAATCTGGGCTTCTCTAAGTTCATTACAAAAAACTCGCGTGTCCTTTGCATGGCATACTGGAAAAATTCTTTCTGGCGTTCACGGCCAATGCCGGAAAGTTCTTCTGCCACATCGAGCAATTCAGGAATTTTTGCGGTTTCTTTTCCGGCACCAAAACCAAGCCTCATGATTTTCTGAAACATTTCAAAAAAATATTGTTTATCATCCGTTGGTTCGGAATATTCGAGCGCTTTCAGGTAATTGCCATTGGCATGGTGTATCATTTCAGCAACCGTTTCAGGATCGTAACCACCTGCATTCAATAAATATTCCTGAAGATCGGTATCGCTGATGCGGGGTATTTTTATTATTTGTGTCCTCGACCTGATGGTAGCTATTATGTCGGCTTCATTTTCGGTTACCAGGAGGAAAAGGGTTTTCGCCGGCGGTTCCTCGATCATTTTAAGTAATTTATTCGAACAGGAAAGGTTCATTTTTTCGGGCAACCAGATAATCATTACCTTAAACTCTGCTTCGAAAGGCTTCATGCTCAATTTACGGATAATACTACCGCTTTCGTGGGCATAAATTGTAAGCTGTGAATTTTCGGCCTCAATGAGCTGTCCCCATTTATTCAGGCTGAAATAGGCCGATTGAGCTATCAATTCCCTCCACTGCGGAAGAAAATCGTCGCAAAAGGCCTTTTGCACTGAATTGGGTTTATAAATCGGAAAAACAAAATGAAGGTCGGGATGGGCAAGCTTCACATACTTTTTACACGACGGGCAAATTCCACAACTGTCATTTTCAGTTCGGTTCCTGCATACAATATATTGGGCATAGGCAAGTGCAAGTGCCATTTTACCATTACCCTCAGGGCCCGAAAAAAGCTGTGCATGGCTAATCCTCTCCTCGTGTACCGATCTGATAAGCCTGTTTATTACCTTCGATTGTCCAATAACATCTTTAAAAAACATAGTTTTGAATTTTAACCCGCCTTTTTTGCCAATAGCCAAAAATAGATTTTTCCTGCTTATTTCAGGTTTTTTTTGTAAAACGATTTTTTGAGAAACATAGTTATTATTTGAACATTAAATTCATTTCTCGAGAAAGGGCATTAAATGGTGTTCGATAGATATTTGTTATATTTGAACATTAAAATCAACTAATTATAAGAGATATGCAGAACATACATTCTTACGATTTCACTGGAAAGAAGGCATTGATCAGGGTAGATTTCAATGTACCTCTCAACGAGAATTTCGAAGTTACCGACGATACCCGGATCTGGGCAGCCATCCCCACTATTAAAAAGGTGATAGAAGGGGGTGGTTCACCCGTAATCATGTCACATTTTGGCAGGCCAAAAGATGGGCCTACGGATAAATATTCGATGCGCCATTTGGTAGCGCCTTTCAGCAAACTGTTGGGAACAGAGGTAAAACTTGCTCCCGATTGTATTGGGGATGAGGTAAAAACCATGGCAAAAGCACTGCAACCAGGCGAAGTGTTGTTGCTCGAAAATCTGCGTTTCCACAAGGGAGAAGAGAAGGGCGATGTTGAATTTGCCCACAAGCTAGCCGAAAACGGGGATTGTTGGATTAATGATGCATTTGGGACAGCACATCGCGCACATGCTTCAACTGCTGTAATGGCACAGTTCTTTCCCAACGATAAAATGTTTGGTTATCTGATTGAAAGTGAACTCGAAAGCCTCGACAAAGTTCTGAAAAACCCGCAACGCCCGCTTACCGCAATCATGGGAGGCGCTAAGGTTTCGACCAAAATTACTATTATCGAAAACCTGCTTGATAAAGTTGACAACCTTATTCTTGGCGGTGGTATGACTTTTACATTTGTTAAAGCAAAGGGTGGAAACATCGGAACTTCGCTTTGTGAAGAGGAATACCTCGAAACTGCCTTGAATATTGAAAAACTTGCAAAAGAAAAAGGTGTGAATATTTATATGGCTACCGATGTTTTGGCTGCTGACGCCTTTGCCGCTGATGCCAACACTAAGGTAGTGGCTGCCAGCGAAATTCCTGACGGATGGATGGGCTTGGATGTAGGCGCTGAGAGCATTGCAAGTTTTAAAAAGGTTATCGAAAATTCAGGAACAATTCTTTGGAATGGTCCGGTTGGTGTTTTCGAAATGGAAAAATTTGCCAGCGGTTCAATTGCTGTTGGTGAAGCTATTGTTGCCGCAACTCGAAAGGGCGCCTTTTCGCTTGTAGGTGGTGGCGATTCGGTAGCATGTGTTAACCAGTTTGGATTTGCAGATGGTGTCTCCTATATTTCAACTGCAGGTGGTGCATTGCTCGAATTCCTCGAAGGTAAAAACCTCCCTGGTGTTGCTGCCGTGCGCGACTGATATTTGATCATTAAGCAGTTATTTCCAAAAGAAAGGTAATGAACCCTTTTAGGCGAAAGATACTTAAGCCCGGACTATCCGGGCTTTTTCAGTTTTATGGTACCTGATAACTATTATATATGAAAAATTCGGATAAAACCAGTATCGTTTTTGAACATCACAACTGTGCACAAACAATTTTCAGCCTTTTTGCCACCGAATTGGGTATTCCCGAACAAACTGCATTGCGGATTGCTTCGGGTTTTGGAGGAGGAATGAACCGGGGCGAAACGTGTGGCGCGGTAACCGGTGCATATATGGTTATCGGGCTTAAGGCGGGTCATATCACAAGCCTGCCTGAGGAAATAGCACAATCCAGGGAATTGATAGAAAAGTTTAACGGTCTTTTTCTTTCAGAACATAATTTTTTGAAGTGCAGCGAGTTGTTAGGACACAACATGTCAAATCCAGACGAGCGTGAAATAGCCAAAGCCGAAGGACTTTTTGAAAACCGGTGCCCCAAATTCCTGAAAACGTCAGCAAAAATTATTGAAGACCATTTCTGAGAACCATTTGTTTAGGTTTTTGTTATTACTTCAAAAATTATTGGTTATGAAATGTAATGTTGGTAAAACAGATCGGATTTTAAGGATAATTGCAGGACTGATTATAGCAATACTTGGAGTGGTGTTTAACACCTGGTGGGGACTTGTAGGACTTATTCCTCTTGTAACCGGATTATTTGCCATCTGTCCGGCTTATCTCCTCCTGCGAATCAATACAGCCGGGGAATAACCTCAAATCATAGCCCCTAAAGATTTTTGTTCATCCCCGATGAACCGAACCAAGTAATACCAGATTGTTTTTGGATGCCCTGTTGTCAATATGAGTCAATTTCTCATTAATATAGATGCCTGCTGAATAGTGAAAAGGTGACAAATTAAAATATTTTCTAGCACATTGGCTAATTATTAAAAATATTATTAACAATATTTAATCTTATTAAAAAAAAGTAAATTTTCAAATGACCTATTGACACGAATAAAATAGTATCTACCTTTGATGTACTTCACGTCAGATATAGATCTGACATTGTGTGTTTGGGGGTTAACATTTGAAAAAGGGGAGCTGTCGAGCTCCCTTTTTCGTTTTTAATGCTGTAAAAAAAGCTGTCCAATTGGGCAGCTTTATGGTAGAATCCCATATTGATTTTTAATCTTCAGTAATTGGCGAAAATTTCAATCTATACTCTTTAACAGATGGTAAAACCCTGTATTGAGCCAGTTGCCTCCTTGCAGTTTCACCTACCCCGGTTACTTCGTAGTCCACATTCAGGGTTATGTAATCTGGGTTAGAAAGCTGGAACGGATATACCGCACGTGTGAGGTTATCTGTATCGTACTGATGGATGCTGAAATTGAGCATTTTGTCACCTGCTTCAATCCGGAACCCTTTACCATCGGCATTGGTGACAGTAAGCCAGCGAATATCTGTTTTGTTTCCGTGATCCTGGGGAATAAGATAGGGCACATACTCCTCTTTGGCAGTTGATTTCCACACGCCCACTTTTGCCCCTGTCTTTCGGTCGGGATAGGTTTCAAAAGGTCCGCGGCCATACCATTTTACCTGATTGAATTCGGCCGGCAGCAGGAACTTCAGGCCTGCTTTGGGCAGGAGCAACGGCATATCACCATGTGGGATTATTTTATGTGAGAAATCAATTGTGCCATCGGGAAGAATATCATAAATACGGTGTTCTTCAAACCCGGATTGTGATTTTTTTCCGGAGGTAAAGATTGTCATTTTCAAGCGGGAAATATTTTCGCTTAATACTTCGGATGATATGCTATAGGTTTTCGGGAGCATTACTTCCATACCCAGAGTCCGCAACTGATTTTCAATACTCCTTCCTAGGCCGGGTGTAAAATTTGTATGTGTAAATTCCCCACTGCCCCAAGGGTCCGTATCATTTGCCAGTGGTGCCCTCCACACCGAAAAATCAAAGCCCTTCTTTAACAGTTCATAATTGTTGAATTGAATCGAAGTAAAAGTCCCGGTCAGGGCATCTATGGTATATTGAAAATGCTCTCCTTTAATGCTTATTATTTTGTCCGAAACCTCAATCTTTGGTGCAGCCCCGGATATGGATATTTTATCTGTTTGTCCCACCTGAATGAGAAATTGTTCCCAGGCTATTTCATGCCCGGCATCGGCCCAGTTATTATTGTTGCTTAACCTGAATGAAAGGGTGAACAAATAATCACCGGCCATATTGAACCCTGGGTTTTCGGTATCGAGTTGTACCACAATTGATTCACCTGGCTGGCAGTCGGGTCCCCTAACCGTTTGTTCCCTGATGATATTTTGTCCGTTAAGTGCAAGGTTCCAGTAAAAGGTCAATTCGTTAAGATTGGTAAAATTATGCCGGTTGGTAATCCTGAAGGTTGCATTTTTCAGATCAAGCGCTTCAATCAGTACCGGTTGTGCCGACCGTTTGATCTGATAAATTTCGGGCTGAATGGTACGGTCGGGCCAAACGATCCCATAAGTTCTCCCTCCAAGGCCGGTTCCGAAGAAATAACCTTTATTAAAGGTTTCCTCAAAATTCAGGCTTGCCACAGAAATACGGGCAGACTGGTCGGGCGACATATTTTTCAACTCTTCCACCGGTATGGCCTTATCGTAAAGCCGCACTTCGTCGATGGTGCAAACAGACATTCTCCCCCTGAATTCGCCCTGATCATGAATGTCGGCATTTCGTCCGATACAGACCGGATAGGCAGCATTACGGATATAGCCGTTTGCCTTAAGCTCGCCCATCTTTTGGTAATTGATATAAAGCTCCATTTTTGTTCCATCGTAAATGGCTGCTATGTGGTGCCAGTTCCAATACCAATTATTGGGAACATTTACTTTTAACGAATTTCGCCGGTTGGTTTGCAGGTAGAATTCCAGTTCGTTTGGCGATGGTTGGATAACTCCAAACTGGTGCAGTCCTTTGGTGAGGAATGTGTTGGGCTGGATGTTTTCACCGGGTTTTACCCAGAATTCAATGGTCAGCTCTTTTCCGTTAAGGTCGAGATCAGGGTGCCGGTAAAATTCTACCCAATCGTCGTGGCCCGAAAAGCTGATGGCTTTTCCTTTAATCCCTTCAACAAAAACAGGCCGGCCAAGAATGGTAGGATGGTTCTGTAGTGGCGAACAATCTGTAGTAACAATATATGGGGTTTTAACGCCCGGGCTGATCCAATCCCAAATGGCGCCTCCGATTAATCGCGGGTATTTCCATATAAGTTCCCAGTATTCATCAAGGCCGCCAAGTCCGTTACCCGTTGCTGCCAGGTATTCGTCCTGAAATGAAGGCCTGCGGTCGACGGGGTCGTAAATGTTATATTCGGCCAGGTTTTTTAATTCCAAAGGCCGCCAATAGCGGGGGCCGATAATATCTTCAAACGGGATTGAATCCTGGTTTCCTCCATACATCCAATAGGGCCTCGACGGGTCAATCTTGCGGCATGTTTCCATCAATGCCTTCAGGTTTTCGCCTTCACCGGCTTCATTTCCGGCACTCCAGAATATCACCGATGGGTGGTTGCGGTCGCGGTGTACCATTTTCACTCCCCGGTCAATAAACATGGCTTTCCATTCAGGTAGTTCCGACAGGTATTCGTTATCGTGACATTCGGTGCCGGCTTCGCCAACAATATACATACCCAGTTCGTCGGCCAGGTTCAGGTATTCGGGCGAAGGGGGATAATGGCTGGTCCGCACAAGGTTAATATTAAAACGTTTCATGATCAAAAAATCTTCGCGCAACGTTTCAATCGGAACGGCTTGTCCGTGATCGGGGTGGTGCATGTGGCTGTTAACACCATTCAGTTTTACCATTTTCCCGTTTACCCAGATTGCTCCATCCCTGACTTCAGTCTGTCTGAAACCCATTCGTGTTGCAAATGATTCGGTTACTTTCCCTGAAGGATCTTTCAGGGTCATAACCAGGGTATATAAATATGGTTTTTCGGCGGACCATTTTAAGGGTTTTCTGATTGGAATTTTGAACTCAACCTTTTCTGTAACAGAATGATTTATTGAGGAAAGTTGATTTGTTAAAGGTGAATCCCATTGTTTATTCCTGCTGCTGTCGAGCAGGTCAACCTCAAGCGTATAACCTGCGGCACCCTTTCGGCTCAGGTTTTGAACCTCAACTTCCAGGAAAATATTTGCATCCACATAATCGCGGTCAAACTCTGTATAAACAAAATAGTCGTGAAGGTGAACGCTGGGTTTGGCAATCAACATAACATCCCTGAAAATGCCCGAAAGCCGCCACATATCCTGGTTTTCGATAAATGCCCCATCGGAGTAACGCATCACCTGTACCGAAATATCGTTTCTGCCTGGTTTCAGAAAAGGTGTAATATTGTATTCGGCAGGTTCAAAGCCTCCCTGGTTGTAGCCTACCTCCTGACCGTTAATCCATACATAAGAGGCTGATTTAACACCTTCGAAACGCAACATCACTTCACGTCCTTTCCAACTTGAAGGAAGATTGAAAGTTCGCTTATAGCAGCCTGTCGGGTTGTGATAATCGGGAACAAGTGGCGGTTTGGTTTCGATGGTCATGGCAATATTCCTGAATTTCGGATGCCCAAAACCTTCCATTTCCCAATTGGACGGAACATTAATGTTGTTCCACAAGCGGGTATCGAATTGCTGTTGCCAGAATCCGGCGGGGACTTCCCTGGGATGTCCGGCCAACAGAAACTTCCAGGTTCCGTTTAGCGAAAGAAAAAACGGGCTTTTATTACGTTCAAGGGCAAGCGCTTGATCAGGGCTGGAAAAAGGAACGATCAGCGCATGTGGGCTTGTCTGGTTCCGTTCAAAAACTTCCGGATTTTGCCAGTATTCAGTTGGTTTGGGTTGGTTTTGTGCTCCGGCATGGAAGGCCAGGGCAAGTGTAATCAGGAAAATTGTTCTTAGCATATAATGTATCAGTTTGATTTGAAAGCGATATCAGGTTTATGGCACAGGACCAAATGATTCAGTACGAAAACAAAATCATTGGGTTAGGGAATCACATCTTCCACCTAAAACAGCCTTTTGCGTTTTACAAGATAAGCAAACAAAACATGTTTAAAATCTTCATTGATATCGGCTTCAGCAAGATCGATCATATACTGGCCGCATTTTACTTTTAATTCGTTAAAATAGGTATTCACACTTTCGGTATAACTGCTTTTAATTTCCCAGGGATTGAGTTTGACCGATTGGCCTGTTTCCAGATCGACAAACCGGTGTGGTTTATTATTATATTGAAATTCGCGTTCTTGTTTATGGTCGGTTACGTGAAAGAGTAAAACTTCGTGTTTGTTATATCTCAGATGTTGCAGGGCCGAAAACAGTTCTTCGGTTTTTTCGTTGTCGAGCATATCACTGAAAATTACCACCAGAGAACGTTTATGAATGTTTTCGGCAATCTGGTGGAGGACTGCTGTGGTATTGGTATTTTTTCTGAGCAACATCGATTCGGGTTGCAAAAGTTCAGAAAGTTTACCCATCATTACATCGGCATGAACCGGAGACAAGCGTGGTTGTGAATGGAATTCGATATCGTCTGAGAACAAAGTCAGGCCAACTGCATCGCGTTGTTTCCGGAGCAGATAAATCAGGGCAGCTGCGGTGTAAACCGAAAATGCAAGTTTGTTGAATATCCTTTTTGTGCCTTTGGAATAAGGGAAAAGCATAGATGATGAGGTGTCGATTACCAGTTGGCATCGTAAATTGGTCTCCTCTTCATATTGTTTAACGTATAGCCTGTCAGTCCGGGCATATAGTTTCCAGTCGATTGATTTGGTTGATTCCCCCTGGTTGTATAGCCTGTGTTCGGCAAATTCAACAGAAAAACCATGAAAAGGACTGCGATGAAGGCCTGTAATAAAACCTTCGACAACCTCATGTGCAATGAAATCGAGGTTATCGAACTCCTGAAATTGTTGAATATCGAATAGATTTTTCACAAAAAACACATGGATAATACCTCAAAATAGCATTTTTAAGTGTTTCAAGCCGTGTGGTTCATAAATCGGGCACATTCATTTCGTGGGACTATAAAAGGGCGTTAAGTTTATTTACCAAAACCTGTTTGGGACATGCTCCAACCTGTTTGTCGGCAACTTGTCCGTTTTTTACAAACAGTACAGTCGGGATATTGCGGATTCCAAACTGTGCTGCAACACCAGGATTAGAGTCCACATCAACTTTTCCGACAATTGCTTTTCCTTCAAACTCAACAGCCATTTCTTCAACAAAAGGTGCAATCATGCGGCACGGTCCACACCAAACAGCCCAAAAATCAATCATTACGGGTTTATCCGAATTCATTACCTTTTCTCCGAAATTCCCATCGGTTATTTCCATTGCCATATCTGAATGTATTAATTTTAACAAAAAATTTTCTTCCAAAAGTAATCAATTAATACGAAAAATGATTTCGGGATATTTATCGAAAAATTCGAGCATCTCATTATTCATCGAAATTTTCGTATTTCGGGAAAACAACTGAATGCTTCGATTGGTTTCAGGATCGTAAACATTAAATTTGAGTAGGGCACTTCCCTTTTGTCCCCGGGCAAGATATTCAAATTTATTTATAAATGATTTATTTATTAACCATAATGGCATGGTTACAGTTACTGATTTAACAAGATTTTGCCTGACTTCCGATAACAATTCCATATGTGTTATCCGGAATTCGAGCGCTTCGGAATTAAACCTTTTCTGAACTTTGCCCCTTACCATTACAAATAATCCAGGTTTACAGTACTTTCCAAATTCAACATAGTCTTGCTTAAAAAAGAATAAATGTATTGAATCGGTGTAATCAGCTAAGGTCAGCTTACTGAAAGGTGCACCGTTTTTCGATATACTTTCAGAAGCTTCGGTCACCATTCCTCCAAATGTGAATTCCTTGTCTTTGTATTTTTCAATATGTTCGTTGATATCTTTCAGCCCCACGCCTTTTGTACAGAAATTTTCAATTTCGAACCGATAATCATCAAGAGGATGGGCAGTCAGGTAAACACCGATAAGGCTCTTCTCTTTTTCGAGAAGTATAAGTTTAGGCCATTCCTCTACAGGAGGGAGATCGGGTTTTTTTACTACCTGATGGGTTCCCCTATCACCAAACAGGGTTTGTTGCATCGAATTGGATTCCGATTGGATTTTTCCCCCATACCGGATCAGTTTTTCCGTAAATGTGGTTGGATCGTTTTCATTATCCCCTGCAAAAAACTGACGGCGGTTTATATTGCCAAAGCTTTCGAAAGCTCCAGCCAGTGCCATTGCCTCGATATTTTTCTTATTGACAGATTGTAAGTTGACCCTTTCCACCAAGTCAAAAATATCTTTGAATTCACCTCCCTTTTTTCTTGCATTTATGATGTCCTGAACGGCACCTTCGCCTACACCCTTAACTGCTGCAAGCCCAAACCGTATGTCGCCCTTTTTGTTCACCATAAATTTCATGAAACTCTCGTTGATGTCGGGTCCCAATACATTGAGCTTCATTCGTTTACACTCTTGCATAAATTTGGTGATTTCCGTAATATGGTTCAGGTTACGGCTTAAATTTGCAGCCATAAATTCAGCCGGAAAATGAGCTTTCAGGTATCCGGTCTGGTAAGCAATAAAAGCATAGCAAACCGAATGTGATTTGTTAAAGGCATAAGAGGCAAAAGCTTCCCAGTCTTTCCAGATTTTTTCGATAACATCATCGGGCCGCTTTTTAACTTGTTCGCATTCGCTGATAAACCGCTCATTTGTCTTACAGCCCGAGACAAACTTTTCTTTCAGCTGCTTCATGAGCGACTCATTTTTTTTGCCCATTGCTTTTCGGAGTGTATCTGAATCGCCCCGGGTAAAATTGGCCAATAAACGCGAAAGTAGCATAACCTGTTCCTGGAACACTGTTATCCCATAGGTTTCGCTCAGGTATTTTTCCATCATCGGGAGGTCGTATTCTACTTTTTTGCGGCCATGTTTCCTGGCAATGTAGTCGGGGATATAATCCATCGGGCCTGGCCGATATAGTCCATTCATGGCAACCAGGTCTTCGAATCGATTGGCCTTCAGGTTGCGCAGATGTTTTTTCATTCCGTCCGATTCGAATTGAAAAATAGCAGTTGTTTCGCCCCTGCTGAAAAGTTCGTAGGTTTTTTCATCATCGAAGGGAATTGTATCAATATCAATTTCGATACCTTTTGAAAGTTTAATATTTTCAAGGGTTTCCTTAATAATTGAAAGTGTTTTCAAACCAAGAAAGTCCATTTTCAATAGCCCGATGCTTTCAACAAACCTGCCGTCGTATTGGGTGGTTGGCAAGTTGTCATCTTTGGTTGGCATTATGGGAATATGGTCGGTGAGCGGATCGCGGCTGATAATTATTCCACAGGCATGAACCCCGGTTTGACGTACCGAACCTTCGAGTGTTTCGGCAAAGCTGATTGTTTTCGAAATAAGCGGATTGGGTGATTCTCTCTCCCTTTTCAATTCAAGGCTTTCATGAAAAGCTTTTTTGAAAGTCATTTTCTGGGCTTCGGGTACCAATTTGGCTAACCGGTCGGCTTCGGGTAACGGGAGTTTCAGTACCCTGGCTACATCGCGGATAGCCAGTTTGGTGGCCATGGTGCCAAAGGTGCATATATGGGCTACTTTATCGCGGCCATATTTTTTTACCACCCAATCCACATCAGGCAGCGAAATCCTGTCGGGGTTCAGGAACCGTTCAAACAGGAGGTCATATTTAATGGGATCGATGTTGGTGATACCGGTACAATAAGATACTGCAGCGCCTGCTGCCGATCCTCGTCCTGGCCCCACAAGAACGCCCATTTCACGGGCAGCATTGATAAAATCCTGAGTGATCAGAAAATAGCCCGGAAACCCCATGGTTTTGATAACATCCAACTCAAAATCGAGCCGCGAAGAAACCTGTTCGGGAACCGGATCACCATATTTCACCCTGGCACCTTTATAAGTAAGAAGTTTCAAATAATCTGCTTCAAACTTTATACGCGAGACCTTTTCAAATCCACCTAATTCTAAATATGATTTTTTGCCAAATTCAGCAATAAGTATTTCTTCAGTTAAGGTTTTACGGTAGTCTTCTTCGGTGCCAAACTCTTCAGGAATGGGAAACACCGGCATTATAGGATCATTGTCGAGATTGTAGTCTTCGATTTTCTCAACAACTTCGGAAGTATTAGAGAGTGCTTCCGGGATATCTGCAAACAACACGTTCATCTCGGCGGTGGTTTTAAACCATTCCTGCTTGGTGTAACGCATCCGGTTCGGATCGTCGAGGTCTTTTCCGGTATTCAGGCATATCAGCAAATCATGGGCGTCGGCATCTTCGGCATTGATGAAATGAATGTCGTTTGTTGCAATGAGCTTTATGCCATATTTGCGGGCATAATGTATGAGATGTTCATTAACAATTACCTGACGGTTATATACTTCTTTCCGAAGCTGCGGCAATTCGGAGGGGTGTCTCATCAGTTCAAGGTAGAAATCATCGCCGAACAATTCTTTATACCAAACAATGGCTTCTTCGGCTTTATCGGGTTTTCCCTCGTAAATATAGGTAGGGATTTCACCACCAAGGCAGGCTGTGGATACAATAATACCTTCGGCATATTTTTGAAGAAGTTGCTTGTCGATGCGTGGTTTATAATAAAAACCTTCCATATTGGCTATCGAAACAAGTTTAACCAGGTTACGGTAACCGGTCAGGTTCTTTGCCAATAAAATCAGGTGGTCGCCTGAGCGGTCTTCTTTTCCGGTTTTATCTTCGATGGAACGGGTGGCAACATAAGTCTCACATCCAAGAATAGGTTTTAAACCGGCTTTTTTGCAAACGCTATGAAACTCCTTGATGCCTAGCATAGTTCCGTGGTCAGTTAGGGCAAGGGCAGTCATCCCGTCAGATTTTGCCTTTTGAACCAGGCCGTCAATGCTGGCTGCACCATCGAGGATGGAATATTGTGAGTGAACGTGAAGATGTGTAAACGGTATCATTGTGAATTTCCGGCAATTTTAATGTTGCCCAAAAGTATCCCATTTTTAAAAAATTTTTGTTCATAAAGGGATAAGGTTATCAACAAAAGAAGAGAATTTTTTAAGCAAAAAAAAAGTCCCGGAACTTAAATTCCAGGACTATTATTAATCCCTCAGTTTTATTTCTGAGGCAATCTTATCTCTTATTTCCTTAAACTCCTCGTCGGTAAATCTCAATTTTTTCGATAAGTTTAAAAGGTCGGCTTCACTTTGCATCGGTACCAGGTGGATATGGGCATGCGGAACTTCGAGCCCTAAAACCATTGTGCCCACTTTTTTACAGGGAATGGCTTTCCTGAGCCCGAAAGCAACTTTTCGGGCAAATTCATGCAATCCTGCATAAGTTTCCTGATCGAGATCGAAGAGATAATCGACTTCTTTCTTGGGAATAACCAGGGTATGTCCTTTAGCAACCGGGAAAAGATCGAGAAAAGCGAGAAAATTGTCGGTTTCGGCAACTTTCCAGGCTGGTATCTCTCCGTTGATGATTTTTGTGAAAATAGTTGCCATATCAAACCGGTTTTATATCGAAATATTAATGATTTCAAAAGGAATTACCCCTGATGGCACTTTAATATCTACCACGTCGCCAACTTTTTTACCCATCAAACCTTTGGCAATGGGCGTGCTTACAGAAATTTTCATCTCTTTGAGGTTGGCTTCAGAATCGGGCACAATGGTATAAACCATGGTCGAATTATTCTTTTTGTTCTTGATGGTTACCTTATTCAGTATCTGAACCTGGTTGGTATCGATTTTCGATTCATCAATAATACGGGCATTGGCAATTTTCGACTTCAGGTGTGCAATTTTTGCCTCCAGCAGTCCCTGCGCATCTTTGGCTGCATCGTATTCAGCGTTTTCCGATATATCGCCCTTTTCAATAGCCTCGCCAATTTGCTTCGAAATTTTCGGGCGTTCAATATTTACCAGGGTCTCAAGTTCCTCCCGTAATTTGCGTAACCCCTCTTCTGTGAGATAGGTAATTTTGGTCATACCTTTTCCTCCAATGTTTATTTGATATACTACATAAAAAATAGAAAGAATCCCGGTTTCTCAGGACTCTTCCTGTGTGCAAAATTAGTTAATTTCCTGAATAAAAAAATATTCGCTAAAAAATTTATATCCTGATTTTCAGCAATTAAAAATACTTTGGTCTGATAATTTCCGAAAATATAACAGCCTTCCGGAGCGAAAAATCTTCGAGGACCGATTCTTTGTTGAAGGCTTCTGGCACATTGTCCGAACCGATAGGATTTTCCTGTATCCGGTTAATAATTGATTCATTACGGCTGCCCTCATTTTGAAAATCCTGGTGATATGCCTGGCTAACCTGGGTTTTTGCCTTTTGGGATGAAAATGTACGGCTTTTTAACGGTTCGGGCGTACCTTTCCGGGTAACCGGTTCTTTGCGCATGGGTTGCGGCGATGGAGGAACCGGCTGAGGGGCCGGTTTTTGCCCATGCAATATCTCTTCCCAAAAATCTGGTTCCCCTTCATTTCCAGTGGGCGACCGTTGTTGCTTTTTCTTATTCGACTGGTTTATGGCAGCAACTACTGTTAGCACCAGGGTTAGTATGATAATTATAACGTCATCCATTTCAAATCATATTTTTATTGATTTCAGGGTAATAATTCCATTAACTTTGCGGTTAATGGTCTAAAAGTACAAAAAATATTGATAATATGCACAAAGCGGTCAGAATTTTAATAGTTTGGGTTGCAGGCGCAATCCTGTTTATGGCCTGCGACAAGGAGAAACACCGGGTAATTCCCTACGTTCCCGTTTATCTGACCATTAACCTGAATATAGTCAATGAGCTTATGGTACCCGGAAATTCGGTTTTTATTAGTGGGCAGGGATACGGTGGAATTGTTGTTTATTGTTTTGAGCCCGGGAACATCTATTATGCTTATGACGGGGCCTGTACGCACGAAATAAGTACAACCTGTCGGGTAAAAAACGAAGGCGTTTTGGCTACCTGCAGTTGCTGTGGTTCACAATTTTTCCTGATGGGTGAGGCGTATCCGTCGAAAGGACCAGCTACTTTCCCATTGCAGCAATACCAAACTTCGGTAATGGGGAATATTTTAAGGGTGTTTAATTAATACCTGTAATGCTCCGGCTTGTATGGCCCTTCTTTGGGGACACCAATATATTCTGCCTGATCGTCACTTAAAACCGTCAGCTTTACCCCAATCTGCTCCAGGTGCAGACGTGCCACTTCTTCATCGAGCTTTTTGGGTAACCTGTAAACATCAATCGCGTAGTCGTTTTTCCAAAGGTCAATTTGTGCCAATGTCTGGTTTGTAAATGAATTGCTCATCACAAACGAAGGATGTCCTGTGGCGCAACCCAGGTTTACAAGCCTGCCTTCGGCCAGCATATAAATCGAATGGCCATCGGCAAAGGTGTATTTATCCACCTGTGGTTTGATGTTGGTTTTTCCCACGCCTTTCCACTTTTCGAGGCGTGCCACCTGGATTTCGTTGTCGAAATGGCCTATATTGCAGACAATCGCCTGATCTTTCATCAGCTCCATGTGTTCAACTGTAATAATATCGCGGTTACCGGTAGCTGTTACAAAAATGTTGCCTTCATCAAGGGCATCTTCCATGGTTTTTACTTCAAAACCTTCCATAGCAGCCTGAAGTGCACATATTGGATCAATTTCGGTTACAATTACCCTTGCGCCATAGCCCCGCATGGAATGTGCACATCCTTTGCCTACATCTCCATATCCGGCTACTACCACCACCTTTCCTGCTATCATCACATCAGTGGCTCGTTTTATGCCATCGGCCAGCGATTCGCGGCATCCATACAGGTTGTCGAATTTCGATTTGGTAACCGAGTCGTTTACATTGATGGCCGGGAACAATAATATGCCCTGTTCGTGCATCTGGTAAAGACGGTGAACCCCGGTTGTGGTCTCTTCTGAAACACCCTTGATCTGAGGTACAAGCGTATGCCAGCGCACCGGGTTTTCGGCAAGGATTTTTTTCAGCAACAGGTTAAGTTGTATTTCGTCTTCTCCGTCGGCAGGTATATCGAGTACCGTTGCATCTTCCTCGGCAGCAGAACCGCGGTGGATCATTAAAGTAGCGTCGCCGCCGTCGTCAACAATCAGGGTAGGCCCCTGGCCACCACCAAAATCGAGGGCGCGTTCGGTACACCACCAGTATTCTTCGAGGGTTTCGCCCTTCCATGCAAACACCGGAATCCCCGCAGCAGCAATAGCAGCAGCAGCATGATCCTGTGTAGAAAATATATTGCAGCTTGCCCAGCGAACTTCGGCTCCTAACATTGTGAGGGTCTCAATCAGCACAGCTGTCTGTACAGTCATGTGCAAACTACCGGTTATACGGGCTCCTTTCAGTGGTTTTGAATTTCCGTAACGCTTGCGGAGAGTCATCAGCCCCGGCATTTCTTTTTCAGCAATATTAATTTCTTTACGTCCAAATTCAGCCAATGAAATGTCGGCTACTTTATATTCAATTTTTGTTTTTGTTTTAACTGTCATGTTTAAAAAATTTCGGGCAAAATTACCAAATAAAACTAATTCCCCATATCGGAAATAAATTTGATCCGCATCAGCCGGATATGATCTGCCGTATAATCCTCCTCGCCAAGTTCTGCAACAGCTGCCTCAAGTGAATCGTTTTCAGCTTCGCGGAAATAGTCAAAAATCTCTTCCTGAAATTCTTCATCCAGAACTTCGTCGATATAATAATCTATGTTAATACGTGTTCCTGAATTGACAATTGCCTCAATTTCTGAAAGTAAATTGGAAAATTCAATTCCTTTTGATTCTGCAATATCCTCAAGGGAAATTTTACGGTCGATATTCTGGATGATGGAAACTTTAATTTTCGATTTATTAGCAACCGACCGTACGATTAAATCCTGCGGACGTTCAATTTCATTTTCCTCAACATATTTTTTTATCAGCGCCACAAACTCTTTCCCGTAGCGCTGTGCTTTCCCCTGCCCTACTCCCTGAATTTTCTGCAATTCGTCGAGGTCGATGGGGTACTGAATTGACATATCGGCCAGGGACGGATCCTGGAAAATCACATATGGTGGGAGGTTAAGTTTTTTAGCTATGGATTTCCGAAGGTCTTTCAGCAAATTGAACAGTTCGGGGTCGCCACCCGATCCACCGCCCGGGGCGCCAATTACCGATTCGTCGTCTTCCTCTTCATACTTGTGGTTTTTCACCAACTGGAAAGGTTGTGGGTTTTTCAGGAAGGCATGGCCTTCGGGTGTAACTTTCAGGATACCGTAATTTTCGATCTCTTTACTGATAAGGCCGGCCACCATGGATTGCCTGAAAACAGCATTCCAGAAATGTTCGTCATGATCGTCACCATTTCCAAAAGATTCGAGTGTATCGTGGCGGAACGATTTTATTGCCGCAGTAGTTTTCCCTGTGAGGATGTCGGCAATATGGTCGGCCTTGTATTTTTCCTTCACTTCGAGTAAGGCCTTGAGCATCCGGCAGATTTCGTCCGAAGCTTCTACATACTCTTTTGGGTTGAGACAATTATCACAATTGCTGCAGTTTTCATGTTCATACTTTTCTCCAAAATAATGCAGAAGGATAATCCTCCGGCAAATTGCAGTTTCAGCATACGAAACGGTATCGAGAAGCAACTGGCGGCCTATTTCCTGTTCGGCAACCGGCTTACCGTGCATAAACTTCTCCAGTTTCTGAATATCCTTGTAACTGTAAAAAGTAATGCATTTACCTTCGCCACCGTCGCGCCCGGCCCTTCCTGTCTCCTGATAATATCCTTCGAGGCTTTTGGGGATATCGTAGTGGATTACATACCTCACATCGGGTTTATCAATTCCCATTCCGAATGCAATGGTTGCAACCATCACATCAACTTCTTCCATCAGGAATTTGTCCTGGTTGGTCGAGCGGGTCTGTGCATCCATCCCGGCATGATAGGGCAGTACCTTAATCCCATTAATTTTCAGGGTTTCTGATAAATCCTCTACTTTTTTACGGCTCAGGCAGTATATGATACCTGATTTTCCGGCATTTTCCTTTATAAACCGGATAATCTGATTTTCCGGCTTTAATTTTGGCCTTACTTCATAGTAAAGGTTGGACCGGTTAAACGATGCTTTAAATACTTCTGCCTCGAGTATGCCGAGGTTTTTCTGAATGTCGTGCTGAACCTTTGCTGTGGCTGTTGCAGTAAGGGCAATTACCGGGGCTTCGCCTATTTCCTGGATGATGGGCCTTATACGCCGGTATTCAGGCCTGAAATCATGCCCCCATTCCGAAATACAATGTGCCTCATCAATTGCATAAAATGATATTTTAATGTTTTTAAGGAATTCAATGTTTTCCTCTTTTGTCAGTGATTCGGGCGCCACATACAGGAGTTTTGTCTTGCCGGTTACCACATCTTCTTTTACCTCTTGTATGGCAGCTTTGGACAGCGATGAATTGAGAAAGTGGGCCACCGTATCTTCTGTTGATATGCCGCGCATGGAATCAACCTGGTTTTTCATAAGGGCAATCAGGGGTGAAATAACGATGGCTGTCCCTTCCATGATTAGGGCAGGTAACTGGTATATAAGTGATTTGCCTCCTCCTGTGGGCATAAGCACGAAAGTATTATTTCCATCCAGTATACTTTTGATGGCAGCTTCCTGTTCGCCTTTAAAGCGGTCGAATCCGAAATATTTTTGTAAATGTTCTGTTAATGATGTTTTTTCCGACATTTTTTAAATTTTCAAATAGGCTAAATTGCTTAAAACTTCGTACCTAAAATTAATCAAAGTTCAGAAATGGACAAAAAAACAATTTTTTTTTCCTGCAGATTAAGAACTTTCTGGTGTTTTTTTACTCCGATAAGTTATTTTTTTAATTTATAGTGCTGAAATAGAGCATTATATATCAAATGTAAATTTTATTTAACCTTTGTTTTTTTGTTTTATCACACCTGATAAAAATATGGATTAACCGGAAGTCGTTATATTTGTTCCGATTTTTGTAAAGGAGATGGTTAGAAATCTCATGGCACTAATAATAAGGACATGACAGATAACATTGACAGGGATAAAAAAAGGCAGGGCGAAATGTCGTTCCTCGAGCATCTTGAAGAGTTGAGGTGGCACATCATCCGTTCCGTATTGGCCATAATGGTCATGGCAGTATTAGCCTTTATCTTCAAAGATTTTATTTTTAACAGCATCATTTTCAAACCGAAAACCCCGGGTTTCTGGACAAACCGGATGTTTGCCCAATTTGGTGATTTTATTGGTTCCGAAGCTATTAAAATCAACCAACAAGATTTACAGTTGATAAGTATTAAGATGGCCGGACAGTTTCTTACCCATATCTGGACGGCCTTGGTTGCGGGGTTTATTGTAGCCTCTCCGATTGTATTCTTTGAATTCTGGAGGTTTATAAAACCGGCTTTATACGAAAATGAGAAAAAACATGCTTCTGGTGCGGTTTTTTTTACTTCGGTACTGTTTTCATTGGGGGTACTTTTCGGATATTACCTGATTGTTCCGCTTTCCATACATTTCCTTGGTTCGTACAGCATTAGCGGAGAAGTAACAAACCAGATCAATATCAATTCATATATCAGTACTGTAGTAAGTATCTCGTTTGCATCTGGTGTAGTATTTCTTTTACCGATTTTTGTGTTTTTCCTGAGTAAGGTAGGCCTGCTAACACCAGGTTTTATGAAAAGATACCGGAAACATGCCTACGTGTTGATGTTGCTATTGTCGGCCATTATTACTCCCCCCGATGTATTTAGTCAGCTAATGGTGGCATTCCCATTGGTTTTCCTCTACGAAATAGGAATCTTTATTTCAAAACGTATAGAGAAGAAGCGTGAAAAAGAAATGAACAGTTAGAGGAACTTAAATAATTAATTTGTTGGATGATTCTAAGGGCTGAAAATATTGTAAAAAAATACCGGAAAAGAACCGTTGTAAAGGGTGTCAGTTTTCATGTTTCACAGGGTGAAATTGTTGGATTGCTGGGACCTAACGGAGCAGGAAAAACTACTTCGTTTTATATGATAGTAGGACTTATCCAGCCATTATCAGGGAAAATTTATATCGAAAACGAAGATATTACCAACCTGCCGGTTTACAAAAGGGCAAAGCTTGGGATTGGTTATCTGGCTCAGGAGGCTTCAGTATTCAGGAAATTGAGTATTGAAGACAACCTGAAAGCTGTGCTTGAAATGACCAACTATACAAATGAATACCAAAAAGAAAAACTGGAGTCATTGTTAACTGAGTTTGGATTGCAGCATATACGGAAAAGCCAGGGATACCAGCTTTCGGGCGGAGAACGCCGTCGGACTGAAATTGCCCGTGCCCTGGCCATCGACCCCAAATTTATTCTTTTGGATGAACCTTTTGCTGGTGTCGATCCCATTGCGGTTGAAGATATCCAGCAAATTGTAAGCAAACTCAAGGAAAAGAACATTGGTGTTTTGATTACAGACCACAATGTTCATGAAACCCTTTCCATAACCGACCGCTCTTATCTTCTTTTTGAGGGAAGTATCCTGAAATCGGGAACCGCCGAAGACCTCGCAAACGACGAAGTAGTTCGGAGGGTATATCTGGGGCAGAACTTCACATTGCGTTAATATCCAGATTTTTTGGCAATTACTGCATGTTGCAGCATTGTAAACCAAAAAAATAAGCTACCTTTGCGCCGCAATTTGCGGACGTGGCGGAATTGGTAGACGCGCCAGACTTAGGATCTGGTGCCACACGGCGTGGGGGTTCGAGTCCCTTCGTCCGCACTAATAACCGGCAACCTGCCTGTGATTCGGGTAAGTTGGCCGTTTTTTAATTTATTGAAATAGAAAGTTATAATATAGCATTATGAAGATTAACAGGGAAAACATCGACAATGTAAATGCAACCATCAGGGTTTTTATTGAAAAGAGTGACTATGAAAAAAATGTTGCCGATAAGTTTAAAGAGTATCGTCAGAAAGCAGTTTTGCCCGGTTTCCGCCCCGGAAAAGTGCCGGCCGGAATCATTCAGAAACGATTTGGGAAAGCGATTTTGGCTGAAGAAGTCAACCAATTGCTTTCGCAAAACCTGACCAATTACCTGCGCGATGAAAAAATAAACCTGATAGGAGATCCCCTGCCAAACGAAGAGTTACAGCCAAAAATCGATTTTGAAACTCAAAATGATTTTGAATTTGTGTTTGATATTGCCGTTTCGCCTGAAATAGATCTTACCCTTGTTGAATCGAATACCATTGATTATTACCGGATCAAGGTGGATGATGAGTTGCTGAATGAAAACATTGAGCAAATCCGCTCACGGTATGGGCAAAACATCGACACCAATGAAGTAACCAAAGAGGCCTTTGTTCGTGCCGATTTTTCAGAGCTCGATGATGAAGGTAATGAAATTGAAGCTGGTATTAATGCATCGAATGTATTGATTTCGGTCGATCAGATCAAAGATGAAGAGGTACTGAACAACTTTATCGGAAAAACCATTGATGAAACCGTTGTTTTTAATCCTGTCAAGGCATTCGACAATCATTCTGAAGTGAGCCACATGATGGATATAAGCTACGAAACAGCGAAGAACCTTGAAAGCAATTTCAAATGTACCATTAAGTCAATTCAGGTTTTTGAAAAGGCTGATGTAAACGAAAATCTGTTCAAAAAAATGTTTGGCGACGAAACAGAAATACTAACCCAAGAGCAGTTTATTGAGAAGGTAAAGGAGAATATCAGTATTAGTCTTGAAAACAACTCGAAACAAAGGTTTGAGACCGATGCTAAAAAAGCATTGATAGATATGGTTCCCGTTGAATTGCCCGAAACGTTCTTGAAACGATGGCTCAGGCAAACCAATAAAGAACTTACCGATGAGCAGATTGAGAAAGATTTTGACGGTTTCCGTGTGGATATCAAATGGCAATTAATAAAAAATGACATCATCAATAAAAACCAGATAGAAGTAAGCGAGGAAGAAACACTTGGTATGGCCAGAAATGTCGCACTTTCGCAGTATCAACAGTATGGCATTTTCCAGGTTGCCGATGAACACCTCGACAGTTTTGCCCACAGGATACTCGAACGGGAAGAAGACAGGGAACGGATTGTGCGACGAATTTTTGAGATTAAGGTTTTTGATCTGGTTAGAGAAAAGGTCAAACTTCGTGAAAAAGAGATTACAACCGAAGAATTTAAAGCTCTTTACAGCTAGACAGAGATGCAGCAGCCGATGAATTAACCTGCTGCATTTTTTTTTACCTTTGTAGTTCTATTACTGTTCACCGATCTGATGAAACATTTATGTTTAAAATACAAAAGGAGGTACCAATTATGAATTTTATGGATGATTTTCAGAAATATGCTACCAAAAAAGCAGGTATCAGCAGCCTAACCATGCACCGATATACTTCAGCGTATGGTTATTATATTTCTCCGACCATCATTGAAGAGCGTCAACTGAATGTTGCCTCAATGGATGTTTTCTCGCGTTTGATGATGGATCGGATAATATTTCTTGGTGTACCTATAGACGATACAGTTGCCAACATCATTCAAGCGCAATTGCTGTTCCTGGAATCAACCGACCCAACCAAAGATATTCAGGTTTATTTTAATACTCCAGGCGGGGCCGTACATGCAGGCCTGGGTATCTATGATACTATGCAATACATTACAGCCGATATCGCAACCATTTGTACCGGAATGGCTGCTTCGATGGGTGCCATATTGCTCACCGCCGGAACGAAAGGAAAACGTTCCTCTTTGAAACATTCGAGGATTATGATCCATCAGCCAATGGGTGGCGCATCTGGTCAGGCGTCCGATATTGAGATAACTGCCCGTGAAATTATGAAAATAAAGAATGAGCTATACCGAATTCTTTCGGAACACACCGGAAGGCCTTTCGAACAGGTCGAAAAAGATGCCGACCGCGATTATTGGATGACTTCCCAGGAAGCTGTTGAATATGGGATGATTGACGAAATTTTGCAGAGAAACGGAAAAAGTAATGAGTTCAAAAGGAAGAATGGATAAATGTTCGTTTTGCGGACGTGAAAAAAAGGAAGTAAACCTGCTGATTGCCGGTATCGACGGGCATATTTGCGACAGGTGTGCTGAGCAGGCCCATTCCATCATATTGGAAGAAATGAAAAAAGACACCTCTTTCGATATGGATGGGATTCGGTTGATGAAACCACTTGAAATAAAGGAGTTTCTCGATCAGTATGTGATTGGTCAGGACCAGGCAAAAAAAATCCTGTCGGTGGCAGTATATAACCATTACAAAAGGCTCGCCCAGCGCATTAATGAGGATGAAACCGAGATCGAAAAATCGAATATCATACTGGTTGGTGAAACCGGAACTGGAAAAACCCTGCTGGCCAGGACCATTGCCCGGATGCTACACGTACCTTTCACCATTGTTGACGCAACAGTACTCACCGAGGCTGGTTACGTGGGTGAGGACATCGAAAGCCTTCTTACCCGGTTGTTGCAAGCTGCCGATTATAATGTTGAAGCCGCCGAACGCGGGATTGTTTTCATTGATGAAATTGATAAAATTGCCCGCAAAGGAGATAATCCGTCTATAACCCGCGACGTTTCGGGCGAAGGTGTGCAACAGGGCTTGCTTAAACTCCTCGAAGGATCGGTTGTGAACGTACCCCCGCAGGGCGGCCGCAAACATCCCGAACAAAAAATGATTGCAGTTGATACCAAAAATATCCTTTTCATTTGTGGCGGGGCTTTCGACGGTATTGAAAGGAAAATTGCACAAAGGCTCAATACTAAAGTTATAGGTTATGGCGCAGCAAAAGAGGCCGACCGCATCGACAGGGAAAATCTTTTACAATATATTTCTCCCCAGGATTTAAGATCATTCGGAATGATTCCCGAAATTATAGGTAGGCTTCCGGTACTGGCCCATCTCGACCCGCTCGATCGCACTACCCTGAGGCGGATTCTCACGGAGCCAAAAAATTCTATTATCAAGCAATATATCAAACTGTTTGAATTTGATGGAACTGAATTGATTTTCAGGGAAGAGGCTCTTGAATATGTAGTTGATAAAGCAATTGAGTTCAAATTGGGTGCCCGTGGATTGAGGTCGATCTGCGAAAGTATCATGATTGATGCCATGTTTCACTCTCCTTCGGAGAAAACCGAGCAATTGGTTATTGATCTTGAATATGCACATGAGAAACTCGATCGTTCGAGTATCAGCAGGCTAAAAGCAAGTTAAGTATTCGTTGTAATATAAGGGGAAGCCGGAAAAAAAATCCGGCTTTATTTTTTCAGGGAAACTTATAAACCACCGAGTTAATAGTCATGCCGGCTCCAACAGAAGTAAACAGAATGATGTCGCCACTGTTAAATCGGTGACCTTTTAGTTTGCCTTTCGAAATAAGATCGTACAAGGTTGGGACAGTTGCTGATGAAGAATTACCCAGCTCTTTAATGGTCATCGGCATAACGCTTTCGGGTATATCTTTGATTTTATACAATTTAAAAACCCTTTCCAGTATGGCCTGGTCCATTTTTTCATTTGCCTGATGGATCAGTACTTTTTTTACATCTTCGAGTGTGAGACCAGCAAGTTGAAGACTTCGTTTCACCACTTTGGGAACGTTTGTCAGTGCATAAACATAGACTTTGTGTCCCTGCATCCTGATAAACAGATCTTTTTCAGGATAATCGGGGTTAAGCGAGATATCCATAACGAGAAAATCGGCTTCAAGAGCATCCGTTTGGATGGCATGAGAAAGAATTCCCACAGGTTCTTCAGAATTAACAGCTTCAACGATAACAGCACCTGCGCCGTCGGCGAATATCATGGCATCGCGGTCATTTGGATCGGCTACCCGGCTGGTAATATCGGCTGCAATGACCAATCCCCGCTGATATTGACCCGATTTGATATACATGTCGGCAACAATCAGGGCCTGGACCCATCCGGGGCATCCGGCAATTACATCGTGGGCGAACATATGGGGATTTTTAAGGCCAAGTTTTTGCTTTATTCGGGCAGCTATGTATGGGACTATTGCCGATCGGTAATTGTTGTGCGCCATATCGCCAAAATTATGGGCAGCTATTATAAAATCAAGGCTTTCGGGTTCAATGCCCGATGATTCTATGGCGTCTTTTGCTGCATAAAAGCCAATATCTGAAGTCTGATCTTCAGGATTACTCCACCTGCGGTCCTCGATATTGGTTATTTCCCTGAATTTTTCAATAATTTCCTCATTTTCTTTGTCAAAGGGTTTGCGGGTAGCAGGATCATAGAAAGTGTAATCCAAAAAATGATTGTTTTCAATTTTTACCGGTGGAATATAACTCCCCGATCCGATGATTATGGTATGAATATTCGCCGCCATAAAATTCTTTTCTGTCAACGATTGTTTACGTTTTATATTTTTTCAGTTCAAACTTTTCACCATCAAAAACTCCGTAGGAGAATGTTTTGATCCAGTCGCCCAAAAGGATAAACCTGCTGTTTCCGGGCATTTCCACATCGGCAATTCGATGCCGGTGACCAAAAACAAAATAATCGAAATGTTCCTGTCCCAGCATCGAAAGGGCAAATTTATACATTCCTTCATTCTCTGCGTCGAATGCCTGCCCGTCACTTTTTTTGCTCAAGCGGCTGCTTTTGGACCAACGGTATGCAACCGTCACCGCAAAGTTAGGGTGAAATCGGGCAAAAAACCACTGCCAGAAAGAGCTTGTAAATATTTTTTTAAGCATTAAGTAACCTTTGTCTTCTGAGTCGAGTCCATCGCCATGGGCAAGATAGAATTTTTTTCCAATCAGTTCGGTTTTAAATGCTTCACGATGAAGGATGATTCCGGTTTCTGCCGGGAGATAATCGAAAACCCAGATATCATGGTTCCCGGTAAAAAAATGAACAGGGATACCGCAGTCGGTAATTTCGGCAATTTTTCCCAAAACCCTTGTATGCCCTCGGGGAACAACCGTACGATATTCAAACCAGAAATCAAAAATATCGCCCATCAGGAAAATCGCATCGGCATCTGAACGGATATGGTTTAACCAACCGGCAAAGAGTTTTTCCCGTTCAGGATTATCAGAAAGGGCAGGGGCGCCTAAATGTACGTCGGATACGAAGTATATCTTTTTATTACTTCCCAAATCTCATTTTTTTAGTTACATCTATCTTTTTGAACAATTAATCCCGAAACTATTTGAGAAGGTTCGAAAGGGTTCGGTCGAGAACCGGGCCGTTCAGGTTTTGGGCAATTATGTTTCCCTCCTTATCGAGAAGGTAGTTGTATGGCAACGATTGAATGTTGTAGTGCATGACAGCCCTCGTGCTTCCTTCCATGTCGCCAACATTAATCCAGCTTAAATTATCGTTTCTGATAGCGTTTATCCAGGGTTGCCTGTCCTGATCAACGCTGACCTGATATATTTCAAAATCTTTATTACGATATTTCTGATAAGCCTCCACCAATGCCTGATTGACAATTCTTGAATTCTGATCGAGCGCCGACCAGAAATGCAAGAGTACATATTTCCCTCTAAACGATGATAGGGCAATCTCTTTCCCATTCTGGTCGGGAAGCAATATATCGGGGCTTGTGGTTCCTGAGTCCTGAATGAAACGCATTAGTTGTTCGTTGCGTTCATGAGTGATCAACTGCAAAGTGTTCTGATATAAAGCCTTGACATGTTCTGATTTGGGATAAAAAGAGTTGAGTGCCGAAGCAGCTATGCGAAGTGCCTGAAGGTCACGGACGACATAATTCTCATCATCGAATTTCTGATACAACGCAAGAACACTTGCCATCGAAAACGGATGTTCTGAAACAAATGCAGTGGAATAATTAATCTGGTCTTCCACAATTCTTTCGTATGTCTCATCGAGTTGCTTTTTGAGTGCCGGGTAATCAGTACGATCGGCATACAAAGTATATAATGAAGAAATTGAATCGAGTTTTTGCTTGGTCGTATTGAGCTTGTCATTAAGTTCCTGGACAAGGATTGAACCCGGCGAACCTTCAATAAGATATTCCCGTGCAAAATTCAGTGCATCGGCCTTAATCCTCACTACCTCAGCAGAATCGACCAATAGTGTAATGAAATTATTCTCAGAAAGTTTAAGTAAAAAGAATGTTGGAATGCTCACATGATACCTGAAATTAAATTCTCCGTTATTGTTTATCCTGATGGCATCAACCGGCCGAATGTTTGCGACCATCAGTTCTTCGAGGTAGATCATGCGGCCGGAAGCATTTGTAATTTCCCCTGAAATTTCGGCCTTTCTAGGCTGATTGCAACCAGAAAATAAACTGATCAAAATTGCTGTGATGATATAATATTTTTTCTTCATTGTTTTTGATTAAAGCCGCTAAAATTACTAAAATCCATAGACCCTGTTTATTCAGGGGGCGAAGATAATTATTTTATATTTTTGTCTCAAAGTTTTCGGAACCGTGAAGATATATAACGATCTGCATAAATTTAAAGCATATAAACCGGTTGTAACCATTGGTACGTTCGATGGGGTGCATCAGGGTCATCACATTGTGCTCGCCCGATTGAAGAAAATAGCTAAACAGGTGAGGGGAGAAACTGTAGTTTTTACCTTTTATCCACATCCCCGTTTGGTACTGACTCCCGAAGAACACAATCTGAGACTATTAACTACCCTCGACGAGAAAATTGAACTACTTAAGGCATCAGGTATCGATCACTTGGTTATTTATCCGTTTACACTAGATTTTGCCCGATTGTCATACAATGATTTCGTCAGAAAAGTATTGGTTGAGGGTATGAAAACCGACAGTCTTGTTGTTGGGTACGATCACCGATTTGGTAAAAATCGCGAGGGTACTTATGAAGACTTGCAGAAGTGTGCCGACAAATATGGTTTCCGGATCGAGAAACTGGATGTTTTATTGATTAATCAGTTGAATATCAGCTCAACCCGGATACGGACCGCTTTGGAGAACGGCGATATTGGTCTGGCCAATCAATACCTTGGCTATTCCTATACACTTCATGGCAAAGTTGTGGAAGGTTTGAAACTAGGACGGACCATTGGGTTCCCAACGGCAAACATCGAATCGGCGGATGTTCATAAACTCATTCCCGGATATGGGGTCTATGCCGTTGAAACTGTTATTGAAGGTAAACGCTATAAAGGGATGTTAAATATCGGGACACGGCCTACATTTAACCAGAATGCCGATCAGAGAAGCATTGAAGTGAATATTTTTGATTTCAACAGCGAACTTTACGGGAAAGAGATAACTTTGGTTTTCATCGGAAAAATCAGGGATGAAAAAAAGTTTCCAGGAAAAGAGGCGTTGGTTGAGCAACTTTACCGTGACAGGGAAACTGCGTTAAATATATTGTTAGCCAACCTTGCCCGGCAGGTTATTCACGTTTCCTGATCAGGTCGCATGAAACCGGACGGTGGTCGCTGTAGGGCACGTTGTAGGTTTTGAAATTATAACTCCTGAAAGATTTGCTGTGCAAGATGTAATCAATCCGGAAAGAGGGAAGTTTCCCGATATAGGTTTGGCCAATTCCTTCGCCCGAACAAACAAATGAATCTTTCAACCTGCCACGCACGGTTTGGTAGGCATACGATGACGGAGTGTCGTTAAAATCGCCACATACAATTACCGGATAAGGTGATTCTTTAATTTTTTGCCTGATAAGTCTGGCCTGAATGGCCCTCATTTTAACAGCACGTTTATATTTCGATCTCAGTTCCTTTGCTTCGCGAAGGTCTTGTTCATTGGTTAATCCGGGGTCATCAATAATACGGTACTTATCAGGGTCAATTCTGTACGATTGAAGGTGTACATTAAAAATCCTGATGGTATCCTTTCCGGCAACAACATCGGTTGCTATTGCTATGTTTCCTGAATTTTCAAACCTGATTTCCTGCATTTTAACAATAGGAAAACGCGACATGGTAACTGAACCTGCATTGCTTCCCGTACGGGCATACTGATAATGTTTTATGGATTGAAACTCATTACGGGTGGCTTCCAGGTTAAAAATACGGTTGGTCCTGAGCTTAACTTCCTGGAGACAGATGATATCGGGCTGTTTTTGGTTCAGAAAACCTTTTATCATTTCGGCCAATTCTCGGGATGGGTTTTTGCCTGTTCCGGTAAAATGCCTGACGTTGTAGGATACAACTTTTATGTCCAGTTGGTCGGTTAGTTTGCCGTCAAACTGAATGAAGCGGTTCATTATATTCCATCCGGCAAGAATTGGGATTAACGACAAAAGGGCGAATCGGGGCTTGGTAAGAATCCATGTAATGCAAAAAATAATATTCAAAGCCAGCAACCAGGGATAGATTAATCCTGCAATGGCAATAAACCAGATTTTATCGGGGGGAAAATAAAGCGCCAAATATCCCATCAGCAATGCAATTACTGCTATTGCATTGAAAATAAGTAAAATATATTTCAGGATATTTTTCAAATCATGCTAATTTTTACGGATGCAAGATAATGAAAACAGTACATTAATCTGTTTTAGGTGCTTGGTTTTAATGTTGGATACGCTTAATTTCTGTTGCATTTATTTTGGTGCTAATCCTGAATTTGACCGCTATAGGTTCAAGAAGTTTAAAACTGGTCAATTCCACATTCATCCAGTCAGAAGTCAAGATATCGGCACCAATAAGATCGGTTGATAAAACCAATGCCTGGTTATCCGGCTTCTGACCTTCATGGAGTATGCCTGCTTCTGAAATGTTCAGTTGCGGGCTCCGGTAATTTATCAAAGCCTCAATGCAACCTATATCATCTATACATCCTGTACGTTCCCACAAAATGCCCGTATAATTAAAAAGGGCACCATTAATTTTCTGGTTTTTCCTAAAATACACTGCAGGTAAATTAATTATTACATCAGCTTCAGCAACGGCCTTATGAACGTGAAGTTTTTTTACTGAACCCGTATTTTCTACTGGGATATAATACCTGAAATCGTTGGCGGGCAAAACGCGGCCTCCATTATCTTTCGATATCCTTTCGATACCACTGTTTTTATAAGTAGTTGCCCAATCATCAAAGGTATTGTCAAAAAGCCAAACTTCGCTTGCACCGGCATTGAAACATAGATTGATAACACCCCTAACCAGGTTCGGATATGAATTGTAGCCTGTGCCGGGTTGGCGGTCCCAAGCCATTGTTGGTTTGATCAGTACTTTTGATTTGCGTTTTATAAACCGGTCAATTCCTCCCAATTCAATCAACCCGCTTTCAAGAATAGTTCTCCAATCGGGTTTATTTCGCAGGTCTGCCACAACATACTTTGGTGATGGTTTGATTTGCCCGGATAAGCTTGGTGGCAAATAAAAACCTGCAGTTGCTGCAAGGAAGGCTATAAATTCACTTCTTTTTATCAGCATAATTCAATCTGTTATTAAAATATTCAACAGGTTTGCGTGCCTTGACCATCCGGTTTTTTCCCTGAAGGTCGTTTTTCAATGCCAATGAATCAAATCCTGAATTTTGAAGCAGTTCGAGGACCTGACTGCCGAATTTTTCATTGATTTCAAGATACAAACGTCCTCCCGGATTAAGGGAAACTATAGCATAACGGGCAATCACTTCGTAAAATATCAGAGGCTCGTTATCGGTTACAAATATTGCAGAATGGGGCTCATGATCCAAAATATTCAACTGCATTATTGAACTTTCATTTTGAGTTACATAAGGCGGATTGCTCACAATAAGGTCATAATCGTTGTCATTTTCCAAAAATCTCGGGTCCAGGACATCGGCTTTGAAAAACCGTACCTTTAATTTATTGTTTCGGGCATTCTCTATGGCTACTGACAAAGCTCCGTCCGAAATATCGCAACCCGCCACTTCAGCTTCGGGGAATGCTTTTTTTAGGGACAAGGCTATGCACCCGCTTCCGGTACCAATGTCGAGAATTCTTCCCGGAACTGGTTCTTCCCTGATAATCCATTCCGTTAATTCTTCGGTCTCAGGTCGGGGAATAAGCACCTGTGGTGTAACCTTAATTCGTAATCCCCGAAATTCGGACATTCCAATTATATAATGTATAGGTTCAAATTTTTTAAGGCGGGTGACGATGTTTTCTATTGTTTTAAATTCATCAGGGTTGATTTTTTCATCGCGTCGAAGTACCAGATCGGTCAGGTTAAAATCTTTCAGATGGTTGAAAATGAATTTAATAAAACCTTCAATCTCATCTTTTGGGTATAAACCGTTCAATTCGTTTCTGATATATTGAATAGTCGCCTGCATTATACTATTTTTGGCAAAGTTACTATTTTGGTATTAAATGACGAACCATATAAAATATATGCAACGGTGCATCGACATTGCCGGAATGGGAGCGGGACGCACCGCCCCCAACCCGATGGTAGGTTGCGTTATTGTTCATCAAAGCAGAATAATTGGTGAAGGTTACCATATTGAATGTGGAAAAGAACATGCAGAAGTGAATGCCATACGTTCGGTAAAAAACCCCAACTTGCTGCCTGAATGCACTTTGTATGTAAGTCTGGAGCCATGTTCACATTATGGGAAAACACCTCCGTGCAGCGACTTGATAATTGAGAAGAAAATTCCCCATGTGGTGATTGGAACAACAGATACATTTGCAGAGGTTGCTGGCCGGGGTATCGAAAAGCTTCGAAAGGCAGGAATAATAGTTGAAACCGGTGTTCTCGAAAACGAATGCCGGTGGCTCAACCGCAGGTTTTTTACATTTCACCAAAAGAAAAGGCCTTATATAATCCTCAAATGGGCACAAACCCTCGATGGCTATATAGATATGAACCGATTCCCGGGGCAACCACCCCAGCCAAATTGGATATCCAACGATCTTGCCCGGACTTTGGTACATAAAGGCAGGGCACAAGAAGCAGCTATCCTGGTTGGAACCCGTACGGTACAGCTCGATAACCCATCGCTTACCACCCGGCATTGGAGCGGAAGGTCTCCACTAAGGGTTGTAATTGACCGTAAAGGTATCCTGAAAGGAAACCTGAAAATTTTTAATCCTGATGCACCCACACTGATTTTTACAGATGAAGAACCTAATCTTCCTTTTGCAAGCCATTTCAAGTTGGACTCAGGCAGGGATGTGGTTACTCAGGTACTGGAACAGCTTTACACACGTGGCATATTATCTTTGATCGTTGAAGGTGGCTCCTTTACCCTCCAGCAATTTATTTATAAGGGCTTATGGGATGAAGCTCAGATATATTACGGACCAGTCATAATTAACGAAGGGGTCAAGGCCCCAGGACTTCAGGGAGAAATTTTTGAGTACCTCCAGTTAGAAGGCACCATTCTCTCAGTAGTCTTAAATCCTGCCATGCCTTACAGGCTTTGAGGGCCTATCCCTGAAGGGAGAATCGGGATTTTCAGCTTTTTTTCGACATACTGAAAATAATAGAACAGCCTGTGGTTTAACTCCAAACCATAATCAATAAGTGGTTGGTAATCGATGTAGGTTTCGAAGAACCGATTGTTGCGACCTGAGTTGACCCTTGTATTCCAAGCCGAAACATACTGCCTGTTCCACGATTCCAGGTAACTTTGCGAATGATACCAAACCGGGCGTGATTGACTTATAAACCATATTTCGAATCCGGGATCAAGAATAATAAGTTCGTAACTGATGCTGTCTGCCTTTTGCCCTTCTTCGCCTGTAATGGATACATGTGCAGCTTTTTTCTGCATCGAACACGAAGGAACTATAACTATTACCATTAGCAAAAGGTAAAATAATAAATTTTTCATGGCTTTCAACTTTAACTTCTAAGTATACGCAAAACCAAACACTTGGTTCAATGCTGATTGGCCGTCATAATTTACTATTTTGATTTTTTCTGAAAGATTTGAAATCTTTAAAAATTCATCTTTAAATTTACCATCACGATAATAATTGAAAAATGTGGTTCGACTGGAATTTTCAACAACTTAATATCTGGGGGATACTCTCCCTGATGTTTTTAATTACCAGCATAGCCATTGCATTTATTATTGTCCTCGAAAAACGATCACCATTCAAAACAGCAGCCTGGATTTTGGTTTTGGTACTTCTCCCGGTTATCGGGCTGGTTTTTTATCTCTTTTTCGGGCAGGAGTACCGTAGGCAGAAATTTTATTCGAGACGCGGAATCAAAGCGCTTTCCCGATTTAGGCGGGTGACCAGCAAACAATTTTACCGGTTGCAGAAAGCAGGGATGCCATTGCCACAGCCTGCCGAAAACTATCGTAAAATCATTTCACTGTTGCTGAATAATTCCCATTCGGTTATCACTACAGGTAACCGCGTAAAAATCCTGAACAACGGATTAAAGACTGTAGCCGCAATTTTCGATGCGCTCGAATCGGCAATGCACCATATTCATCTGGAGTACTACATTATCGATAATGATTCAACCGGAAATCGGTTAAAAGAGATTCTGATCAGAAAAAGGAAACAAGGAGTTGAAGTAAGGCTTATAATTGACGATGTGGGAAGCTGGGGACTTGGAAATAGCTATATAGATGAGTTGAAAAATTCTGGTGTTGAAGTATATTCTTTTATGGAGGTTAGGTTCCCAAGGTTGACCGGAAGGGTAAATTACCGGAACCACCGGAAAATTGTAGTTGTTGATGGCATTATTGGTTTTACAGGAGGAATCAATATGGCCGACAGGTACATTAATGGATTGCCCGGAATCGGGCCATGGCGCGACACCCATCTTCAGATTGAGGGTGATGCAGTAATCTGCCTTCAGGTGGTTTTTGCAGCCGACTGGTATTTTGTTAAAGGTGAAAACCTTTGGGGCGAAAATTATTTCCATCCATTATCGGAAGAGCAGGGTGTGCCGGTGCAGATTAGTGCCAGTGGCCCCGATTCGGATTGGGACAGCATAGGTCAGGCATTTTTTACGGCCATTGCTGGTGCAAGGTCCGAAGTAAATATTGTAACCCCCTACCTGATGCCACCGCCTGCCATCACAACCGCACTAAAAACCGCTGCACTTGGAGGGATTGATGTCCGGATAATTATCCCCGAAAAATCGGATGCCCATATTCCCCGCTGGTGTTCTTTTTCCTATGTTGAAGAACTGCTCGAAGCCGGGGTAAGGATATTTTTTTATCAGAAAGGGTTTATTCATAGTAAAATAATAACCATCGATGGTGTTTTCGCATCAGTAGGAACCGCCAATCTCGATTTCAGAAGCCTGGAAACCAATTTCGAAGTTAACGCATTTGTATATGACGAACACTTTACCCGCCAAATGAATGCATATTTCAAAGTTGATCTCCGGAATAGCCGTGAGATTTTCCTTGTGGATTGGAAAAAACGTTCCCGTTTCAATAAAACCCGTGAGTCGTTAGCCTATTTTATTAGCCCATTGTATTAAGATGTTAAAATCCTGATTTTGTATCGCTTTTGAAATACTTTTTATAAGTTTAGCCCGCCAAATAAACCTTAACAATTAATCTTTTTACTATGGGGGTTGTTATAAAACCTGAAATTGTTTTTTTAAGAATTTGTTGAAAGGGGAAAGGAATGAATTTACGTTACCTTATTTTTTTGATATCTGTATTTTTTACGATTGCGTCAGAGGCCCAGCAAAAGCTGCAAAGGCTTCCTTTTGTTCCTGATTTACCGGTTTGCTATGCCTCGCCCGAGGTTAGGAAATCATTTATTCCCCCACCTCCGGAATTTACCAACCGTTTAAAATCAGCAAAACCGGGTGCCGATATTGTAGTGAATTACATCGGTTTTCCCGATAGTGCCAGGATTGCCTTTGAATATGCCGTTTCAATATGGGAGTCATTGATTTTCTCGCCGGTGCCAATATATATGCAGGCACGATGGCAGGTATTGGCAAATAATGTACTTGCAAATTGTGGCCCGGCTGACTATTTTGTAAATTTCGAAAGAGCCCCTCTTCCCAATGTTTATTATCCGGTTGCACTGGCCGAAAAATTGACTCGCGAACAAATAACCGGACCAAACAGCCCCGATATGATTGCACGCTTCAATTCAACCATTCCCTGGTATTTTGGAATTGACGGAAAAACTCCGGTCAACCGTTACGACTTTGTTTCGACAGTACTGCACGAAATTGCCCATGGTTTGGGTTTTACCGGATTTTTCAGTGTAAATACTTCAAGATTACTTGGTTATTCAGGAAACCAGGAAGGATTACCTGCTGTTTATGATTATTTCGTACAGGATTTTAAAAGTAAACGGCTTGTCGATACAGCATTTTTTCCAAACCCTTCTGAAACTTTATATCGTGCACTAACATCAAATCTGCTATATTCGGGAAGTTTTTTGGGTGCAAAATGGAACAGTAATAATCTTCCACGCTTGTACGCACCTTCCTCATTCAACGATGGTTCGAGCATCTATCATCTGAATGGTTTTACCTATCCTTATGGAAACCCAAATTCCATGATGACCCATACAACAGGAAGGGGTGAAGCTATTCATTCGCCAGGGCCTGTTTCGCTGGGCATACTTTCCGATTTAGGGTGGAGGCATCTGTTTCTCGAACACGAACCCGTGAAAGATATGGAAATTATTGATCAACCCTTTGTGTTCAAAGCAAAAGTAAGGAGTGATATGGGACTCGATACTGCCTCGTTCAGGGTAATTTGTTCTGCCGATAATTTTGTAACATCAATCAATCAGCTACATTTTAAATACGATATACATACTGGCGATTTTATTGTACAATGGAAGCCTGAAATTGAAACCGGAACTATAAAATACTACATTGCAGCAAAAGATACAGCCGGCAGGGAATTTACCCTTCCGGGTATGGCCCCCGAAGAATTTTATGCCATCACCATAGGAGCTGATACCATAAAACCCGTAATTGTGCATAACCTGTCAACATTTGTATTATCAACAGCCGGAAGTTTCATGATTGAGGCAACTATATCGGACAACCTTGCAGTTGACACCGCATTTGTTATTCTTTACAAAAATGATATAGAAATTGGCCGCATAAGCCTCGATAATACCGGTGGATATAATTATTCTGGTGTTGTTGATTTGGTGCGATTTGGTCTTGAGCGGGGAGGGAAACTATGTTACAAGATTGTGGCCATTGATGGGGCAATACGTAGAAATGCACGGATTGAACCCGGGGAAGGAACATTTTCGGTGACTGTTGAACAGATATTACAACCTATAGCAGGCTTTTTTACCGACTTTAATGATGGAGGGCATGATTTCATATCAGGCGATTTTTCGGTTATCCGGAAGAAAAACTTTGACAATCCGGCTTTGCATAGCCCTAATCCTTACCCAAGCCCTAATGAAGACAAAAAAACATTCAATTTTGTTACCATTTTAAGGTTACCCATTATTGTAAAAGAAAATGGCATCATGAGTTTTGATGAGGTGGTGCTGGTTGAACCGGGCGAAAACGGAACTGTATTTGGTGACGACGAGTTCTGGGATTATGTGATTGTAGAAGGCAGCAAAGATTTTGGAAAAACATGGCAACCCATAGTCAATGGCTACGACTCAAGGGCAAATATTTCGTGGCTGAATAAGTACAACAGCAATTTTTCAGGGCAGGACTCAAAAGCTGTGGGTTCGAAGGAACTTTTCATAAACCGCCAGTTTTCATTAACAGGCAATGGAAATTTTAAGGCAGGCGACACCATTCTGATCCGGTTCCGTTTGTTTTCTGATCCTTATGCCAATGGTTGGGGGTGGGCCATCGACAATCTCCGCATTCAGCAGGGGGTAAGCACCCCCTTTCAGCAAGCTATTTCGCCCGGACATTTTACTTTCTGGCCAAATCCTGTTGCCGATCAGTTGAATTACTCTTACACAGGTGATGTGCCCGTTGGGCAGGTTACATTTGAAATATTCGACAGTATGGGCAGGTTAATTAAAGTTTTTAGTGAAATCAGGGTTTTTCCGGGTTCTTCGGCCCGGGTCACTATTCCCGATATCCCGGCCGGGCTATTCATAATTTCTGTTAAGGCCGATCATTTTCCTGTTACACGGTTTAAGATTTTGAAACAATAATAAGACAAAAAAAACCATTACCTTTAGCAGAGAAAGGCTGATTTTTTTTGGTTGTATGAAAAGTGTTTGTATTGCGGAAATTCTATCTTCAACTTCCTGGTCAGGAATAGGTGGAGTTGTAAGTTTAATGCAATTAACGATAAAAAATTCAAGTTCGATCCATACAGTCTATACTTTACTATTCATTCTTCTGATTGCTTTATCTGCTTTGGCTTTCATATTGGCTAGAAAAATCCGGAAATTGAATTCAAAGAAAAAATCAAACCAGGTATTTGAAGAGAACGAACATGAAAAAATAGGCCATATTAACAAAATTGCACATGAACTGTTAACTCCGTTAAGCCTTATAATTTCACCTCTCGAAGAAATGATAAATAGCAATAGTGATTCGTTGCAAGGAATGAAAGAAACCTTTTTTATGATTCACCGGAATGCAAAATACCTTCAGAGACAAATCGGACAGATAATTGATATATCACAATACAAAAGCAGGGAGGTGTCACTGGCTTTTTCCGACACCCATATTTCTGCTATGATAAGGGACGTGGCATTAAATTTTAAGGAACTTGCCAGGCGAAATGGATCTGAAATTATACTTGAATTACCCGCTGATGAAATAACTGCCAGCATTGATGCTGAAAAAATTGAAGCAGTTCTTTATAATCTGGTTTCAAATTTTCTTAAAAATTCTCTGCCAGGGCAATTAATCGGAATATCATTAAAAATTGAAGAAATATTTGACCATTTAAATGAGTTTAAGAAATACCTGTTATTTTCAATTACCAACCACCCAGGAATTAATTATGATTCTCTGGAAGAAAAGAAATTTATCGATGTAAATGAAATTGAAGGTTTTGATTTATCCTACCCGAAATTTCTTATTGAGAAGCATAATGGGTTTATTAAATTAGGGTTGGCAACTGATGTCAGTTTTAAAATTGATTTCTATTTGCCATATTCTTCAATTCTGGTAATAACCCCCGATGTAATTGTATCGGGAAGCAATACATCGAAAGAAATCAATACACTGATACATGAACACGAGAAATATTGGGTTGGTAATGAGAGATTTAAGGTTGTACTTGTTGAAGACAATTATGATTTAAGAAACTTTTTAGGAATAATCCTTTCAAGGGATTATGAGTGTTATACCTTTGAAAACGGGAAAAAGGCTCTTGAAATGATCCTCGAAATTATACCCGAAATAATAATTGCTGATGTAATTATGCCTGAAATGAATGGATTGGAGCTATGCAAAGTGGTAAAAGAAGAAAAAGCTACCTGCCACATCCCTGTAATTTTATTAACTGCGAAGATAAATGAAAAACAGATAGTTCAGGGGTATGAATACGGAGCTGATGCATATATTACCAAACCATTTAATACAGAGGTGCTGCTATCTCAGGTGAAAAGACTTATTCAGAACCGTAAATTAATCCGGGAAAAATATTTGTCCAGGAATTTTATGGTTGAAATTTCTGACTCTATGCCATCAAAGGACGAAGAATTTATGTTAAGTTTAAAAAAAATATTGGATGAGAATATTGCAGATACTGAGTTTAATGTTAAAAAGCTTTCTTCACAAATGAATATGAGCGAAACACAACTTTACAGGAAAATAAAGAACATTACCGGATATTCCCCCGTAGAGATTATGAGAATTTTCAGGCTGCAAAAATCCTGTGAATTACTCAAAAATAGAAACAATACAGTGAAGGAGGTCTGTTTTCAGGTTGGCTTCAATAACCTATCCTATTTTGTGAAATGCTTCAGGGAATACTTTGGGGTAACACCGGCAGTATTCCGCGACCAGGGGTTTAACTGAAACTGTAAAATATGAAACAATAAGTTCATTTAAAAGTTTAAAAGACAAATTTTGTAAGAAATTTGATATATACTGTTGATTTTACAACATCGACATACAAACATTTTTTATATTTTTGACCCTTGGATTAAAAAACATCTTTATCAAATCTAATTTGCAAAAAATGATCAGGAACAAGCTTGTTATAATAGTTGCATTAGGATTGCTGGTACTTTTTGGTTGCGAGGATGATAGGCATGATATCTTCAAAAGGCCAGATTGGCTTGCAGGAAAGGTTTATACACAACTCAAAGAGTTACCCGAGCTCTCCACATTTGCTAAATGCCTTGAATTGACAGAGTATGACAAAATACTTAATGTTTCAGGTAGCTACACAGTATTTGCTCCTACAAACGATGCTTTCAATGCATGGTTTCAGACACATCCAACATGGAAGCGGGTAGAAGACATTCCTAAACCAGAACTCACAAGATTGGTTAAATACCATATCGTGCAGAATCCCTGGAGTAAAAATCAGCTCAGGCAGTTAGATGTTTTTGGATGGATTGACCCCAAAGATTTGACAAATAACGAGCCCCGAGGATTTAAAAGAGAAACGCTCCTTTTAGAAAAGGATATGAAGTATGGAATTTTTGGTGAACGCCGGAATCTCAGGAATTATATTTCATTAGTTGACTCAACAGCCTCACCTTGGCGTAGGCGTGAAGCGAAAGATTCAAGGAAGTATGCACCCATATTTTTCAAAGAGTACTTTGATATTTATGAGTTGAATTCGTCCGATTATGAGTTTTATTTTAACCGTCCATTCGAAAGTCCTTCTGATATTTATTATGCCGGAGGAAAAATAATCGGTAACGAAGTTTTTGCTGAAAACGGTTTTGTATATAAAATCGACCGGGTTGTTGAACCTTTAAAAAATGCTTATCAGATACTAAGCAATAAATCGGGGCCCAATTCTTACACACAATTCCTCGATTTTATCAACACTTTTCCGGAATTTGTATATAACCGGCAAAAAACGCTGAACCAACCAGGAGCTGCTGAGGGCTTGGCTGTTGATTCACTGTTTGACCTTACCTATCCTTTGCTTACATTTAATATTAATCGGGAAAGGACCAAAGCACCCCTAGGTACGTTTGGGTTACCCGAAAATGTTACCATCAGGTACCACCATGGATTAATTGCACCTACAAATCAGGCATTCGAAGCATTTATCAATGAATACTTCGTAGGAGGTCCTCGCTGGGGAAGCTTGCGGAATACCCCTGACCATATAAAGCGGATTATTGCCAACACCTATATGTCAATCAATCCTATTTATCCCACCGACTTGGCCAAAGGATTTTATAATGGTGAGCTGGATTTGATAACAGTTGATCAATCGGACATAGTTCAGAAAGAATTTGGGAGCAATACAACTTTCATTGGCGTAAAAAAAGCTATAGTACCAAGGGCATTTAAAAGTGTAACAGGGCCGGTTTATCTTCAGCGAGGGTATTCTAGGGCAATGTATGCCATTGAGCTTGCAGGTCTGCTACCTGCGCTGAAAAGACAAAATCAGGATTATATGCTTTTCATCGAATCTGATGAAAGCCTGAGGATAGACTCTTCCCTTGTATATGATGAGGCACGTAATAGATTTTCTACATTCCAGCTATCTCCAGGCTCATTTCAGGAATTCGGACTGACACTAAACGACCTCAGGGTTTTATTAATGAACCATGTAGCTCTTGCTCAACCAAAGAAAAATGCACGCAAAGAATTTCTTCCCAATATGGCAGGAAACTATATTATTGTTGATAATGAAACTGGCGAAGTAAAAGGTACTGATAATACAACACGTGGATATGGCGGAACACAGATAGTCCAGGAATTCCCCCGGCGGATCAGTACCAATGCAGACAATGGAACAACTCACGAAATTAACAACTGGTTTAGTTTTTCATCAGTCGGGTTATATTCAAGAATATCTACAACCTACCCCGGATTTCATAACCTTATCAGAGCAGCTGGTTTTGATTTGGATAAGGAATTCCGGTATAGTTTTATATCAGAAAGCGAAGTTTATACAGTCTTTGTGCCAACAAATGAAGCAATTGCGGCATATAATACTCAAGGCATGACGGTAGAGCAATTACGCAGGTTGGTTTTACTTCATTTTTTACCCGGACAAATTATTTTTACCGATGGTAAAAAGCCATCAGGGTACTATGAAACCGCCAGGGTTTCTGAAGCGTCTTCACAATTCGCCACATTCTATACACAAATGAATATTAAGCCCGAAACTGATGTTATTCGGATTATGGCAAAAGATGGAAGTACCTACGCAGAGGTGCATGAATCCCCTCTCACTAATATCGTTTTGGGTCGAAATTTGGGTACTGGAACCGAGACCATCAGAAATATTATTTCTAGCGGTGTAATACATGAGATCAACAAAGTGCTTGATTTTAATCAACTGGATACTAAATAGACCAAATGTCAATTACTGGATTTTCTAAACAAAGGTGTTTGAACGAAATGAAAAAAATCAAAAGAATCATATTACTGACACTGGCTCTTTGCAGTTTTATTGAAGCTTTCCCGCAGGGAAGAGTTGTCATAAGGGGCAGGGTAATCGATAGAACAGATAAATCAACTGTAATCGGTGCCAATATTATCGAATTTGATGGTGAAAACAGGGTTATCAACGGAACCATCACCAATGTGAACGGCGATTTTGTTCTTGAGATGAGAAACGCTGCAAACATGATCAGGGTAAGTGTGATCGGCTATAATTCAAAAGAGGTAAAGCCTGATCCTTCAAAACCCATGGTTATCGAAATTGAATCGTCGGATATTGAAATTGGTGAAGTAACCATAACCGCCAGGGCGCAAACATCAAATCGGTTAACCAATATCGATGAGCGTGATAATGCAACGGCTACTGTTAAAATTGATCTGATGGAAATGCATGAAACCGGATTGGTTTCAGCCGCCGATGCCTTGCAGGGAAAAGTAAGCGGACTCGACATCATCAGTGCATCCGGTGACCCTGGAAGTGGATCATCACTTGTTATCAGGGGATTAAGTTCAATGGGGAACAGCCGCCCTCTTATTGTTATCGACGGGGTTCCTCAGGAACGTGTTCAACAGGGATTCGACCTTGCATCAGCCGATCAGGAAGATATCAGTAACCTTATTAATATTGCCTTGCAGGATATCCGGTCAATCGAAGTTTTGAAAGATGCTGCTGCAACTGCAATTTACGGCTCAAGAGGTGCTGATGGTGTACTTCTGATCGAAACCCACAAAGGAAGGATGGGTAAAGTTCAGTTTGACTACCAATATAAAAATACTTCTAATTTTCAACCACCTGCAATACCCATGTTGAATGGCGATGAATATATCATGCTTCAATTGGAGCAATGGCATAACGCATATGGGATTTTTAACATCCCCAGGGAAATTGCTTACGACCGCGACTATGTCGATTTTTATAACTATTCGGCAAATACCGATTGGATAGGGGCCATCACCAAAAATTCAATGACTCATGACCACTATTTTAAAATTTCGGGGGGTGGTGAACGTACCAGATATTTTACTTCGCTCAGTTATGTTGATGAAGGAGGAACAACAGTTGGTACATCGGCTCAAAGGTTTTCAACCAGGATAAACCTGGACTACTTTCTTTCCCGCCGATTATTGTTTACCGTTCAGTTTAACTATACATCCAATTTGGTGGAAGGTAATGTAAGTTTGGGTGGACGGAATGTAAGATCGATGGCTTATATAAAGGCCCCGAACATGAGTATTTGGGAGTACGATCAAAACGGAAAACTCACAGGGGAGTATTTTAACCCGATAAACAGTTATCAGGGAAACGGTGTTACCTTTTTCAATCCGGTTGCTGTAGCTAACCTTGGTAAAAACGACAGGGATGAAAATACGCTTTCGAATACTTTCAGGCTTCGTTATAACATTAACGACTGGCTGATCTTTAACGAAACAATTTCGTTTCAATACACAGGGGAAAAATATAAAAACTACCTGCCATACAACGCCATAGGGGCACAATGGTTAGATTGGCAGATCAATAAGGCTGAAGAGGGTAACAATATAAATTCATCCATACAAACTGAAAGCCAATTGTTATTTAACTCGCCTTTCAGGACCGACAGGCATGTTTTAACTGGAGCTATAACCTGGGTTACCAATCAGTCGAGTTACGAATGGATGAACATTCAAAGTAACCGAACACCGAGCACAGCTATTAAGGATCCGGCCATTGATGCTCAAATTAACTGGATTGGGACAGGTTCGGGCGAGGGTCGTGATATTGCAGGTCTGATAAACTTGAATTATAAATATGCCGACAGGTATATGTTCACTTTAATTTCCAGGTCGGATGCAAATTCATCATTTGGTGAAAACAACCGTTGGGGCACATTTGCTGGTCTTTCAGGAGCCTGGCGTTTTTCAAGTGAGCCCTGGCTCGAGACACTCGAATGGTTGGGCGAAAGCAAGTTAAAAGCCAGCTGGGGTTTGGCTGGCCGCCAACCGGGCGACCCTTATGCCCGCTTTGCAACCTATTTCTCTTCCAGTACTGGTGCATATATAGACAGGCCGGCAATTGTTCCAACCAACATTCAGCTGAACAACCTGAAATGGGAAACCATCACAACAACCAATTATGGATTAGAAGTTAATCTTTTCGACGACCGCTTGTTTTTCAATGCTGATATTTATAGAAAAGTAACTACTGACCTTCTTTTCAGAAATTACCAGATACCATACTCTTCTGGTTTTTCGACCCTCAGGTTATTAAATGGTGGCGAAATGGAAAACAGGGGATGGGAATTGATGATGAACTGGAGAGCAATCAGCAAACGGAACTTTTCCGTTATGCTCGATTTTAATACATCACAAAATATTAACTCTTTTAATAAACTTCCGGAAAACTTTAACAGGGAAGTATCTACTTCAATTGGGAACGGACAATATCCCCGAAGGGTAGTTCAAGGAGAGCCTATAGGTTCATTCTTTGGTTTCCGTTATCTGGGTGTATATGCCACCGACCAGGATGCAATTGCCCGCGATGCGCAGGGAAATATACTCTACGACGGAGACGGAGTTCCAATTCCGATGACCTATCAGGGAACTTATGTTTTTAAAGGAGGCGATTCCAAATATGAAGATATCAATAAAGATGGAGTAATCGATCTGAATGATGTGGTATATATTGGTGACTCAAACCCCGATTTTATTGGTGGGTTTGGATCCACTGTGAAATACAAAAACTGGGATTTCTCTATTGGTTTTCACTACCGGCTTGGATTTGACATTATAAACGGTGTTGCCATTGAAACCCAGGGTATGTTGAACCGGAATAATCAAAGCAAAGCTGTTCTAAGCCGTTGGAGGGTCGATGGACAAAACGAACCAGGAATGTTGCCGCGTGCTTATCTGAACCATCCGTCAAATAACCTTGGATCGGACAGGTATGTCGAGAAAGGGGATTTCTTCAGGCTTAACAACCTGAAAATCGGTTACCAGCTTCCACAAAGAGTTTGCAACCAGCTTGGTATCCGGAGTTTGAGCGCGGCTCTCAGTGCACGTAAGCTGTTCACATTTACAAGGTACTCAGGTCAGGATCCCGAGGTCGCCCAAAATGCAAGCGATCCATTCTGGATTGGTGTTGACAATGCCAACACTCCTCCTCCCAGAACCTTTACTTTTAGTCTTTCAGTGGGTTTCTAACGATAACATTAAAAGAGCAACAAAATGAAAATAAAATTTAAACATATAATAGTATTACTTGCCGTGTTTATGCAGGTTTCATGCAACGACTGGCTCGAACTTCTCCCTCCCGGTGGTCTTATCAGGGAAGAATTCTGGAAAACAAAGGAGGATGTGGAAGCGAGCCTAATGGGTGCTTATGATGCAATGTCTAGGCTTGATGGTTTGTTTTTCCTTTTCGGTGAAATAAGGGCTGATATGGTAAAGGGCGATGTGAACCAATCGGGTGACCAGAGGAGAATCTCGCAAAATAACATATATCCTGAAAATGGTATGGCCAATTGGGACCGTTTTTACCAGGCAATAAACTTTTGTAACGAAGTAATAAAAAACGCTCCATTGGTAAAGGAAATTGACAATACATTTACCGACTACCAGTTAAAGGGATTAATGGCCGAAGCCTATTTTCTGAGGTCACTGACTTATTTTTACCTCGTCCGGATATACAAAGATGTTCCCCTTGTGCTGGAACCTTCGGAAAGCGACAATACTGACTTTTACCTTCCAAAGTCTGATGAAGCAGTCGTATTGGAACAAATTATCAAAGACCTTGAAGAAAACAGGAATTTTGCAATAGCCGATGGATATGCAACTTTGGCTGAAGTTAAAGGTAGAGCATCAAAAGCTGCTTTCGATGCTTTACTTGCTGATATTGCCCTTTGGAAATACGATTATGAAAAAGTTCTTCAATATGTTGCGAGGATTGAACAGAACAGGGAAATTGTTTTGATGCCAAGTGGAAAATGGTTTGAAATGTACTATCCCGGCAATTCGCTCGAAAGTATTTTTGAATTTCAGTATGACCAGAGCAAAAGTCAAAACAATAGTAGATACGATTTAACGCAAAGGTTATCATATAATTATGATCCAAGCCAAAGGGCTCTTGAGATGTTTGGCCGACGCTTTGCCCGTGAGCTTGTCCGTGGTGAGGATGCTTCGATAAAACGATATAGTGATGATGATTATATAATCTGGAAATATGTGGGAAGTGCACCCGATGGAAACACCCTCAGAACAGGAACACTTCTCCGAAGTGCCAACTGGATAGTTTACCGATTGGCCGATGTTATGCTGATGAAAGCCGAAGCATTGTCGCAGTTAGGAAGGTTTAATGAGGCACTTCAAATCATTAATATTATTCGTGACAGGGCCGATGTAGGTCCAATTTCATTGCCGAATTCTGCGACAGCCTTCGAAGATGCGATACTTGAAGAAAGGGCTCTTGAACTCGCATTCGAAGGGAAACGCTGGTTTGACCTGCTCCGCATGGGAAGGCGCAATAATTTTGCCCGCAAAGAAAAACTCATCGAAATCATTGTCCGCAATGTACCATCAACGCAGAAAAGAATTCTTGCGGTAAAACTTACCAACCCAATGGGATGGTATATGCCCATATTCGACAGGGAATTAGAAAGAAATAGTAAACTGGTTCAAAATCCTTATTATAATTTGTAGCCATGAATAGATTAATAATATTGTCAAGCTTATTTATATGCCTAACGGTACTTTTTTCCTGTAAAAGGGATCGGATTGAGGCTGGTTTTGAGGACATGATAAATATGACCATTTATGATTATATCGTTGAAAATAAAGATCAATTTTCAAGTTTTCTAGCAATCCTTGAAAAGGGAGGGGTTGATAAAACTTTAAGTGCGTATAATCCAAATGGGGTTGACTATACCCTATTTTTACCGACTAATGCCGCTATCGATAAATTTATCAAAGAACAACCGCGCTATAATTCATTAAATGATTTATTGAACGACAAAGAATATGCAAGAACATTATCACTATTTCATGTTGTCAATCTTGGTATAAAGTCCAATGATTTTCCTTTCGGGGCATTACCGGAATTAACTCTTTCGGGCGATCAGCTTACAGTAGGTTTTATTATTGAACGAGATACTTCCTACTACAAGATTAATAACAAGGCAGCTGTAATTAAGTCAAATATCGAAGTGTCAAACGGATATGTACATGTTATTGAAAATGTTTTGGTACCGGTTACCTATACCACATTCGGTTGGTTAGAAATAAATCCTGGCTTCTCAATTTTTAAGGCCTCTCTCGAAGCCACCGGATTAAAAGATACATTGAATATTAATCTGAAGACCGATACACGCAGACTACGCCCTAGCACTTTGCTCGTTGAACATGACTCGATATATAAAAAGAGGAATATTCATACATTCCAGGACCTGGCCAACTTTATAAGCCCCAATAATACAAACTATAAGAGCAGATCAAATCCTTTGTACAATTATGTGGCTTACCATATCCTCGAAGGCGGGTTGTATCTTGATGATTTTGAGGGTATTGCGACCAATTACAATACATATTCCGATATCCCGCTTAATGTTAATGGTTTAGGGATCGATATTGCCATCAATAAAGGCAGGGAGGTTTTTAGCATAATCATAAATGCCAAAGGTGACACAACCCGAATTGACTATGTAGGTATGATTTATGACGCAAGCAACGTGATCACCCAAACCGGGTCAATACATTTTATTGATCAGGTAATGCGTCAATATCCTCCGGTAAGGGCAATCAGGAACTACGAATTCTGGGAAGAAACACTGTTCAGTAAACTAAGGCGTGAGGCCGGAAGCTATCAGATAAAAGATCCTTTATTGCTTAGCCGGGTAAAATGGAACGGAGCTGATCTGTTTTTTGTGAAATCAGACGACCCTGCTGAAAGGGCGTGGAATCAGGATTACCTGTTTATTAGGGGCGATTTCAGGATTTCATACAGAATTCCCAGTATTGTCCAGGGAAGATACCGTGTGTTGATTGGAGCTCATTCAAACAGCTCAAGCAATGCATTGGTTGAAGTATTTATCGATGGAAGAAAAATTGGAGGTCTTGTTGATTTTACTACTGGAGGATCAGCTTCCAACCCATATGTGGGTAAAAATATCGGTACGGTTGATTTTCAGCGTTTTGAAGAACATACCATTGAGATTGTGACCCTTATACCCGGAGCCTTAAGGTGGGATTACGTAAGATTTGAACCAATTTAAAAATTCAGGAATAATGAAAAATATTATCGGTTTATCAGTTATAACATTACTATTACTGTTCATCCTGGGAGCATGTACCGAGTATTGGGAAAAGCATTATAATACTATTCCGGAAACTGTTGATCAGGATATCTGGGAGGTTATGCAGAAAGAACAGGACATTTCCGTATTCGTTAATGCACTTAAAGAATTCAAATATGATTCAATATTTGAATCAAAAAGAACTCATACATTTTTTATTCCTACCAATCAGGCCATGGCTGAGTTTTTAGCCTCAAACAGCCTGACCAAAGCAGTTTTGGATTATCATATATCTGTGAATTTTATTCAATCGAACAGTATTACCGGAAGAAGAAGGCTGCAAACTCTTGCCCTTAAACTAGCCCTTTTTGAAAGAGCCGGAAGCATTAGTAGTATTGATGGGATACCTTTAAAGTATGAAAGTCCTTTATACAGGAACGGGAAATTTTTCAAAATGGACAAGGTTGCCACCCCAAGGCCAAACCTTTATGAGTTTTACGTAAAAAATAACCCGATTTTGCGGGCTTATATTGACAGTAAAGATTCCATTATCCTTGACAGGGAAAAGAGCCGTCCCATCGGGTTCGACAAGAATGGTAATACCATTTACGATACGGTTGCGATTGTTGTAAATAATTTTGAAGTTAAATATTTTCCTGTAAAGCAAGAACTGAGAAATTATACTGCCACAATAGTATTCCCACAGAAGGAGAAATACGAAAGCGCCTTGACAGGAATGGCTCAACGCCTTGGTGGAAGATATCAGACACATGCGGATATCCCTGTTAAATGGCAAAACGAAGCTCTGATTCCTTATCTCCTTGAAAGGGGAGTATTTTTAAACCAGCTTGAACAAATTGATTTCACTAAGCCTCCTCACAAAGACACATTGAAACTACTCAATATATTGGGTGACAGTGTTGCAATATTATATACACCTGTTAATCTTACTGTGTGTAGTAATGGATATGCATATGACTACAATACTTTCGTAATACCAGATACTTTATTCCAGGGAAGATTACGTTTGGAAGGTGAAAGCCTGGTCAGGGAAATTGGTGTGAACAAATTTGCCTGGCGCGAAAATGTAAAAGTTATCAGTGATCAATCGTTTGCACCGTTAAGACAATTTATTCCAGGTTCTTCGAAAGACTCTATTTTGAATGTAACCTTCAACAAGGGATATACTGGCAGGTTCAATGTTGAGTTTAACACTCCTGATTTATTCCCGAGAAGGTACAGGGCTGTTGTAAGGACACACATGGATTTTGGCGGGAGGTATGATATATTTGTCAATGACATTTTGGTCAGGACATTTAACTATTTTGACTATGTCACTTTCAGAGGAGTAATAAACAGTGTACAATCACCTTTAAGATTTATTAACCAGGGAAGGTATAACAGTTTCGATTTCTGGATTGATAATATCCAACAATATGGAAAGGCAAAAATCAGGTTTGAATATAAAGCACCTGCCAATGTTTCGAACAATGGATTTGTTATAGATTATATTGAGTTTATCCCACAAAAATAAGTTGCCTCTGATGATAAAAAAGGACAAAAAACCAGGATTCTGGCATTCAATAATAAACGAATATTGTATGACTGCATTAATAACCGTTACCAATAAGTTGGACAAACGGAAAAGGTACCTTTCAGGTATACTTTTCGGGAACCCAATTAAATACCTAACCGAAATGAATAATTTTAACAGAAGCACTGTTCCATTCCGGACGTTGGCATTGGCAATATTTTTAATTTTAGGATATCTGGGATTAAGCGCTCAGGATTCAATTCTGGTCAGAGGGATTATTTTGACTGGCACAAACGAGCCGCTTCCCAATGTATCGATAAGCGTTGAGGGATCATTTGCTTTACCTGAAATTACAGATGTGGAAGGCAAATTTGAGCTGGTTGTCAGCTCTGGCAATAGTTGGTTGATCATTGCCCCGCCAAGTGGATACAAAGGGAAAAGAGTATATCTGAATCATAGGGCAGATTTAAAAATCTATTTAACACCTTCCGATATGGTTTCCGGAGATGATGAGGTCAATTTTCTGGCCCGTTCAGTTTTGAAGCGGAATATTATTTCTTCCTATTCATCACTTTATACCAATGAGGTGCACAAATCTCCTGTACTTTCAGTTGATCAGTATATGCAGGGACGAACCCCGGGAATGCATGTAACAAACAGGTCGGGCGACCCGGGAAGCGGGGCAGCTACTTTAATCAGGGGAGCCAATTCCTTGAATACTTCAAACCAGCCGCTTTATATTATTGATGGTATTCCAATGACACCTCAAGGTACATTCGGATCCAGCCTTGACGGATACTCATACAATCCGCTAATGGGGGTTAATGTGCTTGATATTTCGAAAACTACTGTCATTAAAGACCCTGCAATTACTGCTGCTTATGGCTCAAAAGCTTCAAATGGTCTGGTAATCATCGAAACTCTTGATCCAAGTGCAACTCAGACAACAATTGAACTCGATCTGAGGAGCGGATATTCACTGGCACCATCGAACCATATTCCACAACTTAATGCAGCTCAGCACCGGACCCTTGTAAATGAAGTGTTGTTTACTTCCGGTATTTTCAGTGAAAGGTTACAGGAACTTTATCCCAATCTTTATCTCAGGCCTACCGATCAAAGATTTATAGACTATCAGCATGATACCAAATGGCAGGAAATGATTTTTCAGAATTCCATGTTTTCAAATTTAAACCTTGTGGTTAAAGGCGGTGATGAAATTGCACGTTATGGTTTGTCATTCGGGTATATGGATAATAATGGAATTATTAAAGAAACCGGCTATCAGGGATATAACCTGAAGTTTGTCAGTTTGCTCAATATTTTTACCTGGCTCAGGATGAATGCTGCAGTTTCGTTGAATTATAATACTTCCAATTTAAAAGAATCGGCCGTAGTGAGCCAAACAAGCCCGATTTTAACCGCTTTGGCAAAATCGCCCATGCTCAATCCATTTAAATATGACCTTGAGGGGAAAGAATTAACCATCCTTGCCAATGTGGACGAGCTTGGCACCAGTAATCCTCTGGCGGTTATTAATAATTATGAAGCAAAAAACAGCAATTATTATTTTATTTCCACTATCGGATTAGAAGCATCCATTAATAAGAATATGATGCTCAACAGTACATTTGGTCTGACCTATAACATTTTAAAGGAACAGATTTTTATGCCTAATATTGGAATGGAATACTACTATGACGATGAAGCCCGAAATGTTGCCAAAGCTTCGAACAATAGCATTAAAGCTTTCAATAACAATACTTATCTGAGGTACTTTAATTCGTTTGGAAACGATCATTATTTATCTTCAACAACGGGCGTAAACATCATGTCGAATAATTTTGAATTTGACTGGGGACTTACAAAAAATGCCCATGCCAATGACCAATACAGGATGCTTCAGGATGGTACCAATAACCTCAGGGAGATAGGAGGTGAAAACAGGGTTTGGACATGGTTATCATTCTACGAAAATATGATTTACACTTATAAAGACCGGTACCTGGCAACTTTGAGCCTTGCTATTGATGGTTCTTCAAGGGTTGGCGACAAAGCTGCAAATACCTTAAAAGTGGGAGGTGTTCCTTTTGGGTTCTTCTATTCGGGTGGTTTGGCCTGGCGCGTTTCCGGTGAACCCTTCCTTCGTAATGTTTCATGGCTCGAAGAGCTTAAATTAAGAGTGTCTGCAGGTGAAAGTGGAAACGATGATATTGGAGAAGCCAATGCAACCCGGTTCTACCGTTCAATCAAATTCAGGGAAACAGTTGGTTTATATCCGGCAACCCTCGCTAACGAAGAATTAACTTACGAAAGGGTAGGGCAGATAAATGCAGGTATCGATTTATCCCTTTGGGGCAACAGGTGGGTGACAAGTTTTGATGTGTTTAGCTCTACCACCCAAGATATGCTTATTTATACACCTCTCAGATCCTATTTGGGATTTGACTACAGGCCCGAGAATAGTGGCAAAATGAAAAACAGAGGCTGGGAATTCGAAACACGGGTAAGGATGGTTGAAGGGCGGAGTTTTAAGTGGGACATTGCAGCAAACCTTTCTACTTCAAAAAATGAAATTCTCGGTATAAAAGGCGAAAAGCTTGTTGTTGACATTCCGGGGGCTCAGATTGTGAATATGGTAGGTGCACCAGCGAATAGTTTTTATGGATATATTTTTGAAGGGGTTTACCAAAATACTGGTGAAGCTATTGCTTCAGGCCTTGTAAATAACCGTAACAGGCCTTTCAGTGGTGGAGATGCACGTTTTAAGGATATTTCAGGACCTGGCGGAAAGCCCGATGGTGTTATCAATGATCATGACAAGACATCCATTGGTTCTTCTCTTCCAGAGTACTTCGGCGGATTAAACAATACTTTTACTTATAAAAGGTGGGCATTGAGTACTTTTCTGCAATTTGTTTCCGGTAACGAAGTTTTCAATTACGTAAGATATCAAAATGAAAAAATGAGTTCCTTAGCTAACCAGAGCACCCACGTGTTGAACAGGTGGCAATATGAAGGGCATCAAACCGATGTGCCGCGTGCCCTTTGGAACGATCCGATTGGTAATTCTGGTTTTTCTACCCGATGGATTGAGGATGGCTCCTATCTGAGAGTAAAAAATGTTTCTCTTAGCTATAGCATACCGAATGAGTTTCTTGCTTTTCGCAGTGCCCAGTTCTATGTTTCTGCAAACAATATTTATACTGTCTCTAAATATTTGGGATACGATCCCGAATTTGCCTATTCACATGATCAGATCACACAGGGAATTGATTACGGCTCAACGCCTCAGCCAAGGCAGTTTATTGTTGGTGTTAAATTAGGTTTATAATCTATTATATTCAGATTGCTATGAAAAAGCTGATTAAATATTTATTGTTTACATGTTTAATACTTTCTCCGGTATTTTTCTTTTCCTCGTGTAAAGATTTTCTGAATCCCGAGCAGGAGTTATACATAACTGAGGACAGATTATTAACCGACTGGTATGAATACCGATCGGTAGCCATGGGTATGTATGGTGTTCAACAGGAATTGGTTGAACAGTTAATGATTCTAGGTGAACTTCGTGGTGATTTGCTGAAAATTACACAAAATGCTGACCCTGACATGGTCGAAATTTACAATTTCCAGATATCCAAAGAGAACAAATATGCTGATCCTTCGGGCTTTTTCAAATTGATTGCTGCCAGCAATAATTTTATCAGGTTACTGCAGCGCGAACGGCCCGAGGTCTTGGACAAAAAACAACAGCCCAACAATTACGACCGCCTGTACGGCGAAGCTTTATGTATGAGGGCATGGGCTTATTTCAATGCAGCCCGTATCTATGGTAAAGTTCCTTACATTCACGAATCACTGGTTACGATGAATGAAATCGAAGACTATGTTGAATCTTCGGGAACTTATGTGGACAGTGTTAATATTGTTTTCGGACGGAATGGGTACCATAATGATACCATCCGAACACCCACTGTATATCAGCTTGAAAAAAAGTTTTACACACTCGATATGGTGCTTGATCATTTTATAAATCAGCTCGAGAAAGAGGTTAAAGTTGTTGGTGTAAACCATTATATTGACAACAATGATAATACATGGGAAGTTACTGTTTGGAATACATGGGCATATCACGCACTGCTTGGACACATGTATTTAACACAAGGTGACCTGGCGAAGGCAGTTAAAAATTTCGAAATTATTACATCGAACACCTCGGACAACAGAAGGTATCATCTCGACGAAGCCTTTCAAAACAACAACTGGCGCAATATCTTCAGGAATGTGGATGTAAGGGAGCACATTTATACACTCTGGTTCAATAAATCAAACTTTCAGCAGAATAAATTTCAGGAATTTTTTGAACCATTAAGCCCGCACAAATATATGCTGAAACCTTCGCGTGCGGCTGTATTATACTGGGAAGCAATATTCGACAATTATACCATTATCGAGGACTCTAATAACCCCTGGAGATCAAGAATAGGCAACCCGGGTACTCCCGGCGATTTTTTCCGGGGTTACGGGGCTTCCTATGCCTATGTTAAAAATGACATTGTTCTGGATCCGAATCTTGTTAGGTCGATGTTGTTATTGAAAAGAGAGAAAGACATTCGTACGGCCGAACTTCTAACTGCCGACCATGATACCGTTGTATGGAAATACTCAGTAGGCAGAAACAGGTTTGATAAGGATGCTAACTATCACATATACCGTGCTGCGGGTATTCATCTTTACCTGGCTGAGTGCTATACCTGGTGGTCATTTATGCAGGGTGGAATTTTAAGGACATTGACAACGCGGGCTCTCGACATTGTAAACAACGGTGCCCAATATAATCCACTCAGTACACGCCCGCAATTAGGCGTACGCGGCAGGGTTGGTTTTGGCGGGACAAATGATGGAATCAAAATTTTTGATATAAATTACATTCACCATCCCTATACAAATGAAATTTTGAGTTATTATAATTATACAGGGAACCTTGCAGCCAAACAATTGTACCTTGAGCAGCAGATTGTTGACGAAAGGGCACGCGAACTGGCTTTCGAAGGAGAACGTTTTTATGACCTCATGCGTGTGGCCAAACGCCGTAATGATCCGGCATTCCTTGCATCAAGGGTATCTGCAAAATACCCTCCGGGGCAGCGCGAGCGGATTTACAACTATCTCATGAACCCTCAGAATTGGTATATAAACTATTTTGATTAGAATAATTCATTTGAGGGACTAAAATATTAAAATGGACAATCAGGGAGTTTTCAGACAAAATTCCCTGTTTTTTTTAAAAATGGTTATATGATTATTTACAAAGGCGTGAAATATATCTCTTGTAGTAAAGTTCATAAAAGGAATCCTTTTCAGGCGAACTTCATGTTTAAGGTTTAACAATACCTGTATTGATATTCGACTCCTGCTTTTCGGAATATCTGAGGCAGGGATTATTTCAGGGGATATTGATTTTGCTGACGGAGATGCGATCATGAACTGAAATAAATAACTTCTGCCAATTGTGAATAGGAAACACTGTGCCTGAATATTATGCACTTAAGTTGTATATTTGAGAATGCCTATGTGTTAAAAACAGATTTGCAGGGATGAATAAAAAACTGATCATATTTATAATCCTTTTTTCGGCCATTCATTCATTTGCTGCTCCTAAAAAATTCTTTAGCATAAACTCATTACATGGCATTTCAATCCGGGCAACAAATTCAATCTGCAAAGATCGCAATGGATTCATCTGGTCTTCTTCGAAAACCGGAATAATAAGGCTAACTGATGACGATTACAGGATTTATCCGTTACATTATGAAACCTCCGGCGCAATAATAGTAAGATTAACTTATGAAAATGACCAGATTATCGCCTATTCGAACAACGGACAGATTTTTTTATACAATCCTGTTTTCGACCGTTTTGACCTGATCCTTAATCTGGGCCATTTTATCGAGAACAAACATTTTGAAGTTTATAATTTATTGGTCGATAGCTCAAATCGGCTTTGGATTGCTTTGAACAATGGAATTTACAGGTATCATTTGGGACACCTGACTTTTGTCAGTGAAATTGCCGACGAAAGATTTTCCATATCTTGGTATGATAGTAACAATTTTCTTATTGCCACAGGTATGGGAATATGGTTATATAATATTAATAAAAATGAAAAAATGCCTGTTTTCGAAATGAAGAACTTCCCCCGGTTTTCTGTTTCATCTGTATTTTTCGATAAAAGCGATGAACAACTTTGGATAGGAACAATGGCATCTGGTTTATTTAGTTATAATTTCAAGGCTAAGGCTTTTTCTCCCGTATTAAACCAAATCATTCCAGCCCAACCCATTCTTGCCCTTGAAAAAATTTCGGACTCAACTTTGCTAATTGGGATCGATGGACAGGGTTTGTGGGAAATTAACAAGAGCGGAAAAGTCTTGCTCAATGTTTATAAAGAAAATGACGAAGACCAGCATTCATTAAAAGGAAACGGGGTTTATGATATTTTTTATGAACATGGGAAACGGGTATGGGTTTGTACCATCAGCGGAGGTATTTCGTTTTATGAACTATCGTACCCATTTGTTAATCAAATAGTTCACCATACAAACAGTGTTAATTCATTGGTCAATAATGAAGTTAACGCAATAGTTGAAGACAGGGAAGGAAAACAGTGGTTTGCTACCAATAATGGGATAAGCTGTTGGGATGTAAAAACCGGACAATGGAAGAGCCTATACAACAATAAACTTGAACAGGCACAGGTTTTCCTTGCCCTTTGCGAAGATAAACATGGTAGGATTTGGGCAGGTAGTTACTCTTCAGGTTTTTATGTTATTGATGCTGAAAATATTCGGGAATTGTCGCATTACTCCCAGGATAGTCCGAATATGGCATCGGTAAGCAATTATATTTTTGATATTTATGAAGACAGCGATGGCGATTTGTGGATCGGTGGGGTAAACGGCCATTTTGTTTGTTTTATTCAGAGTGAAAAAAGGTTTAAAATTTTTTTTGATGAACCGGTAAGTTCATTCTATGAATATATGCCAGGAAAAATTCTGGTGGGATTAAGCTATGGATTATCTATGCTTGATAAAAAATCAGGTGAAATGGAAAGTTTACTCACGGGGATAGCAGTTCAGGATTTTCTGGTTGATGGGGAAACCATCTGGATAAGCACCAGTGGAGAAGGGTTAATTGAATATAATATTTCGAGTCGGGAAATTATTAAATATGATTCGAGGTCGGGTATCTCATCTGATTTTATTAACAGCATTGTAGCCTGCGATGGATATTTATGGCTTGGTACCGAGAATGGACTTTGCCGCTATAATCCGGTGGATAGGACAATGATAAATTTCCGTTCCATGTTCCTGCTTTCGGGAGTTTCATACAACAAAAGTTCGGTTTTTAAGCTTAGTAACGGTAATCTTGCCTGGGGAACAAACCAAGGTGTTGTGATTTTCTCACCTGGATCGGTTGAAGAATTTTCATCCGAAGGGCGAATCTTTATTCAGGATATTATGATATCTGGCAGGTCAATTAGGGAAATCAGCAATATTAACCTGCAGACCCCCGTTGACGAAATGAATGCTTTAAACCTGCGTTACTTTCAGAATACAATAAATATTGAAATTTTGCCATTAGGCATATCCTCGGGATCAAAATTTTCTTGGAAACTCGAAGGCTTCGATAAAGAATGGAACCCCCCTACCGAAAACAGGATAATTACCTATACCAATATTCCAAGCGGAAAGTTTATTTTGAAGATTAGGCTTCTGGATAACTCCATGACCGAAATTATTAATGAACGGTCGATTGATATCCGATTAATACCACCATATTGGAGAAAAACCTGGTTCTGGGGATTGCTTGCAGTAGTTTTTATGGGAATTATTACATTATACATGCTATTATATATTAATAACCTGAATCAAAAACATGCCGAAGAGAAAATCAGGTTTTTTACCAATACCGCACATGATATCCGCACTTCCCTGACCCTTATAAAAGCACCGGTTGAAGAACTAAGTAAGGAAACAGGTTTGTCTGCATCAGGTAATTATTTTTTGAAACTTGCAATAGATCAAACCCGCCAGCTCACCTCAGTAATTACGCAACTCATGGACTTTCAGAAAGTTGATGTGGGAAAAGAACAACTTTCACTTTCAGAAGTTGATATTGTTAAGCTTGTAAGGAACAGAATTTTAATGTTTAAATCGGTTGCCGAAAGTAAAAATATAACTTTTAGGGTAAACCAAAATTGCAACAAATACCTTGTTTGCATCGATGAGTCGAAAATTGAGAAAGTTATTGATAACCTCATCTCAAATGCCATAAAATATTCCCATCCTGGTGGCCAGATACAATTCGGGTTATTGTGTGAAAAGAATAAATGGATATTTAATGTAATTGACCAAGGTATCGGAATAAGCCGTCAGGCACAGAAAAAGCTATTTAGGGAGTTTTACAGGGGAGAAAATGCCATTAACTCAAAGGTTGTTGGTTCGGGAATCGGGCTTTTACTTGCCAAAAAATATATTGATTTGCACGGTGGTGAAATCAATTGCGAAAGTAAAGAAAATGTTGGGTCAACCTTCATAATTGAAGTGCCGGTCAGAGAGATGCCCGGATGCGGTCAAAAGGTCGAAATACCCGGAAATACTTCACAGGTTGAACCATTTGTTATTAATGAAATTCAAGGAAACCCAAACTTGAAAGATAACCGTCATAAAGAGATGAAAATCCTCATTGTTGAAGACAATGACGACCTGTTGCAATTTATGAAGGGTACGCTTGAAAATGATTTTCAGGTAAGGATTGCTGAAGATGGGGCCATAGCATGGAAATATATTATGAAACAGTTACCCGACCTGGTTGTATCCGATATAATGATGCCCGGAATGGATGGCTTTGAATTGTGCAGGCTTATTAAATCAACGTATGAAACTTCACATGTGCCGATTATCCTGCTTACTGCTTTAACAGAGCAAAGAAATCAACTACTAGGACTTGGACTGGGTGCCGATGATTATCTTACCAAACCATTCGAAATGAACCTATTGGTTCAGAAAATTAAATCAATCATCCACAATCGGGAAATAGTTAAAGAGAAAGCCCTGAAACTGATTAGCAATAATTTTGATGAACCTTTATTGCAAAACGAGCATAATGATAAATTTATGAAACGAATGCTCGAAGTTGCAAAGGAAAACATACCAAATGCTGATTTTGGAAAGGAAGACTTCGCTGTTGCCATGAATGCCAGCACATCGTTGTTATATAAAAAAATGAAAGCCCTTACAAACCTTTCTCCCACGGAATTTATGAAAACCATACGCCTGAACCATGCAATGGAATTACTCCAAACCAGAAAATATTCAGTTACTGAGGTAAGTGAGCTATGTGGCTTTGCCAGTTTGGGTTATTTCAGTACAGTGTTTAAAAAACATTTCAGGAAGACTCCAACAGAGATATAATAATCAGCTTTTTACCCGAATTTAAATATCATTTATCTGAAATTGAAATCAAAATTTCGATGGGGGTAATATTTTTACCTAAGCGTAAATTATTCAATTGGCTCACAATTTAAATTTATAGTTAAGAATATTTCAGCAATATTTCGGATTTCCATAGTTTTTTACTCATTCTACATTTGATTATTGTTTGGTTATAGTTAAGCTTGAAGTGAAGCGTCACGGTTTCTGTTGGCGCTTCTTTCTTAAGCCTCATGTTGTTTTATCTAAAATCAGAAATCAATTATCTGATTTTGTAAAATGTCGAACCATACAAATCCTATTTTCGTAAAGGGTTTTAATTAGCCATAAGTATGAAGCCAATAATTACAATCATTCTCAGTTTTGCCTCCCTGTTGGGTTTCGGCCAGCTTTATTCAACGAGTTTCAAAGATGTGAACTATGCCGGCGGTACCGAAACTTTTCACAATCTCGATATTTATCTGCCGCAAGTAGAAAAGAAATCATATCCGTTGGTGGTGTATATTTACGGAAGTGCCTGGTTTTCGAACAACTCGAAGGGCGCCGACCTGAATACCATTGGAAAAGCCTTGCTCGATGCAGGTTTTGCCGTAGTTATGCCAAATCACCGTTCGAGCAGGGATGCAAAATTCCCGGCTCAGGTACATGATATAAAGGCAGTGGTGAGGTTTTTAAAGGCCAATGCCGAAAAGTACCGGCTCGACCCTTCATTTATTGGCATTTCGGGCAGTTCATCAGGTGGAAACCTTGCTGCAATGGCAGGAGCTACGGTGAACGTCAAGCAGAAAACGCTGGGCAGTCAAACCATTGATGTTGAAGGAGAATTAGGAGGATATACTTCATTTAGCAGTTCAGTTGATGCAGTGGTTGCCTGGTTTCCGCCCACCAATATGCTGGTTATGGATTCATGCGGGGGCACCGATTTTATCCATAATGATGCCAAATCGCCTGCTTCACTCTACATAGGCGGCCCCATTCAGGAACATAAAGATTTGTGTCTGTTGGCCAGCCCAACTTTGTATGTGAATGTAAATAATCCGCCATTCCTGATTTTCCATGGTACAAACGACAGGGTAGTACCCTTTTGTCAAAGTGTAATACTTCACGAAGCATTGAAAAGTGCCGGGGCAGTATCAGACCTTCACCTTATCGAAGGTGGACAGCATGGCCCCGGTGTACATATCGAAAAAAATATAAAAATGATGGTTGAGTTTTTCGAAAGGGAAGCGGCAAAAAAACCGGATGGCATTCAGTAAATTATCATATTGACACAATTGATTTAAAGAATTATACCAAAAATAATTAAAACAGATACGAATGAATAAATTTATTATGCAAATGATGTTGTCGAAATTAAAAGATAGGATTAAATTAAAATCGAATCTTCAAAGGACTTTGTCAAGTATATTTTTTGCTGGAATGTTTATTTTCTCACCCATAATAACAAAAGGCCAGCATACAACCTGGTACCAAAATGCACAACAACGAATAAATACACTTCGTAAAAGTGATTATGGACTGATTATATTCGATAAAGATGGACAGCCTTATACCGGAAAAGTGAAGGTACGTATGGAGAAGCATGAATTTCCTTTTGGGATTGCCTTCGACTTACAGCAGGGCGAAGTAAGTATGGGAAGTAATTATACAACCGGAAGTACAATAACTGCCACATCAGATGCTGAAATTTACCGTACCGAGCGATATGCACGGTATCTTGCTTATGCTATTCCGGCCGGAAGCGGGAAAGAGTACAAAATTACCCTCAAGTTTGCCGAAATATTTCACTCTGCCAATAACCTCCGTATTTTTGATGTATTGATTGACGGCGGAATATTTCTGAAGGATTTTGATGTACACGCAGTTGCAAGGGGAAGAAACAGGGCCGTTGATACAAGTCTTACTGTTATTGCCTTGAGCAACATTATCCGGATTGAACTACAATCGTCGAAAGATAATGCAGCAATTAAAGGAATTATTGTGGAGGAAAAAGGCGGTCAGAATGTACTGAGGATTAATTGCGGCGGTCAAAGCTTAACCACTTCTCAGGGTAATTTCTATGTGTCCGAAGCCGGTTTCTTCGATCCCGATGCTGTTACTGTGGCCACGAACGACGATTGGAAGAAAGCAACCATGCTGAAATATTTCAATGCCGGGGTTAACGAAAATTCGTTTAAATGGAGTGGAGTCCAACCGCAACCCGGGCCACCGAATTATACTGTCTTCGAAAATACAGTGCGCTGGACTCAGAAAGTAGGTTGGGACCTCAGGGCCCATACATTGTTGTGGGGTGGCAACGACAACCATTCAATGCCCAATTGGGTAAGAAATTTACCCACACCAAAAGCCATTGTGGACACCTGCAAGTCGAGGGTTATCCGCGATGTTGCACGTTACCGGGGCATAATTAAAGAATACGATGTGATTAATGAGCCATTAACCGGCCATGCCGATTGGCTTCGAAAAACCGTTGGAGATTCAATTATCTGGGAGAGTTTTAAATGGGCCCGCTCTGCCGACCCAGATGCCGAATTATATATTAACGATTACAATGTAGAATTCAACTGGGGACAGGCTGTTGAATACCGAAACCTTATCAGCAAAATGCTGCAAAATGGAGCTCCGGTAACAGGTGTGGGCATGCAGGCACACTTTTGGGATTGTTGCAGGCCTAATGTGAACGAGCTGGTGAGCAACGTGAATATTGTAGCCCAGGCAGGCTTGCCGATCAAATTTACAGAATACGATTATGGTGGTAACCTTACCCAGGCGCAGCAGGCGGCCGATTACATTATAGTGCTTACAATTGCTTTCTCGCATCCTTCCATCATGGGCATGTACCACTGGTCACTCAGGGATGGGTGGTCATGGCGCGAAAACTCTGGCCTTTTCGATTCCAGCGGCAAACCAAAACTTGCGGCCGATACCCTTCTGCACTATACCAAAAAAAGATGGGCAACCAATTTCGATACCATTATCAATAGCGGCAATCCATTGTTATTCAATGCATATCATGGGAAATATACTATTGAAGCAGAGTTCGATGGTATTGTAAAAACATTCAGCGTTCCCTTGTTAAAAGCCAATGGCGATTCGGTTTTTGTATTGTACGAAACCGATGCCAAAGTAAAAGGACCTGAGCTTTTAAAAACCGAACTGATAAACAAGAATGCAATCAGATTGATGTTCGATAAACCCATAAATGGCAATTCGATTAGACGCAGCAATTTCAAATTCTTCTCTCCGGGAAGTATTGGCATAACCGCCGTTGCAGTTGACCCTGATAACCAAAACAATCTGATTATTTCTTTAAGCACAAACGTAACCACAGGGAACTATATATCATTATCCTATTATCCGGGTTCGCTTATTTCGACCGATGGTGGCGTTGCTGCTCCTTTTGGGCCGGTTGCTATACCAAATAGCCAGATTACAGTGAATATGCCTCAGCTTTACAGTAACTCTTTTAAAGTTTTTCCCAATCCGACTGATAAAAACGTGAGTATCAGTTCCGATTCGGTGCCATACACCATCCATATTTACAACAGCAATGGGGTTTTGGTGCATTCCGAAAATTCAAACCACGAATCAGTTAATATTGATGTCAGCCAGTACAGCAGGGGCATGTACATTGTACAACTTACCGATTATAAAAATATGAGGAATGTTCAAAAACTTATATTGAAATAAAGAGAGATTAACCATAATATTTACAATACCATGAAATACTTTATTATTCTGTTTTTTGCTTTCCTCTTAACTGGTTCCGGTGCATTTTCGCAAAATGCCGATGACATTACACCGCAAGGGTTCGACCAGGTACACAAAGGTATCGCAAAAGGTGAAATTGATACCATTTCTTACAAATCGGAGACAGTCGGCACCAACCGGAAAGCATTGATATACACTCCTCCTGGATATCCCAATGGCAATAAATATCCGGTCCTTTACTTGTTGCACGGAATTGGCGGAGATGAAAAAGAGTGGCTCAACGGTGGTGCCCCACAAGTAATCCTGGATAATCTTCTGGCCGATGGCAAGATGGTACCTATGATTGTGGTGATGCCCAACGGACGTGCCATGAAAGACGACCGCGCTGGTGGCAATATTTTCGATAGGGAAAAAGTAGAAGCTTTTGCAACCTTCGAAAAAGATTTGCTCAACGATTTGATACCACACATTGAAAAAAATTTCCCGGTAAAAACCGATCGTGAAAACAGGGCAATTGCTGGGTTATCCATGGGTGGTGGACAGTCGCTCAATTTTGGTCTTGGAAACCTCGATAAATTTGCCTGGGTTGGTGGTTTTTCATCGGCACCAAATACCAAACTGCCTGCGGAACTGGTGCCCGAACCACAAAAAGCTAAGGAAATGATGAAACTTATATGGATTTCGTGCGGAGACAAAGACAACCTCATTAGGATAAGCCAGCGCACTTCAGAATATCTGTCCGAAAATGGGGTTACCCATATTTACCGGATTATCCCCAATGGCCATCATGACTTCAAAGTTTGGAGGGATGGGTTGTACCAATTTGCAAAAAGTATTTTCAAATAATTCAGGAATATGGAACAAAAAATTCACTATAAAAAGCATTTTGCTTTAGCAAGCCTTTTCGCTATTGTATTTTTATTCGTCATGTGCTCAGAAAATAGTCAAACGGATGACTCTAAGATAATAATTACAGTTGATGCTTCACAAAATGGTCCTGTTATCAATCGGCACATATTCGGACATTTTGCAGAACACCTGGGTTTTGGCATTTATGGAGGAATATGGGTAGGGCCCGATTCGGATATCCCCAATACCAGGGGTATAAGAAATGATGTGGTTGAAGCTCTGAAAGCACTCAAAGTCCCCAATGTTCGGTGGCCAGGGGGCTGCTATGCCGATCAGTATCACTGGCGCGACGGAATTGGAACCCCTGAGGAGAGAAAATCGAGGATCAATGTAAGTTGGGGTGGAGCACCTGAACCCAACACATTTGGCACGCATGAATTTTTCGATTTCATAGAACAGATTGGTTCCGATGCATTTATTTCAGCCAATGTAGGTTCGGGAACTGTGCAGGAAGCAGCGGACTGGTTGGAATACCTCACTGCAACAGGCTCATCGCTTGCACAGGAAAGGGCGCGCAATGGCCGAACCGAACCCTGGGAAGTAGCCTTTTGGGGTATTGGGAACGAAGTATGGGGCTGCGGAGGGCCTTTTACCCCTCAGGAATACATCACTGAGCTAAAGAAATTCGCGACTTTCAGCAACAATTACAATACAAATGTAAGTACACAGTTTGTAGCAGTCGGCCCCGACTCATTTGATGAATTCAGCTTTGGATATGCCGAGGCCATTATGGAAGCCTGGAAAAATAAAACCTGGACATGGGATATTCAGGGACTATCGTTGCATAAATACACAAGGGGTGGTTGGCCTCCGGTAATTCCGGCCACCGGTTTTGGTGAACCGGAGTATGCTGCTGTAATAGAGGAAACTTTAGGAATGGACAAGTTTATTGTTGAAAACAAGAAAATTATGGACAAGTACGATCCTGATAAGCTGGTGTCGATTTTGGTTGACGAATGGGGTGCCTGGTATGCTCCAACCGAAGGAACCAATCCCGGATTCCTGCAGCAAAAGAATTCTCAGCGCGATGCCATAATCTCTGCATTGAACTTCAACATTTTTGCCCGTCATGCTGACAGGGTACATGGCGCCAACATTGCCCAGATGATCAATGTATTGCAGGCAGTGATTCTGACCGAAAATGAAAAAATGTTGCTTACACCCACTTATCATGCATTCAGGATGTATGTGCCTTTTCAGGATGCTGCCTTCATTCCGGTTCAATTCAACGCTGGCAAATACCAGATTGGAAACATTACTTTACCCCGGATTGATGCCATTGCTGCAAAAGGGAAGGATGGAAATATTTACGTGGCCATTACCAATATCGATGCCCGCAACACGGCTTCCATCGACCTGTCGTTTAGTGGGATTTCAATCCGAAATGTGCAAGGTGAAACCCTGTATGCATCTTCAGTTGATGCCATAAACACGTTTGAGGATCCGCATAACATTTCACCCAAAAGGATTGATACAGGAGTTTCGGGGAATAATGTATCTGTTACTTTACAGCCACAGTCAGTGACCGTTTTATCCCTAAACATTAATTAGTGTGCAGGTGAATTATTATAAATTGATAATGATGGCGTTGCTTCTTTCAGTAATACTGATGAGTTGCAATCATCAGCATGAGCCTTCGTACAGCAATCCGCTGATTTTACAGCGTGCCGACCCGATGATTGTAAGGGCCGACGATGGAAACTATTATTTTATAGCTACAACCCCAGAATATGATCGAATTGAAATAAGAAAGGCCAAAACCATCAATGCTTTGGCCGAAGCCGAACCTAAAGTGTTCTGGCACAAGCATGAAAGCGGGCCTATGACCTACCATATCTGGGCGCCCGAATTGCACCGCATTGATGGCACCTGGTATATTTATTTTGCTGCCGGCCATTCAGATAACCGTTGGAAGATCAGAATGTTTGCAATTTCAAATAAAGCCGACGATCCGACACAGGGCACTTGGGTTGAAGAAGGACAGATTCTTACAGAAAGGGATGCTTTTGCCCTTGATGCCACAGTGTTTGAACACATGGGTGAACTATACTATGTATGGGCCGAAAGCACAGAGTCTGATATTAACTCAGGTCTGATCATTTCCAGAATGAAAGACCCTGTTACGCTCCAAGGGCCACAGACAATAATTACAGAACCGGAATTTGAATGGGAGCGGCAGATGTACAATGTAAACGAAGGACCTGCGGTAATTAAACGAAACGGTAGAATATTCATCACATTTTCGGCCAGTGCAACCGATCATTCATATGCTATGGGGTTACTTTGGGCAGATGAGAATGCAGATTTGTTAAACTCCACGTCGTGGAATAAACTTCCCGATCCGGTTTTTTATACTAACGATTCATTAAAACGATTTGGCCCTGGTCACAATCAATTTACCATAGCCGAAGATGGAAAAACCGATCTGATGGTTTACCATGCCCGCGATTATAAGGAAATCAAAGGCCATCCGCTGGGCGATCCAAATCGTCATACACGAGTAAGGGTATTGCGCTGGAGAAAGGATGGATTTCCAGATTTCGGGCAAAATATTGGTGACTGAATAATTTTAATTGAATAACTATGAAAAGTTTTAATCTATTGGCAATTTCAGCATTTTTGCTGTTAGCCTTTTTATTACCTCAAAAATCTATTTGTCAGGTTGTTGAAGACTTTAAACCTTCGAGTGTAAACCAGCCAGGGAAACAGTACCCCCAGGTGAATTCCGAAGGTAGGGTTCGCGTTCAGATTTCTGCCCCGGAAGCTAATCGGGTACAACTCGACATTGGAGCGGTAAAGTATGACCTAACCAAAGATGAAAAAGGAGTCTGGACTGGTGAATCGGCCCCGCAGGACGAAGGTTTTCACTATTATCAGTTGAATATCGACGGCGCCTCGGTACCTGATCCGGGCAGTCTGTACTTTTATGGGGCAAGCCGGTGGGGCAGCGGGATCGAAATCCCGGCCCACGATGATGATTTCTATGCCCTGAAGGATGTACCCCATGGTCAGGTACGTGAGCATATTTATTTTTCGCCGACAAACAATGCCATACGCCGTTGCTTTGTTTATACCCCTCCGGGTTACGATCAGGATTTGAACAAGCGTTATCCGGTACTTTACCTGCAGCATGGCGGAGGCGAGGATGAAACCGGATGGTCGTCGCAGGGCAGGGCAAACCTGATTATGGATAACCTGATTGCCGAAAGGAAAGCCAAACCGTTTATTATAGTTATGGATAATGGCACATGGCGTATGCCCGGAGGGGCAAGGCCTCCGCAGGGAACACAGCGTACACCTGGTTCATGGCCTCCTCCTGGCTGGGCCGATGGTTTCAGGAATACCCTCGTGAAGGACATTATCCCGATGATTGATGCCAGCTATCGTACCCTGGCCAATCAGCAAAACCGTGCCATGGCCGGATTGTCGATGGGCGCAATGCAAACAAGGGTGATAACACTGGCCAATTCCGATGTTTTCTCTCAGGTTGGAATGTTCAGCGGGGGCAGTATTACGCCCGAAGATATTGAGAATAACCCCGACTTTCTGAAAAACGTTAAGTTGCTCTTTATAAGTTATGGTAGCAGAGAAGTTGAAAGTGGAAGGTTTAACATGGGCTCAGACCCGAAATCAAATGTTGAATTCCTTAAAAACAAGGGCTTAAATTCTCATTATTATGTTTCGCCAAATACTGCTCACGAGTGGCAGACCTGGAGAAGAAGTCTGTATCAATTTGCACAACATCTGTTTAAAAACTAATTACATAAAACTATGAACCGTAATTTAATTTCAATCATTTGCATTTTAGCTTTATCAGCTTCACTTTGTGTAGCACAGTCGGCACCACCCGCAGTAAAAGAAGACTTTAAGCCTGCATCATCAAACCAGCCGGGGAAAGAGTACCCCATGGTTAATTCCGAAGGCCGCGTAAGGGCAAAAATATCGGCACCCGATGCGAAATATGTCCAACTCGACATTGGCGGTGTAAAATACAATCTGGTGAAGGATGAAAATGGTGTGTGGACTGGTGAATCAGCACCTCAGGACGTTGGCTTCCATTACTACCAGTTAAACATTGATGGTGCTTCGGTACCAGATCCTGGCAGTATGGTCTATTTTGGTGCCTGTCGCTGGGGCAGTGGTATCGAAGTCCCTTCTGACGACCAGGATATTTTTGCTTTAAAAAATGTTCCTCACGGACATGTGCACGAAATATTCTTCCCTTCGGCGAGTACAAACGTTTCGCGCAGGGCATTTGTATATACCCCTCCGTGCTATACCAAAGAATTATCGAAAAAATATCCGGTATTGTACCTTCAGCATGGCTATTGCGAAAACGAATTCTCGTGGCCAAACCAGGGCTATGCCAACCTCATCATGGACAACCTGATTGCCGAAGGCAAAGCTAAACCCTTCATTATTGTAATGACTTATGGTATGACCAACGATATCCCGATGGGTGGTTTACGTAACTTCGATATCAAACCATTTCAGACCGTGTTGATTGATGAATTGATTCCATACATCGATGCAAATTTCCGCACCCTTTCAAATAAGGATAACCGTGCCATGGCCGGCCTTTCGATGGGCGCCTTTGAAACCAGAATGATTACTCTGAACCGGCCTGATGTATTTTCATATTATGGACTTTTCAGCGGGGGTGTTTATAATCCCGATGACCTCAAAGACCATAAAAATCTAAAACTCGTATTCCTGAGTTGTGGAAGCAAGGAACGTCCAGATGGCGTGAGAAATGCAGTTGCCGAACTACAAAAGTCCGGTATCAAATCTGTTTCCTACGTTTCGGAAGGCACAGCCCATGAATTTCACACCTGGCGCCGTAGCTTGCACCAGATTGCACAGTACCTGTTTAAATAATGGAGAGGAAATACGGTCAAGCCCGAATATGAAAAAAGCCAAAACAATAATCATTTTTGCGATTGCTTCAATTTTCTGTAGCCCGTGTTATGCACAAACTACAAAGGTGACCGAAGATTTCAAACCTTCTGAAGTAAATCAGCCCGGGAAAGCATTTCCCCAGGTAAATTCTGAAGGCCGTGTGCGGGCACAAATTTCGGCACCCGATGCAAAATATGTCCAACTCGACATTGGCGGGGTTAAATACGATATGGTGAAGGATCCCAATGGGGTTTGGACGGGAGAGTCGGCCCCGCAGGACGAAGGGTTTCACTATTACCGGTTGAATATTGATGGCGCTTCGGTGCCAGACCCCGGCACCATATACTTTTATGGTGCCGGCCGTTGGGGCAGCGGTATCGAAATTCCGGCAAATGATGGCGGGTTTTATGCTTTATCTGATGTCCCGCACGGAGCTGTTACTTCAAGATACTATTATTCGGATGTTACAGAAAGCTTGAGGAGGCTTTTTGTTTATACGCCACCGGGTTACGGTAAAAACATCGATCAGAGATATCCGGTAGTTTATGTTCAGCATGGAGGCGGCGAAGACGAAACGGGCTGGGTTAATCAGGGAAAAACCGGCCTCATTCTCGACAACCTGATTGCCGAAGGGAAAGCAATACCGATGATCATAGTTATGGCTAACGGAAATGTGAGATATGGAGGTGGTGGATACAGCAGTGAAGGTATGGCGGGCTTTAAAAAGGAGATGACCCAAAACATTGTACCTTTTATCGACGAAAACTACCTGACCTTGGCCAATGCGAAGAACCGGGCAATTTGCGGATTATCAATGGGCGGCGGGCAATCGTTCTATGTCGGGCTCGAAAGCCTTGATATCTTTAACTCGGTAGGAACCTTCAGTTCAGGTATATTTGGTGGAATACGGAACCCGTCGGGAAGCACTTTCGATGCAGAGAAAGAAATCCCTGGACTACTTTCCAGATCGGATGAATTCAACAAAAAGCTCGATTTGTTTTACATATCTTGTGGAGAATCAGATATAAGAATTGAACACACGAAAAAAGCCGTGGCTACCATGATAGAAAACGGATTGGATGTTGTTTTTAAATCCTTTCCCGGCGACCATGAATGGCAGGTCTGGAGAAAATCGCTCCATGATTTTGCATCGCGGGTCTTTAAATAGTGGTGCAGTTCCTTATTTGTTTTTAAAATAATATCAAATAATAGCAAAGGTTATGAATAACTATATCAGAACAGTGTATAGCGTGGTGGCAATTTTTTTCATGTCACCTGCATTTTTGTGGGGGCAACAGGCCAACGTCAACCTCGATTATAACCCGCAGAAGGATACCGAAGGGCTGGTACCGTTTAGTGCCCCAATAAATTCGCCCGAGGTACATGATGACAGGACGGTTACTTTCCGTGTAAAGGCACCCGATGCTAAGTTGGTTGAACTCCCTTCGGGTGCAATCCATACCGCACTTGACAAAGGTCGTGAGCCAATCCCGTTTATAAAAGGCGAAGATGGGGTCTGGACATTGACCATTGGGCCGCTGCCTGTCGATATGTATGCTTATAATCTGAGGATTGATGGGGTGCAAGTTGCAGACCCAAGCAATACATACGCTGCTTTCACAGCCATGCCTCCCTATAGCCAGTTGGTTGTGCACGGCGATGGACCTTCGTATTACGATGCCAAAAATGTACCGCATGGGAATGTTACCCGGCATATATATCGGTCGGAAGTAACCAACGGCGAACGCGAATTGTATGTTTATACCCCGCCTGGATATGATCCTGCAAAGAAATATCCTGTATTGTACCTTTTGGGAGGTAGTGGCGAACTTCCATCCAACTGGGTATTCGACGGAAGGGTGAATTTCATCATGGACAACCTGCTGGCCGAAGGCAAAGCTGTGCCTATGATTATTGCCATCCCCAACAACCAGGTTATTCACCGTAATCATCCGAAACACACCGAACTGACTTTTGATATTTTTGAGAGAGAACTCCGGAACCATGTTATCCCTTTGGTCGATAAAAGCTATAGCACCATACCGTCACCAAAAGGAAGAGCCATTTCGGGTTTGTCGATGGGTGGACGGCATAGCATGTTTATCGGTTTCCGCTCACTCGACCAGTTTGCTAATTTTGGCATCCTCAGTGCCGGCGATGGAAATGCCGAAACAACGCTGAAAGATTTTCTGAACGACCCTGATGTAGATGACCAGGTTGATTATCTGTTTGTAGGACAGGGAACCAAAGAAGCAACAGGTTTCTTCAATCAGCGGGTTCAGGGTTTGCGCGATGCCTTAAACAAACACAATATTAAACATGAGTATTACGAAGGCGGACATGGCGGCCACGATTGGGGAACATGGCGGCATCTGCTCTATTACCGGTTCCTTCCGAACCTTTGGAGGAAATAATAACATTTAAAACATTTTTATTATGAGGCAATTCAATTTCATATCTTTTGTAATTTTTTTATTGGTTTTAGGCGCTTGTTCGCACCTTGAGCCTGGCCAGGTAAAGGTAGAAGGAGGTATTATTCAAGGTGTTGTTACCGACGATCTGACTATCTACAAAGGTGTTCCTTTTGCTGCACCACCCGTAGGTGACCTTCGCTGGAAAGCTCCGCAACCGGTTGAAAAGTGGCAAGGTGTTTTGCAGACCACCGAATATGCGCCATCGCCCATGCAGGGCGGAAACCCGCCATCGGGCAAAAGTGAGGATTGCCTGTACCTGAACATTTGGACCCCTGCAAAATCGACCAAAGAAAAACTGCCTGTACTCGTTTGGATTTACGGTGGAGGCTTTAGTTTCGGGTCCACAGCGGAACCTGTTCACAACGGCGAGCATCTTGCCCGCAAAGGAGTAGTTCTGGTGAGCATTGCTTACCGTGTGGGACAGTTAGGTTTTTTGGCGCATCCCGAGCTAAGTGCCGAAAATCCGAATGGAGTTTCGGGCAATTATGGGTTACTCGACCAGATTGCCGGGTTGAAATGGATACAGAATAATATTGCAGCTTTTGGCGGCGACCCAGATAAAGTGACCATCTTTGGCGAATCGGCCGGAGGTATCTCGGTGAGCATGTTATGCGCTTCACCGTTGGCAAAAGGATTGTTCCACGGAGCCATTTCACAAAGCGGCGGGTCGTTCGGGCCAACCCGGGCTACAACATTTCCAGGCGAAAATATGAAGACCCTTCAACAAGCCGAACAAGCCGGAGTTGAATATGCTGAAAGGGCCGGTGCCTCATCTGTTTCTGAATTGCGGGGAATAGAAGCAGACAAGCTCCCCATGGGCATGGGGATGGGTGGCGGATGGCCAATAGTAGATGGATACGTGATCCCTGATGACCAGTTTAAATTATACGAAGCAGGCAAGTACAACGATATTCCTGTGTTGATCGGGTACAATTCAGACGAGGGTTTGAGTTTTTCTGCCGGTCGTACACCACTGGAATTTATAGCAAATGTTGAACGAAGGTTTGGCCCTTTTGCCGGTAAGTTGTTAGAAGCTTATCCGGTCGGGGAAAACACAGTGCCGCGAAGCGCACGAAACCTGATGCGGGATGCCGCTTTTGGATGGCATACCTGGAGCTGGGCAAGGCTTCAATCGCAAACAGGGAAGTCGAAAGTTTTCCTGTACTATTTTGATCAGCATCCCGAACGGGTTGAAGGGTCGCCGCAAGCCGATCATGGCACACCACACGGTGTGGATGTGCCTTATGTGTTTATGCACATCGATCCGGCTAATCCGAATACCACTGAATCAGATTTAGCTATTTCGGAAACCATGGGAACATATTGGACCAACTTTGCCAAATATGGACACCCAAACGGCGAAGGGGTACCCGAATGGCCCGCCTTCAGCGATGCCAATCCGGTGGTTATGTACCTTGGACCAACTGCATATTTAGGGCAGGTTCCCGATGAAGCATCTCTTAAAGTACTGGACGAATATTATAAATGGAGACGTTCTGCCGAAGGGAAAGCTTGGGCTGAATAATAATTTATCACTCATAGTCAACAACATGAAGATACCATAATATATTTTAACATAATAATTATGAAAAAAGAACATAAAATCTTTGCAACCGCTATTGCTATTTTATTCTGTTTCTCCATATACAGTCACGCACAAAATCCGATTATCCAGACCTATTTCACCGCCGACCCTGCTCCTATGGTTTACAACGGTAAGGTTTATCTATATACAACCCACGACGAGGATATAACGGTAAAGAACTTTTTTACCATGTACAACTGGCGCTGTTATTCTTCTGACAATATGGTAAACTGGACCGACCATGGAGTGGTTGCCTCGCTCAAAGATTTTGCCTGGAGCGATAAAACAAACGGGGCGTGGGCACCACAATGCATTGAGCGGAATGGCAAGTTCTACCTATACTGCCCTATTCATGGCGATGGTATTGGCGTATTGGTGTCCGATTCGCCCACAGGCCCCTTTCGCGACCCGTTAGGACATCGGTTAATTGTTGATAGTGAAAATATCTGGAACGATATCGACCCGACTGTATTCATTGACGACGATGGACAGGCATGGTTGTATTGGGGGAATCCTAACCTTTACTATGTAAAACTCAACGAGGATATGATTTCATACGATCGCAACGTAGGGAAAAACGGGGTCTTTGCATTTGAGATGACACCTGAAGCTTTTGGCCCTAGGAAAAAACCTGATGACAAGCACAAAACCAATTACGAAGAAGCACCCTGGTTATACAAACGGGGTGACCTCTACTATAAGATATTTGCTGCCGCAGGCATTCCTGAATATATTGCCTACTCAACCGCGCCATCTGCCGCAGGCCCATGGACTTATAAGGGTTTTATCATGGAAAGGGCTCCTCATCTGGCTTTTACCAACCATCCGGGCATAATCGAATTCAAAGGAAACTCCTACTTCTTTTACCATACCCAGGAATTGTCGGGAGGCCAGGGTTTCAAACGTTCGGTAAGTGTTGAGCAGTTCCATTACAATGCCGATGGTTCTATTCCGATGATCATTCCCACCAAAGAAGGAATCACAAAAAGTGTATCGAATTTGAACCCATTTCAGAGGGTCGAAGCTGAAACCATTGCAAATTCTTCGGGGTTAAAAACCTTACGCGACAGTAAAGCAGGTATTTATGTAAGCAATATCGACAAAGGTGATTTCATTAAAATTCGTGATGTTGACTTTGGCAATGGAGCCAAAAAGTTTGAGGCCAGTGTTGCATCTGCTTCGTCAGGAGGCAAAATTGAGATACGCCTTGGTGGAATGGATGGCACATTGCTGGGCGTTTGCGAGGTAAAAAACACCGGCGGAGATCAATCCTGGAAAATGTCATCGGCTAAGGTTAAAAAATTGGAAGGTGTTCACGATCTCTATTTTGTTTTCATTGGTGATGACAATAACCTTTTCAACTTTAACTGGTGGAAATTTAAGAAATAGCCAGAGTTTGGTATCAAATAAAATGCGAAAGTTAAGACTTTTTTTCAATTAAGAAGTATTAATCATTCAGACCTGAGAAGTTACACATTATTTACACCGGTTTTAAAATTTGCCTAATTTTGTCCGATTAAACAATAATCAATGTTATCGGCTGTTAAAGAATATTTCCGGAGTATCCAATTCAGGGGCAATATTTATTTCAGTACTATTCTGAACCTCTTGATTGTTTATGGCCTTTTCACTGTTTGCCGCATTGTGTTTTATCTTTTTAATATCCGGTATTTTCCTGAAGTAAGTTATATCCACTTTTCCGGGATGCTTTTGGGAGGATTAAAGTTCGACACGCTCAGTATTTTATATACTAACCTGCTCTACCTCTTTCTGATGTTCATTCCGTTTACTTTCCGGTATAATTATCATTATCAGATTTTTCTGAAATACTTGTTTTATGTTACAAATAGCATAGCAATTGCTGCAAACTGTATCGACCTTGTCTATTTTCGTTTTACCCTACGCCGCACAACTGCAAGCATTTTCAGGGAATTTGAAAACGAAACCAATTTCCTGGAGCTTTTACCCCGGTTTATTATCGATTACTGGTATGTTCCGGTAATCTGGATTATTTTGACAGCAATCCTTATCCTTTCCTACCGGAAAGTGAAACCCATTAGCCACCCAAAGGGGATCGTCTACCAAGCCATTTATATATTCAACGGACTGGTTTTGCTGGTATTCCTTTCCGGTCTGATTGTTGGCGGGCTCAGGGGAGGTTTCAGGCATAGTACTCGCCCCATTACATTAAGCAATGCAGGTGAATATGTAAACAAGCCACTCGAAGTTGCCATTGTTCTAAATACCCCTTTTTCGATTTATAAAACATTGGAGATTAAACCTTACCCCCGTATCGGCTATTTTGAAGATGAGAAAGAACTGGAAGAAACCTACTCACCTCTTCACTATCCGGGAACTGAAAAAACATTCCGGCCAATGAACGTGGTAATAATTATACTTGAAAGTTTCGGGCGTGAATATATCGGGAAATATAATCTACACCTTAAGGAGCAGGGATATCAGGGATATACACCCTTTCTCGACTCATTGATCGGGCATAGCCTGATGTTCAGATATTCATTTTCAAACGGGCGAAAATCAATTGATGCACTTCCATCGGTGCTTTCATCCATACCCATGTTGGTTGAACCCTATATTACTTCACATTATTCCACCAATAAGATCAACAGTTTTGCTTCATTGTTGAAACCGAAAGGGTACCATACCTCATTTTTTCATGGAGCCCCCAACGGTTCAATGGGTCATCTTGCTTTTACCCGCATAGCCGGATTTGACCATTATTATGGGATGACCGAATATGGCAAAAACAATGATTTTGACGGGATGTGGGGCATCTGGGACGAGGAATTTTTTCAATATTTTGCTCAAACGATAAATACCTTTCCACAGCCATTTTTTACCTCTATTTTTTCGGTTACCTCGCACCATCCATTCAGGGTCCCTGACAAGTATTCAGGGAAATTTCCTGAAGGTACGCACCCGATCCATCAGTGTATTGGATATACCGATTATGCTTTGCGTAAATTTTTTAACGTTGCCGTAAAAATGCCCTGGTTTGAAAATACGCTGTTTGTTATCACTGCCGATCATCCGTTCCATTCTTCATTTGCAGAATACCACACTAGTATTGGAGGGTATGCTGTGCCCATCGTCTTTTATGTCCCCGATGGAAACCTGAAAGGTGAATGTAACCGCCCTGCGCAGCACATCGATATTCTTCCTACTGTTCTTGGGTACATCAATTTTGACACTCCTTATTTTGGATTTGGAAAAGACCTTTTCGATTCAGCATCACCGGGGTTCGTAATAACCTACTCCAACCAGGTTTATCAATTGAACTTTAATGATTATCTGCTTCTTTCCGATGGGGAAAAAACAACAGGGGTTTATTCTTATAAAAATGATCTTTTGCTTGAGGTAAATATTTCAGATGAAATACCCGAAGAGGTTGTAAATATGGAACAATTTCTTAGGGCAATCATACAGCAATATAACAACAGGATGATTGATGACCGGCTATTGAATGTAAAGTAAAAAGTTACCGAATAATTAGTTCATGACTTAATAAGAATGGTTTAATGACATTTTAAAGGAATGATTTTTTCATCTGCAAACGCCCCCCACCTTCAAAGTTCTTATTTCGGGGGCTCCAATATCCCTCCAAGGTTATAGTTCTGAATATTTTCAGTATCGTATTTTCCAACTCCCTTATTCATAAGTGCTTTTTATTCATTCATATGGTTATGGTAAACCCCAGGTGGGGTATTTGAATGTTTAGCAGCGACCTACGCTGCCATGCGAACGACCTCACCCTTCATTCCGGTGGTGAGCATAACCCTGGCAGTTCCCAAAGCTATGTAGGTGACGCTGATGTTACGTCCTGCCATAAACAGGTTGTCAACGTTCTGTGAATAAAAACAGCGATATGGGATAGGATACTGATGTATTTGTTTATGAACAGCAATTGACTTGAATTCATTGCCCGGAAAATATTCTGAATTTTTCGGGTCAGGGTAATGCAGGCCGATGCTCCAGGTGGTAGGCGCAGAAGCATCAGGGAAAATCGCAAAACCGGTTATATCATTTTCTGTCAAAATATGATTACCCAATAAGCGTCTCGATTCCCGTTAGCCCACTATCTAGGCCACCCAGTCAAGGCGTCGGTTACTGTATTTTTCCTTTACCAGGCTATGGTTTTTCAGAAATGACCACTTTGAATAGACAACCAGCAGTTCATAATCGCGGATACGCTCGAAATCGTATATCTGGTCGAAATCCATTTCGGTCTCCCAGGGCCACTCGTTCATGGTACTTTCTCCGAATTATTTTCGTTGAATTCTACTCCATAACTGAAATCAGGAAAACTGACAGGTTTGTCATCTTCTACTGAGTACCATTGCACAGATGAGCCCATCGTTATTTTGTCGGCTGTTTCGGGTGCAATGGGATCATTAAATTTCTTTCGCCCTTCCCGTCCCAATTTGTATCCGCGCCTGCAAGAAAACCAATGGTGCCATCACCGTTACATTTGGCAAAGAGTGGTGCCACGAAAGTATGCTCTTCCGAAGTTTCTATGTGTATGCCTTAACCCTCATTAATACGGAAACCTTCCATTTTTACAGCGAATGCCCTTAGGTTGGTAAACAATGGAATATTTTCCTCGGCAAGTACCAACTCCTTTTTTTTTCATCTTCGTAATAATCACCTGGCTGTGCATTGCCACCACGCGAAAGACCAATTTCGTTCACCACATCACCCAATGCCGGAAACGGATCAACATGAATTCTACCGCCCAAATGTACACGCACTTCAGAGCTGTTGATACCACCCAATACCGGACGGTACTGGATAAGTACAACCTTCAGGACTGGGACAGTTCGGGGATAGTAAGCCGATGGAACTCGCTACCCGGATGTAGCCCCACAAATGGGAAACATGGCGATGCTCATTGGTAGGGTCATCTTTATCTTTGAGCCATTCCTGCAATTGTCAGTGCTGCCCGATATGGTTAGGTGCTATTCTTGCCTTCAGTTCACTCAATTGTGCCGCAAATTCATGATCGATCCCCAGCAATCCTGCTGCATCAATGGTATTGTCAAAAAGTTCCCTGATAATCTGATGTTCCATGGTAGGTCCCATCACCAGCCCCACGATCTTGGGGCTATTGCTCGGGCCACTGATCAACCATTCTGGGTTACAGGGGTTGGGTGCCGGATATCCGGTAAAAAACCTTGAAGGTTTGCGCTTGGCGGATAAGCTTTTTCGCGGTAGTAATCCAGGTTGCCTGTAAACTCGTAGTGCCACCACAAATGTTGACAAAGCCAAGCGACACCAATTACCCATATCCCGTGACCGAAATTGTTGATAGGCGCGGTGCCTCGCTAAAAGGCGGTATTGTGGTGGCCACCCAGCCTGGCAGGATGTAATGTTCACATGCAGTACTTTTTCCAGTTTCGGAGAGCTCATTCGCCATTTTTATTAAAGGTTCGGCACACTCCGAAAGGTTGGTGAATTCCGAAAGCCAGTAGTTCATTTCGGTGAGGTTCACATAAAGTCCGTTGAAGCGTTCGCCATCGTCGCCGGCAAATATTTCTGTTAATGCCCCATCCTCCACCCTATATATCAGATTCGAACCAGACCCGGAAACAAAAACTTCACCGTCGGCACTTACAGTAACATTGTTCAAACGGGGCTCTCCTTCCAATTCAAATTTATTGATGATTTGTCCGGTTTCGATATTGGCCTCTACCAACGCATCAATATCGGCAATGAAATGGGAATTGCCACTGATGGCCATCTCATTGGGGCCATGTAGGCCTTCGATCCATCTCAGTTCTAATATTTTCCCCGACCTGTCCATTTTGTAAATAAATCCGTTACCATCTTTCTCTTAGGGGTTCAGGTTTGCGTTCGAAACCTAAAGGAGTCGCGTGTCCGTTCTATTAATGCCGATTCGGGCGTACGCATCAGGGTATCCGATTTCCAGATCAGTTCAAGTCGGGAAATTACTTTTTCGGCCACGGTTGCAGCATTATTTACGGTTGGCGACAGGATTGCATGAAATTAGTTGGCCATGATCGATAGAACAGTTAAATTCTCATGGTTCTGAATTTTATTTGGTTTGCAAATTACGAAAAAAATCCTCGTCCGTTTTTATGGGTTTTTGCCCGGAAGCTGATTTGCCCGGGATGTATTCAGATTAAAAACCAATTGGTGGATATATTATCAATAAAATTGGGTTGACATGTCGGCTTTTACTACATTTTTGCAATCGGATATGAATTAAACCAATTCGGATAATGGCAACAGCATTTGGCAAAACCTGGTGGGGAGAGCAATGACTCAACTCCCTGAACAATATTGATTACAGCAACCGGTTACCACGGGGAGCATCGTATGCACGTAAAGGAGCAGTCGAAAAAATTGATATCCTTGGCAATCATATTAAGGCGAAAGTTTCAGGTTCGAGACCGTGGCCCTATAAAGTGGATGTAATCATGCCTCCTTTTTTCGACCCCGGACTGGGCGAATTCCTTAATGAAATAACCCGCAGGCCGGTTATAATTTCAAAACTCCTGAACAGGGAGTTAGACCATCGGTACTTCCAATTGCCGAGCGGTTTTGCTTAAAAGTTTTCCCGAAACAATGGAGCGACCTCAAAATGCAATGTTCCTGCCCCGATTGGGCAGTTCCCTACAAGCACCTCGCATCGGTCATTTACAAAGTATCTGCCGAAATTGACAATAACCCGTTTCTTGTCTTTTCGATCCATAATGTCCATCTCCTGAACGAATTGGAGAAAATGGGCATTGTCATTAAAAAAGAGACCATTGAAATACCCAAAATAAAAAATCTTTATTTTGATAAAGATGCCGAAAGGACAGATTATGATCCGGAAAATGCCTATAAAAAACTTTCATTTTCCAAATTAACACCCATTTATGAACCCCTGACCGCCCTGCTGAATCCTTATCCTGCATTTTAAACTGCATCTTCGGTCGATTTTTGCGAAAAATATTCGGCACATCTGAACCGGATAGTAAAAAATAGTCAGCGAGTGGCCAAAGGGAAATTTCAATGCCCGAATTTTTCTCAGCTGCCTATTCCGAAGCAGAAAATCTGAGCCGTCAAGCTTCCAGTTATGTGAAACTGGATGAATCACTGAATGCCAAAGTATATACCGGTGAAAAGATGCTGTCGGTTCCTGAATTTCTGAAAAACCTGTCACAGGTACAAACCAACAGGACTTACGATTATCAGCCCTCAACCGCAGCATTGCATACAGTGTTACAACTTTCAGTTCAATTGGTTGCTAATGGTGCCATTGTGCCACAGATAGTCCAGATGCCCGACAAACAGTTCACTGTGCGGTGGTTGCCTGCCATGTTGAGTAACGACGTGAAATCGCTGGTAACTGAGTTGGAATCAATTCTCCCTCCCGACATCTTTACTGGGATAGAAAGGAACCGCGAAAAGCCGGTGAACAGAGAAAGGGCGCTTAACCTGTTATCCCTGTTTATTTCTGAAATAGTTAGGTTAGTTTCCTACGATGCATATAGCGACCTGTTCGAGAAACTTTTTTTTAAAAGTTACAGCCATCCGTTTTCAGCGCCTGGCGAAGAATCGCTCGCTGGTGGGATCATGGCGTGGCTGCAAAAGTTTTATCTCACGCAAGATGAATACAAACCCTATCTGATTGTTGACGAATTAATGGATGAAAGTTTCAGGATAGACATCAGTGTTGTGCACAATAGTTCGCAAAACGATGACCCTGTTGGGTTGCATGATATCCTGAACAATAAGGTTTTTGATACACGAAGGTTCGAAATCCTTCAATCGCTTACCCATCTGAGTAGTTTTATCAATGGTCTGGATGATTATATCAATTCGGGCGGAGAAAAGGAAATCATAATGGGTATCCGCGATTTTACCCCGTTTTTGATGCATGTTATTCCGGCAATTCAACTGCTCGACATTTCGGTATTATTGCCCAAATCACTGCGCGAAATACTAAAACCGAAAACAAGTGTGAGGCTAAAAAGTAAAACTTCGGGCAGCTCTTTCCTGCGGCTCGATAAATTGCTCGATTTTGAATGGCAGGTTGCAGTCGGCGATACACTGATGGGGGAAGAAGAGTTCAGAAAACTGCTTTTGAAATCAGAAGGATTGATCAGGTTTAAATCGCAGTATATATATGTTGAAAAGGAAGATCTGGAAAAAATATATAAGCACTTTTCGCAATCAAAAGATTTACCGGGGCATGAATTGCTCCGCGCCGCCCTTTCGGGCGAGTTTCAGGGATCAAAAATTGAAATGACGGAAGAAGTAAAGTCCCTGGTCAGGGAGCTTACCGAATTCATTGAAATTCAATTGCCCAATGGGTTACAAGCAGAACTGAGACCTTATCAGAAAAGGGGATTTTCGTGGATATACCGGAATACCCGTATTGGTTTTGGTTCGGTACTTGCCGATGATATGGGTTTGGGTAAAACATTGCAGGTAATAGCCGCAATCCTGAAGTTTAAGGAAGAAGGCCATATGATTCACGAGAAGGTACTGGTGGTAGCGCCCACGGGTTTACTTACTAACTGGCAGGCCGAATTTCAGAAATTTGCGCCATCGGTCATCATTGCTGTTTATCATGGAGTCAATCGAGATCTCAAACAACTCAAAGGTTACGAGGTACTGATTACATCGTATGGAATTGCACGCTCGGATGCTTCCATCCTGAAAAAAGTAAAATGGTATGCACTGGTGATCGATGAGGCCCAGAATATTAAGAATGAAGCCACCGGGCAAACAAAGGCAATCAAATCAATCCCTGCCGCGAATTTTATAGCCATGAGCGGCACCCCGGTAGAGAACAGGTTAAGTGAACTTTGGAGTATTATGGACTACAGCAACCGGGGGTTTCTGGGAACCGTGAAGTCGTTCAAAGAAACCTATGCAAATCCTATTGAGCAGCTAAACGATGCCAATACTGCCGAAAACTGAAAAAAGTGACATCGCCCTTCCTGATGCGCCGGCTCAAAACCGATAAAACTATTATTTCCGATCTCCCCGATAAAATTGAAATTGACAGCTTTTCTAATCTGACCTACGACCAGGCAAGCCTGTATGAGAAAACACTCGAAAAGGCAATGGAGGCAATCGAAGAAATTCACATTTCCGGGCAGCAGGCGCTGTTCGTGCGTCAAGGCTTGATCCTGCAAATGATCCTTGCGTTGAAGCAGATTTGTAACCATCCTGCACAGTTTCTTAAAAACGGAAATCACGATCCTGCCCTGAGCGGTAAAGCCGATTTATTGTTCGAAAAGCTTGATGTTATTCTCGACAGCAACGAAAAGGTGCTGATTTTTACCCAGTTCAACGAAATGGCAGCTATGCTTCATAAATTTATTGCAAACCGATATGGCGATGATCCGCTATATATTCATGGAGGTTGCTCGCTCAACCAGCGAAAGGAAATGATTGACCGGTTTCAAACCAACCATGCCGATAAAATTTTCCTGCTTTCACTGAAAGCTGCTGGAACAGGGTTGAACCTGACAGCTGCCAGCCATGTAATTCATTACGATTTGTGGTGGAATCCGGCTGTTGAAGCACAAGCAACCGACAGGGCTTACCGTATCGGTCAGAAAAATAATGTGATGGTGCACCGGTTTATCACTAAAAATACATTTGAGGAGAAAATCAATGCCACGATTCAACAGAAAAAAGCACTGGCCGAAATGACCGTTGCTACGGGAGAAAACTGGATTGGCAACCTGAGCAACAAAGAATTAAGGGATATTTTCAGCATTTAATAAGTAGAAGATGGTCTATACATTGTTTAGGCCAGTTAATAACCCGTTTGGTAAAAGATGCCTTTTGATTTTTCACTATTTTAGTGGACAATTTTATGACAACCAGTTACTATGAAAAACCTTTTGTTACTTGTAATATTCTATATCATTACTGTAACACCATTTGTCCGGATGTCTTCAGGAAATCCAAAAGCCCGGATTAAACCGGTAATTGAAGATAAACTTTATCCTGCCAATCATGCCATCATCAGAGGGTTTGTAGGCCAAAGTCTTGATGCTTCTTATACAAACCGCATTCTTGCACAGGATGTTGAAAGGCTTATTGAACCTTTTCGCAACCGTACCGAAACATCGTGCTGGCAGAATGAAATCTGGGGGAAATGGTTTACATCGGCAGTTCTGGCCTACCGTAATCGCCCCGAACCTCAGCTTAAAGATGTCCTGGACAAAGCAGTTGCCGGGCTTATGGCTACCCAAACCCCCAATGGCTATATCGGGAATTACAGCTCCGAAAGGCAATTGGAAGCCTGGGATATCTGGGGACGTAAATATTGTTTGATTGGATTAATTGCGTATTACGATATTACGAACGACGCAAATGTTCTGCAAACGGCTGTCAGGTTTGCCGACCACCTTATCAAAGAGCTGGCCGACAAAAATGTTCAGATTGTTACAAAAGGAAACCACAAGGGAATGGCAGCAACTTCGGTTCTCGAACCTATATGCCAGCTCTATGTGAGGACAGGAGAGAAACGTTTCCTCGATTTTACCGGAGAAATTGTGCAACAGTGGGAGACTGCTGAAGGGCCTCAGTTGATCACCAAATCAAATATTGATGTAGCGACACGCTTTCCCCGGCCAGAAAACAGGTATGGCCCAGAACAGGGTCAGAAAGCTTACGAAATGATGTCATGTTACAAGGGCCTTCTCGAGATATACCGCCTCACAGGACGTCAAGAGTACGGCATGGTTGTCGAAAAATCATGGCAGAACATCCTCGATACAGAGAATTATATTGCCGGTTCCGGGGCTCCTGCCGAAAGCTCGTTTGGGGGAAAGGATTACAAGGTTTTGCCGGTTTATCATTTTCAGGAAACCTGTGTTACGGTTACCTGGATTTATTTGAGCCAGCAATTGCTGCAGTTGACCTGCGATGCAAAATTTGCCGATGCAATAGAGCAATTTTATTACAATGCCTTGCTTGGCGCTATGGATATGGACGGATCGGACTGGGCAAAATACACTTCATTGTCGGGCGGACCAAAACATAGCAGCGAGCAATGTGGCATGGGACTCAATTGTTGCACTGCAAGCGGGCCCCGGGGTTTGTTTACTTTGCCGTTAACCGCTGTAATGTCTTCAAAAGACGGGGTTCAGGTAAATTTTTTTACAAGCGGGAAAAGCGAATTACTTACTCCCGGAAAACAAAAAGCTGTAATATCCCTATTGACCAATTACCCTGTTGATGGGAGGGGTTATATAAAAATTGACATACCAAAAAACGAAAAATTGATAATAGGGATACGCATACCTGCCTGGAGCGGTGAGAGCCGTTTGACAGTCAATGGCAAACAAGTAAAAGAAGTCAAAGCTGGAGAAGTTGCAACTGTCAGAAGTAACTGGCAATCCGGTGATGATATAGTCCTGGAACTGGATATGCGGGGCAGGGTTGTCAGGCAGGGAGCCTATCCTGAACACATTGCCCTGATGCGCGGCCCGGCGGTTTTAGCACGTGATGCCCGACTTCCCGGTCCGGTTATTCATTCGGTTATTCAACCGGTGGTAAATAAAGAGGGGTTTATAAATCTGGATGTTGCTGATGAAAAGGATAATAACATCTGGATGCAGTTTAAAGCATCGTTAAATATAGAAACTTTCACCGAATCGGCTGCTCAACCGGTCCCTGCTGTTTTCTGCGATTATGCATCGGCCGGCAATACCATCGATGAGAAATCAAACTTCAGGGTTTGGTTTACCCAGTTGGTCAGCCCGAGTAATTTACCTACCAATTAGTTTTAACATATTAAAAACAGATACCATGAAACGAATTGCTATGCTGGGTACGGGCTTAATCGGTACCTTTTACACCATGTCGTTGCACGGCCTTCGCAGCCGCGACAAAGTAGTAACGGTTTACTCACGTTCGGAGGAGAGGGCGAAAGTGTTTGCCGGCGACTACAATATTCCGAAATATACCACCGATATGCTGGAGGCTATCAACGATCCGGAAGTGGATGTAGTAGTGGTGGGCCTCCCAAATAACCTGCACTGCGATGCCATTTTTGCTGCCGCCGATGCCGGTAAGGCTGTGCTATGCACCAAACCTTTGGCGCGCAATGCCGGAGAGGCCTGGGAGATTCTTCAAAAGGTTGAAAGCAGCGGAATTTTTCATGGCTACCTCGAAGACCTTGTTTACACACCGAAGCACCTCAAGGCACACCATTCGGTGGTTGAAGGCGCCATTGGAAAGGTATTGTGGGTTCGTTCGCGCGAAGCTCATCCCGGACCGCACAGTGATTGGTTCTGGAACCCCGAATTATCGGGCGGGGGCGCAATTCTCGACCTGGGATGTCATTGTATCGAAATCGGGCGGAGTTTTATAGGCAAACATATCAGACCGGTTGAAGTAGTATGCTGGGCTGATACTCAGGTGAAACCCATAGCCGCTGAAGATCATGCCATTGGCCTGGTGCGTTATGCCAACGGGGCCATCGGTCAGTTTGAAGTAAGCTGGTGCTTCCGGGGGGGTATGGAACTGAAAGATGAGGTGGCCGGCACCGACGGAAGCATCCGTCTCGACAATTTCCTGCGCACAGGGTTTGAAATGTTTTCGGCGCCAGGAAGGGGCGGTTATGTGGCCGAAAAGGCCGAAACCGAAAGTGGCTGGCTTTTTCCGGTAGGCGACGAGGTACACGAACTGGGCTACAATACCATGTTTGCCGATATGTTCGACTCAATCGAAAAGGGAATTTCGCCCATCGAAGATTTTTACGATGGTTATGTGGTTAACGCAGTGATGGATGCCTGCTACAAATCGGCCAAAACCAAAAAATGGGAACCTGTTGAACTGAAAGAGTGGCGTGGCGATAACGAAGTTGAACCTCTTACCGCCTTTGTTGAATATGATAAGGCACATTGGCTGGTTAAAACCGAAACCCTTCCCGATGGCCGCAAAAAGGTTATCCTGAAGAATAAAGAAACCGGGGAGGTTAGCCAAAAGGTAATGTAGTGTCATGTCAAGTCAAAATTGACGGATAAAGCTTTTTGAGTTTAACCCGTGAGTC
>JBBIHB010000007.1:0-88315 GCA_037447215.1 Bacteroidales bacterium
ACGTCGCCTCCTTATTTAAACCCTGGTTCTTCCTTGAGCCAGGGTTTCTTGCTTTTAATTATCCCCATTTTGGTTAATTTTTTCGCAATGGAATAATTATTAAAATTAATGTTCGTTATTTTTCTGAACTATTGCCGAGCTGTATGAATCAATTTTTTAGTAGGATTAATAATCTCAGAGAGAATTTGTTTTTTATCTCTTTAGTTTCCCTGGCAATTGTTTTTCCATTTTCTGAAGCTCTTGTCAGTATATTTTCAGGATTCCTTCTGCTTCAGGTATTACTGTTCAGGTCTTGGTTACACCCCCAATCCATGAAAGGGGAAATTGCTGGTCTGTTATTCATCCTATCAATTTTTTGCGTGTATCTATTTGGAACATTATTCACACGCGATTTTCAATTTGCACTTTATGAATTGAGGAAAGTAATTTTCTGGTTGCTAATGCCATTAGCATTTTATTTTTCTCCCAAACTACCTGCTTCAAAAATATTTTTGGTATTTAAAATATTCATTATTGCTGTAACTGTTTCAAGCCTAATTTATTCTGTAAATTATATTCTACTTCATGATTCAATAACTGATGACTTTAGAAATGCAGGATATATTTCTCATATTCGTTTTTCATTTCAAGTGATTCTTTCATTAATTTTACTTGGTTATTTTTTTATAAATACTCCTGAGAATGAAATAAGCTACTACCGGATTATCATTTTGGGTTTGTTTTTATGGTTGACATCTTTTCTATTTTTACTTCAATCGCTTATTGGTATTATTTCATTCTTTGGAACAATAATTATTTTTCTATTATATTACATTTATAAAATTTCCCTTAAAAAATTCAGGCTATTCTTTTTGTTGTTACTTTTTTTCTGCATTATGGTCCCTGTTTATTTTACCGGTACCGTTATCAGAGACTTTTACAGTTTTAAAGCCATCGATGTCAATAATATAGAATATAAAACAATGTCGGGAAATAATTATGAATTTGATTTTGAAAACCTTGCACGTGAAAATGGAAACCTGGTATATGTATATATATGTCATGATGAACTAAGAAAAGAATGGAACAAGAGAAGCAATATAAAATATGATCATGTAATAAACGGTTATCAGCTAAGTAATACGCTCATACGCTATTTGACAAGTATGGGGCTCAGGAAAGATAGCGTTGCAGTTTCACAACTTACTGAAGAGGATATTGCGATGATTGAAAGTGGGGTTACAAATTATAAATTTAAAAACCGATTTTTCTCAATTTATCCGAGACTTTATCAAACTATTTGGGAAATTGACAGCTATTTAAATTCTGGTGATCCCAACAATAAATCACTGGCACAACGGATTGAATATTTGAAGGCTTCATTTATTCTGATTGGCAGGAATCCCCTGTTAGGTATTGGTACTGGAAACTGGAAAATAAAATACAATGAAGTATATGATGAAATGCACTCCAGATTGGATATGGATAAACGAGCTTCGTCGCATAACCAATACCTCAATTACCTGGTTAAATTTGGAATTTTAGGATTTTTTTGGATATTGGTAGCCATTCTTATTCCATTTTTTAAAGGGAAACATTATTCAAATATTGTTTTCTCCTTATTCATGATAGCTTTTTCCATAGCAAATTTTGGGGATTCAAATCTTGAAACACACATGGGACTTTCATTTTTTTCATTCTTTTATTGTTTGCTCCTATGGCATTCGCCTGATGAAATGAAAAATCAATTCATTCATAGTTAAGGTATTATCGAACTTTTTATGATTTCTGTTGTTTGGATAGAAAAAATAAAAAGAATAAAAGATATGAAAAGAAGAAACTTTATTGCAACTGTTGGATCCATTGCCGCTGCAGCCCCTTTTATAGGTGCTATCACTTCATGTGCCTCCGAAACAAATGTTTTTAAGGGTCATGTATTTCCTGATCTTGGATACTCATTTGATGCCCTTGAACCCTATATCGATGCCATGACAATGGAAATTCACTATTCGAGGCACCATAAAGCTTATTTCGATAATTTTATGAAAGCAGCCGATGGAACTGAAATGGTAAATTCCCCATTGGCAGATATTTTTTCGAAGATGAGTACTTACCCAGTTGTTGTTAGAAATAATGGGGGTGGTTTTTATAATCATAACCTTTTCTGGGAAATTATGGCTCCCGGAAACCGTGAAATATCAGATGAATTTAAGACGGCCATTGAAAATGACTTAGGTTCATTCGATGAATTTAAAAAACAGTTCGGAACGGCAGCTCGTTCTCAGTTTGGAAGCGGTTGGGCATGGTTGTCGGTCGATAGCGAAGGTAAACTTTTTGTATCTGCCACACCAAATCAGGACAATCCATTGATGGATGTAGCCGAAAAGTGTGGAACCCCGGTTTTGGGGATCGATGTCTGGGAACATGCTTATTATTTGAAATATCAGAACTTAAGAGGTGATTACATTGAAAATTTCTGGAATATTATTAACTGGAAAGCTGTTGAAGACCGATATAAAATTGCAAAAGATTAGCTGTTAGTTTTATTTTGTCGAAGGGCTCATTACTTTTGAAGAAATTTTAAAGTAATGAGCTTTTCCGTTGTTATGATAGGAGCTGGGAATGTTGCCTGGCACTTAACAAAACGCCTTGTTGTAACAGGTTTCAATATAGTACAGGTATATAGCCGTACCGAAAAATCTGCCCGGGAACTTGCACAACTGCTTAAAACAAATTGGACCAACCGACTTGAAGAAATTGATCGAAATGCTGACATGTATTTTATAGCATTAAAGGACGATGCCGTAACCGGTTTTCTTAAAAATGCAGGCCTCACAGGAAAAATCCTGGTTCATTGCTCGGGCAGCCTCTCCATCGACATATTTGCGGATTATACTGCTAAATCTGGTGTTTTTTATCCGTTACAAACCTTTTCAAAAGCCAGAAGCATCAATTTCAGGGAAATACCCGTTTTTATTGAAGGCTCAACTGATGATTTAACCAGCATGCTATTTGAAATTGGTGCCAAAGTAGCGGGAAACGTGCAATATGCCAATAGCCATCAGCGCCTGATACTTCATATTGCTGCGGTGTTTTCGGGCAACTTTGTCAACCACTTGTACTCAATTGCTGCAGGGATTCTTGAGGAAAACCAGCTTAGTTATGAAGTTCTGTATCCATTAATGAAAGAAACTCTTCATAAAGCGTTTGAATTGCATCCTTTCATTTCTCAGACAGGCCCCGCAGTAAGAAACGACAAAGGAATTACCGGGCGGCATAAGAAAGAACTTGAAAATAACCATGAACTCTTAAAAATCTACACCATTTTATCGGAACATATTTATACATTGCATAAAAAATAGAATTATGTCGTTTTTCAAAGATGATTTAAAAAACATAGAGGCCTTGCTCTTTGATGTAGACGGAGTTTTATCTTCCGATACCTCGCCACTTGACCCAGCAGGTGATCCAATGCGCACAGCAAATGTTAAAGACGGGTATGCCATACGATTAGCCATCGAAAGCGGTTTGGTAATTGGAGTGATTACCGGGGGTGGCCAGCAGAGCGTAAGGCTAAGGCATCAACGGTTAGGGGTTGGATATTACTTTGATAATGTGAGAGATAAATTATCATCGCTCTATGATTTTATGGAAAAAACAGGCATATCGGCACAAAAAATACTTTTTATGGGCGACGACCTTGTTGATTACGAGATTATGAAAAAGGTTGGTATTGCCACTTGTCCGGCTGATGCAGCCCCCGAAATCAAACTCATTTCACGGTATGTTTCCGATCGCAAAGGTGGCGAAGGATGTGTCAGGGACATTATTGAGCAGGTTATGCGGGCACAGGGTAAATGGTTTATCAATGGTTTCACCGAAAAACAGGCATTTTAAATGGTTTGGTTCCCCGATTATAAATATGTTCTTGGTTCGGCTTCGCCAAGGAGGCAACAATTACTGAGTGAACTTGGCCTGAATTTTACAGTCAGGATATGCGATATTGAAGAAGACTTCCCCGAAGGTATGTTGATGGAAGAAATTCCGGTTTATCTTGCACGAAAAAAAGCTGATTCGCTATATAGTACCCTAACTATTCAGGAGTTGCTCATTACGGCTGATACCATTGTCTGGCTGGAAGGCGAAGTTCTGGGAAAGCCAAGAGACATTGATCATGCCATTGAGATACTTAAAATGTTAAGTGGTAAAACCCACCAGGTAGTTACAGGTGTATGTCTTACCACTAGATTGAAACGAAAAGACTTTTTTTCGGTGACCCATGTCGAGTTTAAGGAGCTAACGGCGCAAGAAATCAGATATTATATCGGGTTGTGCCTACCTTTTGATAAAGCTGGAGCCTATGGGATACAGGAATGGATTGGGCTTGCCGGAATTAAAAGCATCAACGGATCATATTTTAATGTTGTTGGACTTCCTGTTCATCAGATATATTTTGAGATATTGAATTTCTGAAAAAACTGTAGAAGAAATGTTAATTAATCCATTTGGAGGATAACATCTTTGACTAATATTTCGTAATAAAAGTATTATCTAAACTACTTATGTTATGAAATATCTAATCAGAATTATCGCCTGCTTTCTATTCGCCCTTTTAATAGGTGCATGCCAGAAAGAAAAAACAGTTAAAGTCGGATTTTTATTACATGCCCTTGATAAGGAGCGTTGGGAAAGTGACCGGGATTATTTCATTTCGAAAATGAAAGAACTCGGTGGTGAAGTAACGGTAGTTGAGGCTGGTAATAACGCCGATACACAGTTGAAACAGGCACAAAAACTGCTTTCCGAAGGGGTTCATGTGCTGGTGGTTGTCCCTGTTGATCAGTTTGCAGCGGCAAAAATTGTTGAAGAGGCCAACAAAATGAGTGTTCCGGTAATTTCGTATGACCGATTGATTCTGAACAGTAAACTCGATTATTATGTTTCGACCGATAATGTCATGATCGGGGAACTTCAGGCCAGGTATTTATCTACCGTAAAACCTGAAGGTAATTATATATTGATTGGAGGGGCAAGGAGTGATCACAACAGTCAGTTTCTCTATCTCGGACAAATGAATGTACTTTCTCCTCTGATTGAGAAAGGCGATGTGAGAATTGTACTAAATACTTTTACCGAAGCCTGGGAAGAAAGTGAAGGATATAAAATTACCAGTGATTTTTTGAAGAACAATAATAAAAATAAACCCGATGCTATTCTGGCTGGGAACGATGCTATTGCCATGGGTTCTATACGTGCACTTGAAGAAGCCGGACTTGCCGGAAAGGTTTTGGTTGCCGGAATGGATGCCGATTTGCTTAACCTTCAGGAAATCGTAAAAGGTACACAAACCTGCACCATTTATAAACCCATCCAAAAAATGGCTTCAGTAGCTGCCGAAATAGCTTTCCGGCTCGGGAGCGGACTTGAATGTGAAAGAACTTTCCAGACAACCAGTAATGGCGAAATGCTTGTGCCCTCATTTTTGTTCCATGGTGATCTGGTAAATAAGCATAACATTAAATTTACTGTAGTCTCGGAAGGTTATCAGAAAGAAGAAGATATTTTCAGGTAGTACTGTAAATTTTTAATGTTGGAAGGGAGGCTGTGTGAAAAGAATTTTATGCAGCCTTTTTAATTTAATAACCAGTTTAGTGAAATGCTCCTCAAATAATGATTCCAACTGTTTTTTCAATATAATCTGTAAATTTGAAAAATCTGAAAAATCTCAATTTTTATACATTACAATGAAAAGACTACTGCTTTTGGTTGCCAGCGTTATCCTTTTGATTTCGGCCCTTTTTGCACGCGAAGGTATGTGGGTGCCTCTATACATCGAAAAATATAACCTGGATGAAATGCAGCAAATGGGTTTCCGGTTAACTGTGCAGGATATTTACGACATCAATAAGGCATCGATGAAAGATGCGGTTGTGTTGTTTGGAGGCGGTTGTACTGGAGAATTAATTTCAGGCGATGGGTTGCTTATTACTAATCATCATTGTGGATATAGGCAGATACAACAACACAGTTCGGTTGAAAACGATTACCTTACCTATGGATTCTGGGCTAATAGCAGGAACGAGGAACTGCCAAATCAGGGATTAAGTGTTAGTTTCCTTGAAAGGATGGAAGATGTGACAGAAAGGGTAGTGGAAGGAACCGATAGTTTAACTGGAGAGGATAAAACTACTACCATTGCCCGCAATATTAATGCAATTGAACGTGAAGCACAGGAAAATGGAAAATTCAGGGCAACAGTACGCCCATTTTTTTATGGCAACCAGTATTTCTTGCAAGTTTATAAAGTTTATACCGATGTCAGGCTTGTGGGGGCCCCTCCCTCTTCAATCGGAAAATTTGGAGGCGATACCGACAACTGGATGTGGCCGCGCCATACTGGCGATTTTGCACTATTCAGGGTTTATGCCGGAAAAGATAATGAACCTGCAACATATTCGCCAGATAACATTCCATTCAAGCCAAAAAAATTCTTTCCGATTTCGCTCAAAGGAGTTGAACATGAAGACTTTACCATGGTATTTGGATACCCGGGGCGAACAACACAGTATCTTCCTTCTTATGCAGTTGACTTGATACAGAAGCAACGTAACCCGGATCGGATTGCCATTCGGGACCTGAAACTTGAAATCATGGGACGGCATATGGCTAAGGAAGCAAAAGTCAGGATCCAATACTCATCCAAATATGCAGGCATTTCTAATTCATGGAAAAGATGGCAAGGTGAGATTCTGGGACTTGAACGATTAAAAGCAGTAGAACGGAAACAGGAATTTGAACGAGATTTTATGGACTGGGCTATATCGGAAAGTAGATGGGACTCAGAATTTGCACCTTTGTTTGACCTTTTCAGGTTAAGCTATGCCGAATATGCACCAATGGCCAGGGCATCCGACATTTATGCGGAAATAGCATGGAGTGGCATTGAAGTATTTATGGTTGCCAACTATTTTAATGCATTTCTCCGGCAAGCCGAACATCGTGAAGAAATGACTGAATCTTCGTGGCAGTCGCTTCAGCAGCTTATCGACAATTTTTTCAAGGATTTTCACCAGCCAATTGATGAAGAGATGTTTAATGTTCTGCTACCCATGCTTGCCCGGCAATTGCCGTCCAAGTATATTCCGGCTGATTTAAGCCAGGTTCTCCGAAAATACGACGGTAATAAACTCGTTACCCATTTGTACCGGAAATCGGTTCTTTCCGACCATAATAAACTGAATGAAATGATTAACTCCAATTCGGTCAATAAAATTAAATCTTTGGAAAAAGACCCGCTGTTTATGCTATTCAGATCTTTGAGGAATTTTTATGATACCCAGGTTAATCCATCGATACAACTTATTGAAGGTAACCTCGAAGATGCTATGAAGCACTATATGGCAGGCATTATGAAAATGAAGGAAGGACAGGCTTTTTATCCTGACGCCAATTCAACCCTCAGGGTGGCCTACGGAAAGATAGAAAGTTATGAACCGCGTGACGGTGTAATTTACAAACATTATACTACCCTCGAAGGGATAATGGAAAAAGACGATCCCGGTATTTATGATTATGATGTTCCGGCCCGGCTCAAAGAGTTATATGAAAATAAAAATTACGGCGAATATGGTTATAATGGTAAAATGCCGGTTTGTTTTATTGCATCAAACCATACAACAGGGGGAAATTCAGGCAGCCCTGTACTGAATTCCGACGGGCACCTGATAGGGATCAACTTTGACCGTTGCTGGGAGGGAACCATGAGCGATATTATGTATGATCCCGATCAGTGCCGGAATATTGCCCTTGATATGCGGTATGCCCTGTTTATAATCGATAAATTTGCCGGAGCCGGGTATTTACTCGATGAAATGGTGCTGATCAGGTAGCTGGTAGTGATTCTCTGTAACTTTGCCCGATAGGTTATACCAATCAATTTTTCGTGATAAATACATGACAAGCGAAAGGATAATGAACAGTGCAATGCTCCCGATCAGTAGGGTAAGTTCTTCCATTTGAAGCAGAATAAACAAAAAACCATAAAGGATAACCAAAACAAAAGTCATAAGAAGCAAAAGTTTTCTGCTTTTCAATATGCTTGATGAATATCCTGTTACCATTACTATGATGCCTAAGCTGGCAGCCAGATACGAAAAGTTAAATCCTATATGTTCCGAAAGCGATAAAAGAAGGAGATAGAAAAGTATCAATCCAAATCCTATCAGGATATATTGTACCGGATGTACCCTCTTTTTATGGATGATTTCAATGAAAAAGAAGGTCATAAAAGTAAGAGCAATAAATAATATGGCATATTTCATCGATCTTTCGGTGAGCAGATAGTTATCAACCGGAAACATTAATGATACTCCAAAGGCAGATCCATCTATGTCATATTTCTTGTCGATCCATGTCTGAGGGTAATTTCTGTTCAGTTCAAGAACTTTCCACGAAGCACTGAATCCTTGGTCTGAAATATTTCGTTCAGTGGGCAAAAATGCCCCATCAAAGCTGGGATTTTTCCAGGTTGAAGTAACTTTGGCAGATGTTTCCTTTCCTAAAGGAGTTAGGCTAAGCCTTTTCGAACCATTCAAGGCCAGGTTTATATCGAATTCATATTTTAATTCGGGCGCAGGGCCATTGATTACCTTGTTTACTGTAATACCCGATTTCAGGATATTATCAACCGAAACCCCGGGTTCACATGTCAGTATCGCTCCGTTCCACCCGAACACTACAGGTTCAGCAATTCCCCTCATATCCGATAAACCCATTGTTACTGATGCACCTTCCCAGTCTATTTCAATGTTCGGATTGTTACTTGCAATAACCGGTGGATCAAAATAGCCCCTTATGTCCAGGTCGGATCGATATACCGGTACTTTAAACAGCCCCCTGTATCTGATTTCAGGAACTATTGTGGCGTCCATTTCCAGTTTGGAAGGAAGAAAGCAGACTGATTTTTTTGATACGTTAATTCTTTCGTTTTCCCTGTTCAGGTCAAATGTCGTGTAAGGAACTGTAAGTATTGGCCCAGCTATTTGCTGTTCGAGGCCCCATTTTGAGCTTACTTCTTCGAGCGCTTCATTTTGCCGCACTTTTCGTTCCATTACCAGTGAACTGATCATTACAACCGGTATCAGCAGCAGAATTGATAATACTGCTATTACTGCCATTTTAATGATGGCAGAATTTCGTTCTAAAAAGGTCATTACATTCTGTGACATAGCTTTAATTATTTTATGAGTATAAAAGAACTTTGAATGACAAAGTAATAAATGAAAAAAAAATTAATCGTTCGAGCGTATAATTCTCTCAAGGGCTTTCAGATGGTCCTCAAATTCGGCTCGTCCGGTTTGTGTTACCCTGTAACTTGTATTGGGCTTTTTCCGGATGAACTGTTTCTTTACTTCCACATATCCTGATTCCTCCAATGCTTTAATATGGCTTGCGAGGTTACCGTCAGTTATGTCGAGCGTTTCCTTGAGGGTATTAAAATCAACCCAGTCGCTGACCATCAAAACCGACATTGCCCCCAGACGTATCCGGCTTTCAAAGAGCTTATTAAGATTGCTTATTAACTCTTTCATATTTGAAATACATTGTCAGTCCATAAATTATGTGCAACATTCCAAACCCAATAGCCCAGAAAACCAATCCGTACCTAACCATAAGTGAAGCTAAAATGCCTAGTGCAATTTGTGCTATTCCCAGATACCTGATGTCTTTAATGGTATATTTTCCGGCATTAAAAAGGGCAAGGCCATAAAAAATAAGAGTAACCGGCGCAATCAGATATATTATTCCATGATAAAGCAATGCCAGACAGAACATTCCCCCGGCAGCCAATGGGACAAAAAGGTTTATTACCATCCGACGGCCGCTGCTGCTCCAGACTGGCATCCCTTTCTTACGGGCATTTCGTGCAGTAAAAACGATTCCGAACCCGATTGCAATTATTAAAACAACCAGAAGGACTATGGCTGAAAAAACCTGGAAATTGAAAAGTTCATTGCCAGACAGCAAATCCTCATTAAGAAAAACCCCTCCCCGATAGTAACGGCCAAAGAAAAAGTCGTATTTATAAATGAAAATTACCGCTGCTCCTAATATGGCCGTGATACCAATAAAGACACCCGATAATCCGCTCAGTGACATAAACTGGGAGGATTTTTCCATTATCGACCTGATCTCTTTTAAACTCTCAAGGTGTTCTTGTTGTGATTCCATAATCAATTATATAAAGTACTTTGAAATGCAAAGTTATTACATATTTCAACACAAGCAAGAGTTGATGGATTTGTTTAGCGAGAAAATTTTCTAAAAAAATTAACCAAAATGATATTGGGTTGGAAATCAGATTTTTGTGAGGATATAAATTATTGAAATCTGCTGCGAATGATCCAGATATTTCCAATCCGATAGGTGGAACGATAAATTGAAACGCCCTTTAACCTGTTTGTGATTGATGAAATGCCATATAGCGTCGGCCCTTAAATAATTATCCACACGATAGAACGGGTCGCCCGTGGTTAAGATGTGCCCCTTCCCTGCATGCAGGGTGTTCCACAGAGCTAAATTACCAGCTTTAAGATAACTCTCTGCAATTAGACTTTTTGCGTGAATAAAACCATCGGAAACCGAACGTTCCCTATATACAGACCCCAGTATTCCGGCTTTCAGGTAACCGGAAAAGGAAGTATTTGAAGGAGAACGCCATCCAGCCATAATAGAATAGCCAAAATTATCGTTAATATGATCGTTTTCACCGCGTAGTTTGCTGTGGGCTAAATGATTGAGCAAAATGTAGTTTTGAACGAAAAAGTTACTGAACCTGAATTCACCCGAATTTGCTGCTGTAAACGCTTCACGAACAACATCTGTTTTCCGTCCGGTCCAGTCAACCCAAAGGTTTTGATGGCCCCATTCCCAACGGTATTCCCCTCTCATCCCTTCAATGTTTGGCCTGAAATACATCAGGGTGTCCGTTAGCATGGCCAAAGGAAAATCAACCAGGCTCCGGCGTGGAAAACTACCGAAATGAAATGACTTCGATTTATCTTCGAACTGGTAATAGAATATAAGATTTGGCTTATGGTAGTTCATGTTGCTGCCAAATTCAAAAAGATGGCTCAACCCTGTCGTAAGGTTATGCCCGTTGGCAGTGAACCTTAATTCGAAAGCGCCAAGGGTACCAAGAATTGTTTGCGACAACAAAGGCCCCCTGCCAAATTCACGGTTATCACCAATGCCTTCGAACAATAACTGAAATTCCGGTTTCTGAGCCTTAACAGAAAAAGCGTTGGCCATAAGCAGGACACAACAAAATATTAAACGGTACAGTTTTATGTTCATATATAAAATTTCAATGCAAAACTATCCAAAATGTTCTGAAGTTTAGCTAATCGCAAACCAAATAGGTCTCCCTCCGTGGGTTTACCAGCAAAACAGGAAGTTTCCCGGCCATATTGATGATTTTTCCTTCAGGAAGGCCAATCAGACGGTCAATCCAGGTAATAAATGAACTACCAAGCACTATAATGAGGTCTGAGTTCAGCTGTATGGCCCTTTCCAGCGCTTCGCGCTGTATTGAAAGGCTTCCACGGCTTCCTTTGTATATTTTATGGGATACATTGGTTTTTGTTAAAAATTTTTTCAAGGCATTCATGTGCCTGGCTACCTCATGTCGGGCTTCCCTGCTTTTATCATTTGCTCCTATTGCAATAATTTCTGAATGGTTATTTCTCCCGAAGAAAACGGCCCAAAGCAAGGAATCTTTATTCTGTTGCCTCATATCAACCGGGATAATGACTTTCTCAAATCCGGACTCAAATGGTCGGTTCTCGTCAATAAACAGGTAGGGTACCGGGCTTTTTCTCAAGTGCCCCGACAATTCTTTGAATCTTGATGAACCTGCAACCAGAATTATTGTCTCCATTTCATCTGAAATAATCCTTGCAAAATTTTTCCCCGGATTTTGCAATATCGAAAAGGACACTTTTAATTCGGGTACTTTCCCGGATATGATCAGGGCATATTTTTCTAAGTGGATCAATGCTTTGTATTCTTTTTTGTTGTTATAGGCCAAATAAAGAAGCTTCAATTCTTTATTGAATGAAACAGCAAGTCTGATCCCAGCCAGCATAAGGTTGGTATCAGACTGGTTCAGTGTCAGTAAAACCGTGATTTTCTGGATTTCAGTTTTCGACATGCCTTCAATTTGTTTCAAAACTACAAATTCTGTAAGTTGATGGGATAAATGTAGTGCCTTGAAATGAAAAATATCAGCATCCGTTAATATGCTTTCTGTAAATTTGAACAAAATTAAACATTCAAAATATGATCCACGAAAAACTGCTCCGTCCGGGGAGTATTGCAGTAATTGGAGGTTCTAACCAGCTTTCGAAGCCTGGAGGGAAGTTACTTCACAACTTAATTGCTAATAATTTTACAGGCGATTTGTATGTTGTAAATCCGAAGGAAACTGAAGTACAGGGAGTGCGCTCTTTTTCATCGGTGGATGAATTGCCACCGGTTGATTTAGGGGTGCTCGCAGTGCCTGCAGTTTTTTGTCCTGAGATTGTTGAAAAGCTTGCCTATACCAAAGATACAATGGGATTTATTATTGTCAGCGCCGGATTCAGCGAGACCAGCCCTGAAGGGAAGCTCCTCGAAGAAAAAATAGTTGATACTGTCAACTCAGTCGGTGGTACACTTATTGGTCCCAACTGCATTGGTATTATTACCCCACACCATTCCAGTGTTTTTACCACACCTGTCCCAAAGTTGTGGCCTTTTGGGTGTGATTTTATATCAGGATCGGGAGCTACAGCTGTATTTATTATGGAATCGGGGATCCCCAGCGGTTTGCGTTTTTCAAATATCTGGTCGGTAGGCAACAGTGCCCAGACAAGTGTTGAAGATATTCTGGCTTATCTGGACGAAACATACGAACCTGGAGTAAGTCCGGTGGTAAAACTGCTTTACCTCGAAACCATAAGGAATCCGGATAAATTGTTACATCATGCCACTTCGCTGATCAGAAAAGGGTGTAAGATAGCTGCTATTAAGGCGGGAAGTTCATTGGCGGGGAGCCGGGCCGCTCAATCACACACCGGAGCTATGGTAAGTTCGGATTCGGCAGTGGAGGCGCTTTTCCGTAAAGCCGGTATTGTTCGTTGTTACGGGCGCGAAGAACTGGTCAACGTTGCCAATGTTTTTCTTTGTAAAGAACTGAAAGGGAAGAAAATTGCCATAATAACCCATGCTGGCGGGCCGGGCGTAATGCTTACCGATGTACTTGAAGATGGAGGGCTTACCATTCCCGAAATACAGGATTCACCTCTGAAACAAGCACTGAAAGAGAAACTGTTTCCCGGTTCGTCGGTCGAAAATCCCATCGATTTTCTGGCCACCGGAACTGCCGTGCAACTCGGCACCATCATCGATGCCTGCGAAAATGATTTCGATGTGGACGGCATGGCTGTAATTTATGGAAGTTCGGGACTTTTCCCCGTTCGCGATGTTTATGCCCTTATCGACAGAAAATTGCATGAGTGCAAAAAGCCGATATATGCGATTTTACCATCGTCGATTGAAGTAAAAGAGGATATTTCGATGTTCTTGTCGGGCGGAAATGTTTACTTCCCTGATGAAGTGCTGTTGGGGCGTGCCCTTACAAAGGTCATGAATACCCCTCCTCCTTGTCAGGAAAGGATTTTTCTTGATGGGGTGGATATACCCGAAATTCGCAGGGTGATTGACGAGGCCATGCCGGGTTTTCAGCCACCCGAAGTTAATCATAGCCTGTTTAAAGCTGCAGGGATACCTATGGTCAGAGAGAGCGTTGTGTCAGATGAAGCGGCCGCTTTGAAAGCTGCCAGAGAAATTGGTTTCCCGCTGGTTATGAAAGTAGTAGGGCCTATTCATAAAACCGATGTGGGAGGGGTGGTACTAAATATCCGGAACGAGGAGCGTGTTAAAAAAGAATTTTCGCTTCTGATGGATATCGAATCGGCAACTGGCGTGCTGGTCTCTCAGATGGCATACGGGACAGAAATGTTTATCGGGGCAAAATATGAGCCTACTTTCGGACATGTCATTCTCTGCGGACTAGGAGGTATTTATGTCGAGGTAATGAAAGATGTTACTTCGGGGCTGGCGCCACTTACCATTGAAGAAGCACTTTCGATGATCAGAAATCTGAAATCCTATAAAATACTTCAGGGTTATCGGGGTAAACATGGTGTTAACATCCGGTATTTTGCTGAGATTATTGTAAGGCTTTCAAGTATGCTTAGGTTTACTACCGAAATAAAAGAATTGGATATTAACCCGTTAATGGGAAAAGGAAATGATATCTTTGCAGTTGATGTACGAATAAGAATAGAAAAACAATAAGAGCTATGATTATAGTAAATAACCTACGGGAAAAATTTTATTCCTCCATTGCCGGATACTACGGGGAAATCTTTCCATATAACCCCGCCCATCTGGCATTTACACAAAATGAAGTCGGATCACTTGAAGGGAAAGCAATTCTTGAAGTGGGCTGTGCTTCGGGTGAACTTGCATTTCACCTTGCCGAAAGCGGAGCAAATGTTACGGCCATCGACCTGAATAAGGCGCTTTTGGCAAAGGCTAAAGAAGTCCGCCATCATGAAAGGGTAACCTATCAATGGGCCAACTTGCTGCACATTGCACGGTTGTTTGGCCGGGCAAAATTCGACAGTGTGATCTGTTATGGGAACACACTGGTACATTTGATGAATCCGATGCAGATGCGCGACTTTTTCAGTGGGGTGCTCACGGTATTGAAACCGGGAGGGGTATTTTTGCTCCAAATACTCAATTACGATAAAATATTTGCTGAAAAGCCTGACACCCTTCCGGTCATTGAAACAGAAAATATCAGGTTCGAGCGATATTACAAATATGAAGAAGGTACAAGGGAAATCGGGTTTCATACCCGGCTGGCAATAAAAACAACTGGTGAGGTAATTGAAAGCCAGACAGAATTATTGGGAATTGGCAGCAGTGACCTTACCATGCTTATGGATGTTGCCGGGCTGAAAGGTATTGCCTTGTATGGTGGTTTCGATAACCGTCCATTCGGGCAGGAGAACCTTCCTCTTGTGATCAGATGCTGCAAGCAGGCTTAAAACAGCCCTTCAATTGACAAGTATCTCTCTCCGGTATCGTAGGTAAAGGTCAAAATTCTCGATCCTACTGGGATTTCGGGAATTTTTTTTGCAACTGCAGCCAAAGAAGCCCCCGAAGAGATTCCAACAAACAATCCTTCCTCTTTGGCCGCCCTTTGAGCGTATTCAAAAGCTTCATCTTTTTCGATCTGTATGGTTCCATCGAGCAAGGAAATGTCGAGGTTCGAAGGGATGAATCCTGCACCGATCCCCTGGATGGGGTGGGGGCCGGGTACTCCGCCACTAATTACCGGAGATAATTTTGGCTCCACTGCAAATACTTTCAGGTTCGGGAATTTTACTTTCAATACTTTCGAAACCCCGGTGATATGGCCACCAGTTCCTACACCGGTAATCAGATAGTCGAATCCTTCGGGAAAGTCGGTAATTATTTCCTGTGCCGTATTTCGAATGTGGGTTTCCACATTTGCTTTGTTGTCGAATTGCATGGGAATCAACGCCCCGGGTATTTCGTCTGCAAGTTCTTTGGCTTTGGCAATGGCGCCTTTCATTCCCTGCTCCCGCGGAGTTAGCACCAGCTCGGCACCATAAGCCGAAAGGATACGCCGACGCTCAACCGACATGGACTCCGGCATGGTCAGGATCAACCGGTAACCTTTTACGGCCGTAACAAGCCCAAGCCCGATCCCGGTATTTCCTGATGTGGGTTCAATTATGGTGCTGCCGGGTTTAAGGATTCCCTTCGCCTCGGCATCCTCTACCATCGACAGGGCAATTCTATCTTTAATACTACCTCCCGGATTGGCTCGTTCGAGTTTAGCATACACAGTAAATTCGGGTGGGTAAAGCCGGTTAATCCTCACGTGTGGCGTGTTACCGATTGCATCGAGCATGTTGTTGAATTTCATGTCAATTAGTTTTAAGGTTATTATCTGTGATACCGTGATGTTGCTTTAAACTCAACCGTATCCCCTACGGCCATTCTTTCAGCTGCCAGTTTTCTGCCCATTTCTTCAACAATTTGGGCATAATCAGGATTGGAAATAATATTCACCAATTCATCGGGGTCTTTTTCCAGATCGAACAATTCCCATTCGTCAACCGAGTAGTGATGAATAAGTTTGTACCTTTCGCTTCGAATACCGTAATGTGGCCTTACCATGTGCCAATCGGGATAGGCCAAATAATGATAATACACAATATCCCTCCAGTTTTTAACCGGTTGTCCCTTTAAAAGGGGTACTAAACTTTTGCCTTGAATGTCGGATGGGATTTTAATACCGCCAGCATCGAGAAATGTGGCCGAAAAGTCGATATTCTGTACCATATTATGGTTAACTGCCCCAGGGTTGATTACACCGGGCCATTTCACAATCAGAGGCATCCTTAGTGATTCTTCATACATCCACCGTTTGTCATACCAGCCGTGGTCGCCAAGATAAAAGCCCTGATCGGAACTGTACACCACAATGGTATTTTCTGCCAGTCCCGATTCATCGAGGTATTGTAGAATCCGTCCAATCTCTTTATCCATCGAAGTTACTGACCGTAGATAATCTTTCAAATATCGCTGGTATTTCCACTCTGCCAATGCATTGCCCGTAAGGTTTGCTTTTCGGAATTCATCATTATCAGGGCCATACGATTCCATGAAGCGTTTGAGCTGCTCCTGGTTGAGATAGGCGGGAGGAACCAGTTTAAGGTCCTGTTCGTTCATGTGCCTGTTGATCTCCATTTCCTGATCTCTGAGTGCCGAAGTTCGGGTAGAATAATCGTCGTAAAAATTTGTAGGCATAGGGAGGTCAATTCCTTTGTATAAATCGTATTCGTCGGGGCCGGGTACCCATTCGCGGTGTGGCGTTTTGTGCGAATAGGCCAGGAAGAATGGTTTTCCGGAGTTTCGCCGGTTTTTCAACCAATCAATAGCCCTGTCGGTGATGATGGTGGCTGTATGGCCGGTAACAGCTTCTCGCCCGTTAGGTGAACCTAACACAGGATTGTAATAGGTGCCCTGTTGTCCGGGATTATCGAGGATAAGCCAGTAATCGAAGCCAGTTGGTTCCGAAAACAGGTGCCATTTGCCAATCCAGACAGTTTCGTACCCACCCGACAGAAGTAGTTTTGGAAAAGTTTGCTGGCTGCCGTCGAATATGGTGTCGTTGTTCAGCATCCCATTCAGATGGCTGTGTTTTCCGGTTAATATGGCCGCGCGGCTTGGCCCGCATATTGAATTGGTAAAGAAAGTATTTGTAAATAACATACCTTCTTCTGCCAATCGGTCGATATTGGGTGTCTTAACATATTTGTGAAGTTCGGGATTGTTGTGTTTAGTACCGTATGCACCTATGGCATGGGTGGCGTGATCGTCGCTGAAAATGAAAAGGATATTGGGTGGTGGGGTTTTTTGTGGCTGTGCGCATTGTATTGCTCCGGTACCTATTGAAAGGAGTGCGACTGATTGAATAAGGTACTTGTTCATTTTATTTCAATTTTTGATTCTGCTAAAATCTATTATACATGTAATTTTTTCAAAAGTAGTTAAACTTTCAATTTCCGGTAACCTAGCCACCACACTAAGAATCCGCTGACCAATACAGTTAACAGACAGATTCCGGCAAGCGGAACTATCAGGATATAGAATGGACCTATAAGGTGCTCAAAAATACGGCCGGTATGAATTTCCAAAGCTACATTCCACAATGACATGGGAGTTTTTCTGATCATTTCACGGGTCATTTCCGGAAAGTCAGTATTATGATCCAATCCCTTAGCACCTGAATTGTAATCGAACCACCACGATTTGCCAACGGATGTATTCATCCAGCCAGCCACCATGTGATCCCCAACCGGTCGCCCTGTTGAAACGTTATAAGTGGTGGGTTTTCCGGTTATAAAATCAACCACCATTCCGGTTTTCAGGTTCCATACAAACATTCCGGTGAAAGAACCCACAAGATAGGTTTCATGGGTTAAAGGTTCAAATACATTCAAACCCATTACGCTGACCGGGGGCTGCGTAGGTGCCGGCACAAGGGGGTGGTCGAACAATTCGCCCGAAGCATAAAATCCTTTTGAAGTTGAAAAAAGGTATGCCCCTATAGAATCGTTCCATACTACCCTCCGGAGTTTATCATGCCAGGCATTGTCGTTGTCGAGGTGGGTGTAAGGAATAATACCGACTTCTTTGCTGGCAATTGGGATTAACAGAGGGGGTCTGAGAAACATCCCTGCTATGGTATGTATAACTAAAAATGTTACTGCAATGTACCCGATTACATTATGCCAGTGCAGGTTCAAACGTTTGGCGGCAACGAGGCTTTTGGGATCAGCTATTCTTGCTTTTCTTCTTTTTATCCATTTCGGAAAAATGAAATGCATCAGGCCTGAAACCGAAAGCCAGATAACGGTAATGCCCAGAATATCGACAAACAACCTACCAGCCATGCCGAAAAGCTCTCCACTATGAAGCTCCCAAAGAGTGTTGAAAAGGCCAACCTTTCTTTCATATCCCAGGTGGTCAGGAAGTTTGATGGGTATAAAATCAATCAGGTTAAATGTTTTAATGAGATGGCTGCGGGTAAGGATTATGAGTGTATCGCCTTTTAAAGTCAGATCAGTCATGCGTTTTTCTTTTAGCGGCAGGATGATTTTTTTCCAATTTATTTCTGACCGGTCAGTGACGAATAAACCGAAATGTGTGGCAGCAATCAACTTCCCATTATAGCTTTTCAATGCATAAATTTTCCTCTTGTCAATGCCTTTTGGCAAGCCGTGGTTGTAATCCTCAAAACAGGATAAATGGTTATCAGTTAGCCATATCCCTATATTTCCAAATATCAGGACAGAATCGTTGCCAATGGCAGTCGATCCCCTGACAGAAGCAAGATTCCAGTTTTTATACTGGTATCCTGGTGGCAATAATTTGCGTGGAATATCAATAGATGAAAAAGTTTCCCGGTGGTTAAGGATGATCCCCGAAAGGGCATATAATACAGCAAAGAAAGCAATAATGATTCCTGGCCATTTATGGAATTTTTTGAAAATCCTGATCAGTCGTGCCTTTCTCATTTTCCCAAATAAAAACCGGAATCAGGAATTCCCAATTCCGGGTAATTGTATTGCAAATTTAATAAAAATACTTAAAGGTGTTTTTATAATCAGAAGAATTTCGGCGTAACGGCAATCATCAGATAAGCCCAGTTCTGCGTAACTTTATGACTACCTGATGGTTTTAAAATTTCCATACTTTCGCCGGCAAGCATATGCGAATAACCTGCTGTGATTTTGGTAAAAGGGTTAACCGTGTAAGTCAGGTCGAAATCAATTTCGGTTCCCAGGTAGCTGCCGGCATTGTTTGGCAATTTGGCATTTGAGGTGAAATAATGGATGTGCAGGTTCCATTGAATATTTTTAAACCTGCTGCAGGCCCATTTGAAATAATAATCGTTCAATCCAACATTGTTCAGATGGTTGCCTACATAAAAGTAGTCCATGTATCCGTTGAATTTATGATTGGTTCCATAAAGCGGATTGAAGGAATTATTTTTTTCTGTTTCACCACTTTCAGTTCCGGATAGGATTTCCATACCTAATGTGGCAACTGCAGTTGGATTAATGCGGGCCGAAACTTCGAGCAGGAAGTTGAATGCAGAGATGTCTTTGTTTATATTATCTTTTCCGGTTTGGTAATAAAAGTTGGAGGCTACGTTAAGCGGTTTTGGATTAAAGGTGAAACGTCCTCCCAGTGTGTGCGAATAACGGTTCTCCTGTTTTCCCTGTGCAATAACCGGCACACCGTTGTTCAGAATCAGCAGGCTGAGCGCTTCGTTTGACCATGTCTTGTTTAACCAGACAAACTGCAGGTCTTTGTATGCATCAGGCCCGTTGTACATGTTATTCCTCCTGTCAGAGTTTTCATGGTGGGCAATCCCGAAGTGAAGGTTAATATCCCCTTCATATTTAAAGAGTGCAAGATCATGTGAACGGCCTTGCTGTGTCCATCCCACATTTCCGAAAATTCTCAGATCGTCATAGTTCAGTTCCTGTCGGCCTGCTTTGAGCGAAAATCTGGGTGAAAAAAGTATTTCGGCCCAACCCTGGTGCAAATACATGGCAAAATCCTGGTTTTCGACCAATTGCCTCTGGTTTCCCCAGTAGCGCACATCCTGGACCACTAGGCCTGTCCTGATATGTTCGCTTGTGTACGAAAAATTCAACCGCGTACGTTGTGATGTAAATGTTGAAACATTCTGGTTTTCGGCGGCCAGGGTTGCATATCCGTGACTGATTTCCGTACGGGGCCTGAACTCACCCGACAACGAATACTGAGCCACCGAAACTTCGCAAATCAAATTTACTGCTATTAAAAGCAAACTTCTTTTTAATACATTTTTAATCATAATATTTTTTCTACTTTTACCTAAAATACTTTAACCTTTGGCTTCGGTTATGTTCAGCTATCGTAGTGCCACTGGTCGGTGTGCTGAGTCGAAACATAACCTTTCAACTTTTCTAATTCCAATTCGCTTCCCTTTCAGCAGCTGCAGCTTTCCATTGCGGCACAATTTCTTTCAGGAAAACAGCTTTTTCGTCGTTGAACTTATTCATATCGAGGCCGATAAATTCCTGAGCTTTTGCTTTTGTGCTGATATCGGGATAAGGAACCTCCTGGTTAAATCCTAAACTTGCAAGTAATCTGGCCAGTTTTACCCTCGTTTCAGAAGCAATATTAAGGCCCGTTGATACAATCCTCGCCATTTCGATCGGGGCATGGAATGAGCCTCCATGGCTGGCTGCAACAAAGTCCCAACGCCATTGTGCATGTCGGATACCTGTCAGGATATCTTTCATCTGTGCTTCGGTAGCCCCAAGGTCCCAGGCTTTTTGGCCTCAACATGGGCACGCACCAACATTTTTTCGAGTTCGTGGCGTGCCTCAAGTATTTTATCCTGCCGTTCATAAACACTTTGAACCAGGGTAAGCGCTTCTTCGCGATGGCAAACCTGGCACGATGCTGAAATATTGTTTAGCGGTGATTGCATTTTATGGTTGGTAAATTTCTGGCCACCTTCGCTGTGGTATGGCATATGACAATCGGCACAGGAAACGCCCTTTTGAGCATGAATGCCGAGAATGAATACTTCGTAATCGGGGTGCTGGGCTTTCAGCATAGGTGCTCTGCTGATGGCATGTGTCCAATCGGCAAACTCAATGTTGTCGTAATATTCTTCCATTGCCTCCACTGTGAAACCTAAATCCCACGGGAAGGTAAGGTACTGAGCGCCTTCAACTTTTTTCTTGTTGAAGTAATACTCCACATGGCATTGGGCACAAACCAGGCTACGCATCTCCTGGTAAGAGGCTTTTGTTATGTCACGCCCTTGTCTTTCAAATGCTTCAATCAGTGCCGGACGTGTAATATGGAGATTGGCTGTTTTTGGGTCGTGGCAATCGGCACAACCAATCGGATTAATTACTTCGGTGCCGAGGCTTGCCCAGGTTTTGGAATAAAACTGAGCAACACCCATTTCGTTCATTAATCTGGGAACATCCGGACTTTTGCAAGTCCAGCAGGTTGATGGCTGTGGCCCTGCATCAGGGGTCATAGGGGCGCCGACCCTGAGTGAATTGTAAACATCTTCAACTGAATAATAGTGGCCACGCCCCTGTTTATAATCCCTCGAAAAGAGGTACCCTGCCCATAACACCACAAATTGAGGTTCCAGTTCAAGCATATCGATCATGGTATTTCCACCATGTTTGCTTTGGAACGATGTGTCGGCAGTACCATAATAGGATTGAAACTGACGGGGAAAGTTCTGTCCCCAAACTTCATTACGTGGTTCAAAATCGCGGATTTGAACCAATGGGGCGTTAACAAAAACGGCTTCGGCGCGCCGCTCAATTATTGTTGAGGCCAGAAGGCCCAACAAGAATACCATTATTATGGTTGCGAAAAAAATTGCCCATGCCAGGGCAGGTTTTTTATCGGTTAATTCAGTAATGCTTTTCATATTTGTTCTGATTTTATTGATTTCCAACTATTTTTCTCATCCAGACTGGTACGGGGCTTTCAGGAGTGGGGACCCTGGCAAAAGGTACACTTGACAATGAATTTACGCTGCCATGCGGAACTTCGCGGTGGCATTCCACACAACGGCGCCCTTCCCTGATGGCCCTGTGCATGGGCGACGAGGCTTCAACACGGTAATCCCTGATCAGGTGTTCATGACAACGCACACAGTTGTTGTGTACTGCCCTTGCCCCGGCTGGTTTAATGTGGATGACCTGGGGTTCGAGCCTTAAGGTGAACATGGTGGCGTGCCGTATACCATCCATAGCCTTAAAATAATATTTGTTGACAAAATTGTTTTGTGGTACATGGCAATCGTTGCAGTGTGCCACTTCCCGGTGCGAACTGTGGCTCCATGTGGCATACTGCGGCGACATTATGTGACAGTTAACACAGGTTTGCGGATTATCGGAAATATAGGAATGCGCTTTCGATAAATATACTGAATAGAGCGCAAGCCCAATAAAAATGGCAATAACTATCATTACCGGGAAAAGCCATTTTGGTGGAGGCAATAGTCGTTTCAGCATATGATTCGGTTTTATATATTTTGATGCAATATCCGTTAAATATACGATTTAAGCTGTATCATTAGTTACATAACACGTAGAAATATTAAAAATTGCAGGTTATTTCAAAGGCTCAAAAGGCAGGCAATTTTCAAGGATCGATCGTCTCACGGATTCCTTATTTAATGTTTATATACTCATTTAATTAAAATCATATTAAATTGCGCTTATAGAATAATAAAATGTTCATAATTTTCATGAATTAACGCAAAAAAAATATTTTTGACCCTATGTTAAGGAATTTTCCATATCATCATCTTATGGACTATTTTTACGTCCGGATTGTGAAAAAAAAAGGGCTTTTTTTAGCGGAATACATTATTATAATCCATACAAACCAATTTTTATATGAAGAAAGCATTAATTATCATTTTTCTCCTGAATATATTACAAACATCTGGACAAGGTATAATTACCGAAAAGGGTTTGAACCTCAGTTTTTCTGGTTTTGTCAAAAATGATTTTATTTTTGATACACGTCGTAATGTTGAAGCTGTTGACGGTTTATTTACTCTTTGGCCACTCAAACCGCAAGTGGATGCCAATGGAGAAGATATCAATGCTCAGCCAAGTGCAAGGATGTTTTCCATTGCAACCCGATTTGCTACCCGTTTATCGGGGATTGAGTTTGGAAATGTAAAATTCGGTGCCTTTGTGGAGATTGATTTTACCGGTGGCGATGCAGCCAACAGCATCAGGTTGAGACATACTTACACCACTTTTACATGGCCCAATACACAAGTTCTGATTGGCAGAACCTGGCATCCAACTTTTGTCGAGAAAGTTTTTCCCGGTGTTATGGCGCTCAACACCGGTGTTCCGTTTCAAGTGTTCAACCGCAGCCCACAACTCAGGGTTACGCATCATGTTACCAAGAGTTTTGATATTATCGGAGCAGCAATTTATCAGATCAACTACATCAATTTTGGTCCTGATGGGGCAAGTTCGCGCTACCAGCGCGATGCCTTAATTCCAAACCTTCACTTCCAGTTACAGTATTACAATCAGAGCTGGGTTTTGGGAGCGGGAGTTGACTGGAAAACCATTCAACCAAGAAGCTTCACTGTGGGAAACGAAAACAAAAGATATGTTACAACCGAAAAACTCAGTTCGATGGCGGCATTGGCTTATCTGAAATATACCAATGGAAAGTTCGAACTGAAAATCAAATCAATGTTTGGACAAAATGTATCGGAGAGCCTTCTTGCCGGAGGGTATGCTGTAGCGTCCATCAATCCGCAAACCGGTTATGAAACCTACACACCTACCAACCACACCTACAATTTTGTAAATTTTATGTATGGGAATACCTGGAGAGCAGGATTGTTTTTAGGTTATATGAAAAACCTGGGTACTTCGAAAAATCCGGTTGGGCAATTTTATGCTCGTGGTGCCGATGTGGATGTGTGTTACCGCATTTCACCGCAACTAACCTGGAGGTATAAAAGTTTTATTGCTTCATGGGAACCCGAAATTACTTCAGTTAGTTACGGAAACATCGATATGAATGATAAAGGGAAAGTGAAAGATGCTGAATTTGTTACAAACTTCAGAAGTTTATTCACCATTATGTATATGTTTTAATTGTGTAATTGAATTACGCAAGAAACTCTGAAGGTATTTTTGGAGATAGAGGTGGAATCCCTTGAAAGGAAAAGGCTGAAAATTTTGCAGGTGAAACGGCTATGATTAGCCATTTGGGCTTCGAAAATATCGTCATCTTATGACAATTGTTTTTCGGATAATAACCTTTGATTTTTCGGCATGTGCAATTATATGCATTCCATTCACCCCTTTTTTCTTTCCCATTACAATCGTATATTTGGCCTTACTAAAATGATGCATGAAATGAGCCATAAGAAAAATATTCATACCAACCGAAAATACCCGCCTGCTCTCCTGAGAATTTGGTTCTGTCAGAAAGTAACGGGCAGGAATATTTTTCGTTGGCGAAACAAAGTTCATCGGAGCTAATTCCATCCGATCATTAAAAAAAACAATTTATACGAATGAAACAAATTGCTATACAGGGAATTGCCGGGTCGTTTCACGAGGATGCGGTGCGGCAATACTACAACGAAGATGTTGAAATAGTTGAATGTAAGTCGTTTACCAGTGTATGCGAACTTATCGACTCTGATAAGGTGGAATATGCCGCCATGGCCATCGAAAATTCCATAGCCGGCAGCCTGCTCAACAATTACCAGTTGATCCGCGATTACCACCTTAAAATTATCGGTGAGATTTACATCCATATCCAGATGAACCTGATGTCGGTCGAATGTGTGAAGAAAGCCGACATCACAGATATTTACTCGCACCCCATTGCATTGAAGCAATGTGCCGAATACCTCGAAAAATATTTCCCCAATGCCAGGCAACACGAAATGAGCGACACTGCCGCTTCGGCAAAGTTTATTTCCGAAGAAAAGCCAAAGGGCGCGGCCGCCATTGGCAACCTACGTTCGGCCGAAATTTACGGACTGAATATAATTGAAACCGGTATCGAAACCAATAAAAAGAATTATACCCGTTTCCTGATCCTGTCGAAACACGGGATACCCAGCGAGTTTGCCAACAAAGCATCCATCTGTTTCGAGGTGGGCCATTTTTACGGTGCTTTGGCCAGGGTGCTCAACACGTTTGCCGAGAACCGCATTAACCTCACCAAAATACAATCGGTGCCAATAATAGGTAAACCCAATGAATACACCTTTCATGTGGATATTGAATGGGAATCGCCAGATAATTATGAACATGCTATCCACCAGGTGCTGAAAAGTGTTTCTAGCCTGGCCATACTGGGCGAGTATAAGCGGGGCGAGTTGGCCATCCACAACCAGTAAAAAAATAACAAGGTAAAAACTACATCATTATGAGCAGGATCGGATTATTCTTTGGCCCGTTGAAAGGTTCGGTTAACCGGGTTGCCGATTTGATAAGCGATAGGATTGGCGCCGAAAAAGTGGAAATGGTACCGGTGAGAACAGCCACTCCCGACGACTTCAAACGTTTCGATAAAATTATTTTCGGAATTTCGACAGTTGGGAAAGAAACCTGGGATTCCAGCATCAATAAAACCGACTGGGGCATTTTTCTACCTGAAGTAAGTAAAGGCGACTTTGCCGGAAAAACCGTGGCCATATTCGGATTGGGCAACCACATAACCTATGCGTCCAGTTTTGTCGATTTTATGGGATTACTGGCCCGCGAACTGATGAAAACCGAGGCCCGGATTGTGGGGCATGTGCCTGCCGAAGATTACGAATTTGAGGAGTCGGCAGCCATTTTCGAAGGAAAATTTATTGGCTTGCCCCTCGACGAGGATTTTGAACCGGAATTAACACCCGAAAGAGTCAGTAATTGGCTCAAATCGATCAAAAATGACTTCGGATTTTAAATATTGATAAAAATCAGGGTAATTTTTTTACATGATTTTCTTTTATTTAATCGTTAACCACCCTCATTAACTTTAAATGCTTAACCAATATCAGGCCTCATCTTTTGGTTTGAAAACCGATTGAAACAGGCCGGCGGGTAAAGTTTTGGTATTATAAAAACCTTTAGTTTCTTTATCAGATAATTTTAGAAAATGGAACAACCGCTGATATCAAAAGAGATTGTTGCACAGGAGATAGCTAACCTCAGGATTGCTGATGCAGGCCGGGCAACCATACGCGAAATTGTGGCGCTTGTAAATGCTGTTGAGTCTCGTACTGGCTTTAAATATATCCGGATGGAAATGGGTGTACCTGGACTTCCTCCGTCAGCAATTGGGATGCAGGCCGAAATTGAAGCCCTTCAGCGTGGCGTTGCTTCAATTTACCCCATGGTTGATGGTGTGAAAGAGTTGAAACAGGAAGCTTCTAGGTTTGTTAAAACATTTATGGATATCGAAGTGTCGCCACGGGGGTGTGTTCCCACGGTGGGGGTGATGCAGGCAAGCTACACCGCTTTTATGGCTGCCGGCAATGCCGATTCCTGGAAAGACACCATCCTTTTTATCGACCCGGGATTCCCGGTTCAGAAACAGCAGTTGATGGTTATGGGGATGAAATTCGCCACATTTGATGTATTCAACTTCAGGGGTGAAAAATTGCGCAGCAAACTGGAAGAATTTCTTTCGAAAGGAAATATCTGCGCTGTAGTCTATTCCAATCCGAATAACCCTACCTGGATATGTTTCACCGAAGAGGAACTTCAGATAATTGGTGAGTTGACAAACAAGTACGATGTTGTTGCAATGGAGGACCTGGCCTATTTCGGAATGGATTTCAGGAAAGATTTATACTCACCCGGTAAACCTCCCTATCAGCCAACCGTTGCCAAATACACCGATAACTATATCCTGCTTATATCAAGCTCCAAAATATTTTCGTATGCCGGCCAACGGTGTGCGGTTATGTGTATATCCGACAAACTTTTCGACAGGGAATACCCCAATCTGCCTGAACGGCTGCAATGCACCACTTTCGGGAATGCTGTTGTTATGCGCATTCTGTATGCACTTACATCGGGGGTTTCGCATTCGGCACAGTATGCCCTGGCAGCTATGTTTAAAGCCGCTTCCGACGGGAAATTCAATTTTATTGAAGAGGTTAAAGAATATGGGGAAAAGGCTGCCATAATGAAAAAACTCTTTATCGATAACGGTTTTTATATTGTGTATGACCAGGATTTGGGCGAACCTTTGGCCGATGGGTTTTATTTTACAATAGGCTATCCAGGAATGACCGGCCCTGAACTGGTGAAAAACCTGATCTATTTCGGGATCAGTGCTATTGCACTTTCCAATACAGGAAGCGAAAGGGAAGGTATAAGGGCTTGTGTTTCACATGTTCAGCGAAGCCAGTTTGGAGACCTTGAGCAGCGACTGCGTTTGTTCCATGCCAATTTTGGCGAAATTATTTATGATGACTCGAAAAATTAAAATTTAATATTTGATAGATATGGCAAAAGTCAGAGGTGCTGTGGTGGTCGAAAAAGAGGGTTGCAAAGGTTGCGGCCTTTGTGTCGAAGCCTGTCCTCAAAGTGTTCTGGCCCTTAATAAGGAAGTGAACAGCCGTGGTTACCACTACTCGTACATGAAAAATCCGGAGGCATGTATCGGTTGTTCCAATTGTGGGATGGTTTGTCCCGATACATGTATTACCATTTACCGGGTAAAAATTTAGGTTTAAATCAGGAAAAATCGGGAAAGAAATGGGTGAACTCAGATTAATGAAAGGTAATGAGGTGTTGGCCGAAGCAGCGGTCCGCTGTGGTTGCGACGGATATTTCGGCTATCCGATCACCCCTCAGTCGGAGGTAATGGAAACCCTGATGGAACTCGCCCCCTGGGAAACTACGGGCATGGTGGTACTTCAGGCAGAAAGTGAAATTGCATCGATAAATATGGTTTATGGTGCTGCCGCAACGGGGAAAAAAGTAATGACTTCATCGTCGAGTCCGGGTATAAGCTTGATGATGGAAGGGATTTCCTACATTGCAGGCGCCGAATTGCCTTGCCTGGTGGTGAACGTACAAAGAGGAGGACCTGGTCTGGGGACCATTCAGCCTTCGCAGGCCGATTATAACCAGGCTGTAAAAGGGGGTGGCCATGGCGACTATCGCATTATCACACTTGCCCCTTCATCGGTGCAGGAAATGCATGATTTCGTCGGGCTGGCCTTTAACCTGGCATTCAAATACCGCAATCCGGTTATGATATTGACCGATGGGGCGCTGGGGCAAATGATGGAGAAAGTGGAACTGGCCGATTTCAAACCCCGTTGGACCAACGATGAGATTCAACAGATAAGCGGCTCATGGGCAACCACAGGGAAAACTGCCCATCGCGAAAAAAATGTTGTTACCTCGCTGGAGATGGATCCTGGCAAGATGGAACAGAATAACCTGCGCTTTCAGAAAAAATTCAAAGCCATCGAAGAAAATGAGTTGCGCTACGAGACTATTTTGTGTGAAGATGCCGAATATGTACTGGTTGCATTTGGCACTTCGTCGAGAATTTGTCAGAAAGCCATAGAATTGGGCCGGGCAAAAGGTATAAAAGTCGGCTTGTTGCGACCGATTACCCTTTGGCCATTCCCTTCAGGAGCAATTGAGGAAATGACCTGTAAAGTCAAAGGATTTTTGTCGGTCGAGATGAGTTCCGGCCAAATGGTTGACGATGTGAAACTGGCTGTCTTTAAAGCAGGTTACAAAGTGCCTGTTGAGTATTTCGGAAGGATGGGGGGTATTCTCCCCTCACCCGACGAAGTAATCCATGCTTTGGAAAGTAAATTGATAAATCGCTGAAATTATGGATATTAATGATATTATTAAACCCGAAAACCTGATTTACGACAAATCAAAACTTCAGGTCGATACCATTATGCATTACTGTCCGGGTTGTACCCACGGTGTGGTGCATAAAATCCTGGCCGAAGTGATTGATGAATTAGGCATTCAGGATCGAACCATTGGGGTTTCCCCGGTGGGTTGCGCGGTATTTGCCTATAACTACATCGATATTGACTGGCAGCAGGCGGCGCATGGCCGTGCTCCTGCAGTAGCTACCGGAATTGTACGCACCAACCCCGACAAGATTGTTTTTACCTATCAGGGCGATGGCGACCTGGCTTCGATCGGCGCAGCCGAAATACTTCATGCCTGTAACAGGGGTGAAAATATGGTAGTAATTTTTATAAATAATGCGATTTATGGAATGACCGGCGGACAAATGGCGCCCACAACATTGGTTGGCCAGCGCACCTCAACTTCGCCCAGCGGCCGTAACATTGAACTGAACGGGCATCCACTGAAAATCACCGAAATGATTGCAACATTGCCGGGTGTCCACTATGTTTCGCGCCAGAGTGCGCACACTGCGGCAACGGTCCGTAAATGCAAGAAAGCCCTCCGTAAAGCCTTCGAAAATGTTATGGACAAAAAGGGGACTTCATTTGTCGAGGTGGTGTCGTCTTGTAATTCGGGTTGGAAGATGACCCCAGTGGGGGCAAATGCCTGGATGGAAGAGAATATGTTCCCTGTTTATGTTCCAGGCGAATTGAAAGACTGCGATAAAGGAACACCAACTGTAAATAATTAACCTGATATCATTATGACAGAAGAATTGATCATTGCGGGTTTCGGAGGACAGGGGGTCCTTTCAATGGGTAAAATACTGGCCTATTCAGGAATCATGGATAACAAGGAAGTAACCTGGTTCCCGTCGTATGGCCCCGAAATGAGGGGTGGAACGGCCAACGTAACGGTTATTGTCAGCGACCACCGGATCAGTTCTCCGGTATTGTCGCAATACGATACGGCCATCATCCTCAATCAGCAGTCAATGGATAAGTTTGAGAAAAAAGTGAAACCAGGTGGTGTCCTGTTGTATGATCCGAATGGGATTATCCACCCTCCGGCACGAACCGATATTGAGGTTTATAAGGTTGAAGGAACAGTTACCGCAGTCGAAATGGGAAACCCCCGTGTTTTCAATATGATTATAGTGGGTGGTTATCTGAAAGTGAGGCCAATTGTGAGCCTCGATAATGTGCAGAAAGGACTTGAAAAGTCGCTGCCCGCCCGTTACCATAACCTGATCCCGTTAAACATTGAAGCCATAAAAAAAGGCCTGGAGATTGTTGAAAGGGTTAATTGATTAATTCTTTGGAGTTGACTTAAGTTTTTTACTTTTACCGGAAATTAGGCACCATGATAAAATCAATGACCGGGTATGGAAAAGCCGAATTTGAAATCAACAACAAAAAGGTTTCCATCGAAATTAAATCGCTCAATAGCAAGCAAGCCGATATCAGCACCCGGATTCCACAGTTATACCGAGAAAAGGAGATCGACATCAGACGCGAACTTACCGACCGGTTGGTACGCGGAAAAATCGATTTCACCATTTATGTTGAAAGCCTTGGCGACTCAGGGAGTGCTGTGATTAATGAGGGAGTTGTAAAGACCTATTTTTCGGCTTTAAGCAATATCAGCACTGACCTGGAACTTCCGGTAAATGAAAGGCTTTTGCAAATAGTAATGCGGCTGCCCGATACGGTGAAAATGCAATACGACCAGCTCGACGAAACGGAGTGGGAGAGTTTGCTGAAACATATGCGGATAGCATTGGCACAGGTTGAAAACTTCCGCATCCAGGAAGGAAAATCGATTGAAGCGGACTTAATTGCCAACCTTGAGCAAGTCCTGAAATTACAGGACGAAATAGAGCCTTTCGAAAACCAAAGGATCGAAAATGTAAAAACCCGGCTTACCGAAGCCCTTTCAAAGTTGCAGCTCAACGGGAATGTAAATCCGGAGCGGTTCGAACAGGAATTGATTTTTTATCTTGAGCGCCTCGATTTTAATGAGGAAAAAGTGCGCCTCAAAAACCACTGCAGCTATTTTCTCGAAACCATGAAAGAGGGCGATGCCAATGGAAAGAAGCTTTCGTTTATTGCCCAGGAAATTGGCCGTGAAGTGAACACACTGGGATCAAAAGCAAACGAGAGCAATATTCAACGCATTGTGGTTCAAATGAAAGATGCACTGGAAAAGATAAAGGAGCAGGTTTTGAATGTGCTCTGAAAATTTCAGGTTTCAGGTTTGAAGTTAATCCAAATTCCAAAATCACCGAATCATAATATCATACCCGTTTTAATCGGGTCGGAATAACAGAATTGCAGAATGACAGAATTACGAAAAAAACTCATCATTGTTTCGGCGCCATCAGGGGCTGGTAAAACCACAATAGTCAGGCACCTGCTTTCTCTTTCATTGCCTTTGTCGTTTTCAGTATCGGCTACAAGCCGGGCACCTCGTCCGGGCGAAGTGCATCGCCGCGATTATTATTTCATGGGGTCCAATGAATTCAGGCAGAAAATTGAGAAAGGTGAGTTCCTCGAATGGGAAGAGGTTTACCCAGGAACTTGTTATGGTACTTTGAAAAGCGAAGTCGAACGGATATGGAACGAAGGAAATAGCGTTGTGTTTGATGTTGATGTTATAGGTGGGCTAAATATCAAGAAACTATACAAAGAAATTGCATTGGCCATTTTTGTGCAACCTCCTTCCGTTGAAACCCTTCGCCAGCGATTACGCAACCGGTCAACCGAAAGTGAAGACAAAATAGCGACCCGCATTGCCAAAGCAGAATATGAACTCAGCTATGCACACGAATTTGATGTCATTCTTATCAACGATATTCTTGAAAAAGCCCTCGCAGAAGCCGAAACAATCGTGAAAAAATTTCTTGATACCTAATTTACTGATACAAATCACTTTTCATTATTCCCAGATTCAGGTTTTTCTTTATATTTTTGAAGAAATTAGGTGTATGCATATGACTTTCATGTATTCATTTGTAATAAATGAATTATGTCGTTTCATTTTATTAATTGAATGAAGGAAGTAATGACCGGCCTGCTCAATATATTATTGCCACCCGGAAAGTTCAGCCTGAAAATCGGGTTATACTTCGGATCGTTTAATCCGGTGCATATCGGTCACATGGCCATTGCCAACTACCTGGTTGAATATGCTGGAATTGATCAACTCTGGTTTGTGGTTTCGCCCCACAACCCGCACAAGAAAAAGGATAACCTTCTGAACGATTACGACCGGCTCGAAATGATGCACCTGGCTTTGGGTGACGACCCCCGTTTCAGGGTGAGTGATATAGAATTCAGGTTGCCCAAACCCTCTTATACCATCGATACTCTGACGCATATCGCCGAAAAATATCCCACACATAAATTTTCTGTTATAATGGGTTCTGATAACCTTCAGAATTTCCATAAATGGAAAAATTATGAAGCTATACACCAGAATTATGGAATAATAGTCTATCCCAGGCCCGGGTTCGACCGCGCTTCCTCAAATTGCAGAAATATTACCATTGTTGATGCTCCATTGATGGAAATATCATCCACCATGATCAGGGAAGCTTTGCACGAACGCAGGGATATGAGGCATTTTTTGCCGCCAAAGGTTTGGAAATATATTGATAAGATGGGTTTTTACAGAGATTAGCCTGGAAATAAAACTTTGAACTTATATCAAAACCATAAAGCTATGAAGTATAATATCAGCGAATTTCTTAACGAGTTGGAGATCGGGCCCATTAATCCCGGAATATGCACGGGCACAAAATGGCACATCGCCGAAGGTGATCTGCTTTCATCCTATTCACCCGCCGATGGGATGGAAATTGCCCGGATCAGGCAGGCAACTGCCGACGATTACAACAATGTGGTACTGATTGCCCAGGCAGCATTTTCGGAATGGCGGAAAAAACCCGCTCCTTTACGGGGTGAAATTGTGCGGCAGATTGGACTGGAACTCCGGAAATTCAAAGAGCCATTGGCAAAACTGGTTTCTTACGAGATGGGTAAAATATACCAGGAAGGGCTCGGTGAAGTACAGGAAATGATCGATATCTGCGACTTTGCTGTGGGTCAGAGCCGCCAGTTATATGGTTTTACCATGCACAGCGAAAGGCCTGGGCACCGTATGTACGACCAATATCATCCATTGGGAATAGTAGGTGTGGTATCGGCATTTAATTTTCCGGTTGCCGTTTGGGGCTGGAATGCCATGATTGCCCTTGTAGCCGGCGATGTGGTGCTGTGGAAACCTTCGTCGAAGGTGCTTCTGTGTGCCGTGGCCACACACAAAATAGTGGCCAAAGTACTCGAGCGAAACCATGTTCCCGAAGGTGTACTGAATCTGGTGGCTACCAGTTCCAAATATCTGGGCGATGATATGTTCTCCGATAAAAGAATACCACTGATCTCTTTTACCGGTTCAACCCATATCGGGAAAAAAGTTGGCCGAATGGTTGGTGAGCGTTTAGGGAAGACTATCCTTGAACTGGGCGGGAACAATGCCATCATTGTGACCCAGCAGGCAAACCTCGAAATGGCTATTAGGGCAATAATTTTTGGTGCGGTGGGAACATCGGGTCAACGGTGCACCTCAACCCGAAGGATAATTGTACACGAATCATTGTACGACGAACTGAAAAATCGATTGATAACTGCTTACAAAAGCCTCAAAACAGGACACCCCCTTGATCCTGTCAACCATGTTGGGCCGCTTATCGACAAAGGGGCTAAACAAACTTTTCTGAAAGCCATTGCGCAACTTGAGGCCGAGGGCGGAACCATTCTTTACGGTGGGGATGAATTATCGGGCAAAGGTTATGAATCGGGGTGTTATGTAACGCCAGCGATTGCCGAAGCACAAAACCATTACCGGATTGTTCAGGACGAAACCTTTGCGCCTCTACTCTATCTCATTAAATACAAAACGCTTGATGAGGCCATTGATGTTCAAAATAGTGTGCCACAAGGTTTATCATCGGCTATGTTTACCACCAACCTGATCGAAGCCGAACAATTTTTATCAGCCGAAGGTTCCGATTGTGGTATTGCCAATATCAATATAGGCACTTCGGGAGCCGAAATCGGCGGAGCTTTTGGGGGTGAAAAAGAAACAGGCGGTGGCCGAGAGTCGGGTTCCGATGCCTGGAAAGCATATATGCGCCGGCAAACCAATACCATAAATTTTAGCTCCGAACTGCCGCTTGCACAAGGAATTGAATTTAATATATAATTAAGGTTTTTATGCGGATAGGAATAATCAGGGAAGGAAAATCCCCTCCTGATAAACGCGTTCCGTTTACACCGGAACAATGCAGGTTTATTAAAGAAAATTTGCCCGGCCTGGAAGTGGTGGTCCAGCCTTCGCTAATCCGGTGTTTCAGGGATGAAGAATACATCGCCCAAGGCATTGACGTTCGTGAGGATTTATCGGACTGCGATGTACTGATGGGAATTAAAGAGGTACCGGTTGCTGAACTTTTGACGGAGAAAATCTATTTCTTCTTTTCGCATACCATCAAAAAACAGCCAAACAACAGAAAACTTCTGCAGGAAATTATCAGGCGAAAAATACAACTGGTAGATTACGAAGTTCTTACCGATAAATATGGAATGCGTATCATTGGTTTTGGACGGTATGCCGGCCTAGTGGGGGCGTATAATGGGTTCAGGGCATACGGGCATAGAAATAGCCTGTTCGAACTGAAGCCAGCCTGGATGTGTCATGACCTGGATGAAATGATCCTTGAAATCAGGCAGGTTGAACTGCCAGCAATCAGGATCGCAGTAACCGGTGGCGGGAGGGTAGCCGCTGGGGTGCTTGAGCTGCTTGACGTACTCTCAATCCGTAGGCTTGATGTGGATGAATATCTTTTTGGATTTGACTTCGACGGGCCTGTATATGTTCAGCTAAATCCGGGTGACTATAACCGTCACAGGCTTGGACTGCCTTTCGATCTTTTGCATTTTTATAATCATCCGGCTGACTATGTAGGGACTTTCAAAAAATATCTGCCCCTCACCGACATGCTGCTTGGTGCTGCTTACTGGGACCCAAAAGCCCCTGTACTGTTTAAACTTGACGACACAAAGAACGAAAATTTCAGAATTTCGGTTATTGCTGATATTACCTGTGATATCGACGGGTCGATACCAACTACCCGCAGGGCTTCCACCATTGATGATCCATTTTATGATTTTGACATTTCAACAATGCAATTAAAGGCACCATTCAGCAGTAAAAACCATATTTCGGTAATGGCCGTGGATAACCTTCCCTGCGAATTGCCTAAAGATGCATCTTATGACTTTGGAAAGAATTTAATATCTAAAGTTTTGCCTTTTCTTTCAGGATATGATCCCGATCAGATATTCGAACGGGCATCGATTACCAAAAATGGCAAACTTACCGACAGGTTTGAATATCTGAAAGATTACGTGGAGGGAGATGATTTTTAACATGATTTACGAATTACAAATAACGATCAGGCACATAGGGGCAATTTAACAGGGGTTACGATTTACCAGATATGATAAACCAAATGGGATACATGAAAAGGATACTTGTGTTGGGGGCGGGGCTTTCGTCAAATTATCTGATCACCTATCTGGAGCAGAATGCTCCGGAAAATAACTGGCTGATCAGGGTAGGGGACAGAGATGTTGAAATGGCGCGTTCTAAAATCAACAGGCCGTCTGTTGCATTCAAATTTGATGTAATGGATGAGGTTCAATTGAACCATGAAGTATCTTCATCCGATCTGGTGATTTCCATGTTGCCTGCCGGTTTTCACCCTTTGGTTGCGAGAGCTTGCCTGAAAAACGGAACATCGATGATGACGGCTTCGTATGAATCGCACGAAATGAAACAAATGGACAGTGAAGCCCGTGCGAAAGGCATACTGTTACTGAATGAAATGGGCCTCGACCCTGGAATTGACCATATGTCGGCCATGCAGGTGATTCAACGCATTAAGGCTGAAGGTCATGAACTCATTGGTTTTGAATCGTTCACAGGCGGTTTGGTGGCTCCCGGATCGGACGATAATCCCTGGCACTACAAATTCACCTGGAATCCATTCAACGTGGTGATGGCAGGTTGGCCGGGGCCAGCAAAATTTATTCAATGCGGCAAGCTGAAATATATACCGTATAATCGCCTTTTCCGCCGCATTGAATATATGGATATTGAGGGTTTTGGCCGGTTCGAAGGGTATGCCAACCGCGATTCACTCAAATACATCGAAAAATATAACCTGCAAGGTATTCCAACCATTTACAGGGGAACCCTCCGTAGGCCCGGGTTTTCAAAAGCATGGGATATTTTCGTTCAACTTGGGGCTACCGATAATTCTTATGTCATGGAAAATTCGGAATATCTTACCCATCGAGAATTTATAAATTCGTTCCTCTATTACCATCCTAAAGATTCGGTTGAAGTAAAACTTTACCGTGCATTTCATATCGATCAGGATTCGCCGGTAATCGAAATGCTTGAATGGCTCGATATATTCAGCGACGAAAAGGTAGGACTTAAAAATGCTACTCCTGCACAGATATTAAATTTCATACTTGCAAAAAAATGGCAGCTAAAACCCGGTGACAAGGATATGGTGGTGATGTGGCATAAATTCAACTACATCAATAATAATTCGGGTAAGGAAATTGAACTGACCTCATCTATGGGGGTTACCGGTGACGGAAGCCGGAATACGGCAATGGCAAAAACGGTTGGATTGCCCTTGGGAATTGTGGCCAGCCTTTATCTCTCCGGCAAACTTATCCTTACCGGCGCTCACATACCAACAATTCCTGAAATTTATGAACCGGTACTGGACGATTTGAAGTTACATGGCATTGAATTTAATGAGAAAGAGTTAAGTAGGTAATTCAAATTTTTCACAAATCCTTAACTTTCGAATAAAACAAAAATACATTCGAAACGTTATTTTTGTATGTTTGATTAAAGATACTACCTGATGAAATCACCATGATTAGCAAAACACAAACCGGAATGAATAACGTTCCTCATGGTGATTCCATCTGACCATTAAAAATCAAGACAATTTTAACAGATGAAAAATAACGTGCATGAACCAAATAGGAGGGAGTTATCCCTTGCCGAAGAAATTGTTAACAGCAGTACCCATGGAATAGGCGTACTGCTAAGTATTGCGGCCCTGGTAATTTTGGTTGTTGTTGCTGCAAAACATGGAAATGCATGGCATGTGGTAAGTTTTTCCATTTTCGGGGCTTCCCTGGTTATGCTATATACCTCATCAACCCTCTACCATAGTTTTACCAATATCAAAATCAAGAACATTTTTGCCCGGTTCGATCATGCTTCCATTTTTGCCTTAATTGCCGGAACCTATACCCCGTTTTTACTCACTACCAACAGGGGAGCACTCGGGTGGACATTTTTCGGGATTATCTGGGCGGTTGCCATTGCGGGAATTGTTATCCGTACAATTCATCTGTATAAATACCGTCGCTTAATGGTGGCTATTTATCTGCTTATGGGCTGGATGTTTGTTTTCATGTTCGATTCCATGATTAAAAATCTGCCCACAATAAGCCTGATTTTTCTTCTGATTGGCGGCCTCTCATACACAATTGGCGTAATTTTTTACGCATGGAGAAAACTCCCCTTCGGCCACGGAATATGGCATTTATTTGTGCTTGGAGGGAGTATTAGCCATTTCTTTGCCGTACTATACACACTTATTTAATTCCATCAGAGTATAATATCATTTTGCAGTTAAGCATATTTTCCTAATTTTAATCGGTTTTTTTAAATTCTGATTATTATGCGTAACATCTTAATTGTCATAACATTAATGCTTTTTGTGGTGTCGTGTAAACAACATCGTCAGGCAAATCATTCACACAAAATGATTATTACTTTACCCGATATGGAAAAAGTAAAAAAACAACTCATTGAAATACATGGCGAGCCATCGTCTTTCAGGATCGAAAGAGGGGTAAGCCAGGTTGCATCGTTATGGAGGGCTTCCAACGGAAACCTTGAAGAATTCGAATCCTTTGTTCTTGAAAATTTTATTTCCGATGAAGAAAAGCTTTTTGTTCTTTATTCAAGATTGGAGCGCAATTTCGAAATCCTCTACGGATATTTCCATAAAATGAATGTAGCTTTGAAAGAGCCTTTGCACCTCGAAGGACCACCCATCGAAAATGTGGATATGATGTTTGGGGGCTATAACCCTTCGTCGCACCTGACTGAGGATTTGTTTGCCAACAAAGTTGCATTCCTGGCTGCATTGAATTTCCCTTTCTATTCTTTGAATGAGAAAACTGAACAGGGACAGAATTGGAACCGCCGTCAGTGGGCCTACGCACGCATGGGCGACCAGTGTAATTCAAGGGTACCGGCCGATGTCATCCAGAATGCTTCGAGGGTGCTTACCTCTGCCGATACCTACATTTCGGATTACAACATATTTATGGGGAACCTGCTTACCGGTGATAGCCAAACTTTGTTCCCGGCAGGGATGAAGCTGATTTCGCACTGGGGTTTACGCGATGAGCTGAAGTCGAACTATGCCTCCGGAAATGGCCTTGCTAAACAACGGATGATATATAAAGTGATGCAAAGAATTATCGACCAGAGCATTCCACAAGAAGTAATCAATGCAAATACACATCAGTGGGAACCCGAAAGCAATAGAATCTTTCTTGATGGCAATGAGGTGAAATCAATACCCGAACCGGACAAGCGCTATCAGGTATTGCTCGATAACTTTCATGCAATGCGGGCCATTGATACCTATAATCCGAATTTTCCGACTTATATCAAACGCGCTTTTGAAGAGTCGATGGAAATTCCGCAGGAAGATGTTGAGCAGTTATTTGTTGAGTTTGTTTCGTCGCCCCTGGTGAAAGAAGTAGCCGCTTTTATCAGCAAACGACTTGGGCGGCCTTTGGAGCCTTTCGATATCTGGTACAATGGCTTCAAATCGGCCGGCGGGATTTCAGAAGAAAAACTCACTGCAGCTACAAGTAATAAATATCCCGATACCGAAGCATTCAGAAAAGACCTCCCGAATATACTTGCAAAACTCGGTTGGCCTGCCTCCGATGCACAACGGATTTCCGCGCTGATTACAGTGGATGCATCGCGTGGTGCCGGACATGCATGGGGTGCCGGAATGCGTAACGATATAGCACACCTGCGTACCCGTATTGGGGGGAATGGCATGGATTATAAAGGTTATAACATTGCCATTCACGAACTGGGGCATTGCGTGGAACAGACCATTACCATGAACGATGTGGATTATTATATGCTTAATGGGGTTCCAAATACGGCCTTTACCGAAGCTACAGCTTTTATGTTCCAGAAACGCGACCTGGAATTGCTTGGACTATCGGAACCCGATGATAGCAAGCAGTACCTGATGGCACTCGATAATTTCTGGGCATGTTACGAAATTATGGGTGTTTCGCTGGTGGATATGAATGTCTGGAAATGGTTGTACGCCAATCCAGGTGCAACGGTATCGCAGTTGAAAGAGCAGGTAATATCAATTGCCAAAGACGTATGGAATAATTATTATGCAGGGATTTTGGGAGAAAAGGATGAACCTATCCTGGCAATTTATTCCCACATGATCGACAACCCGTTATATTTATCAAATTATCCGATAGGGCTGATTATTGATTTTCAGATTGAGCAACAGGTGAAGGGGAAAAATCTGGCGGAAGAAATTAACCGTATGTACACACAAGGAAGACTCGTGCCACAGGCATGGATGCAGGGTGCTGTGGGCAGCTCCATCAGCATTAAGCCAACCCTGGAAGCTACTGCTGATGCCCTGAAATTTCTTGATCGTCGTAATCTTTAAACCCAAGTTCGATTTTCAGGTTCTCCATGATGTTGAAAACAATAGGACAAATCGCATAGTTGGTAATTATACTCAATGTGCGGAAAACAAAACCCCTGCGGTGTGTATAAGGATATTCCCTGCATTCCTTGGGCCGGTTTTCGTATATGGTGCACACTTTGCCGTTCAGGTACCGGCATGGTGTTGCTTTCAGAAAAAGGCTTCCTTCATATTTATCTTCTTCAACATGGCTGGCTACGAATTCCTCAACCGAAACCCGGTCGAGCCCTGCAAGATAAATGATTTCCTCCTCCTTGATGCGTGGGACCAGGGAATGGCAGCAATTTGCGCATTCGAGGCAATTGATTTGACGGGTTACTTCACGGTGCAGCCGATGAACTGCTTTGTCAACCTCCTTTGCTTCAAGGCTTTTTAGGAACATCCTTAAAGCGAAATTTTCATTTTCGCGTTTTATGGCGAGCCGTTCAATTTTCTCAAGGTCTGTTTCGATTGGCAGCATAATCAATTTATTTTTCGCGGTTTTAACTCTTCGAAAAAAATATCATCATTAGGGACATCAAAATCAATACCAGTTACTTTCAGGTAATTGTCAGTGATGAATTTTACTGTACCAAACTGGAACCAGGCCTGTTCATACTCCCATTTTATCTCAAACACATCGTAATGAAAATGGTTTAAAGTCATCGTAAGCTCTGGCGAGTGTTCCATTTCAAGTTTAAGTTTGTTATTAACCATACTAACCCTGATTTCGCCATAAATATCCGAATAATAGGTGCCGGCATATTTTTCGAAAGGCAACGACGGTTTGGTACCTGCTACCCGTGAAGCTTTTCGGTCGGCTATACGGGTGTCGTTCTTTTCACGGCTTTCTGTGCGTTCGAGCAGCTCGGTGCTCCAGTCCTTCCCCTTATTAACGCCTATAAGAGCATCGAGCGTCTGGTAGATTACCGCCATATATGGGCTTTTCATGCCATTTGTAAGGACCACCACGCCCAGTTTCTCGTCGGGCAGCATCGAAATAGCCGAAATCATCCCGTCGTAACCTCCTGTATGGCCAACATACAACCGTCCGTGGTAATCGCGCAGGTTCCAGCCAAGGCCGTAGCCATTGAAGTGGTTGTCGAAATCGTTGCTGAGGGTATGATCCACCACGCGGTTGTTATGGGGTGTCCACATCAGGTTCAGTGATGGGGCCGATATCAAGGTCTTGTTGTTCCAATTTCCGTGGTTGAGATTGAGGATCATCCACTTTGCCACATCGTTCACACTCGAAATCAGGCCTCCCATTGCGGCTATTTCAACCCATGAAGTATATTCAATCGGAATGTTAATATCGTTCAACCGTGCATGGGGTGTGGCTACATTGCCAAATCCTGAAAGCTCTTCAGGGTAAATGGTGGTTCGGTTCATCCCCAATGGTACCAGAATTCGCTCCTGCACATTCTCAAACCAGCTTTTACCGGTAATTTCCCGGATAATTTCACCAGCGGCAAGGTACATCAGGTTCGAATAACCATACCCAGCCCTGAATTCGAACGCCGCGGGAAGGTGTTTTGCCCTGAGCAGGATATTTTTTGCGGTAAGATCAGATTTATACCAGATCACATCGCCGCTGAAAGTTCCCAAACCAACACGGTGGCTGAGCAAATCGCGCAGGTTAACCTGGCTGCTTACCACCGGGTCATACACTTCGAACCATGGTAGGTATTTTTTTGCTTTGTCGTCCCAGCTGCATTTGCCCTCATCAACCAATTGTCCGATTATGAACGATGTAAAAGCCTTCGAGTTGGATGCAATGGCATACATGGTGTTGCCATCGGGCCTTTCATTTTTACCGGCTTTTTTAACTCCATAACCCTTACTGAAAATTACTTGTCCGTCTTTTACAATGGCAACCGACATACCCGGAATATCCCAATCCTGAACACACTTTTCGTAATATCTGTCTAAGTTTGTAATAATAGCCACTTCGGTATCGGTTTGGGGTATTGCCCGAATCGAAACTTGCAACATTACAAAACAAATGATATACAGTTTTTTCATCTCTTTTCCTTTTTGCGATAAATATATTGTGCTTTACAAATATATTCAATACTCCATAATGTGTTGCCTGATTTTCGGAATTTGCATTCTGAATTATGTTTATATATACCTATCCTAAGAATACTCTTTTCATCCTTCAGCCTTTCATCTATGAAAAACAGAGTGGGTTAGGGTACAGGCGCCTCTTTCTCAAATCCCGATTAAAAGGGATTTCGCAACTTCGGAGCTTTTCTTGCATTTGATTGTATTGACTACCTTCTGCCAACTGCCGCTGCTTACTTTATCCTACGACTTTGTCTTAGCCTCCGTATCTTCCTTTCAACATACTGACTGCTACCTCCTGCCACTTTTATGCCTTAACCTTAACCTATTCCCCTTACGTTAACACAATATTAAAAGACAATTCCCCCTTTATTTATCGAACTTCACAGAAGATTTTTCCAAAAAGGAAATTTGGGTGATATATTCCATTATATTGAAAATTAGAATGATAATATATTTTATCAACCATAATGGGCTATCAGTTTTCATCATTTTTATGGTAGTGGGGATAAATTATTATAAGGCTTTCAGGAACAAAAAAACTTAAAATTTACTATTGGTGACAACCATATTTTGGAATCTCTTTACTACTTTTACGAACCCTGACCGGAAGAAGGTTAAAACCATGATTTATATCAGTTTTCACTGCTTGTCAAGGTTGGGAAAGGCCAAAAGCGAAGAATTTTATTAACGACATAACTTTATGGATTCAAAAATTCAGCAATTAACCGAAGCCATTTACAACGAAGGGGTTGAAAAAGCACGTGCCGAAGCCGAAGCTATCCTGAAAGGGGCAAACGATAAGGCTGCCCTGATTGAGAAAGATGCTCAGAAAGAGGCAGAAAGGCTATTGAACGAAGCACGTGAGAAATCACAGGAACTGAAACGCCACGTTGATTCAGAAATAAAAATGACCCTGAACCAGGCTGTTTCGGCGATGAAACAGGAAATCACTTCACTAATCAGCATGAAGGTGATCCAACCATCGGTTAAAGAGCTTTTTTCGGATAAAGAATACCTTCAAAATCTTATCCTTACCGTAGTTAAAGGTTGGCTCGAAAAAGAAAATTTTAACCTCAATGTAATCCTTCCGGAAGCCGAAAAGGAAAAAATGACAAAATTCTTCAGTAACAACCTGGCTGCAGAAATGAATAAAGGCCTTGAAATTGGTTTTAACCAACAGGTAAAATCAGGTTTCAAAATTGGCCCGGCCGATGGAAGCTACCTGATCTGCTTTACCGACGAAGATTTTATCAATTTTCTTAAAAGTTACCTTCGTCCCAAAACCAGTCAAATCCTTTTCGGGGAAGCACAATGAACAAGCGGAACTATTATTGCCTTGTTGCTGGTTTACCCGATATTGTTCCCGACGACAAAAAACTCCATTTTTCGTCGGTACAATTGCGCGAATACCTGTATGAAGAGCTCCATCCCGACGACTTTGAACTGCTGAAATTGCTTTATCTGCCCTGGGACCACGAAAACCTGCTCAACCTTATATTTTCCAAAGAAGCATCGTGGGACGAACGTGGAAACTTCGGGCGTGGTCAGATGGAGCAACTTGTGGATAAAAAACAGTTCGATGTGCTGGATATTTCACTTTTTCCTGCGTATTTCATCGAATTTATTGAATGGTATCACGATGAGGAAGAAGGATCCACAAGGGCATCGGGAAGCCATTACCTTACTGAGGCATGGTATCGGCTACTGCAGGCACATGAAAATGTTTTTATTAACCATCTGGCCACCTACAGGCTCAATATGGGTAACATCATGCTGGCCCTTAATGGCAGGAAGTACAACCTACCCTTTGATGACGCACTTATTGGCACCGATGAAATTACCCATGCACTCCGGAAAAGCCGTTCACGCGATTTTGGCCTTTCAACCGAAATTAACGATATAGAAGGTATCATCCAGATGTTCGAGATTGAAAATATCCTCGAAAGGGAATTGCGGATCGATCATCATCAATGGCATTATCTCGATGAAATTACATTCTTCAACTATTTCACCATTGAGAAAGTGTTGGCTTTTACCTCAAAACTATTTATTGTTGAACGGTGGTTCCTGCTCGAAAAGGAGAAAGGGCAACAAATGTTTTACCAATTACTGAATGAATTACAATCCAATTTTGAATTTCCTGATGAATTTGCAATAACATATGGCAAGAGAGAATAAAACAACAGGCAAGGTTGCCGGCATTGTGGCAAACCTGGTAATTGTAGATGTTGACGGGCCGGTGGCCCAGAACGAAATATGCTTCATCGCCCTGAAGGATGAAAGACTGATGGCAGAAGTAATAAAAGTGGTGGGAAAACATGCTTATGTGCAGGTTTTCGAAAGTACCCGGGGGCTAAAACCCGGTTCACTGGTTGAGTTCCAGGGGCATATGCTCGAAGTGACTTTAGGTCCTGGTATCCTGTCGCAAAATTATGACGGACTTCAGAACGACCTTGACAAAATGGAAGGCATATTCCTGAAACGCGGCGAATATACCGATCCGCTCGACAGGGAAAAGCTTTGGCAGTTTAAGCCCATTGTCAGGCCGGGTGATGTGGTCCAGGCCGGAGACTGGTTGGCCGAAGTGGATGAGAACGATATGCCGCACAAAATTATGGTACCATTTAAATTGGAAGGACGATTCACCGTGAAAAGCATTGTTGCTGAAGGTGAATATACGGTCGATCATAAAGTTGCCATATTAACCGATAGCGATGGCAATGATATCGAACTCACCATGGTACAGAAATGGCCGGTTAAAGTTGCCATCAAGACCTATAAGGAAAAACCACGCCCTTTCAAGCTGCTCGAAACCGGGGTCCGTTGTATGGATACACTCAATCCGATTACAGAAGGGGGTACCGGCTTTATTCCTGGTCCCTTCGGAACCGGAAAAACGGTATTGCAGCACGCCATTTCCAAACAGGCCGAAGCAGATATCGTGATTATTGCTGCCTGCGGCGAACGTGCCAATGAGGTGGTTGAAGTATTTACCGAATTTCCCGAACTCGACGACCCACGGACAGGGAAAAAACTCATCGAAAGAACCATCATTATTGCAAATACTTCGAATATGCCGGTTGCAGCCCGCGAAGCATCGGTTTATACAGCTATGACCATTGGCGAATATTATCGTGCTATGGGCTTGAAAATTTTGCTGATGGCCGACTCAACCTCACGATGGGCACAGGCGCTGCGCGAAATGTCAAACAGGTTGGAGGAATTACCAGGCCCCGATGCATTCCCAATGGACCTTTCGGCTGTGATATCCAACTTCTATTCGAGGGCAGGCTTCGTTTATCTTAACAACGGCGAAACCGGCTCCATTACCTTCATCGGGACCGTTTCTCCGGCGGGTGGTAACCTGAAGGAGCCCGTTACCGAAAGTACAAGGAAAGCAGCACGGTGCTTTTATGGTTTGAACCAGGGACGTGCCGACAGCAAAAGATACCCGGCTATTGACCCGATTGACAGTTATTCGAAATACCTCGAATATCCCGAAGTACAGGAATACCTCGCAAAAAACGTCAGTGATACCTGGTTGGGCGATGTATTGAAGGCCAAAGATATCCTCCTTCGCGGAAAAGAAGCCATGGAGCAGATCAACATTCTTGGCGACGATGGTGTACCCATCAGTTTCCATGAACGGTTCTGGAAATCGGAACTGATCGACTTTGTTATCCTGCAGCAGGATGCCTTCGACAAAATTGACGCTTCCACCCCTATGAAAAGGCAGCAATATATGCTGGCGAAGGTACTCGATATTGCCGATTCGAACTTCTCATTTAATCACTTCGAAGATGTGATAGGGTTCTTTAAGCAGGTGATCAACCAATTTAAACAGATGAACTATTCCGAATTTGAATCAAAACAGTTCAAACAGCACGAAGATGAATTGAAGAAATTAGTGAGCGGGCGTTTAAATTGAACAGCCAATAATTATTAATAGCATAAAGAAAATAGTAGATATATATGGAAAGCCAGGCATTTCAGAAAATATATACCAAATTGACCAACATTACCAAAGCCACGGTAACCCTGAAGGCTGATGGTGTGGGGTACGACGAGATAGCCACCGTAAACGGCAAGTTGGCACAAGTTGTAAAAATCATGGGCCGCGACATCACCCTGCAGGTTTTCGAGGGAACCGAAGGTATCCCTACCAATGCCGAAGTAAGTTTCCTGGGAAGGCCACCGCAGCTGAAAGTCAGTGATGAACTGGCCGGGCGTTTTTTCAACGCCTATGGCGACCCTATCGATGGTGGTCCCGAAATCAACGGTGAAGTGCGCGACATTGGAAGCCCTTCGGTCAACCCGGTGAGGCGTAAGCAGCCATCAAACCTGATTGCAACCGGTATTGCAGGCATCGACCTGAACAATTCCCTCGTTTCGGGGCAAAAGATTCCATTCTTTGCCGACCCCGACCAGCCATACAACCAGGTAATGGCCATGGTGGCGCTTCGCGCAAAAACCGATAAGATCATTCTTGGCGGGATGGGCCTGACCAACGACGATTATCTCTATTTTAAAAACGTATTCGACAATGCTGGAGCTTTGGACCGCATCATCAGTTTTGTAAATACCACCGAAAACCCCCCGGTTGAGAGGCTCCTCGTACCCGATATGGCCCTTACGGCAGCCGAATATTTTGCTGTGGACAAAAACGAGAGCGTACTGGTACTGCTTACCGATATGACCCTCTTTGCTGATGCCTTGAGTATCGTGTCGAACCGTATGGACCAAATCCCATCGAAAGACAGTATGCCGGGATCCCTATACTCTGACCTGGCCCGTATTTACGAAAAGGCAGTTCAGTTCCCATCGGGAGGGTCTATCACTATCATTGCGGTCACTACCCTGTCGGGAGGCGACATAACCCACGCTATTCCGGATAATACAGGGTACATTACCGAAGGACAGTTGTTCCTTCGCCGTGATTCCGAAATCGGGAAGGTAATTGTTGACCCGTTCCGTTCGCTGTCGCGTTTGAAACAGCTCGTGGTTGGCAAGCAAACCCGTGAAGACCACCCGCAGGTAATGAATTCGGCAATCAGATTATATGCCGATGCTGCCAATGCCCGCACAAAACTAGAAAACGGTTTCGACCTTACCGATTACGACGAGCGCACCTTGAAATTTGCCCGAGAATATTCTGACCGTCTTCTGGCAATTGATGTTAATGTGGATACCAATACCATGCTCGATATTTCGTGGGAACTGTTCGGAAAATATTTCAACATAGCCGAAGTGGCCATCAGGGAAAATCTGGTGAAGAAGTATTGGAAAAATTAAGGATAAAGGATAAACCCCGATTAAATCGGGAAAAGAATTAAGGGAAAAGAATTCAATAACCTTAAAATAAGTGGCAATAAAATTTCAATATAACAAAACGGCATTGCAGGCACTTGATAAGCAGTTGAAAGTGCGCGAGCGGGCGTTGCCTACATTGAAGAATAAGGAATCGGCTTTGCGGATGGAGGTGAAAAAGGCTAAGGACAGAGCTACTGACCTCGAATTGGAATATAAAAACCGGATCGTGTCGTACGATATGATGGCGAGGCTCTGGAGTGAGTTCAATCACAGCCTGGTTCGCATAAAAGATGTGGACCTTTCGAAGAAAAAACTTGCCGGAGTTTTTACCCCTGTACTCGAAAAAATCCACTTCGAAATTAAAACCGACAACCTGTTTAACCAACCGGTATGGTTTGCCGATGGAATAGCAATTGTGAAAAAAATAGCCGAAATTGCCATCGAACGCGAGGTATTTCTCCGGAAAATGGAACTGCTCGATTTTGCCCGGAAAAAGACAACACAAAAGGTAAATCTTTACGAAAAAGTACAGATTCCTGGTTTCCAGGATGCCATACGAAAAATCAAACGGTTCCTCGAAGATGAAGACAACTTGTCGAAATCGGCGCAGAAAATTGTAAAAGACAGGCAACAAAAACAAAAACAGGAGGCTGAGGTATGATTGTACCCATGTATAAATATACTTTTCTTGTGTATCATGCCGTTTATAAGGATTTTCTGAAAGAAATCCGGAAAATCGGTGTGGTTCATATCAATGAAAAAGTCAAAGAGCCCACTCCTGAGATGCAGGAACTATTCAGGCATATTGCAGAAGTGGACAGGGCCATTAAAAAACTGGAATGGCTGACACCCGAAGAAACCCCTTCAAATCTCGATTTTAACCGTGGCGAGCAGGTTTTTCAGAGGATTAAAGATATTGAAAAAGAGATCGAACACAACCACCATCAGATAGTACACCTCGAAAAGGAGCAAAAACAGATGCTACCATGGGGTGATTTTGACTGGGAACAGTTGCGGCAGCTTGAGGAGAAGGGTATTCACATCCGGTTCATGACCTGCCACGTGAAGAAGTATGATACCGAATGGGAGAACCAGTTCTACATCCGGAAAATAACTGATCTGGACGGTTACCGCTATTTCGTGAAGCTGGAGAAGTCGGAAACCGGCAGCAACGGATTTTCCGAGATCTCGGGTGCCGATGAGCTGATATTACCAAAAAGGTCCCTGGGGGAAATCCGGGATGAAATCAGCAGGATTCAAAAAGCTTCGGAGTCGTTGAATCATGAGTTGCACCAGATCGCCTGGCACAGCAAGCCTTTGCTCCTGCAATATTTCGATGAGGTACAGCAGGAGCTGGCCCAGAAGAATGCGCTGCTGCAGACCACAAATGCAGTCGAGGGGAAGATAAGGATGCTCGAGGGTTGGGTTCCTGAAACCAGGAAAGATGAACTGAATGCCTATCTCGATGATCACCGGATTCTCTACACGGCAGAGCGGCCGCAGGAGGAGGACAAGGTTCCCATTCTGCTGAAAAACAATCGTTTTGCAAAGTTGTATGAGGTGATCGGCAGGCTATATGACCTTCCAAACCACCGGGAACTCGACCTGGTGCCGTTTTTCGCCCCCTTTTACATGATGTTTTTCGGGTTTTCGCTGGGCGATGCCGGATATGGCTTGTTTATCGTATTGCTGGCGACCCTTTTTAAACGGAAAAAACCGGATATGGCCCCCATTCTGAGCTTAGCCCAGTGGTTGGGTTTATCCACAGTGATTTTCGGAATCCTGACAGGAACCTTTTTTGGCATTGATTTAATAAAAGCAGAGGTTCCCTGGTTACAGGGTATTAAAAAATTCATGATCAGTACCGATCAACTATTCAATTTAGCCATAATACTGGGTGTGATCCAGATTCTTTTCGGGATGGGGCTTAAGGTGGTTAATATCAGTATATCCAGGGGGTTTTGGTATTCACTTTCGACCATTGGCTGGCTGGTGCTTATCATCGGACTGGGGTCGGTATTCGGTCTGAAATCGGCGGGTATGGTATCCGAAGCTGCTGCCGGAATCCTTCAATATGGGGTGCTTGCCGTGGCCGGTATCCTGATATTGCTCATGAATCACCCTAAAAGGAACATCCTTATCAACTTCGGGGCCGGATTATGGGACGTTTATGGTATGGCAACAGGCCTACTGGGTGATATCCTTTCCTACATCCGTCTGTTTGCCCTTGGGGTATCGAGTGCGATCCTGGGACAGGTTTTCAACAGCATGGCTATGAACATGAAGCCCGACAACGTCATTCTGGGGCCGCTGGTGATGATTCTTATATTGCTTTTCGGACACGGAATCACCATATTTATGTCGGGATTGGGTGCATTTGTACACCCCATCCGTCTGACCTTTGTCGAATTTTACAAGAATGCCGGGTTTACAGGCGGGGGCAGGGCTTATCATCCATTTGCGGAGCCGGCTTCAAAAGTATCGGAATAAAGAATATCAGTAATAACGTTTAAAATAAATCAAGAATGGAACCTATTGTTTTTGCTTACATTGGAATTGGATTAATGGTCGGCCTTGCAGGGGTTGGCAGCGCGTTTGGTACTACCATTGCCGGTAATGCGGCAGTCGGCGCTATGAAGAAGAACAGCGAAGCGTTTGGTAGTTTTATCATGTTGACTGCGCTTCCGGGCAGCCAGGGTTTGTACGGTTTTGCCGGGTACTTCCTTCTGAACGGAATGGGCCTGCTGGATGCAGGTATCAACTGGGGTGCAGCTGCTGCGGTATTTGGTGCCGGTTTAACCCTTGGACTGGTGGGTCTGCTTTCAGCCATCCGTCAGGGACAGGTTTGTGCAAATGGTATTGCTGCCATTGGCTCCGGCCATGACGTGGCAGGAAAAACGCTGATTCTGGCTGTATTCCCCGAGCTGTATGCCATTATTGCCCTGGCTGCGACATTCCTTATTGGAAATGCAGTCGGCTAATCAATAAATTAAAAATTCTTTGTTCATAGGATAACCTTCATTATGGTTATTGACCCGGATCGAATCCTTGCGATTTAATCCGGGTTTTTTATCCATTCCACGCTTGTTGGGAGGCAATCGTTTTATTCCAACGCTGCCTCGCGATTGCCTCGCGGGGCATTTGAATTAAGTTATTCCTGCCCGAATGAATTCGTTCAGGCGTGCATCCCGGTTTGTGTTTTGCTAAACATTGTGATTTCCTATGGAATACAGGTTCGGCTAAAAAAAAAATCTGTATGGTTATGAAAACAAACCGTTTCCCGATTATCTTTATACCAGACCAAACTTATACCAGATATGAAATTTCACCTGAAATGGCTGCTCATACTGGTCCCGGCTCTTTTGCAGACGACCGGGTTGAATGCAGCTTCCGGAAATCCTGATTATTTTATTAAATACTACACTACTTCAGACGGCCTTCCCCACAATAATGTAACCTCCATTGCGCAGGATCAGACAGGATTCCTCTGGATTTCAACCTAGGATGGATTAAGCCGGTTCGATGGATATGAATTTAAGAACTATTATTACCGGCCTGGAGATACCACGTCAATACCTTACTTTACCGCGAGCAAGGTTCTGATTGATAAATACAGCTCGGTATGGGTGGCAGGTTACCCCTATGCAGTTGCCAAGTATAATCCATCCGCCGATAATTTCAGATAGTGTTTCAAAAAGTGTGTCTGACCGCCGTTGACTTTTGAAAAAAAGTCTTCCCGGATTAGTTTTGCAAAGTGTGATTCAAACAAAATGTAAAACTTAAAACCCAGGAAGACATGGATTTTACAAAGGAACAACTTTCAAAAATATTTGTCAAGCATTTGGACAGAGAAAAAGGCTTGCAGGATTTGATGGAGTTGATGATTGAGAGCATGATGCGGGCAGAGCGCCACGAGTTTCTGGCTAACCAACCCGGTAACAAAGAGAATGGTTACCGTCAGGGCAAGCGTTATGGGCAGGGCCGCGTATTGGAGTTTCGCATACCAAGAGACCGTTACGGCAACTTCCACCCCACCATTCTGGCCATTTTGAAGGATCAGGAGGTTGAATGCGAGCAACTTGCCAGTAGTCTGTATTGCAAGGGGCTTACCCAGTCCAAGGTGGGTGAAGTATTTGGGGAGGTTTATGGAACCCGGTACAGTAAGGCCAGCATTAGCCGGATGATCGGGTATTTGCGTACAGATGTGGAGCGGTGGCTCAGCCGTAGCCTGGAAGCTTATTACCCGATCGTGTTTGTTGATGCCATACATATCAAGGTTCATCGAAAACGGAGTGTTGAGTCAGAAGCTTTTTATGTGGTTATGGCAGTGAAGGAAGATAAGACCAGAGAGGTCCTGGGCATTTTCAACCGGCCCTCTGAGAGTGCCACAGGGTGGAACCAGATGTTTCATGCTTTACGGGAAAGAGGGTTAAAAAGCATCGGGCTGATGGTGGCAGACGGGTTAAGATCGCTGGAAGATGCCCTGGGAGAGGCCTTCCCCGGAACAGCTCTTCAAAAGTGCGTTACCCATTTGAAACGCAACATGTTCAGCAAAGTGCGGCATGGCGACAAAGGAGAACTGGCCAATGACCTCAGAAGGGTTTTCCGCACCGGTGATTCATCTTATACTTTGGAACAAGGCTGGGATGCCTGGCAGTCTCTGTGTGGCAAATGGGGAAAGCATTACAGAAGCATCGGTAAGATGGCAACAGATCCGGTCTACCGGCACTATTTTACCTACCTGAATTACGCCCCGCGAATCCAGTCGATGATTTACACGACCAACTGGATTGAGCGGCTGAACCGTGATTTTCGGCGGGTATTGCGGATGCGTGGTGCGATGCCCGACGAAGAATCTGTCATTGTTCTGATGGCTAAAACGGCCATTGATAAAGCATCGTATTACAGGGCTTTACCTGTAATTGATAATGATGAAAAACTGTTTCCAATAGAGAAGAACTACTTTCTTGATCTGATAAACAAAGTAACTGAATAGCTGGCTCATGTCAAGGCTATACAAGTCCCTCCCTTCGGTCGGGAGCCTTGACATAACCCAGCTATTCAAAAAAAGATGTTTAACAGATCAAGAAAGCCAAAAAATAAAGTAGCTTAGCGAAGCAAAACTAAAATGGTGAAACCGGTGTCACGAGACACACAAAATGAAACACTACCAAACCGGACGGAGCATCTGTTTTATAGTAAACAAACCTGTGAAAAGGGAAATTTTTGCTGCCGATTTTCGTGACCGGGTAGTACATCATCTGATTTATAACTACATATCCCCGCTTTTTGAGAAAGCATTTATCAACGACAGTTACAGTTGCCGTAAAGGGAAAGGTACCCATTACGGGATTAAACGCCTTGACCATTTTATCCGTTCATGTTCACAGAATTATACCTTCAGCTGTTATGTGCTTAAATTGGATATAAAAGGCTACTTTATGTCCATTAACCGGCAATTGCTATACGATAAGATATGTCATTTTCTTAACCAAAATAAAGGGAAAATAACCTTTGACCTGAAATTGGTACTTCAGCTTTTAAGCGTGGTTATTTTCAATGATCCAACTGACCATTGCATCGTTAAGGGCAGAAAAGCCGACTGGAAAGGCTTGCCACAAACCAAAAGCCTTTTTTCCGCAGAACCTGGTTGCGGATTGCCCATCGGGAACCTTACCTCGCAGCTTTTTGGCAATATTTACCTGAACGATTTTGACCATTTTGTAAAACATGATCTTGGAATAAAATACTATGGCCGGTATGTGGATGATTTTGTTTTGGTACACAGGAGTAAAACCTATCTGCAAATGATTTTACCCGCCATTAAAGATTACCTCGCCAGGACTTGTCTGTTGACACTTCACCCTGACAAAATCTATTTGCAGCATTACACCAAAGGTATCAGATATCTGGGAGCAGTAATTAAACCTTTCAGGAATTACATATCAAACCGGACTAATGGCAATTTCTTTTATGCCATCCAGGTGAAGAATTTCATAGCCAGGGACCACAAACCTGCCTTGGAGGAGAAAAGACTTTTTGTTAGCAGTATGAACTCCTATTTAGGGATTATGAAACATTACCGGACCTATAATCTAAGGAAAAGTATCATTAAGAGGCAGCTTTCAGGCTGGTGGTGGAACCATATCACTATTACGAATAGTTATTCTAAATTTCAACTCAGGAAAAAATATAAATGCCTTATCTCCTCTGTCCTTTGCCCCATAAGGTCATTTCTATAATACCAGGCAACGAACTGGCCGGAGGTGATGCCCCGCTGTTCATAGTCGAAGAAAAACCTCTTAATAAAAAAAACGGAGATTTTTGGACAAAGTTATTTTTAAATCGTAAATTTGTCCAAAATCACAAAACATGATTGAAAGGACTTTAAAAACCAAGTTACTTGAATTGGTTTCGAAAAATCCGGTTGTGACCCTGACCGGGCCTAGGCAATCGGGTAAATCCACTTTGCTGAAATCGCTATTTTCCGATTTTCAATATGTTTCACTCGAAGATCCGGATATCAGGTTATTTGCAGAAAACGATCCCCGTAGTTTTTTGCGGACCTATCCCGATAAGGCTATTCTCGATGAAGTACAGCGTGTCCCGGAACTATTTTCTTACCTCCAGTCGCATATTGACAACGAAAACAGGGAAGGAATGTACCTTTTGGCCGGATCGCATAATTTTCTGCTGATGCAATCCATTGGTCAGTCGCTTGCAGGCAGGACTGCAGTATTAAAGTTGATGCCGTTTTCGCAGAAAGAGTTGAGAGCCGCGGATATACTTCCAGATGACATTAATATGCAAATCTTCACTGGTTGCTATCCCCGGATTTTTGATAAGGATATTGCCGCCACTGATTTTTATCCTTATTATATCCAGACTTATGTGGAACGCGATGTGCGCATGATTAAGAACATTGGCGATCTGAGCAGGTTTATCCGGTTTATTAAACTTTGTACCGGCCGCATTGGTCAGTTACTGAACCTGTCATCACTGGCCAATGATTGCGGGATTGCTGTCTCGACTGCCTCCGAGTGGATTGCACTGCTCGAAGCAAGCTACATTATTTATCTCCTGAAGCCCGATCACCGCAATTTTTCAAAACGACTGGTGAAAACACCAAAGCTTTATTTTACGGATACCGGATTGGCATGCTCTCTGCTTGAAATTCAATCGGAGAAAGAACTTAGTAACCACTACCTCAGAGGAAGTTTGTTTGAGAATGTGGTAATCAATGAATTTGTGAAAGAAGCTTATCACAACGGTAGAGAACCCAATCTTACCTTTTGGCGGGACAAGACCGGCAATGAAGTCGACTTACTGGTGTCTGAGGGAAATATTCAGAAGGCATACGAGATCAAATCAGGCGAAACGTATAATACCGATTACTTCAAAGGCATTGATTATTGGGCTAAGTTATCGGGTGCCAAGCCCGAAAACTGCTTTGTTATATATGCAGGCAACAGAACCTTGAAAACCTCCAAAGGTGATGTGGTCTCGTGGTTTGATTGGCAAACCGGTCTCCCAAATATTATAAGGACTTTTTGAAATATACTTCCCGACGAAGAATTTCGAGTCAAAAAAACTATATTTACATGAATAATAACAATGCTCGATATTAAGAAAAATTACGTGATGGATAACCAGAATAGACCTTTGGCGGTTCAGATTGATATAAATACATTCGAACGGATTGAACAGTTTCCCGAAGACTTCGCATTGGGAAGGCTGATAGAAGAGAATAACCCTGATGATTTCATGTCAGTTGCCGAAGCAGTGAAGTATTATAAAAAACTTCGTGACGAAAATGAAGTTTTAGGTCAAAAGACTTTTGTTAGAAGAACCAGTCAGGATTTCAACCAACAATTACAAGACAAAACTTAGTATAAGGATGGATAGATTCATTTTTTGTTACATATTGGGAATTGCAATGTTTTTGGCTGGTTGCGACAATTCCGCAAGAAATGGGAATAACCAGAATGCATCTGAAGTACAAAATTTACCGGATATGCACAATGCCCGAATTGCACTCGATTTTGCCGGAACATATCAAGGGGTGGTTCCCTGCGCCGATTGTGAAGGTATCCATACCACCCTAATCATGGCTGCCGAAGGGAAATATCAGCTTCAGACTGTTTATCTGGGGAAAAGTGAACAGGTTTTTGAAGAAACCGGCAACTACCGGTGGAATGAAGCAGGGAATACCATAACGCTCGAAGGCATTGAAAATGCCCCGAACCAGTATTTTGTGAGTGAAAATATGGTTTTCCAGCTTGATATGGAAGGCAACCGGATAGCCGGGGAGCTGGCAGAGAGGTATATTCTGAGGAAGATTGAATAGCCATACTTGTCATAAGGATGCACCAGGGTGCTCGTCGGGTTGAACAATTACCAAATCTTTGCAGTGATTTCCGGACAGCTGGCATGGGTGATGCGGATCAGAATCCGCATCACCCATGCCAGGAGCGAAAATTTTGGTATTGTGTGCAGGGGTTTCCGAACCGCTGAATAATTAACGCGGAATGGAATCCGCATCTCCCAACGTAACGAGGAATGGAATCCACGTCATTCAAAGTGACGCGGAGCAGAATCCGAGTAATCCAAAAAGAGGCAGAATGGAATCCACGTTACCCGATCACCCCCGACCCAACCAGTTCCTCGCCGTCATACCAGGCGGCAAACTGGCCGGGGGTGATGCCGCGTAGTTCGTCGTCGAAGATAAACCAGGCGCCGTCGTCTTTCAGGTGGATGGTGGCTTGCTCCAGGGGTTGCCGGTAGCGTATGCGGACATCATAACGGCGGCTTTCATTCGGTTGCATCCGGAAGTCCTCCCGGATCCAGTGCATATCCCCCGAAGCCACAAAAAGCCCGCGGCGGAAAAGCCCAGGGTGATTTTGCCCTTCCCCAACGTACACGATATTCCGCTGTACGTCGGTACCCAGAACAAACAGGGGTTCAACGTATCCGCCAATGTTCAGTCCTTTGCGCTGGCCAATGGTGTAGAAATGGGCTCCGCGGTGCTCCCCGATCACCTTACCCAGCCAGGGCTTGTAGGGATATGGGAAGCACAATTTTCTGAAATTATGTTCGCTGACTTCCAACTGCTTTTTCTTTTCCATGAAAGAAACGGGGATTTCAATCACATTGCCGGTTTTGGCTTCGAGCTGTTGTTGCAGGAAGGTGGGAAGATCAACTTTTCCAACAAAGCAGATTCCTTGCGAGTCCTTTCTTTTGGCAGTGGGCAATTCTTCACGCCTTGCAATTTCGCGTACTTCGGGCTTCAACAAGTGTCCGACAGGAAATAATGCTTTCGCCAGTTGATGCTGATTGAGCTGGCACAAAAAATAACTCTGGTCTTTGTTGGGATCAACGCCGGCCAATAACTGGTAAACAGGCAGTCCATCAACCAAAATCTCACCTTTTCGGCAATAATGGCCGGTGGCTACATAGTCGGCGCCGAATTTCAGCGCCTCATCCATAAAAATATCAAATTTGATTTCGCGGTTGCAAAGCACATCAGGATTGGGTGTTCGTCCGGCCTGGTATTCGGCAAACATATAATCGACCACCCGCTTCTTGTAGTGCTCGCTTAAATCGACGACGTGAAAGGGTATGTCCAGTTTTTTGGCTACCATCCGGGCAATCAGGGCGTCATCCTCCCAGGTGCAGGCGCTGGTAAGGGCGCCAATCCGTTCGTGCCAGTTCACCATAAACAGGCCGATCACTTCATGCCCCTGCTCTTTCAACAGATAAGCAGCAACACTGGAATCAACTCCTCCCGAAAGGCCAACCACAACCCGAGACATACCGAAATAGAATAAAAAAAGATTTTTATTGGTGCAAATTTAGCATATTGTCCCGGAGTCTGGAACGAAAAGATAGTTAGTTTTTACCTGTTCTTTCCCAATGGCACAGTAATACCCAAAAAAGGCAAAGCAACGAGACCGCCCATATCGGGTGCAACAGGGATACAAAGGCTGTAATCGAGGCCAATATTCCGGATTATACTTCGACCCCCGGCCGAAATAACTACTGCCAACTCCCCATCTGCCGGAATAATATAATTTTCGGTAATAAAATATCCTCTCGGGCCTGTCCTGGCCATGCCGCTCATGTTGATAATGGGTACATCGAGCCATCCATCGGTCGAGAAACCCTGAGCAAGTCCGAAAGAGAAGTTCTTATCCCTCGATCCGATAGTTGCTGTACCGAAGAGCAGGCCAAAAACACCGGCATTCTCACCCAGTACTGTTCCGAGAAATGCACCGGTTCCTATGTTGAATTTATTTTCGGTTACAGGGATCGAGAATTTTGGTACGATCCAAATGGGAGTTGGTGCGCCCGAAAACAGAAATAATGGGATTATACCTGTGCTCATCGAAAAATGATTGCTGATGCCCCACGAAATCTGGTTCTAAAAAACCCGGATATTCTGATAATAGGCTTCTCCTTTCTTCAGCCCATACCCATTGGGCGGCCAGAAATAGCGGGTCGATTGCGGATTGGGCAACCAATATTCGCCGCCTTCTGATTTAACGCCATTAAGCAATACTCTCGAACGGATATCACTGACCGGGATACGGATGGTTCCCATTTTGCCGGTGGCAAGAGTTACCGATTGTCCATCTTCACTTATAATCTTACCGGTAAAGGTGTTTCCGTCGCGGGTTTCAATCCGGTAAACCGATATAGTATCATTGATTATGGGTTCCTGAGCTTGAAGGCTTGATGCAAGAAGTAACAGCAGTAGAGTGTAAATCAGATTTTTCATAGCCATGACTGTTTTTTATTTTTGGTATAATGAAGAACGAAAGGGTTTAATTGTTTTACAATAAATAAACATATAACTTCGGGAATCTGTTCATTACCAATTTTAAAATTGCGAAATCAATTTATTCAGAAAGGTCAACAAAATCCTGGAATGATCGTTTAAATAGATAAAAATTAATTGCTTCAGTATGAAAAAGTATTTGTTTTTGTTGGTTAGTATAATGGCTGTTAACGTGCTGGTTGCACAGAATGCATTGAAAGTAGGCGATAAAGCGCCTCAGTTTTCAGCCCAATCGGATACAGGTGAGCTTTGGAATATAAGCGACTACCTTGGAAAGAAAAATATCGTGATGTTTTTTTATCCGGCAGCCATGACAGGCGGTTGTACAGCACAGGCATGCAGCTACCGCGATGATATTGAGAAACTTAGTTCGGCCGATGCCATCGTGGTTGGCATAAGTGGCGACGATGTGGCAGCCCTTAAGGTTTTTAAGAAAGCACACAACCTGAATTATCCCTTGCTGTCTGATTTCGATGGGGCTGTAGCTACGAAATTTGGAGTTCCAACAGGTGCAGGGGGTAGCCTTACCAGGGTTGTGGATGATACCGAATTTATCCTTAACCGTGGTGTAACCGCTCAGCGCTGGACATTCGTTATCGGAAAAGACGGCAATATTAAGTATGTCAATCAGCAGGTTAATGCTCAAAACGATTCGAAAGAAGTACTACAGATACTTTCTCAGAAATAAATATTGAAATTTTTAAAAAAGGTGGGGTAGCAATTGGAAAAATTCTACCCCATTTTTTATGATCCGTATTTATCTGTTCGAAGCATTAGTATCGGGTCTTCCTGCCGGACCTTGTTTATGACCCATATGAGTTTTTCTTTTATGATGGGATTTGTTTTTGCTCTTGCTGCTGTTTTCGTGGTGAACGTTTGAATTATCCTTTTTATGGCGGTCTTTGAAACTGCCTTTTTTCCTGAAATGTTCACGAGGTTTTGAAGGCATTTGTTTCCATTGTGGCCCTTCACCCAAAAACTGAGGCAAAGGTGCTTTATAAACTTCGCTCTCAATGAGCCTTTCAATCCGGTGCATGCGCGGCATATCGGGTTCGCTTACCAGCGTAACAGCTACTCCCGTGGTTTCAGCCCTGGCTGTCCGGCCAATTCGGTGCACGTAGTCTTCGGCATCGCCCGGAACATCGTAATTTACCACCAGGTTAATATCCTTAATATCTATCCCCCGGCTTAAAACATCTGTGGCAACCAGTACCCGTGTTTCACGGGAGCGGAACCGGAGCAGGATTTCTTCCCGCTCTTTTTGCTCCAGGTCCGATGAAATCCCTTCCACTTTATACTTTTTCGAGCGTAATCCCCGGACAATATCGTTTACTTTCTTTTTCGTAGAAGTAAATATCAATATGCTGTGATAGTCAGGTTTATCCTCGATCAGGCTTTTTATCAGCGGTGTTTTCTGATTTTCATATACCAGGTATGCTGCCTGTATTACCCCTTCGGCAGGTTTCGACAATTCAAGCGCTATTTCGGCTGGTTGATGGAGTATCTGTTTGGATAATGCCCTGATTTTCGGGGGCATGGTGGCGCTAAACATCAGCGTTTGCCTGTTTTTTGGAAGGTACGAGACTATACGCATAATATCGTCGTAAAAACCGATATCGAGCATACGGTCGGCCTCATCAAGTATGAGGGTTTCGATCTGGTCGAACCGGACATATCCCTGGTTGAGGTGGGATATCAGCTTGCCGGGGGTGGCCACAATGATATCGGCCCCTTTTGAAAGGGCTACTTTTTGCTGCCCCCAGTCGCTGCCATCGCCTCCCCCATAAATAGCAATTGAGGTTATATCGAGAGTATAGGAAAAGCCTTGTAGTTGTTGGTCTATCTGAATGGCCAGTTCACGTGTGGGAACCAATATCAGGGTGTGCGTATAATCGGGCTTATTTTCGGCAATGGAATGAAGCACAGGCAATAAAAACGCTGCTGTTTTACCGGTGCCGGTCTGGGCACAGGCAATAAGGTCGCGACCCGCCATTATGGCGGGAATTGCCTGTTCCTGGATAGGTGTAGCATCGCGAAAACCCATGTAATATATTGCATCCAGCAATTCAGGCGTTAAATTGAAGCTATCGAAAGTCATATGTCAATTTCCTTTTTCTGTCTGTAATGGTTTAATATGGGGATCACTAAGTAATGAAACTGATATTAAGACTGTGGCAAAGGTATTGAATATCATATAAAATAGGTGAGAATTTTATCTATCATTTCGAATCCAGCCCGTTTACCTGATTCTTCGAAAAGAACATTGCCGTTTTTCCCTTTAAGTCGCAGATAAACAGTTGAATCAATACTCTCTTTTATAATCCGGCTCATTTTGCCCCTTAATGGTGCCCTCAGATGTCTTGAAATGTTCAGCAATACATTGATTTCCAAGGTTTCCCTCTGTCCCTCAATTAAAATTTCAAGCTTTTCATTTTCATAAATGAGGCGCTTTATCTTCGATCCGTTATAGGTTGCAAATCTGTAAAACTTTCCATTTGTATAAAGAAAGCAGATATGTCCGATAAAAAAACTTCCCATCCAGGGGATTTTGGCAACCAAAAAGGTAAATGAGGCTGAATCATCCTGAAAATGATTGCTATGAATCCAAACCCATGATTCAGGAAATGAGACTCCCCAGTCTTTTTCGATGTATCCTTTGCCGCCGGTAAAATCTGTTATCCTGTCGTTTAATGAAATCTGACCCTTTAGCTTATGTGTTACCGATACAATCCCATGTTTACACTCCATAAGCGGAACAAACGAGTACCACCCCATTATTCCGGGGTTATACCATTTCGATGGAAAATCAACCTTGTGGCTGAATTCAACTTCGCCTATAAATGATTGACCATCTTGTTGAATATCAAGATGGATCCCTCTTTCGGTAAACCATGAATTTCCTACTTTTATTTTCATCTCTTTCCTGTCGAAAACAAACGAGTCGATGGGGTATTCAAACCAATGGGTTATTCCGGCAATACCGTCAATTACCTGTATAAAAGCCTGCTTGTGGGCAGGCTCAACAGCAATACCCGAATAAATGACCAGACTTGCTCCATATCTGCAGTGACATGCTTGAAGTACCAGCCTTCGAAATAATTCTTCATTTTTAGGTTTCCCTGTAAAACATGCGGACGAAATATTCTCATGATTGCCGGTTCTAAATGATTATTGATATGTCAGCGCCACAACCGTCACATTTTCTGTTTTTGGAAAGGCCAACCACTGTAATGTTGTACCTATCCCTTTTTATAAGCAGATAATTGCAGTTGGGGCACCATGTTGAAGAATAATGGCTGTGGGCCATGTTGCCTGTATAAACATAGTGCAGTTTTTTACCGGCAATATGTGCAAACTGCAGAAGGGTTTCAACACTGGTAGAAGGTATGTTAAGTTTCCAGGCAGGAAAATATCTTGACAAATGCAATGGGACTTCAGCTGAAAGTTCGCAGGAAATCCAGTCGGTCAACGACTTAAATTCTTCTTCATCATCGTTTAGGGTGGGTATTACAAGCAGTGTTATCTCGAGGTGCTTCCCCGATTGGTGTATGGTTTTCAGTGTATTGAGCACAGGGTTCAGGCTGCCACCGGTTTGTTTGCGATAAAAGCCGTTATTAAAAGCTTTCAGGTCGATGTTGTAACCATCGGTTACTTTTATCAACTGCTCAAGCGGTTTTTGCTGAATATATCCATTGCTGACCACCACATTTTTCAATCCTGCGTTATTTGCCATGGTTGCCGTATGGAGCATCATCTCATAAAAAACGGTGGGTTCATTATAGGTGTAAGCTATTCCGATATTCCGGGCTGCTTTTGCAGCTCTATCAACCAGTTCGCCGGGTGATATTTTCAAATGCGCCGGCGATGAAAAGCAATCGTATTGTGACAATGAATAATTCTGGCAAAACGGACATACAAGATTGCACCCTGCAGTTCCGACCGATAATATTTCACTTCCCGGATAGAAATGGTACAAAGGTTTCTTTTCGATGGGATCGACATGAAGGGCCGCAACCTCGCCATAAACCCCTGTTAACAGTTTCCCGCCTGAATTGAAACGTACCCTGCATAGCCCTGACTCACCGTCAGATAAAATACAGCTATGCGGGCAAAGGTTGCATCGCACCTTCGCATTGGGTTTTGAAGTGTAAAAAAGCGCTTCACTCATTCTGGGGTAATTATTTTATTCATTTACTGCTTCTCAATATATCGAGTGCGGCAGGAAAAGGTTGCAGTGCGCGTTCAAAAATACCTAATGAATAGGCAATGGTTAATCCGTAGTTGGTTATTGGAACCCCTGCCTGACGTGCCTTCATGATTCGTGAGAGCATTTCCTTTCGGTTCCACATGCAAGCGCCACAATGTATAACCAGTTTATAATCGGAGATATTTGAAGGGAAGTCCCTTCCACGCATAATATCAATTTGCAGTTTCCCCCCCACATACTGGGTGAGCCAGCGTGGAATTTTCACTGAGCCTATGTCTTCGCCAATGGGGTGATGGGTGCAGGCTTCGGCAATCAGGACTTTATCTCCTGTTTTCAGGTGGTCGATGGCCATGGCGCCTCTTACCATTTCAGTTAAATCGGCCTGAAACCTGGCAAACAGGATTGAGAAAGAAGTGATGGGTATTTCCGGGGGTGTGTCGGCGGCTACTTTTAAAAAGGCCTGCGAGTCGGTCACAACCAGGCGGGGTGGCTTGTTAAGCCTCGATAAGGCCTCACGGAGTTCGCGTTCCTTAACCACCATGCAGAAGGCATCACTGTCGAGCAGGTCGCGGATGCTTTGTACCTGAGGAAGGATTAGCCTTCCTTTGGGTGCTTCTTTGTCGATGGGTACAACCAGCACTGCCATTTCACCGGGGCCAACCAGATCGGACAGTATAGCCTTCCGGTCGATGAAATCTGACGACGCCTGATCGAGCAAAAGTTGCCTCAGGCTGTTGATTCCTTCACCGCTATTGGCCTGGGTTATGGCATAACTTACCTTTATTCTGTCGAGAACAGATGAAATATCCAGATTTTCAGGATACAGGTCGGCTTTGTTGAAAACTACCACAAATGGGATGACCCTTTTTCGGAATTCTTCCATAATGGTTTCTTCAAAATTTCCCCATTCGCCGAAATTGGATACTAAAATTCCAAGGTCGGTCCGGTCAAATACTGAGAATGTTTTTGAAACCCTTTTTTCGCCAAGTAAACCGGTATCATCAATCCCCGCGGTATCAATAAATAAAACCGGGCCCAACGGAAGGAGTTCCATTGGTTTTTCAACCGGATCGGTAGTGGTTCCGGCCACCTCCGATACAATGGATACTTCCTGATGGGTGAGTGCATTGAGTATGCTTGATTTGCCGGCATTTTGTCGTCCAAAAATCCCGATATGAAGCCTGAAAGATTTTGGCGCCTTCATTTTGAATTTTTTTTATGCCTGAAATGTAAACATTGCCCGCGGATTAAACAAGCGCCATAAAAATAAAAAGGCACCCCGACCCGGATGCCTTTTGAAATACACTTTACACAAAATTATTTGCTTACTTTTTTTCGCCGCAACAAGCTTTCTTTTCAGCAGCACCGCACTCAGCTTTCTTAGCTTCACCACAAGCTTCACCTTTAACTTCTGCTTTTTTGGCATCAGCTTTCTTGGTTGCAGCTTTTGCTGCTTTTTTAGTTTCTTTTTCACCTTCGGGTGTGGTGTTATCATCTGCAACTATTGTTACACCTGCTTTTTCAGAAACCACTACATTTGCGCTTGCAGTTGTTATTGAAAATGCATAAACTGCTACAACTGCTAATACTAAAAATAATTTTTTCATGATGTTTAATTTTAATGTTTAACTTCTGGAACAAAGATATCTATAACGATTCTAAATAAGTGTTATTGCGATGTTAATACGATGTTAAAGTGGACATGAAGGTATTTTATTATATAATTTTGGCAAATGAAAATATCTTTAAGGAAATATCTCGTTTGGATAACCCTGATTTTACTGGTGGTTCTGCTGTTATTCCAGGTACGCTGGATGGTGTATTCCATTCGTTTTCAGGAAAAGGTTTTTCAGAACAGTATTAACCTTGCACTCGATAAAACCATTGCCGGGCTGAATAACGACCAATATGTCTGCAACCTGATGCGCGATTGTATGCGTTGTGATACCACTGATCTTGATTCGGTGATGTTATCCAGGGGTATTTGGGACAAAATTCATGTATCGATCAATAACGAGTTGGCAATTTATGATATTAAACTCGACTACGACCTATTTATTACGAAAGATTACCATGATACACTCAGCAGTAGTTTATATGGAAATATACACCGGGCAGTATATTATACCCAGAGCCTGAGGGAAGTAATGCAGGCAAACGGTTACGAGCTTGTTGTTCGCACACCCGGCCGTGGAAGCTTTCTGCCTCCCCAGGCAATTACTATGTTGGGTTCATCCATTTTATTGATCCTGCTGATATTTGTATCAATTGTACAGATGGTTAGGCTATATCGTAACGAGCTGCAGCTGGTTGAAAACATAAAAGAGCTTATCAATAATGTAACCCACGAATTTAAAACCCCCATGTCGTCGATTGCTTTGGCAGCCAATCTCCTGCGCAAAGGGAAATACAGCGATAATCCGGAAAAGTTGCAGGAATATGCCGGGTTGATATTCAAAGAAAACCAGAAATTGCAGCGTCAGGTGGAAGGACTGCTCGATTTGGCAGCCATCGAATGGGATGAGTTCGAATACAGCAAAAACCTGATCGGATTAAACGAACTGGCTAACGACGCTGCCCTTACCATTCACCTGCTCGTGGAAGAGAAAGAAGGTTCGCTGAATGTTGAGCTTAATGCTGATGAGGATAACATATTTGCCGATAAGATGCATATTACCAATGCGATTGTTAACCTGCTGACCAATTCGGTTAAGTATTCGGTAGGTGCCCCTGAAATCACTTTACGCACTTTAAATAAAGGGAACGAGGTTATTCTCGAAGTAGAAGATAAGGGTATCGGAATATCCGGGAAGTACCATCGCTATGTATTTGACAAATATTACCGGGTTTCCACCGGCGATGTTCATAATATCAAAGGGTTTGGCATTGGGCTGTCGTACGTAAAAAGTGTTGTTGAAGCTCACGGAGGCAAAGTTTCGGTGGAGAGTGAACCTGGAAAAGGAAGTATTTTTACTTTGTCGTTTTCTAAAAATAAATAACAAAAATATTTTAATGATAACCATGAATGAGCCAAAAATAAGTATCCTGCTGGTTGAAGACGACCTGAACCTTGGTTTTCTCCTGGTTGAATTTCTCGAAAGTCATGGCTTTCAGGTTAAGCTGTACCGTGATGGCGATTCTGCCCTAAAGGGTTTCAAATCAGGCACATTCAATTTCTGCATTTTCGATGTGATGCTACCTAAGCTCGATGGTTTTAACCTGGCAAAAAGTGTTAAAGCCATTTATCCCGACATACCCATAATTTTCCTTACAGCTCGGTCAATGAAAGTGGATAAATTGAAAGGCTATGACCTAGGTGCCGACGATTACATTACCAAACCATTTGACGAAGACGAATTATTGTGCCGGATAAAAGCTGTAATGAACCGTACTGACCTTGTTGATGCTTCGTGCAATTACAGGTTCAGGATCGGAAATTATGAGTTTGATTTTACCAATCAGGCACTGAAAATCGGAGACAATGTGCGAAGGCTGACAAGTCGTGAAGCTGAAGTACTTCATTTACTATGCTCCTCGAAAAACAACATTGTTAAGCGTGAACAAATATTGACAGCTATTTGGGGCGAAAACGATTATTTTGCCGGCAGGAGCCTCGATGTTTTTATTTCGAAATTAAGGAAATATTTTGCCGATGACCCCACTGTAAGGATCGAAAATATTCCGAAAGTCGGTTTTCTGTTGTCTTGTTCATGATGTCTATAAAACGGCGGCGCTGATCATTGCCAGGTAATTTTCGTCGGGCACATACTCGGGAATGCTGTTCCCTGAACCTAATGCATACCCTTTCGATCCTGAAATTTCCAATATTCTTTGACATCGGTTTTTTATTGACTCTTTGTCATTCCGGGTAATAAAATCGATATCAATCCCACCTAAAATGGCAATACGGTCATGCCAAAGTGAATATGCTTCCTCAACCGGAATAATATTGTCCTCGAAAGAGTGTTTGCCATCAAATTTCAAGTCATCTATAATGTCTGCAATCACTTTGGAAATATTTCCACACGAATGTAGTATGGCTGGTTTCCCATGATAATGAATGGCTTCGACCATCTTTTTAATCCAGGGAAATACATACTGCCTGAGCATGTCGGGTGGAAGCATTGTTTGATTTTTAAAGCCCCAGTCATCGTTTACTATAAGCGCCCCCACAGGCGGCAAGACGCTGCAAATTTCATAAAACGCAAGTAGCCGGCTACCCACTTCCGTGAAAATTGCCTTGGCCAGCTCTTCATTTTCATAGATCATAAAACATAAATTCTCAAAACCGGTCAGGTTTATCACATTTTCGAGCAACCCACCTGGCCCGGGAATAATCATTTTCATACCATCAAACAAATCCATTTCCGCATTTGCCAAAATTTCTGTTCCTATCGCTTCAGGATTAGGCCAGACGAACCTTTCGAATGTATTCCAGTCGCTTATTGCTGTAGCTTCATTGAGCGATACGGTTTCTTTTTTGGTTAAATGCTGGTTGTCGAAAGCAAATGGACTGAAATATCGGGCCGGGATGGTGGCATAATCATAACCGGTAGCATAGAAAAACCGGATAATGTTTTGGATTTTTTCTGCAGGTGTATTCAGGGAACGAAAATCTTTTTCGATAAATTTTGAAATCAGTCTGGCATTGGTAAAATATTCAAATAAAACCGGACGATCAGGGCGTTCCCTTTGCAATACTAATTTTAACTGATTGAAATCAGCCGGATATTTTCTTATCACCCTCATTGCGAAAGTCTGATTAGTGTCCTAAACTTGTAACCGCCTCAGGGGTTATTAAACTCTCAAATTCATGTTCGGACATCAATTGAAGTTGATTGACTGCCTCGCGCACTGTAAGTTTTTGGTCTTTCATAAGGGTTGCCACTTTTGATGCATTGGAGTAGCCAACGGCAGCCACCAATGCAGTAACGGTTGCAGTTGAATTGTTAACCTGCAGGGAGCATATAGCTTCATTGGCATTTATGCCCGATACACAGCGGGTTTGCAATATATGGCAGGCATTTGTAAGTAATTCAATATTTTCGAGCAGGCAATGGGCAATAAGAGGCATAAACTGGTTAAGGTCGAGGTTGCCTGCCGAAGAAGCCTGAGTAATTGCTGTATCATTTCCCGTAACGAAAATGGCTGCCTGGATTACTGCTTCGGGAATTACCGGATTAACTTTTCCCGGCATAATGGATGAGCCTGCCTGCAGCGCAGGGAGGTTAATTTCGCCCAATCCGGCATCAGGCCCCGATGAAAGAAGGCGCAGGTCATTGCAAACTTTCTGAAGGTTCACGGCGCATACTTTCAGGATTCCCGATACTTCGGCAAAAACATCGTTGTTCATGGTGCCATCGGTCAGATTTTCTGCACGGGCCAATCCAATTCCCGAAATCTCACGGAGCCTGTCGGTGGCCCGGAAAATAAACTGCCGGGGTGCACCAAGGCCGGTGCCAATGGCAGTACCTCCTAAGTTAACTACCCTGAGCCTTTCCTCACATTTATAAATCCGCCATCGGTCGCGGTTAAAAGCTTCGGCATAAGCCCCCATTTCGCGGCCTAAAGTTGTTAGCACCGCATCCTGCAACTGGGTACGACCTACTTTAATTATTTGTGCAAACTCTTTCTCTTTCTGCTGAAAAGCCTCCTGCAATGCGAGTATTTGTTGTTCCAGTTGCCTGAGCATGCGTATGGCTGCCACTTTCAGGGCAGTCGGGTAGGTGTCGTTGGTCGATTGGTGCAGGTTTACATCCTCAAGTGGTGAAATAATATTATACTCACCAGGATGATGTCCCATTATCTGTAAGGCACGGTTGGCAATAACCTCGTTCACATTCATATTGGTAGATGTTCCAGCACCACCCTGAAGGGCATCCACAACAATATGCTCAATTAATAAACCTTCGCTCATTTCAAAACAGGCTTTCTCTATGGCACCGGCTTTATCAAGATCAGAAAAAAAACCAAGTTGCCGGTTTATCTGTAAGCATGCCAGCTTAACTGCACCGTAAGCTTTAATTAATTCGGTGTGAATATTCTTGTGCATCAGGGGAAAGTTCTCAATAGCCCGCAGGGTATGAATTCCCCAAAGCACATGGGCAGGTACCTGGCGATTTCCTAAAAGGTCGGTTTCAGTGCGCATGGTCATTTAATTGATATAATCTTTTTATGATTTGTTTCGCAATGAAATCATTAATTTCATTGTGCTTTGGAACGGGCTGAAACATACCGGTGACAGGATATCGAGACCAGTCATGCATTGCTCCGTGCCGGATCATTGTACACCCTATTTCTTCAAATTTTTTTATTAGTACCTTTCTTTTCATCCCATGTTAAGTATGCCTAAATGCCTGGATGATGATAAAAAATCTCCGGTAAGTTCATAATAAAGGTCTTTAAGATTCTCTTTAAGTTCATCTAAAGTTTCACCCTGAGTCCAATAATCAGGGAATCTTTCAAGATATTCTGGCCATACTTCTACTTCCTTCCAGAAAATAAATTTCTCATTTGTTTCCATAATTCCGTTTTTACACAATATTACAAAACACTTGCAGCATCAACAATATACGTCATCCCGTCCCTCATCCACTCTTTTTACCAGCTTTTCAGCTCGTTGCCGGGCAATTCCGGACATTTCCGCAATGGTTTCGGCAATGAGTTTTTCGCCAACTTTTTGTGTTTCCGGAGATGCAAAGTTACGCAGGTACTCCCTGAATGTACTCAATGCGTTGGGGTCGCAGTGCAGCTTTATATCGCCGGGTTTGGCGAGATCCATAAAGTCACGTCCGGTACGCCCCAGTCGGTAGCAGGCAGTGCAAAACGAAGGAATATATCCCATGGAAGCCACATCACGGATTACCTCATCGAGTGTACGGTGATCGCCCAAGCTGAACTGGCTGGCTTCGCCTTTTGCGGTTTCGTGGGTATATCCACCCGGATTGGTTCGGCTACCTGCCGAAATCTGGCTTACTCCCAGTGCAAATGTATCGCGACGCATCTGAGCAGTTTCGCGGGTTGACATAATAATACCCGTATAAGGCACAGCAAGCCTAAGAATGGCCACCAGTTTCCGGAAATCGATATCGGAAACAGGTTGCGGCGGATGGGATGCTATATCGCTGCCGGTTGCAGGTTCGAGCCGGGGAACACTGATGGTGTGCGGCCCAACGCCATAATCCTTTTCGAGTGCCCTGATGTGCTGCATTAGGGCTAATAATTCGAACCGATAATTGAACAAACCAAACAAAACCCCAATGCCAATATCGTCGATCCCGGCCTCCATTGCACGGTGGGGCGCTGTTACTCGGTAATCGTAATTCTTCTTTTTACCGCCAATGTGCATTTTTAAATAGGTCTCACGATGATAGGTCTCCTGAAAAATCTGGTAGGTACCTATACCTTCGGTTTTCAGTTTGCGGAAATCATCCACTTCGAGGGGTGCCAGGTTAACATTAACCCTGCGTATTTCGCCGTGTTCCGTTTTTGTTTTGTAGATAGTCCGAATGGCTTTCAAAACATAGTCGAGACCCTCCTTGGGATAGCTTTCGCCAGCTACCAGTAAAACACGCTTATGCCCATAACTGATAAGGTTTTCAATCTCGTGGGCAATTTCATCCTGGGTGAGCGAACGCCTAACAATGCTTCTGTTGGTGGCCCTGAAGGCACAATACAAACACTCATTTGAACAAAGGTTCGAAATATATAGCGGGGCAAAAATTACCAGCCTTTTTCCATAAATGGTTTCTTTCAAGTGGTTGGCCGTTTCGAACAGTTCCTGTAATAACCCCGGGTCACTGATACTTGTCAATACAGCCACTTCGTCGGTTCCGAGACCTTTCATTTCGCGGGCTTTTGCCAGAACTTCGCGTACCCTGACCGCGTCGGCTCGCTTATTTGCTTCAAGGATTTCGGCTATCCCCGATTCATGAATGAAATTTTCTGTGTAAACTGACATGATGTTGATATTTTTATTTTTTGGCCAATCCTGATTTTACACTAACTCCTGAAATATTCCCTAGTTTTCCGGTAAGAACACCCAATTTATCGGTTGTAATATCCACTACAAGGGTAATTACCGATGCCGTTCCTTTGGCATTTGGCAACCCTGTACGTGCAAGGATATATTCCGAAAAACCGTGAAGGATTTGATTAACTGCAGGTGCTGTAACTTCCCGGTTTTCGAGAACAATCCCTACAAAACCCAGTCGTTTGTCCTGATCGCTCATATTTTCAAGTTTTGTCTGCGGAAAAGACGGGGGAATCAACTGACAAGAGGAAGTATTTGGTAAACAGAATTTTAGATATCATTTTGATCTCTAACGAAAATCAGTTTATTTAAAAATTAAGCTGATGATTTCAATTGTAAATTGCAAATCGCAAACCATAAATCATAATTGCCCCTAATATCAGCCTTGCAGCCTCTCCGCAGGATTTGCAACAAAGATAGCCTTAATTATACAATGATATTATGACTGAAGTTCTGTTTTACAGCATAATTTCTGGCCAAATCTGAAAATTAATCTGATCTGTTGGCTTTGTCCGGGATAGAAAACTGGTATGGATTCAATATAGTTGAGAATAACTTTTTATTATCCATTATCTCAATAAAAATTCATTATTTTGGTCGTTTTAACGGTTAAAGTTTTGGACAATTTACAAATCATATCGCTTTTAAAATCTGAAGGGGAAGAAAGAAGTGTACTTTTCCGTAAAGCGCGTGAAACAAGGGATTCGGTGCTTGGCAACAAGGTTTATTTCAGGGGGCTTATTGAGTTTTCGAACCGGTGTGCCAAAGACTGCTTTTATTGCGGAATACGGAAAAGCAACCGGAATGTTGTCAGATATGACATTACTGATAAGGAGATTCTCGATGCATGCCGGTTTGCATGGGAAAACCGTTTTGGTTCTGTTGTGCTGCAATCAGGCGAATTAACTTCTCCAGATTTTGTAAAACGTGTTGATCGTTTATTAAAAGAAATAAAGAAACTTTCAAACCACGAACTTGGGATTACCTTGAGCTGCGGGGAACAATCGCCCGAAACTTACCGGCGTTGGTACGAAAGTGGCGCACACAGGTATTTGCTGAGGATAGAAACCACCAACCGGGTTTTGTACAGGAAAATTCACCCCGACAATGATTTTCATTCTTTCGAACGCAGATTGGAAGCATTGGGTTTTCTTCGTGAAACTGGTTATCAGGTAGGCACGGGGGTGATGATCGGATTACCCTTCCAAACTTACGATGACCTTGCTTGTGACCTGTTATTTTTCAAAGAATTGGATATAGATATGTGCGGTATGGGGCCTTACATCGAACATGAAGATACCCACCTATATGAATACCGTCATTTGCTGATGTCAAGAGGGGAAAGATTTGACATTTCGCTCAAAATGATTGCTGTGTTGCGGCTATTGATGCCCGATATCAATATTGCGGCTGCAACTGCACTTCAGGCCATCGACCCTTCCGGACGCGAAAAGGCCATTGCCATTGGCGCAAATATAATTATGCCCAACCTTACACCTACTGCATTCAGAAAAGAGTATCAGCTCTACGAGGATAAGCCCTGCCTGGATGAAGATGCTGAATTGTGCCGAAATTGCCTCGAAGCAAGGATTCACATGGCCGGCAGCGAAATAGGTTATAATCAGTGGGGCGATTCGAAACACTTTTCAGACCGTTGGGTTCCTGATTCTTATTATTTTCTCATGTTAGACAATATTTTCAAAATTAATGTGTAAAATATTATACATGATGTAAAAGATAATTATCATTGTGTCGATATATTTATACAAAAATGAAGTGTGTTATGAAAGAAACTATGTCGTACCAGGAAAAGCAGAGTTTTTTATCGCTTGTAAATACTATTCTGATCTTCGGATTTTATTCCCTGTTTGTTTATAACCGGTATGTTGCCGGTTCGCCCGAGATTATCAACGATTTAAGCTTTTTGGGAAAAGCCTTCCTTATTCTGATCCCCGTTACTGTTGTTATTTATATAATAATGCATATTATGTTTGCCGTTATAAATAAGATAACCACAAACGAAGATATGCCTGAGAAAATGGATGAAATGGATAAGTTAATTGAACTGAAATCCATTCAGATTAACCACTGGATCTTTATTGCCGGTTTCTTTATGGCTATGGGTTCCCTGGCAAACGGGTTGAAGCCCTTTATAATGTTTATTTTGCTGATATTATCCGGGTTTCGGGCCGGTGTGGTTTCAGATATTGCGAAAATCTATTTTTACCGCAAGGGAGTATAGGTATGGGTAAAAACATCATCAGCAACAACATCCGGAAGTTGCGTTTTCAAGCCAATGAAATGACTCAGCAGGAACTGGCCGATAAAACCGGGGTCAGCCGCCAAACCATTGTAGCTATCGAAAACGGGAAGTATTCGCCTACACTGGAACTTTCGTTCCGCATTGCGCACATATTTGGATTGCCGCTCAACGAGGTTTTTTCATACAATGCTCCAAATGATCCGGTAATGAATAAGAAAAACATACCAAAATCGATTTTATGAAAGCATTAGTATGTAAGAAATATGGTCAGCCTCAATTCCATTTAAAGAAAATTGAAAAACCACTACCAGGCAGGAATGAAGTGGTTATTAAATTATGAGCCACATCGGTTCCTTCACCCGATTGTAATCTATTGGGGTTTACCTATAAACTCAATGGCTTTAAAAGGTTGATGAAGATGATGTTTGGATTTGATAAGCCCAAAATTCCAGTCCTTGGATCTAACCTTGCAGGTATAGTTTAGGAAATCGGATGAGAAGTTATCTTATTCATTCCGGGTTACCTGATTTACGGTTTAAATGCTATCGGGTTAGGCGCTTAAGCCGAATTTGTAAGCTTGCCCAACAAAGGCACTATTACTTTGATGCCCGGAAACCTTTCTTTTGCTGAAGCGGCTTCGATTCCCTACGGCGCCCATACCGCCCTCTATTTTTTAAGCGACCGTGCCCGGATTAAATTCGGACAGAACGTATTGATAATCGGCGCTTCAGGTGGAGTGGGTATGTTTGCCGTCCAGGTAGCCCGGTATTATGGCGGTGAAGTAACCGGGGTTTGCGGTGCATCAAATATTGAGTTTATCCGGTTGTTAGGCACCAACAATGTAGTTAATTATCAGGAAGAAGATTTTACCACCTATGGAAAAAGCTACGATTTAATTATGGAGGTAGTAGTAGGGCAGATTTCATTCGCAAAGTACCGGAACTCGCTTAAACCCGTTGGTTTATATCTGGCGGTTGCAGGCGGAATTGGCGACATGTTTATTGCTATGCTTACAATGATGTTTTGTAATCGCACATTAGTCTTTGGGACACCTCCAAACAGGAAAGGTGATTTAATTTTCCTGAAAGAACTTATTGAAGCCGGACACATAAAAACACCAATTGACCGAGTATTTTCCCTTGAACAAACAGCCGAGGCCCATCATTATTTTGAAAATGCAAAAAGAAAAGGTGGCGTTGTTATGTCCGTCTGACATTATGAATGTGAAGACTTAAAACAATTTTCAAATAGAATTATCTGAATTTGGTATTAATCATTAAAACGTTAAAATATGAAAAGAGCAATTCAAATAGTTATGGTAATAATTATCGGATTTTGTATTAATCAGGCAAGAGCAGAAATACTTTTTGGGGAATTCCAAAATGGGCACTATTTAAATACCTGTTGGATGATAACCGGTTCGATCTGGGAACGGTTTTTATTGATGAGTTGAAAGAATTCAATATCGATGTTTATTTCACCAATACTGGAAATGAACCTCTGATTGTATCGAAGGTAAGGGGATGGGTAGAACACACATAGCAGACTCGACCAAAGCACCCATAATGCAGGGGGATACAGCGGTCATCAAAATCAGGTTCCGGCCTGCGCAACGGGTACAAAGTATGGAATGAACAGTTACAGTAACATCGAACGATACAATCGGTCAGAAAATCCTGAGGATGACTATGCAGGTTATTGAAAGGAAATAAGAAAGCGTACTTTCATAGCCGGATTGAAAGGTTTGTAATTCGTGTAGTCATAAAAATCTCAAAGCGTCGTACCCACACATAAACGATAGCGATCAGAAACCTTGGCAGCATCAGCCAAGGAATGCTGAACCCCATCGCAGCAAAAAGCAGGGTATCTTCAAATTGAGAATGTGATACAGCAATATGGTGATTAAGCAAATCAGCATCGTATCTTGATAGTTTCCCTTCCGATGATTGACTGATCATTACTGCGCCTCCATACGACAAACCAAGAATATTGGCAATCAGCCAAAGAAACCCGGTATTTTCGGGAAGGCCCATAATCAGCAGTAAAGGTTTGAGGGGTTTTATCAGCCAAATCAGGACTCCTGTTTCGTGCAAAACTTTTTGCAGGATGAGCAACAGATTGACCAGGGCCACAATTTTGAGTGATGTTATACCAATGGATTTCAGCCAGGTAAGAAAGTCGGGCCAGAATCCTTCACGGGCGATAGCTGCCCCAGCCCGAATGGTACCTTCGAATTGTGGCAAAACAAGGTTAAGTATCCAGGCTGCCAGAAATGCTGCCGAAATCCGCACGGCCAAAATGCGCCAGGCCAATGAGCCGGTTTTTCTCTGAATGGCGGTTTCAACAATCAGCGAGTGGGCAATCAGGCACATATTGGCCAGGATTAAACCTTCCCGGATGGGCAAATCTAATGTGGCCATTACAGCAATTACCGAATAAATATTCACAAAAATGCCAGTAATCAGTATGATGGATGCTTTTCCCGAAAGGCCAAACATCGCAAACAAGGATTCAGTATGCTTTGCAATATAAACAAGTACACCCAGGTAATCGAGTAGAAAAACGCCAAATGCAACAGGCACAGTTAATTTCAATAGCCATGCGGAGGTTCTTAATCCCTGTGGTAGCGCTGTTTGAATTGCCCGTTTCAGTTTTCCGGAAAATTTTTCTGACATATAAAATTATAATACCAAAGCTTTAATAAATAGGGTGCAAATTTGAAAAAAATAGTTGGTTCTTATGGAATTGTTAATTTTGTAAAAAGGGAATACTGAAAATTTTGCCAAAAACATATTTTTATAAATATTGTTTGATGTATAAAACATAGAGGATCGCTATAAAAACTGAAATATGAGGATTTTAAGGGTATTGGCCTTGATTTTAATTACTCAGTTATTTTCCCTTGAAGTTATTGCACAGGACATTGTTGTAGTTGGGCATGTGGTATCGAAGGGAGAACATCTTCCGTTTGTAAATATTTACCTCGATGGTACGCAGATTGGCACTACGACCGATGTTACAGGTCACTTTATAATGGTGGAACTTCCGGCAGGTGAGTTTGATATTGTTGCGCGTACTATTGGTTTTAAGCTTCAGAAGAAACCAGTGAAGCTTGTACCGGGGACCACCATCGAAGTTAATTTTGAACTCGAAGCTGATGTCCTGAGTGTGGATGAAGTTGTGGTTACGGGTACAAAAACTTTCAAACGGCAAACAGAAAGCACTGTGATAGTAAATGTTTTGGACGCCAGGGCAATACAGTCGGTGGCTGCCAACACGGTTTCAGATATTCTGAGCTTTCAGCCGGGACTTCGTATGGAGGTTGATTGTCAGACCTGTAATTACACACAACTTCGAATGAACGGCCTGGGCGGCGCATATAGTCAGATTCTGGTTAATAGCCGACCGGTTATCAGCCCTCTCACGGGGCTTTATGGACTTGAACAATTGCCGGCCCAAATGGTAGAGCGGATTGAAGTTGTGAGGGGTGGTGCTTCTGCTTTGTATGGTTCGAGTGCTATCGGCGGAACCGTAAATATTATAACCAAAATACCCGAACGTAGCGCCTACGAAGTGACTACCTCAGGTTCATCGGTTAATGGAGGTGCGATGGATTACAACATGAATGGAACCCTAACCGTGCTGTCGCAAAAGCGCAATTCTGGCATGTCACTTTATACATCGCACAGACAAAGGGAAGCATACGACCATAATGGCGATGGATTTTCCGAACTGCCGAAACTCAGCAACAATTCATTCGGGTTGAATTCCTTTTTTAAAACAAGGCCCAATCATAAACTTGAAGTCAGTTTTTCGAGCATGCACGAATTCCGCAGGGGAGGTGATGCAATATTTCAACCGGCTTATCTTGCCCTGCAATCCGAAGAGCGCACACATCAGATTCTTGTGGGAGGTATTGACTATGAAATACTTACCCGAAACTACCAGGATTCATGGATTTTGTATGCTGCCGGACAACATACTTTACGCGACCACTTTACCGGTATTGCTCCGGATACCGCCGAAGATATGATAGAATACCGGGCCAATCCCCCTTATGGCGATTCGAAAAACCAAACGCTGCAAATCGGGAATCAATACAACCACCGGATGACCAATTTTATAACCGGAATAAATGTGCTGACCTTTGGCGCAGAACTCAACCTGGATAATGTGATGGACCGTATTGATTCATACAATTACAGGATCGATCAGGAAACCCGCAATCTGGGGATTTTTGCACAGAGCGACTGGTCGATAAATTCCAACTGGACCCTGCTTACAGGGCTGAGGGGTGATTACCATAACTTTGTCGAAAAACTGATTATTAACCCGCGAATATCTGTTCTCCTTCGACCCGATTTCAAATCGCAAATGCGGTTAAGTTGGTCAACCGGGTTCAGGGCCCCGCAGGCTTTTGATGCCGATATGCACATTGCCTTTGCGGGTGGAGGTATTCAAAAGGTCGAACTTGCTGATGATTTGCAGGAAGAGCGTTCGCAAAGCTTCAGTGCTTCATGGAATTTCGACCATGCAACAGAAAATTTCATTGTAGGGTTTACCCTCGAAGGTTTTATGACAAGCCTTAGCAATGCATTTATTCTCGAAGAAATTTCGGTGGATGAAGATGGCAATTCCATCATCGAAAAACGGAATGGAAATAAAAGCGATGTTTACGGAGGAACATTTGAAGCACGATGGAATTACAACCAACGATTCCAATTCGAATCGGGAATTACCTTGCAAAAAAGCATCAATGATGAACCTGTGAAATGGTCTATTCCGCTTCCCGGGGTGAAAGAATACCTGCGCACTCCGGATTCCTATGGGTATTTCACCATGCGTTTTATGCCCCGCGGCCCTTTTGAAGCATCGCTTTCAGGAATCTATACCGGAACGATGAAAATCCCACATTATGGCGTAGCTGGTGATTCGGGAACCCCAGAAACCGATGAACTATTCAACTCTCCCTCTACGTGGGAAATAAATTCCAAACTTTCGTACCGGTTTGATTTCCCGCGCATCGATTCTAGCATTGAACTTTTTGGAGGTGTTTCGAATATGCTCAACGATTACCAGAATAATTTTGACAAAGGGAAAAAACGCGATAGTGGGTTTGTGTATGGCCCGGCAAAACCACGAACCATTTTCTTTGGAATCAGGTTGTTTAATTAAACCAGATCGCAGGCATCGGCGGGCATCCAATGCTTGTCTTTTCCATCCCATTTTACATTGCAGCCTATTGGGTTGGTTACATGCACCGAAACAGGTTTTCCGGAAGTGAGTTCATCAAGTACCCTATCAAGGTCGTTGACTGTCATTTTCGAAACATCACGTGGGGTATCTACTCCACGGCCAGTGTAAACCAGCTCCCGGTCTTTATCGAAAACATAAAAATGGGGGGTTCGGAGCGCTCCATAATCCATAGCCACTTCCTGCGATTCATCGTAAAGGTATAACCATGGAAATTTGTTTATCTGCATTCGTTCCACCATGTGCTGAAAATCATCTTCGGGATATGTATTTGCACTGTTTGAATTAATACCAACAAAGCGAACACCCTTATCCATATATTTTTTTGCTGTCTGGCGGGTTACTTCATCACTGCCAATTACATAGGGGCAATGGTTGCAGGTAAAAAATACAACCAGAAATGGGTCGTCAAAGTTGTTCAGCGAATAGGTATTGCCATCGGTTGCAGGCAATGTAAAATCGGGTGCTTTTTGTCCTTTTTGTAATGTAAATGCCATGTTTCAAATTTTTAAGGATATAACTATAATAAAAAACAATTTATTGAAAAGGTTCAAATTTTTCGATGGAAACATTCGGAATGTTATGTGGTTAATATGTGATTCTGTAACGCGAAAATTGGTAAAAATTTGAAATATCGGACTTGGAGCTTAAAAGAGCATTACTTGTAAAACACACCTCATTTTTTACAAAAATGACACCCATCCGGATTTTTGCCAGTATGGCTTTATCGTTCCGATTGGAGCCATTATGAAATCAACTTCAAATAAATAAAGTTTTAATTCGGGACAAACTGTGACCATTGAACTGATAACTACCTATCTCTTTTCAGTTTTTCCATTGTCATAACGAGCAAAACGGCCGGCGTCGCGCGGATGTACTTGGTCGTAACGCTGCCAGGGCCACCCTCCGAACTGTGTGCGCCTGAAATCGCTGAATGCCTGATGTATTTCTGCTTGCGAGTTCATTACAAAGGGTCCGTATTGTACAACCGGTTCGGCTATTGGAATTCCCTGAAGTAGTAGAAAATATGAATCGCTGTCACCATTTTCAATAATTACCTCCATGTCTGGCAGAAGTACAATGGCGTTATTGGGTGCAATATCCATTCCTGCTACCCTGATTCCTGATCCTTTATAAAAGTAAAGTGTTCGTTTTGCCTCGGGCGATGCAACAGGGATTGCCCATCTGGCATTTGTTTCCATTTTAATAGTCAAGATAGCAACTTCGTTTTCAGGATTTGCTGCCCACGAATCGGGAGCCGGTGGTGGGGCTTTGGTATCAAATATCTGTCCTGCAACAATTTTTATCTCGGTATTAAGTCCATTCTTGCAGGTGTTTGTATATTTCGGGATGGTTTCGCACCAGAGCATAGCAAAGTGTGGATTGGCAAACTTTTTTGCACGTGGCAGATTCAGCCAAACCTGAAATAGTTCCAGATTGTTTTCTCGGTCGCGGTTTAGAAGGGGGAACATTTCGCAATGCTGAAGTCCCGATCCGGCAGTCATCCATTGTACATCACCATTCCCATACCGGCCTGCTGCACCATGAGAGTCCGAATGATCGACAAACCCCTCCATAACCACGGTAATGGTTTCAAAACCACGGTGGGGGTGTGCCGGAAAACCGGGAATGGTTTCTCCATGATACATTCTCCAGCCGTCTTTTTTGGTGAAGTCCTGACCCAGGTTTCGGCCTTTTAGTGAGGCATCCGGGCCAAACTGTTCATTCCCTCGGGGATAAAAATCGTGGTGGTGTACACAAAACAGGAAAGGATCGGTGGTGGGCCACATAAAACCGAGTGGCTGTACATTAAGGATTGCTTTGTTATACATGTATTTTGCCTGAAAAATGTTCAGCAATAAAATTAGGAAATTTATTTTTCAGCCACAACCAGCATCTCAAAATCTTCGGTTTTTAAAGTGTGCCTTCTGCTGAATTCACCCAGTCGGGCCCCCATAATATCTATTTCCCTGAAACCCAATGATTTCAGGAGCCATGTAATTTCTGAAGGTACATAGTATCGTTCGTTGCATTCGATTTGGTGTTCAACGCCATCATCATCCACAAACGAGGTAACATTATAATCCCTTAAAGTCATCAGGTCGAAGGTATTATGCAGGGTTACAGAGTTTCCCTCGTTTGCAGAAGCACCCATAAAATCTTTTATCGAGTGAAACAGAGGGAAAAGCCCATTGAGGGTTGTAAATATCAGTTTACCTTCTGGTTTTAAAGCTTTTTATGCATTGCTGAGTATGTCATAATTCATTTCATCGGTTTCCATAAGTGAAAAGCCTCCCTCGCATAGCATAATTGCCAGGTCGAATTCATCTTCGAACGGCAATTTCCTTGCATCGGCCAGGCGGAAATCAACCTTTACTTTTGCCTCTTTTGCTTTGTGGCGTGCCCTGGTCAGCATCGATTCTGACAGATCAACACCAGTTATATCATATCCACGCTTTGCAAGTTCGATGGAGTGTCGGCCAGTTCCGCAACCAATATCTATAATTTTCAATGATTTGTTGTGGTTAATTTCCTGTTCAATATAATTACACTCACCAATAGTCCCTTGGGTGAAGCTTTCATTGTCGTATTGCCGGCTGTAGTTTTCGAAAAAAGTTTGATACCATTGTTTCATTTTGAAAAGATAAAAGGTTAATGTTGCAAGGATAATTTATCAGCTGACGGATAAAGGTTAAACGAAGGAGCTATTCCCTGGTTAATTCGAAACGACTTCCACCCTGTAATACGACCAGTTTTTTCTGGTCTGGATAAAATTCAATGATCAGATTGGCCGGTTCGAAGCGAAATTTGTTTTTTTTCAAAAGCCTCGAGGGGAAACTCGGGTTGCTCCGTACCCTGACCGAACAATGAATGTCCCCTTTCGAATATAGTTAACTTCAGGGGATACCCTACGCATGAATAGGTGCTTTTGAAAATTGCAAGCTCTTTGGGAGCAAGCTGCATGACAGGGGAGAACTCCGGTAATTTATAGTCCAAGCTAAACCAGATACTCAAAGCGCCAATCATATAATCGTTTAATGGTTTGGATGTGCCGTTGACAATCATCGATACCGCGATTTTTTCATTGGGGAAGTATCCGGCTGTTGACTGAAAGCCGTCAATTCCACCCGTATGTCCGTATGCCCGCTTCTCGTTGAATGGAAATTGGATTAACCCCAATTCATCAAAACCGATTCACGTTTTTTAGTCCGATTACCCCAATTGGAGAAAGATAAAGTAGTAATTTGAGTGAAACTATCAGGTATTGAAATATTTATTATAAACCTCAATATTCCTTTCCAGCAGGTCAACCGAGTATCCATAAGCTTTGCCGCTATCATTTTCCTTAATGGCATTAAGGATATTTTGTTGCAAACTTACGGCAAATTCCTTTTCACCTTCAACATTGGCGTATATCATGTTCCTCATGCGCGGCAAAAGTGAATACACCGGTTCCATAGTTATAATGATGATGGGGTTGGAGGTTGCTTTACACAAACTCATATGAAAACGGTTTATCAGGTCAACTTCCATTTGTGTATTATCCGGATTGCATTTAACCAGGTCATCGATGTTTTCCTGAAGGGTTCTCAGGTCATCTTCCGTGCGGTTTTTTGCAGCTAGTCTGGCAATTTCAGGTTCGAATAACCGACGGACCTCAATAATCTGAATAATCAGCTTTGAGTCGAAAGCCATATCATAATACAGATTGAGCGATTTTATGGCATCCTGTACACTTACCTCCGACACAACCATGCCGCTACCTTTCCTCACCGTTATGAGGCCCCGGGCACTTAACCGCCTAAGTGCTTCCCGAAGCGCTGTCCGGCTCACCGAAAAGCTTTCGCACAATTCCCTTTCAGAAGGCAATTTGGTCCCCGGAATCAGTTTTTTTTGCCTGATCGCCTCTTCAATTCTCCTTTCAATTTTCTGGCTAAGGGTTTGACTAATCTCAATCTTGTCAAAAATTTCATTCATCCCAGTAATATATTAACAGGAATCCTCCTGGTTCCAAAATATTTCAAACTGCTTCATTTACAAAATAAACCGTCGATTACTGAAAAGTGCAAGATAGGAAATTCACCTGGGAAAGCAATATATTAAAAACTCACCTGGGAAAATAAAGGAGGGGCCATGTAAATTGGCACCCCCTTTATATTATTTTACCAACCCGGAGTTTGGGTTAATTTATAACCTTTGTCCAGGTATTCACTGATTTGTGTATTTCCGACCGGTGCCATATAAACCCTATCGGTAAACGGATCTCTGTCAGAAATATTTTCGGGGATGTAATATCCAACCATATTGGCAGCATTGGTGCCGTTGTAGGTTACTACTGTCCCGTCTTGTTTCCTGACCTGGAGTTTACCTACTTTCGAGGCAATCAGCCATTCAGGTAACTCTGCCTGGATATTGATCCACAAGCCCATCATGTTGTCGGGTTTGTTTGTTGCGCTCATGTAGTTGATTTTCTTCCAGCGTTTGATGTCCATGAGGCGGGTATGTTCAAACACAAATTCCATACGGCGCTCACGGCGGATTTCCCATATTAAAGCAGGAACATCCGGGTCTCGGTCGGGATCATTGGGAAGAGATGCCAATTGCAGTGGAGCAGTTTTCTTGATACCCTTTGCTGTTGCAGTGGCGTCGAGCGGACGGTTACGAATGGCATTTATCGAAGCATCAATATCGGCTTGTGTAACTGCAGTTCCACCCATGGTGGCCAGCTCGGCCTTAGCTTCAATCCAGTTTAATACCACCTCGGCCAGGCGCATTACCGGATAATCGTTGGTATTGGTGTTTGATCCATACATAGCCGGGTAGGTTTTGCCATAAAAGGTTACTCCAACCCTGTCGATAAATTTGCAGGCATACAGTAGTGTGGCCGATTCTTTCATGGGAGCGTCCCAGAATGTGGCTTCAAACCGCGGATCGCGTGTTGCGACCATATTTTTGATGTCCAGTTTGTCGGCATTTGCAACAGTCGAAAGTTTATAGGGCATGCCATCGTTGCATAGAAACGATTTGGCCAACGACAGGTTAGGTGCCGGAGTTTGACTTTCAGTCAGGTTCGAATAGGAAGCTATATGGTGGGTTACCCCCTGTGCCGCATCGTAGAACCTGTACATGATAACCTCCTTGTTGGCTGAAAGGTTCTGAGAGCCGAACAATGATCGGAAATCGCTTGTAAAAGCATACCTTCCGGAAGACATTACCACATTGGCAGCCCTTACTGCCAGTTCGAGGTATTTCTTGGCTCTATCCTGGTTGTTCAGATGGTATTTCTGCCAGGTTCCTTCGAAGAGCATAAATCTTGAAATAAATCCGGCTGCAATATACCGGTTCAGATATTGGTTGTCGCCATCTGAAAGTCTCATGTTCTCAATGGCATATACAAAATCGTCGTAAACCTTATCCATTACCAGTGTACGGCTGTCACGGTCTTTATACAGCTCATCCAATTCGCTGTCTTTTATTACCCTGTCGTAATAGGGAACGTTGCCAAATACGCTTACCAGACGGCTATATTCGTAAGCCCGGAAGAACCTTGCAACGGCGCTCCAGTGCTGATAAGCTGCAGTGGTCAGGTACTTTTCTTTCATTCCTTCGATACGCTCAATAAACAGGTTCGATTTCCGTACCCATGCAAAATTCCAGGAAGGGCCTGCATAAGTAGTTAACCAGGCAATAGCTTCACTGGTCGAAGCCCTCGATGCCGGTGGCTGTGTTTCAAACCCTCCTTGTTTCCCTGTCGAAGTGAAATCGTCACTGAAGTTATAACCCCTTAAAGGTGCATATTCAGTGCCCCAGGCCGAGTTATAGCCCACAAAATAGTTCTGATAAAACCCGTTGGCAAACAGGCGGAGGTTGTTTTCACTGGTCCAATAGGTTGCATCGTCCATGGTAGTCAGCGATGGCCTGTCGAGATAATCGTCGCAACCTATACAAAGAACCATAACCAATGATATGATAATTAATATTTTCTTTTTCATAACACAAATTTTTTAGAAGTTCAACTGAATACCAAGTGAAGCGCTTTTAAATGTGGGTACACCCACGCCTGTGCGGCCAAGGTTATAATTGCTTGTATTCCACATAGAATACCCGCTGATTTCTTCCGGGTCAATTGGAAGGTCACGCAGATTGTCGAAAGTGAAGAAATTCTCCAAGCCGGCATAAATCCGGCATTTGCTGATGTTAACCTTCTGAATAACCGAGCGCGGAAGCGAATAACCTAAGGTAATATTTTTAAACCTCAGGTAGGACATATCGAGAAGATATCGGCTCTGTACCTGCATATTTAATGTGGTGCTGCTTCCGGCCAGGTTGTAAGGGGCCGGATAGAATGCCTCGGTACGGTCCTCTCTCCAGAAATCACCGGCAATAGCCTGTGGCATTGCACCATCTGACGAATGAAATCCCGGTATGGCCAAAAATCCTTCGCCCCATATATCGCGTTTGCCAACTCCCTGGATAAAGACCGAAACATCAATGCCTTTATAGTCGGCACCGGCGCGGAAACCATACTCATAGCGGGGTGTGAAGTTACCTATAATCTGAAGGTCGCCGTAATCGGGTTTGCCATTGGCATCTTTAAGCAGCCTGTTTCCCGGGTTAATATAACCGTCACCGTTCAGATCCTTGAACTTGACATCGCCGGGTCCGAACAGGAAATTACCCGACTGGAGCCTTCCCTGGATGGGTGCATTGGGATCGGTCATTTTATGAATGGTGTAGTTAGCTGTACCTGCTTCATTGGGAACAGTAATACGGATCAGTTTTCCATCGGCGCCGTATTCAAAATCGCTTTTCTGGTAGAGCCTGTCAGTAACATACCCCCAGATTTCGCCATAGGTTTTGCCCACATACCAGCCATCGATGCTGTTGGTCGTACCATATTTGGTGATTTTGGTCACTGCATCGGAGAAAGTTGCCACCAGATTTATCCCAAGACCATTGCTGAACCTGTGGGTGTAGTCAACCTGAACTTCGATGCCCTTTGTGCTCAACGACCCGAAATTGCTTTGTGGTGCCCCTGTCCCAAAAGTGACAGGAAGGCCTTCCAGCGGGACAATCATATTTTCAGTATCCCTCTGATACCAGTCGAAGGCTACCCCTAAGCTGTTGTTGAAGAGCCGTGCATCGGCGCCAATGTTCAGGGTTGTAATATCCTGCCAGGTAACCGATGACGATACTGCAGTGGGTGTGCTAAACTGGTATAGTTTTGTGCCACCGATGAGCCAGTTATTGAACGAACCACTCATAGTAGGTATATAAAGCGAGTTGGGTACCGACTGGTCGCCGATAGTTCCCCACGAAGCTCTGAGTTTCAGTGAACCTAAGAATGAACTCGACCATTGCATCCAGGGTTCATCATTCACCCTCCATCCTGCTGAAAATGATGGAAACCATCGCCACATCAGATTCGTGGGGAATTTTGATGTACCATCGTACCTGAGGTTGGCTTCCAGGAGATATTTTTCTTTGAAATCGTAGTTAATACGTCCGAAGAAACCCAACTGTGATTCCCAGTATTCGTTGCCTCCTGCAGTTTGTACCCCGGTTGCCAGGTTGAACTGAGGATTGTTGTAGTCGATAAGCTGGGTTACCTGGGACCAGTTGTTGGCAAATTCGTAGCCAACCTGGTTCATCCCAGCCATAAATTTAAAATTATGCACTTCGTTAAAACTTTTATCGTATGTGGTGTTGATTGTCAGGGTATTCCACATATCGTTCTGGGCAATCCGGTAAACATGGTCTGGGTTTGCTCCCGGTGAAGTGTAAGTATCCAAACTTAACCTGAAAGCAGGCATGGCTCCCGGAGTGCCCTGTGCAACAACCTGGCCGGCATCGTTTACAAAAATCCGGTTACCGTTTTCATCCAGTTTTGGTATGGCGGCAGTCCAGGTATTCCTTGCAGTAAACCGTGTTCCAGGTCTTTTATTGATGTACTCCTGATTGGCATGTGTATAATCAACATTAATTTTCCAATCTTTCAACGGGGCAATGGTGACGCCGCCATTCATACTCAGGTAATTGGTGGTCATAAATGCAGTATTGGAAGCTTCCAGTTCATAAGCCGGCCCACGCATGGGGTCACCATCCTCGGTGGTCATAGGATAGGTGGGCGCCCATCGGTACATGAAGAGCCATGGGTCGGCAGTGGTGGAGTTGGTTGCATAACCATACCTTTTTTCACGTTTTGAATACATACCTCCACCGTAAATTCTCAGCCAGTCATTCACCTGTGTACCAACACGGACAGAGCCATTATGGCGCCTGAAATCGTCAATTTTTGAAGGTTTAACGATGCCCTCCTGGTCGAGGTAGCCAGCCGAAATGTTGTAATCGGTACGACCGCTTTTCCCGTTTATAGTTACGCCATGGGTTTGGGTTGGGGTCCACTCCTTAATCATGTAATAATAAGGATCATACATCCTCAGTCCGATTTTGCGGTTGTTGGCATCAACATACCAGTCGCGGCCATAAAGCAACGGATCGTCAGGTTTCACCACATTGCCCCATTTCTCCTGCCATTGTTTTGCCCTTTCATAACCTTCGCGGGTTACCATCCAGAATGCCCCTGCAACGGTTCCCCCCACTCGTTCAAAAGCCGAAAGGGTATATTCCATAGCATCAATTCCGCCCATTTCCATTTTTTTTGAAATATTTTGAAACGACAGGTTGCCCGAATAGGAAACGTTGACACTTTCGGTCCTTGCACCTTTTTTGGTGGTAATCAGGATTACCCCGAATGCAGCTTTGGCACCGTAAATCGAAGCCGATGCAGCATCTTTCAATACCGAAATAGATTCGATATCTTCGGGGTTAACCATTTGGATGGAAGGAATCTCCACATTGTCCATCAGGATTAACGGAGCAGTTCCTCCCCTCATGGAGGCAAACTGGCCACGGATTTTAATCAGTGGATCAGATCCGATTTCCCCGCTCGGGACAACGATATTCAAACCCGGTGTAGAACCCTGCAATCCGCGTCCCACATCGGCAATAGGCCTGGCTTCAAGTACCCGTGTATCGACCGATGCAACCGCTCCTGTGAGGTTTGCACGTTTCTGCGTGCCATAACCAACTGCAACAATCTCTTCCACATCGAGTGAAATGGATTCGAGTTGTACGTTGATCACACTTCGTCCACTAACCGGAATCTCCTGGGTCTTCATTCCCACATAGCTGAAAACCAGTGTTGCGTTGTTATCGGCCTGAAGCTGATAACTTCCGTTGATATCGGTTATGGCTCCCTGGGTTGTCCCTTTCACAACAACAGTAACCCCTACCAGCAGTTCTTTTGTCAGAGCATCGCTTACCTGCCCCGAAACAACAATTCTTTGTGCTGTGGCAATCTGTGAAAACATGATCCCGATCAGCAAGAAACACATAAGGATAGTTGTCTTCATTACATTACTTTTTAGATTTAAATAATTGAATATTAGTAGAATAATTGATTTCGCCAGTTATGGATTGCTAAATCAGATATTAATTAAAGACAGAAAATAACACATCTTCAAAGGCAGGTATAAAGGTCAGTTAATTCGATCCCTATTACCAAACCTTCGCCGAAGGTTGCATAAACCCGGTTGTTGCCAGTGTAGTGCAAATTATTGGCAGAAGAAATCCCTGCCTTGTATCTCCAGTCGGTTTGTTGGCTTTCGGCGTTCAACCCGATTATTGTTCCCTCGCGTGTTGAAATAATAACCTGGTTTCCGAATGGGAGGACCGGGCAGGGCGAGTGTTCATATCCAAACCCTGCATCTGTAATCCAAAGCGGGGTGAAGGTTTGGTGAATGGTTGAAATAGCCACTACAGAATCGTTCATCAGTTTGGCATAAATAACTTTTCCATCAGGGCTCAACCCCATCGATTCACGTACCTGGAAACGGTTGCTCCTCCATTGTTGTCTACCCTCGCTTAGGGTGAGGGAAGTTGCATAGCGATCAGGAGCAACAATAAATACTTTTTGGTTGGCAATGGCAGGTTTGATATTGGCCGGCGAAAAAAGGACCTGAGGCCTTCCGTTGTACCATTTCCATTTGAGTTGGCCGGTTTCAGCGTTGAGGCAATACAGATAGGTGTCCCAGGCACCAAATATTACTGAGCCGTTTCCTACCGCGGGAATTCCCTGGATAAGCCCTTCCACTTCATCAAATTTCCAGATGACCGCACCTGTTGCCATATCAATTTTGTAAAAACCCTTGTTCCCGGCTCCGATATAAAAGACGGAGCCATCACAATAACCTTCGGCAAGGACAGGGCTTCCGGTTTTCACTTCCCATACGGTTTGCCCGTTTG
>JBBIHB010000007.1:88325-108313 GCA_037447215.1 Bacteroidales bacterium
GGTTAGGTCCTTGTAAAACTGAAGAAATTCTCGGAAATGATTTTGGATAATCCTTGCCGCTACCTCTTACGTTTGTTATATCAAGGGCCATTATAGTTCCGTCAACCAACCCGAAAGCTGCAATATTTCCGTTGCAGACCGGGGTGGAATAAACCGGCCCGGCCAGGTGCCTCCGCCATTTTTCTTTTCCATCAGGGAGGGTCAGGGCTTTAACATGCCCCGATGAATTTCCGAAAAGGATCAGTGTATCGCCCGAAACGCATGGCCCTGCAAATATGGAGGATGAATCCTGCCACCTGAATGTCAGCCTTATCCCTGCCGGCAAATCAAAAGGATTATTTTTATGGGAAGGAATGAACGGGATATTTTTTAGCGTATCTGGTTGTAAGTAATTAAATGCCAGATCAGGTTTTCCGGCTGCATGCCCAACATTTACAGACACTACAATAACTGAATCATTCCGGAGTTCCACCAGGTTGTAGCCGGGTATATCTGAATTACGTTCCAGTACCGGTCTGCCCATTATTCCCGGTATCGAATCAAAATTGTACAGGCTCAGCCGGTGGCCATGCCCGCAAAATACCATCCTACACCCGTATTTTTTCAGAAGTGTGGTAATCTCCTTGTGGTTGCTAAGCGCTTCATTAATTGGATAATGGACAAAAACAAGTAAATTCCGATTTTTGGTTTTTGAATTTTCAAGTTCGTCATTCATCCAGAGAATGTCTTCACGTTTTACCAGGCCGTCGCCCATTTTCATAAACGGGCCTGTATTGAAGCCAATGAGCACGAAGTTTTTATACTTCGCAACAAAACGGTCGTCGCCCCAAAGTTTATTAAATGTCAATCCTGCCGATTCCGACCAATTGGTTTCATGATTTCCCGGGATCACATAACAGGGATGCTTTAACCGGTCCAGGGCATGTTTCACGGCCATCAGTTCGGCATCCGACCCCGAATTGGTGAGATCGCCGGTCACGGCCACAAAATCGAGAGACAAAAGGTTGATTTCATCAATTATCCGATGAAGGTTGCTGTCGGTGATGCTTCCGGGCGTTACATGAAGGTCAGTCAGATGTACAAAGCTCAAAGACTTATTGGTTTCTGTTTTTGTGCAGGCTGCCAGATAAAAACCGATAAATATTGCTATAAGTATGGTTAGTTTCATAAATATCTAACTGGTATGACAACATTACACATCAAAGTTATGAATTATTAAAATAGCTTAAACCATTCGATATTAATTTTTTTAATGATTTTTATCAATGTTTGTTATCTTTTGTAAATCATTAAATATAAGCAAATACCATATATTGTATGACCAATCTTTATCTTTTGGATTGGGATGTAAACTAGAAAGGCAAATACTCAGGATTTAATATCTTGTATGATAAAGATATAATATGACATGAATCAGAAAGGAAGTTGTATTTATGAAAATTTTACGAAAATTATTGGTGAAGAAATTAATATATTTCAAAACGACCACTTCATTTGCAAATATGGCCTGAATAAGCGAAGCTGGCTGCCGCTTTGGTTTACTTGGAAATACTGAGTCAGCAAGGTAAGGTCAAAGTTGGTAATTGCCGACCATGATACACTAGGCATGATATAAAATCCTTTCAGGTCGGGCATATACATTGCGGCTGCCGATGCCAAAAAAATAGGGGAGACCGGATAATTTAAACTTCCGGTAATGGCATATTTTGAAATAAAAATATTGTCGGCGGCCATGGGCTCGGTCATCATCAACAGGTTTGTTTCGCCCGACCGGTTTCCCCCATTGTAGAGCATTTCAGCGAAACCATACATACCGTTGGAAAAGAGGTAGTCGATCGAAATGGCGGCTACCACTGTTATTGAATCCATTTTGCTGAGGCTGTTGAAAATGCTGACTTCGCCCTTAAACCCGCTTTCCCTGATATGGGTTGCCCAACCTGCACCCACCGCTGTCCGGTTTCTGTAATACCCTGCTATAAATTGCAGGTCGATTCCCTTTGTGTTGAAGGCATACATCATGGCGGCCACCGATTTTCCGGCTTCTCGGGCAGGGTTGATGGCCAGTTCCCACCTGGCCAGTTCGCCGGTATAATGTTGAATTCGCAGGGCATCGGCACCTGGGCGCTCTTCATAGTCGAAATCGAAAAAAGAATAGGTGTTGAACAGGTCGTTGGGATTGGAAACCATATTGATTCCCCAGTTGATCCGCTGCCTTCCCAAGCGAATTTGCCAGTTTTTGTGGCGCCAGTCGGCATAAAACCGGTCCGAATTGAGGTGCCAGAGATAGTTCTTCCCCAATGCCGGTACAAATGAGGCATTCACTAAGCCATTGTCGGTCTTCAGCGATTCTTTCAGCAAATCGTGATAATCGGAAACCATACTCCCTGAGAGTAATCGGTTTCTCACTTCAACCACAAAAAAGAGGTTGTGGCTGTGCGAATACCTGAAATTTAGCCGGTTGTGAAAGATATTGTTGAAGTTTACCTCATCTGTCATATTGGTAAAATCGAGCGACGGCAGGGCTTTCAGGTAACCATTAAAGGTGAATGACCTGGCAGGCCTGTTTGCAATGGTTTCAGGCGAATCTTCCTGTGCCGAAAGGTTTGAAACCGACAGCAGAAAAGCCAAAAACCCTATATATCTGATTATGTGCTGCATGGCAAGTATTCTACCTGTCGAAAAATTCATCGGAACTGATGGCGCCATCCACCAGTTTTATGACACGCCTTGCCCTGTCGATCACCCGCTGGTCGTGGGTGGAAAAAATAAAGGTGATGTTTTCTTCCTTATTCAGTTTAGCCATGATGTCGAGAAGGTTAAAAGCCGACTCTGTATCGAGGTTGGCCGTAGGTTCGTCGGCCAGGATGAATTTTGGCCTCGAAGCCAGCGCCCTGGCTACAGCTACACGCTGTTGCTGCCCTCCCGACAACTTGTTTGGCCGTACGTTGAGCTTATCATCGAGTCCAACTTCACGAAGCAATTCTTCGGCGCGTTCGTTCATCTCTTTTTTGCCCATTTTCTGGAGCAGCATAATGAACGAAACATTCTCCTTTGCCGTTAATACAGGTATGAGGTTGTACGACTGGAAAACAAACCCGATGTTTTTCAGCCTGAAATCGATCAGTTTGCTGTCTTTCAGTCGGGTAATCTCTTCGTTCATAATGAAAATGTGGCCTTCGGTAGGTTTGTCGAGGCCTCCAAGCAGGTTGAGCAGTGTGGTTTTTCCACTACCCGATGGCCCTACTATCGCAGTGAATTCGCCTTCTCCGAATTCGGCGCTCACGTTGTTTAATGCCCTCACCGGCAAATGTTTGGAATTATAGATTTTTGAAATATTTACGGTTCTGATGATTGCCATAACTGTAATTTTTTAATGTTCAACGATTTTAATCTTTGATTTTGCTTATTCTCTCCTGACGGCATCGGCCGGATTCAGTTTCAGGGCTTTATATGCCGGGTAAACCGATGCCAGAAAGGAGGTTATAAGCACCAGAATAGCCAGGTAGAGGTAATAGGAATTATCAAGGCTGGGATAAATTATCGGTTCAAAACCAAAATCCGAAAATGCATCGGCCCCGAAACCAGTCAGGTCCACACCGGTGCGGTTTGTTGAGTTCACCGTCAGTGCACCTAGTGTTGAGCCGAACACAGCGCCCGAAATAACCAGGAATGTGGTTTCGAGTAGGATCATCATAAATACCCGCTTTTTGCTCATGCCTACCGAAATTAATACCCCGAGTTCACGGGTGCGTTCGAAGATGGTCATCAGCATGGTGTTCAGCAATCCGAAGGCCAGCGCCATCAGTATAATGATCAGCAGGATCATCATCATCAAACCGGTGAATTCGTTCATAAAGCTCAGGTCGGGCGATATTTCGGCCCATGTGCGGATTTCATTTCCGGCGAATTCCCTTTGCAGTTCGTCTCTGAAAGCGGAAACATCGTCTAAATTGTGCAATAAAATGGCCACCTCATTTACCACTTCACCTTTACCAAGGAGCGATATAAGGTCACTTTTTTTGACATACACGTTCCGTTCGTCGTTGGCCGTGTTAGAGGTGCGGTAAATGCCGCAAACCCGGAAGGAGGCCGAAGTTATTTCACCGTGGATGTCCTGAAAGGTTAAAACAATTCGGTTACCTGTACTGATTTTCATCTTTTCGGCAAGCTTTGCCCCGATCAGGATAGGGTTCCGGCTGACCGATACAAAATAGTCGCCTTCAAAAACGGCCTCTTTAAAACTGGTGGTCCGGTTTTCCTGCTCCGGATGGATGCCAAATATTTCGACACCCGAAGTCATGGAGGCGTTGGCAATCATGCCGTTTGCAATGGTTCGTGCCGAAAAGGCCGATACTTTCTCGCTGGTTTCAAGCTTTGCCATAAGTGCTTCGTGGCCCATCACTTCAAATTCAGTCTGGTTTTCCCTGATAAATTCGGGATGGTGAACCTGTATATGCGAAACCTGGTTTTTGATGGTCGTAACAAATTTCTGTTCGATCATACCTGTCATGAGCGCTGTGGAAAATGTGCCGCCCCACAACCCGCAGCCAATAGCCAGTATGATGACTATGCTGCGTGCTTTGTTGCGCCACACATTCCGCCATGATATTTTAAGCAATGTCCTCATCATTTTTTATTTTGCGCCTTCTACAACTTTAAGCCTGAATACCTTGTAAACCGGGAATAACCCTATAATCAAGGCAAGGAGAAATACGATAATAATCTGGTTGATGAAAATTTCGGGAGTCACCGATGTAGGCATCACCGCCTCAAACCCGTATTCAAGGATAAGTTCTTCCATTTCACCTTTCAATGGAATCGGGTTTATATTGAAATAGAGCAGGATTGGATATGTTATCACGGTACCGATAACCACGCCGATAAAACTCATTAACAGGGTTTCGAAGAAGCAGACAATGGCCAGTTGGTAACGTTTCATTCCAATCGAAATGAGCATGGAAAACTCTTTAATCCTTTCGAGCATCATGGTGAGCACGGTGCCAAACAAACCAAACCCAATCACCAAATAGAGGATATAAATGATCATTTTGCTTCCGGCCATATCCATTTTCATCAGCTTCAGCAGGTCGCGGAGCATATGCTGCCAGTTCCAGGCCACATACCATTCGCGGTCGAGGTTTAGGTTGAGGGCGTTGGTGAGCCGGTTGGTCTGCAAAGGATTCACCGGCATCACAATCAGGGAGGTTACACGGTTATCGGCTCCATAAAGCCATTGTGCCGCCCCGATGGGCATATAAACGGCATTATTGTTCAAATCAGGTACCGACAGCTTTGCAATGCCTTTCACCGGGAACATGCCGGCGGCACTGGCTCCCTGAAAGCCCTGGCCGATAAGGATCAGCGTATCGCCAACGCCAAGTCCGAGAATATCCGCTAATCCTGCAGCGAGCATCACCGCCTGGTCGTCGTCTTTCAAAAAATCCCCCTTAATCAGTTTTTCCGACAGGTTGTTGAAGCGGTCCTCACTTTCGGGGTCGATGCCCATGATTAATGTACCCCGGGTGCGGTTTTCGGTGGCTGCCAGCGCAAAATTCTGAATTCGTGGAACGGTATATTCAATGTCGCAGCTGAATTCGGCCAGCTTTGCATTCAGCGCCTCGTCGAACAACATGGCATTGTCGATCGATGGTTCTTCGTCATAAAGCACATCCTGTATCTGGATATAACCGGTGCTGAATTTCACCATATTATCTATCATCAATTCGTAGGAGCCCCGCTCAAACGAGTCGGCTGCAATGGCAAATAGCACTGCAAACAAAATTGATGCGATGTTGATAAACGATCGCCGCTTGTTTCGCCAGATGTTTCGCCAGGCCAATGTTATAAATGTCTTCATTGGTTTGTATTATCTGATGTTCTTCAGGTTTTGTACAGAGAAAAAGCTCTCTTCGATGGGCATATTGAACTTTGCTTCAGCATAGCGGATCACGGTTTTCTGGTTGGGCTTGTCGGCCGGAACCATCTCCATCAAGGTAGGGATGGTACGGCCTCCCATTGGTTTTACTTCTGAAAAAAGCAGGGTGGAAACCATATCTCCATCTTCGTCGAAGTTCTCAATTTTAAGCTGGATATAGTGCTGTTTGTCTATCCACAGCAGTACTTTGCCATACACTATCGACGATTCGGGTTTGGGAATAAGCTCCATCACCCAGCAGTTGCGGGCCTGATAAACTTCTTCACGGAGTATGGAGTGCCGATAATCGGCGATGGTGGAACTTTCGCGCACCAGGTCGTCGTTCGAAAAATCGCTGCCCATCCATGATTGCGACATCATCGAAGGGGGCATTTTTATCATGCGGTCGATGTTGGGCACATAGTTCCAGATTTCTTTCAGCCGCTTCAGGAAAGCTGTACCCTTATCCCGGGCAGGTGCGGTAATCAGGATCAGCGAGTAATCCTCGCCTTTGGTCCATGTTTTCATCGTTACGTCGCGGGTGTAGCGGGGCCTCACGGTGGTCATGGTCATCTCGAAGTAAGAAGTTGCGCCCCGCATCTTGTCTTCCATTTTTTCGATAATCTGCCGGGCGGTTTCCTGTGCTTTGCCGGGGCTGGGTACAAAGATTACCAGCATGAAAACAAGGAGGCAGATTTTGGCTTTTGAAATTTTAATTGTTTCCATGGCTTTGAAATTTTTAGTTTTTAAAATTATCAGTTTATGATTTATGCTGAAATATTTTATATTGAACCAGTTATTTCTTTTTGTGAATGACGGGTTTCAGGCTGTGGACCAGATCGAGCTTTTCCCGGATAAACATCGATTTAATCCGGTTCAGCAGCATAGCTGTACTTTCATCGGTAAAAATTTCGGGACTCAAAACATAGATGAGCGAGAACCCTTTGATGATGGTGTTGAACAGCAGGAACTCCTCTTCGGGATTTTCGAAGCGGTCGGCAAAATAGTTCCAGAGCAGGTTGCGGTGTTCGATCATGGTACCTGCATTGTGAAGCTTTGAAACAATGAGTTGGAGCACATCGGGCTGCATAGAGAGTTGAAAAAACAAAAGCCAGTAGCTGTGTTTTTCACTTAACGAGCGGGTAAGCGCCCCGAAAAAGGAATCCATTTCTTCGTTGGTTATCTGGTTATCGAAATTGGGGTTGAGTAGGGTACCCAGCAATCTTAAATAGTCGTCGAACAATGAGAGCAGCAACTCCTCCTTGCTTTCGAAATAGTTGTACATCAGCCCCTTTGAAATACCGGCCTCTTTGGCAATGGTACTGATGGAAGTAGCCTGGTACCCGTTTGCCGAAAAGAGCCTTAATGCTGTGGTTTTAAGCAATTCCTGTTTCTCTGTTCTGATCTCTTCGTATTGTTTTGCCGAACGTGGTGACATAATTTTATAATTTTATGACTGAACGGTCGGTCAAAAATAGAATCTATTTTTTATTTGTGCAAATATTTTTTTGTTTTTTTTGAATGAGTATAGCTTTTTAGGGTTTATTACCAGGTTATTTGTTTGAAAAATTTTTTGATTCAAATGTTATTTAGAATTTATCATAAAGATTTCAAAGCAACCATAATTACTGTCATTTATAAACTTGATAATGTCTTCATTATAATTTAGAAGTATTTCCGCTATGGATTGTGTTTTCAGATTTCCTGTTCTTATCCAAATGATTTTTGGAGGAAATCCAAATAAAGAGCTCAAATCATTAAAATCTGAGTCTTGAGTAACAATAATAAAATCATTTGATTTTGCATACTCCCATATTTCCCTGTCTGGAGCATTTGTCAATCCCTCATTCTTTACTGTGGTAGAACCAAAATATTTCTCAGGAATAAGGTTTAAAATCCTATGTGAAACATTTTGATCAAACAAGAATTTCATACAGCAATTTGATATATTTTATTTTCCCTATCAGCTGCATAACTGAGAACAGCATAAATATCCGTCTCGGTCAACTCGTCAAAATCATCCAAAATATCTTGAACTGTCATGCCTGCAGCCAGCCAACCAAGAATATCACTAACAGTAATTCTCATCCCCCGGATACAGGGTTTTCCTCCTCGTTTCCCCGGTTCTATGGTTATTATTTGCTTATAATCTATCATATCAAAAATATTTTTATAAAAATACGATTTTATACAACAAATTGTTGTTTCTCCGAAGCATATTAAACTCCAGTAGTGGCATACCCTGAGAAAAACTTCCACCTATTACCATTGCGAAAATTGTTAGCGAAACGAAGCAATCTCTTAATCATCCCAGCTTTTCCCTAAACTCTAATGAAAATATTCCTATCTTGGAAACCTATTTTTCAACCATAAAAAAAAAAAAAAAACCAAAAATGGGAGGAGTTAAATACAACGTTCGTGATATCCCCCGCAGGAAATTCCTCGAATTGGGCATTAAGGGCAGCCTGATTACTGCAGCCACGCCAGCTCTTATCAGCCAATTGTTATCGTGCAATAACGGTATGCAGGCGTCAACCGGCATACATGCTGACAAGGCATTGCTCGACAAGGTGATTGCCAGGGCAATGGCCAGTGGTGGCGATTTTGCCGAAGTGTATCTCGAAAACAGGATTTCGAGGCAGATTGTAATGGAAGAGTCTAAATTCAGGAGCGGATTGTACGGCATCAGCCAGGGGGCCGGGGTGAGGGTAATCAGCGGATTTAAAACCGGATATGCATACACCGACGAAATCACACCCGAAAAGTTGTTCCGTGCGGCAGAAGTAGCATCCTATGTAGCCCGAAATGGAACAGCTACTGTTCCTGTCAACATTTCTCCCGCACAAAGGGAATCGTTTGTAACGGTGAACCGGCCATTGGGCGATGTCCTGGATGAGGAGCGGATCGAAATTATTGAGCGCGCCAACCAGACAGCACTTGATTATGATCCCCGCATCAAAATGGCGCTGGTCGATTATAACGACCAGGTGCGTGGCAGGGTAATTGCCAACAGTGAAGGTATTTACCTGCAGGACGAACATCCGCTATTGTTTTTTATCGTTCAGGCCATGAGCGACAATGGCAAGGCTCGTCACATGTCGCGCGAGAGGATCAGTATGCATTCGGGCTTCGAAATGTTTGACAGGATACCACCCGAAGAGGTTGCAAGAAAGGCAGCACGCGAAGCCATCGATATGCTCGATGCCGAAGAAGCTCCTGCCGGTATGATGGATGTTGTGATGGAGAACGGATGGGGCGGCGTGTTGATCCATGAGGCAGTGGGGCATCCGCTCGAAGCCGACAATATTGCCAAAAACATAGGCGCCTTTACCGGAAAGGTTGGGATGAAAGTTGCCACCGACAAATTTACCATGGTTGATGACGGTACCCTGCCCAATTTCAGGGGAACAATCAACTTCGACGATGAGGGAACCCAGGCAAAACGCAATGTACTGATAGAAAACGGGGTTTTATTGGGCTACATGACCGATATCCTGAGCGCCAAACAGCTTAACATGGAACGTACCGGAAACGGACGAAGGGAATCTTTCAGGAACATTCCCATTCCGAGGATGACCAATACCTTTATTGAGGCGGGACCCGACAAGCCCGCAGATATTCTTGCCAGCACCAAAAAAGGGCTTTATGTGCAGAGCCTCAGCGGGGGAAGTGTTAATTCGGTTACCGGAGTGTTCAATTTCACCTGCCGCGAAGCATACATAATCGAAAACGGCAGAAAAACGAAACCAGTAAAAGGGGCAACGCTGATAGGCTCTTGCATGGAGGTAGTTTCGAACATTGATGCTGTTGGCGACGACCTCGATTTTGGTCCAGGCATATGTGGCAAGGGGCAGTCGGCAGAAGTTACCGCCGGCCAGCCCACCGTCAGGATCAGGGGAATCAATGTTGGCGGAAGCAGGGCATAGCTTGTAATTATTGTTTTGAAAAGATGAATTGATTAAGAAAAGAGATATGGATTATATAAAATTAACCCGCGACCTGGTTGAAAAGGCTCAAAAACTAGGAGCAGAAGCCACGGAAGTCTATCTGAGGGCCGGAAGGAACCTATCTATTCAGGTAAGGGAATATGAGATGGAAACCATTGAGGAAGCTGCCTCAGTGGGTATCGGTTTCAGGGTGCTGACGGGTGGCCGACTGGGATTCAGCCACTGCAACGACCTGTCGGCAAAAGCATTGGAAGATACCATTATGCGGGCCATTAATTATGCAAAAATTACAACCCCCGACGAATATAATGTTTTGCCCGAAAGTACTGTTCTGGTGAAGGTCGAAGGTTTATACGACCACTCGATAATATCCATACCGATGGATAAGAAAATTCAGATGGCCACCGACCTCGAAAAAGCAGCGATGAGCGTACCTGGCATCAGCCTGAGTTCGGGAGCATACTTCAGGGAAGGCGACAGCGAAGTGTTTACAGCAAATTCAAACGGATTGTCGGGTAGCTACAAATCCTCTTCCTGCACGTTCGGTGTGGGGGTGGTGGCCGAAAAGGGCGACCAGAAAAATACCGGTAGGGAGTCGTGTTCCCGCAGGTTTTTTGCCGACCTACAGCCTGTTGAGGAGATTGCTGCTGAGGCAGCCCACAAGGCGCTCGAACTGATTGACCCGGTAATGATTCCAACCCAGCGTGCCGCTGTTATCTTCGATTCCAGTGCCGCATTTTCGTTATTAGGCGGGATTATTTCGGCCATCAACGGCGACAGGGTATTGCAGGGCGCAAGTTTTCTGATGAACTCACTCGATCAGGCGATTGCTTCAACACTGCTTACCATTATCGACGATGGATTGATGCCTAAAGGTTTAGGAAGTGCGCCTTTCGATGGGGAAGGCGTTGCCACCCAAAAACGTGTACTTGTTGAAAAGGGTGTCCTGAAAGGATTTCTGCACAACAGCTACACCGCCAAGCGGGCAGGGGTTGCCAGTACAGGGAATGCTACGCGACGTGGTTATACCAGTCTGCCAGGCATTGGAACCCACAACCTGTATGTTGAAGCAGGCCAATATACCCCTGAAGAAATCATCGGGGCAACCTGTCGTGGGTTGTTGGTCAAGGAAGTTACCGGTTATGGGATAAACCCGGTGAATGGCAATTTCAGCGGTGGTGCCAGCGGACTGTGGATCGAAAACGGCGAGATTAAACATCCGGTGAAAGGGGTAACCATTGCAGGCAGTGCTGCGAAGGTTCTTGGCGCCATTGATATGATGGCCAACAACCTCGACCTTAACAGGGGCATGGCTTCGCCTACTTTCAGGGTGGCCGAAATGCAGATTGGAGGAAAATAGGATATTATTATGAAAGTTCTTTTATTTCTTATCGTTTTTTATGTTTTAGGGTATGAAATTAATGCCCAGATTATTCCGGATAAACAGCGGATTACCTGGAAACCCGGAATTCCTGGCGGTATTCCTGAAATTGCAGGCCCTGTTATCAATGTCCTTAATTACAATGCCGATCCGAAAGGGGAAAAAGACAGCCGTGCAGCACTTGTTAATGCAATAAATGCTGTGCCTTCTTCGGGCGGTGTAGTTTTTATTCCCGAAGGGACTTACCTGATTTCGTCTTCCATTTCTATCAGCAAAAGTGGTGTGGTAATCCGTGGTGCCGGGCCCGATAAAACAAAACTGAAAATGAATGGCAGCGGAAACAGTTTTAATATTACGCTGTACGATCGCGGAGCCTGGCAAACCATTGGGGCAGATGTTCCCAAAAATAGTTCAGCCATCAGGGTTTCCAACTCGTCGTTGTTTAGGGTTGGGCAGTTTGCCGAGATTCAGCAGGCAAACGATCCGGCGAGAATGTACTCCAATCCGGCCTGGATACAAGATTGGGGCGAAAATGCCGTAGGTCAGATGTTTGAAATTACAGAAGTGGACGGCGATAGCATAAAATTCAGAACTTCGGCACACCTTGATTACGAGAAACGGCTGAATGTCCAGATCAGGCCACTGCGGAAGGTTACCCGGGTCGGGTTTGAGGACTTCTGCATTGAAAAGCTGGTTGCCGACGGAAATACTTTCCATTTTGTGCATGCTGCCTATTGCTGGATACGGAATGTGGAGAGTGCATATACCCGTTTCAGGCATGTTGGGTTAAACCAGTCGCTGGGTTGCGAAGTACGCGATTCGTATTTTCATCACTCTTTCAATTACGGTGATGGGGGAAGCGCTTATGGGGTTGATTGCCTGTCGCACAGTACCGACAATCTGATCGAAAACAACATATTTGATCATCTGCGCCATTCGATGATGGTTCATCTGGGTGCCTGTGGTAATGTATTCGGCTACAATTTTTCAACACGCGCGGTGCAGGGCGATAATCCCAATGCCCTGAATCTGGGCTGGGTACCTGTCGATATTTCGGTACACGGGCATTACCCTTTCATGAACCTCTTTGAAGGAAATGAACTGGAACAAGCTGGCCTGGCCGATTACTGGGGACCTTCGGGGCCGGGAAACACCTTGTTCAGGAATTATCTCACACTGGATGGCATTTATTATCAGGATCATTCCCACTTTCAGAATTTTGTGGGCAATATCACACGGAAAGTTGAAAACAGGGGCAACACCAGCCGAAATGCAATCGAACATGGCAATGTGGTAAATTCGGTTGTACAATGGAACGAAACCATTCCTGAAAGGGAATTACCTTTTTCACTCTATCTGAACGAAAAGCCGCACTTTATACCCGACAGCATCTGGCCGCCCTTCGGGCCTGATGTTGATAACCCTGCCAGACTTCCGGCAAAAGACCGCTACGAGTTATTGAATAAAACCACAGAAATTATTATCAACTCCATAAATAAAAGCGGTTGCGGAAGTCTTACATGGAACGACAGCACCTATACCGAAAGTGGCAGGTATGAGTGGTGGTATAAAACGGTGGCCGGGCTGGATAGCGTGGTGGTGCTGAACCTCAATATTATTAAAACCAATATGCCTGATTCCCTAAGTTTCGAAAAGGTATCAAACGGGAACCTTATAAAGTGGAAAGGCAGTACGCATGGTTATTTTGAGGTTTTCCGGAACGGACGATCGTTCCATCAGACCAAAACAAGCAGTTTTCTTGATCAGGCACTGAAGTTGGGCGAGAATTACTGCTACTCGGTCAGGGAGGTGTTTTCGGGATGCAGGAGCGATTTCAGCCCCGAAGTTTGCCCTACACTTGTATCAGCACATAACATATTTCGACCCGCAACCATAGTATATCCCAATCTGGTGACCTGCTCTTTTTCTGTTTATGGAAACGGAATCAAATCGGTGAAAGTGATAAGTCCATCGGGGCAGGTTGTCCGAAATTACCAGCCAGAAGGAACATCGTCACTTACTGTGTCGTCTGATGGGTTTTCAACCGGAACTTACCTGGTTATTGTTGAAACCATAGGTCATGGTGTTTCCACCCATAAGGTTTCGGTGATTGGGAGTTGAAAAATGTTTTATCTTGTGCCAATCTTTTTACCGGATCAATGAACCTGACAAAATTCAACGAAAATGATAGTAAAAACTGCTCAATTCTGGCTTTTTTTGATGGCCTTTCTTCCTTTATCTCTAATAGCACAAGAGCATGTTTCCAGGGCACGGACTGAAATTGTACGGGTTTCCGACTTTGAAGTAACAGGTACAGGGAGCGCAACTGAGTGGGCTCAAACGGTATGGGTAAATATCCCGAAGCGTAACAACGACCGTATTGATTACAAGACATATGCGAAAATACTTTGGTCGGAAACGGGAATATATTTCCTGATAAAATGCGAAGACCGGAAAATTACAGCTACCATGCAGGGGCATAACCTGAACCTTTGGGAGGAGGATGTAGTGGAGGTTTTCCTGATGCCCGACGAAAAATATCCTCTCTATTTTGAGTACCAGTTATCCCCGTTGAATTATGAACTCACCCTTCTGATTCCGAACCTGGAAGGAAATTTTCTGGGATGGTTGCCCTGGAAATATGAGGGTGATAGAAAAACAAGGCATAATGTATCGGTACAGTCTTATGATATCAGCGGAGAAGAAACCGGCTGGACAGCTGAGTTTTTTATTCCGTGGAAACTAATGGAACCTCTGGTTAAATCGGCCCCTGAACCCGGTACGCAATGGAGGGCTAATATCTACCGGCTCGATTACGACGATGGTACTGCCCGTTTCTCCTGGAACCCAACCATCAGAAATTTTCATGAACCACATAACTTTGGCACTATCCTATTTAAATGATCATGATATGACAATTAATTCAGTGAGGTTTTTTATTGTTGTTTTATATTTTACTGCATTTTCGGCTAAAGCACAGACAGAATATGTGATCCGCGCAACAACGGCTGACCATACCCTGACCATTGACGGTATCCTGGATGAGCCGGAATGGGAGAATGCCGAAGTAATACGCCAATTTGTGCAACGCGAACCGGCAGAAGGTTCTCCGGCAACCCGAGTGACCGAAATCCGGGTCCTGTTCGGTGCCGACAATGTATATATTGGCGCGGTAATGCACGACACCACTGTGGATATTGAAAATACCTTAGGCCGCAGGGATGAGTTTAACCGGGCCGACTGGCTCCTGGTTTCATTTGATTCCTATTTCAACCGCCGCACGGCATACACGTTCGCCGTAAATGCAGCAGGTGTGCAACTCGACGGGATACAGGGCCGGATTCCTACCACAGGAACACCTGTTAATTCAAGGATTGAAGGATTGGATACCTCGTGGGATGCCATCTGGTTTTCGGCAGTCAGAATTACTGAATTGGGATGGAATGCCGAACTCAGGATTCCATACAGCATGTTGCGATTTCCAGGGGTTGATGAACAAACCTGGGGGCTGCATATTACCCGAAGGATTCCACGTCTGGGGGAGGTTACCGAGTGGCCATACATCCCGCGGACAGAACGTGCCAACCTGGTGGCCAGATATGGTCAGATGCAGGGAATCAGAAACCTTGAACCACGAAGAAACCTGCAGATCAGGCCCTACGTTCTTGCTGGGCTTGATATGTTTGAAAGTGCTTACAAACCTGGCAAAGGGGATCATAAAACCCGGTTCGATGTTGGTGGTGACATAAAGGTGGGTTTAGGGCCCAATATCATGCTCGATGCCACCGTAAACCCCGATTTTGGGCATGTTGAGGCCGATCCGGCTGTGCTCAATCTTACTGCATTTGAAACCCTGTTTACCGAGAAACGGCCATTTTTTGTGGAAGGTGCCGATATTTTTCAGTTCGGGATTGGCCGCAGCAGCCTGTTTTATACACGCCGCATTGGTGCGCGCGATCCGATTATAGGTGCTGCCAAAGTATCGGGCAGGTCGGCAGACGGTTTATCTTTCGGCCTGTTGGGAACATCATCCGGGCACGATTTCAGGCTTGCTCACAATTATGGCGTTGCCAGGGCAAGCCAGCAAATTGGAAGTTACTCTTCGGCAGGAGGAATTGTCACCTTTTACCAAAGCCCGGCTGAAACCAGCTCCGGATGGAAAAGTATGACCGGCGGTGTTGATTGGGATATGCGGTTCGGACAGAACCGTTATAGTTTCGAAGGCATTGCAGCTTTTTCAAACCGGGAACCCTTATCGCCCGAGAAGGACGCACAACGTGGTTTTATGGGTGGCCTTATTATGAAAAAACGGGAAGGGGTTATCGATGGCCATGTTACCTTGCTGGTGTTTTCCGACAGGTACAATCCAAACGATATCGGCTGGACCAGCTTCGAACAGAATTTCTACGAAACCTGGACAGGGCTAACCTATAACATTAATGCCGGGCAGCCCTTCGGACATTTTCAGCGGGCGAATATCCGGTTGTACCACCGTCAGCGCTATTCTTATCTTCAGTGGTGGAATATGGGTGATTTCTTCAGTATCCGTACGGAATGGATGACAATCAACTCGCAACTGATACGTTTCAGTTCCAGCTTTTCAGAAGTTATAGGCGGTTACGATATCTGGGAAACCCGTGGCCTCGACCGATGGGCACGGCCCAGTACCATCATGTTTGCAGGCGAGTACAATACCGATGACCGGCGCAACTGGATGGTTACGTCTGAAGGAAGCTTCAAGTTTGCGGAGGATGGCGGCAAACTGTTTATGCTCGGCGTGAAAGGAAATCTCGATGTTGGCACCCGGTTGTCTTTCGCCGGAAGTGTGAAAAGTGAATGGGAAATGGCGAATACGGCATGGGCATCGAATGAGACCTTCAGAAAGACAGACGTTGGCTGGATGATTGGCAACAGATCGGCTGCACCCGGCATACTTACATCAAATGAATTTACTTCATTTAACGATGATGGGAAACTGGTACCAATTTTGTCAGGCCGTCCGGAATATAGTCCGGGTTTCCATTATGTTCCGGTTTTTGGAAGGCGAAATTCCGGGTTCCTCGACTTCACCCTCAGAGGGGCAGTGACCTTTACCAATACTCTTTCGCTGCAACTTTACACACAGCTTTTCCTGGCAAGAGGGAAGTATGATGATTTCAGTCTCCTCATCAATCCGGATCAGCTGGAACCTTTTGGGCACTATCCCAAGCAACTTGATTTTGCCTATCAGAACCTGAATTCGAACCTGGTAATGCGATGGGAATACCGGCCCGGTTCCACCATATTCGTGGTTTGGAGCCACGGCCGTAAGGCGCGCGATGAGGCCAACCCGCTGGCACCGCCTGTCCACTCGCCTTACAACCGGCCATTTAAGAAGCAAATCGGTGATGTTTTCGACATATTTCCCAACAATTCTATTATGATGAAAGTGAGCTATGCCATTTTTTAACCCTGCAGCTTGCGTTTAGGGGAAAATTAATTCCATAACTATTGTAACCCAAAAAAACATGGAAACTTCAAACTATTATACTATCCGATTTTAGTAGCAGGGCAAAATATGCCCTGGGGCAAATCGGGTTGTTGTATGCCGTGGAAAGGCGTGCCGGCCAGGGGCAACTCTCAGATGAAAGGCGTGCCGAGTTGCGCTCCCGGTTATCATACCCCATTATGGTAGCAATCGAAAAATGGTTGTTAAGCGAATACCTTAAAATTTTACCCAAAGGCCGGATCGGGAAGGCCATCAGGTATCCTATGGGATATACCATAAGTTGACCAGGTACATTTGGATGGGCGGTTGAAAATGGACAACAACCTGGCAGAAAACCAGGTCAGGCCAATTGCCTTAGGCCGCAAAAACTGGCTGTTCTGCGGGAACCACGGGGCTGCCGAAAATACAGCCATCATCTACCCCATATTGGGTTGCTGCAAGGCACATGGGATAAACATCCGCAATTGGCTGTTCTATTTTCTGGACAATTTCCACAATTACGACAACGATTACAGCAAAGAGACCTGGCTGAATTGCTCCCACATTATTTTATCAGGGAAAAGCAAAAAATAACAAGCCCATCCGAAAGCTGACCCGATAAGTCTCTCAAAGTTATCTTGACATTTTATAAAAACTCTGATAGAAAAACACTAATTTTTCAGGGAAACTATACGGGGTTTACCGAATGCTTACAATTGTGCTGTTGGCCATAAATGCCCCTTTGTTTGCAACCACGGCAACTCCTTTGAAATGGTTCTCGCGGGCGTCCTCAATGCAATGGTCAATAAGTATTGAACCGAATCCTTTGTTTTTGTTTTGGTTTGGATAAAATACAGGCAATGGATGAGCATATATTCTTTTGCTGTTACAGCTCTCCGGGCAAATTCTCCCGGGATATATTCGATAAGCCCGGCAGCCGTTTATTATCGCCAACATACATCAGTTTTAATCTTATTCCTTCAACAAACCTATGTTCTGATCCATTCCAGTTTCTGTCCGAAATATTGATTTTTTGGGTTTATAAAGCATTCTATTTCAGGATATTCGTCAAGGTTCCCAATATTTACATTGACTAAACGGACATTTTCGTTCATGATTTTTCGATTTCTGCCACGATCACCACATAGTTTTTTCCATATTTTTTTGCACATTTTGGGCCGGTGGTGTACCAAATATAGGTCTTGGCGGGTTTATGATCCTGCGCCGTGCACCATTTTCTGAAATCCTTATGCCAGTTGCCGGTTTCCTTGAATGAGCCTTCGTAAACTTTGCTGACAAAACTCCCGCTCAAAATGGTATTTTTAGCTCCCGGAATTTCCTTGTCAACAGCAATGTAAATGTCCATATTCCATTTCGAGGTATGTTCCGACAGCATCAGGTAATCGGGAACCTTACCCCCTGCTGACCTGATCATTTTGTCGGTGCGGCGCATCACACGGCCAAAGTCCAGGGGCATGTAATAGAACGTGCAAATCCGGTCTTTGATAAATTTTTTGTTGGTCCAATTGTGCTCTGTTCCATCCCATGGTGCCGGATCGAACGACGGACAGCAGATTTCTTCCTGATTTGGTTCCATGATGTTGATTTTTTAAATTTTATAATGGATTACTTAACACAGGTTAGTTGATTTTGTATCAAAGTTAAGGAATAAAAATTTATCATTTTTAACTGCTCGCAGAAAAAAATCATTACCGTCCGGAATAAATTTTATGATTTCTGATTTTTTAAATAAATGACTAATCCTAAACAAAAACAGATAGAGATTCTTCTCCGTCAGCCGGCGGAATAGGGATGACCAGTCGTTGTTTAAATAGCAGGTTTGTGAAAAGGTGCAGTTTCGACGCACCTTTTCACAAACCCCTCCTATATGCCGACAATTATCTTACATGTTGTCATTCTGATCCGTCAGCCGATGGAGAAGAATGTCACCTTAAAAATTACTTTTTAGCCTGACAATGTGATTCCGAATTATCCTGAATGTAGTGACCTCGAATCATCAAAGTCGAGGAAATCTCATATATTCCATTAATTGTTGATCCTTTTCCTTAGTTTTTGCCATGAACCGGTAATCAGGAAACTCTCTTCCATAAACGATACCATTTCTACACAACGTTTGAAGGGAACGGAAAAGGTCAGCATGTTTTCCTTAACATACGGTCTTGCCGATACATCGAACATGCCGATCACAGCCGCTGGTTTTTCTTTCTGGCTTTCGAGGAGAGGGTATTGCACAATAGAAGCGCAACCCGCCCCGAAAGGGGCAATGTTGCCGTACATATCTTCACGGTCGTATCCCGAAAGGGTGAACAAACCCGATAGAACATCGGGTGTGGCAAAGAAGATAACCACTTCGGGTTCATCTTTCTCTGTGAGTTTGTCCCAGCGTTTGAATACAATTTTCGATGCTTTGGCTGGAACCCATGGGGCGTTTTGCAGGAACTTTTTAACCAGTTCGGGCGATTGCAGGTAACGTTCACCTTCCATTTGTGTATTTCCGCAAGAGAGGAAATATTCAAACCCTGGGCGCAGGTTTTCTGTAAAACCCAGGTATTTCTTCCCACCACCGCACGGAACAGTTTCGTGATTAAATGCTAGTGAACGTCCTTTTCGCACCTTTGCAAGTTCGCCGATAAAACAGCCCTTTCTTTCGGCCTTTGCTACCAGTTCTGCATCTCCACTGTTATTGGAATAGAAGAACACTATGGGCAGTTCGACATTCCCGAAGTAGTGTTCCCACAATTGTTGAAAATTGTCCTTAAAAAGTAGGTCCATTGCTGAATTATTGTTTAATAAAAGGGCAAAGGTATCCAAAAAGGAAAATCTTGGATACAGATGATATTTCCTTGTGATCAGTCATCTAAACAAAAAAGGCTGCCCGATTTTTCCCGGACAGCATTTTAAACCATTAAATTAATTTAAAAAGTTAAGGATATGGTGTTGGAACACCTGGTCCCATCCGTTACGCAAACCTGGAAAGTATATGTGCCTTTAACTTTTACAGATAATTTTTTTATACAATTTCTAATCCAGTTCTTTTGACTAAATCAATCAATGGAGAATCATCATTGCAATAAAATCTATTTTTACCTACTAAAAATGGTTCTATTTTTGAATTAATATTTCTTGTCAGTTTCCATATTTTTCCTGCCAAATAGTCATCATCTTCATTATCAGTAACAATCATCAAATCTATATCGCTAATCTTAGATACTCCCCATACTTAGTACCACTTTTTTTAATTTTTAATTGAATTTACTT
>JBBIHB010000008.1:0-17723 GCA_037447215.1 Bacteroidales bacterium
ACTTATCAAAGAAATGATAATGATTCCTTAAAACGATTTCTATCTGAAGCTGAAACGTGGATTAATATTGGAATACATCCTAATATTGTAAAAGCCCAATTTGCAAGAGAAATAAATGACCAACTATTTATTGGAGCTGAATATATAAAACCGGATAATTATGGACGTAATTCTATATCAGATTATTTAAGACAAGGTGGCGTATCAAATTTTCTTGCAATTAAATGGGCAGCACAATACTGCTATGCAATGGATTTTGCACTTTCCAAAGGTTTAAGAGTTCACAGAGATATTAAACCTGATAATTTGATGATTGATAATGGAAATTTAAAGGTTACAGATTTTGGATTGGCAAAAGCGTTTTATGATTTTAAAATTCAAAACAACTCTTTTCAAAGTACTTTAAATCCAAATTTAACTGGTCAAGGAAGTTTCTTAGGAACAATTTTATATGCCTCACCGGAACAAATCATTGATTCATCTACAGTTGATTTTCGGTCTGATATATATAGCTTTGGGATTGTATTATATCAAATAATCGCATTGGGTCAATTCCCTTATTCTTTAAAGGGAAAAACAACGATTGAACATTTTGCTATAATGCATTTACAAGAACCTTTAATTAAAATAAAACATCCTCTTTTTGATATTGCTTTAAAATGTTTAGAGCGTAAACCTAAAGACCGATATAATTCATACAAAGAATTATTAAAAGATTTAGAGAAAATCGCAAGAAAACTGAATATAGCAATGCCTTTGAACAATGTTCAAAATGACGATAGATTAAAGGAATTGTATATACAGAGTTTATCCTATCTGTCCATGGGTAATAAACAGAAATCTTTAGAACTGATAAATCAATATCTTGAAAAAGATAAGTTAGACAGTTCTTCATGGAGTTTAAAGGGAAGGATTTTATATGAATTGGGGCAGATTAGTGAAGGTATTCAATCGACTTTAAAGTCATTAGAATTAGACCCTTATAATTCTCATACTTTAAACAACTTAGGGGTATTTTACAGAAATTACGGAGATAAAGACAAAGCATTAAAATATCTTACCGAGTCAGTTGAAGTAGATAATTTCAATTCAGGAGCGTTTATGAATCTTGCAATTGCATTTGAAGATAAAGGCAATTATTCTTTGGCTTGTGATTGTATCAAAAGAGCGCTGGAGCTTTCTCCTGATAAGGAAATATTACATTTTAATGCTGGTAATATTGCTGCTCTTGCTTCAAAAAACAGTTTATTTAGCAAGGCCATTGAAGTTTTAGAAATTCTCGTAAAGCATACACCGGATAACACAAATAACTTGTTTAATCTAGCATTGAATTACAATGCAATAAACCAAAAAGAGCAAGCAATTTTATGTTTTCAGCGAGTTGAGAAAATTATTCCTGATGACGCACAGGTGCTGATTTCATTGGCTCGTTTAAATGGTGAATTAGGACGATATGATGAAGCTTTAAACTATTGTGAAAAAATGCTCGATAGAAAAATTGAACTATTAAAAGCAATTAGTTTTAAGGCTCAATTAATGCAAGCCAAAGGTCAGAGTATTGAAGCCATAAGTTTTATCAAAGCTGTTTTATCCAACAATCAGACAAATGATAATTTATGGAACGTTTTATCTGACTTGTATGGAAACATTAGTGATTATAAAAACGCTCTGAATTGTGTTTTAAAAGCAAAATCAATTCTAACATCACAAACAGAGATTAATCAGGAAAACCTAGATTATTTGAATAGTAAAATAGAACATTATCAAAGACTTATGAAATAAAAACTGCTGGCAACATATTAGGAATTAAGGCACAGTTGAGCCCCGCAAGAAGGCAGTAAGCACATTGCCTGGTGCCTTTTGTACGAAGCACCAGCCACCTGTTTACATTCGGCTCAATTGTGTTTTAATTCATGTTGGGCTTAACCGTTGCTGTTCAGTGTGATACACTATGGGGATTAAATGGTTTTGTAGGATTTTTTTCAGTTGTGCCAATACTTTTCAACCTGGTTTTTAACGCTGCCTGCTTTTTGCCACGACAGGCCCACTGTTTTCCCTTGTTTTTTGGGCTGGTCTGCAGATTAGTACAATTGGTGGAGGGGAGGATATGGATTATCTCACTGCCACACCGCCTGAATGGTTTTCTCCCGATAAAATTACCAGCCATTTTGATGCTGCCAGAATGTTAAATGCAGGTGAAAGTCCGATGAACGAAATACTGCACAGGGTTAAAAAACTGGAAGAAGGAAACATTCTTGAATTGGTTACCCCGTTTGTTCCGGCGCCTGTAATAGAAATGCTGATCGGGAAAGGATTTAAGGTATGGGTGTCGAAAAATGAAAAGGTGGTGAAAACCTATGCAGGAAAGTTTTAAACAATAAATAACCTTTTGATCTCAATGTAAATGCATTTCATTATTTTTTAATTTTAAAACACTTTTTTATAATTGATTTCCAATCTACATATTCTATTAAGATTTGATTAACAAAATAATCCATTAAAATACAAAATGGTACTTGTATATGTCGTATTTTTGTAATCAGTATAATAAATCGATAATTATGAAAAAATTGATTTACACAATAATAGCTTTCATGTTTGTTGTTTCAGGATTGAAAGCACAGGAAGCCGCATCAGCTTCGAAAGATTCCATCATTTTTGAAAAACTAATACATGACTACGGTACCCTTGAGCAAGGAAGCGATGGAGGATGCGAATTTGTATTTACCAACAAGGGCGAAAAGCCTTTAATCCTTACGAATGTCAGGGCTTCGTGTGGCTGTACTGCGCCTACATGGCCCCGTGAACCTATCCTTCCCGGCCAAACCGGAGTCATCAAAGTTGGTTACAATACCCAGATTCTGGGAATGTTCAGCAAAGTGATCTCTGTTAATTCAAACGCTGCAAATAGCCTGGTTACCCTCACGGTTAAAGGGATTGTGGTTCAGAAGCAATAAAAACATAATATTCAGGAAATAAAAAACCACAGGGAATTTTCCTGTGGCTATTATTCTATAGTACCTAATTTCAGGGCATAATTTCTGCTGGAATTTCAGTAATAGGCTTGATAGCAATTTTTTTAACGAACAGCTCGCCGCCTTCTGACTGTATCTGGATTTTTCCTTCGGTTAATGGGGTGATTACACCGTCGGTATAGGTTCCAGTATTCTGATTAACCATAACCGTCACCCCATTTACCACATGAACGGCAGTGGTTCCAAAACAGTAAAGGTCAATAGTATTCCATTCGCCCAGCGGTTTTTCAGCATCGGCCGATTTTCTGATCATACGCCCGTTTGCTTGGTCGCCGAACTGAACCGTATTGGCTCCAGGCGTAAAATAAAACTGGTTATTTTCCTCGTTCCTCACTACAGCAGTTTCGCAGGTAGTATTAACCATCAGATAGGTATCGCCAAGGTTGTCGTGCATAAGCTGACATTCTATATTTGCCATCCAGGTTCCGAAAGCAACGCCAAAAGGTCCAAAGCTATGGTAAAGCAAACCACTGTTTCGCCTCGAATAAACAGTTTCGCCCCATTTATATACAAGTTGAAGATGATAGTTCGAAAATGATTCCTTCGTAGCGAGGCTACCATTGATTTCGCCCGAAATCCTGATGATCTTAGCACTGTTTTCTTCAACAAGGTTGAAAACCTTTTCGTTTGTAGCTGCAGCTGCTAACGAATCCCATTCGCTTCCAAGCGAAGAACCAAGATACATATCCCAGTTCGAAAGGTCCTGTCCGTTAAAAAGCTGCTTCCATGTTTCTTCCTGTTTGGGTTGGCACGAAAAGCCAATCAAGGCAACAATTGTTAATGTGATAAGTAGCTGTAATGATTTTTTCATGTTACACTCTTTTTAAAATAAAAAACTGCCCTAATATAGGACAGTTTTCTGAATTTTTTGAATATAGTTTACGATTTACCTTAAACTGTTTGCGCCGAAATAAGTTCCTGTGCCCTTTCAAAGATTGACGAGTCATCGAGAAGAACGATACCTCCGTTTGGCCCCGGTTCCATATGGATACCAACAGTTGTACCCCTTTCATAATTCGATCCCCCGAAATAGTTCCTGACGGTTTCTTCCGAAACATTAAACTCGCTGGCCAATTTTCGGATCGACCCATCAGGAAGGCTGTCTTTGACTTTACGCAGCTCATTAAAAGTTATTTTCAGCTCCATGGCAGTAAAATTTTATAATTGTTTGTACTCATTTTAAAACTCCTAAATATAGGATTTATACATCAAAGTTAGCTAATTAATTTCAAGATTGTTTAACCTTGGATTAACATTTGTTTCATTTAACAATTCCTGCCCTTGTTCTACAATCTGTCTAAATTTCAATGGTTTGATCTTTAAAATTCCATTTCTTATTCAATCTGTAGGCCTTACAAGCTTGTCAATTTTAACATTTTTTAATTTTCCATTGGTGTCGAATCATAAACTGCCTGCAAAATACCTCCCCTTATTCCCATCCAGGAAAGTTTGTTGTTGTTCCGTGTTGGATAAACACGGTTGGTCAATACAATCACCAGAATCCCTGAATCGGGATCAGCCCACACAAATGTGCCGGTAAATCCTGTATGTCCAAAACTGTTGGCGCTGACTTCAGGGTTAGGATAGGCATCTTCTGGCTTTTTCAGGTGGTTGTTAATGTCTGGTTTGTCGAACCCAAGTGCCCTACGGTTTGTACCCGGAAACTGAACCTTGTTGAACTCATTAAAAGTTGCTTCGCTGAAAAAACGTTCACCTCCATAATAGCCTTTCCACAAGTACATCTGGAAAAGTTTGGCCAGGTCGGTTGTATTCGAAAAAAGCCCTGCATTTCCTGAAACCCCACCGAGAATGGCAGCGCCTTCATCGTGCACAAAACCCCTAAGGGTTTCCATTCTGAAATAGTCATCCACTTCGGTGGGTACAATCCGCTCAGGTGGAAAATGCATATATGCATTGTAGGTAATTGTTCCGGCTCCAAGTCGCGAGTAGATATTTTTTCTGAGGTATTCTTCATAAGGTTGCTGCACAATCCTTTCAATGATAATAGGCCATAGGTGAAAACCAATGCAAGTGTAAGTGTAGGTTTTCCGGGTAAGCAGTTTCGATTCTACAATCTCATTGTAAAATTCGTCGATATAACTGCGGTTCATGTAAAGGTTTGAAGCTACCCTGATATCGTTTTCGGAATAGGGATGCGATTTAAAAACTTCTTCGCGGAGCTTGGTATCGCGAGCAAATTTTGATTGCCAAAGCGGGATAATAGGCCTTAATTGCGCCTGGTGGGTTAATATGTCGCGGATACGCAGGTTTTTCTTGTCCGATCCTCTGGCTTCGCTCCAGTAATAGCCGAGTCTCTGGTCCAGGTCAAATTTGCATTCCGAAGTAAGCTTCATCAGTACCGGAAGTGGCCCCGAAACTTTTGTGACCGAAGCCAGGTCGTACACACTTTCATCCGTAACAGGCTCATTATTATAGTAGGTGTAAAATCCATAGTTTTTTTGAAAAATTACCATTCCATTTTTGGCTACAAGTACCTGGGCCCCAGGATATGCTTTTTCTTTTAAACCTTCATTCACAACCGAGTCCAATTTGTGTACGAGGGTTCCGGATGAAATTCCAACTTCTTCGGGTATGGTATATTTCAAACGTCCGTTTTTTTTTACTTCCATTCCTGAGCCAGCCCTGAAACGGCTATCGGGCGTTACCGGCAATTTACCCGAAGCTTCTACTGCACCAAACAGCATCTGGACGGTTAGTTCCTGAGTAAAATTATTGTCCTGGTAAGCTAATACCAATGCAGACGATTGCTCAATACCGTTAAAAAACCGGAGTGCATAAGCATTGCCGAAGAAAAGGGTTATTAAACTGGTTTTTGAAGCCAATGCTTTTATGGCACCCGATTGGCCGGTGGTTGCCCCGTAACTTTTCCCGGGGAACGAACGCAATCCAGAAACACCAGCTATGACCAGATTATAGGGTTGAAGGCGGCTCACCATTGCCTCTATTTCTGCTGTAGTTGCGCTGCTTCCCAGATTATAATGATCGGCTTGTACATATCGTGAAACCATTTTCTGAAATTGGCCAGGATCAGAATATCCAATTGATAGGGTTGCAATCCTCAATGTATCGAGCCGCCTAAGTGGAAGTAGGTTATTGTTACATAGTACTGTTAGACTTGCTTCGGTAAGGCGCCTAATAACCAATTCGTTTTCGGGGGCATTCATCCGATGGGTTACCCTTTCGGCATTAACCGAAAGATTATTATGCAGGTTGAGCCATCGTTTCAGGGCAAGTATCCTTCGGCACTTATCATCGATTTGTTGTAGGGTTAACGTTCCGTTGTTCACAGCATTTTCGATGGCGGTTATGGTTTTTGGCAGGTTGGTTACAAACTCTACCATATCATTTCCTGCTTTCAAGGCTTCAACTTCGGCCTGCCCCGATGGCATGGTAACACCTTTCATATTCATGGCATCGGTAATTACTATTCCCTGATATCCCATTTTTTCGCGGAGCAACCGGGTTATGAGCGGGGCTGAAAGTGATGCAGGCTTTCCCGACGGATCGACAGAAGGTATGCTTATGTGGCCTGTCATTATACCTGCTATCCCATTCTCTATCATCAACCTGAAAGGGGCAAGTTCAACCGAATCGAGCCGTGAAATAGTATGTTGCAATACTGGCAGGGTATGATGGGAATCGGTCTGTGTATCGCCATGTCCGGGAAAATGCTTTGCAACAGCAGCTACACCTTCATCCTGCATGCCTCTGGCATATGCGGTTGCTTTCCGTGCAACATTCTGGTTTTTCTCACCATAAGAGCGGAAATTGATGATTGGATTTGCCGGATTTGTATTAACATCGGCAACCGGGGCAAAATTCATATTAATGCCCAGCTCACGCAATTGACGGGCAACAGCCTTTCCCATCAAATAAACCAGAGAATCGTTTTGAATGGCCCCAACCGCCTGTGCATTCGGAAAGGCCAGCACACTATCCATCCTGAAGGCTGGTCCGTTCTCGGCATCCATTGCCACTATAAGTGGTATCGATGTAGTTTGTTGAAAAGAAGAAATCCATCGGGCTGTTTTTGAAGGATTGCCTTTCATTATCAATATCCCACCAGGTTTGTATTGCCTGATGATTTTTTCAATGTCGCTACGGTGAAGTTCGCTTTGGTCGGGATATACTTCAATCATTATCAACTGGCCGATTTTTTCCTGAAGGGTCATCTTATTGATTTGAGAATTTACCCACGGGTCGTCCAGGTAGGCGGTGAAAACCGGATTCTGAGCCAAACTGCTCAATTTCAGGACTAAAAATATTACTGTAATGATATATGGATTACAAATCATTTTCCGCATCAATTATGCCCCTAAAATATAAAAGTCCGGCTGATTTTTCATTCAGGCACCAGTGAACAAACCAAAAATGTTAGCCGATTATTGTGAACCCGTAACGATGGAAAAATTATATCTTTGAAAATGGATTTCTGAAAAGTATAAAATTCTATCAGTCATGAAATTTCTAACCATTGTATTTTATATGTTTTTCCTATTCTTTCAGGTGAAGGCAGGATGTAGCGGAACTTCAAAATCCGGTCCCAGAAACTTTGAACCGGTTGAAACCAATAAGGCTATCATTCCTGCTGCTGACCAGCCCGAAGAATATCTTCCGATATTAAAAGGGAAGAAAGTAGGATTGGTAGTAAATCATACTGCCAGGGTAGGAGAGGTTTTGTTACCCGATTTCCTTTTGCAGAATGGAGTCGAGGTGTTGAGGATATTTGCACCGGAGCATGGTTTCAGGGGCGAGGCTTCGGCTGGAGAAAAAATTCCAGATGGAAAGGATCCGAAAACCGGGATTCAGGTTATTTCGCTCTATGGCAATGTTCATAAGCCTACCCCTGAACACCTGGCCGGACTCGATATCCTTGTATTCGATATCCAGGATGTAGGTTGCCGGTTTTACACTTTTCTTTCAACCATGTTTTTATGTATGGAAGCGTGTGCTGAAAACAATATTCCGATGGTGGTGCTCGACAGGCCTAATCCTAACGGCGATTATATTGCCGGGCCGGTATTAAAACCAGAATTTTCATCGTTTGTGGGTATTGTACCTGTTCCGGTCGTTCATGGGTGTACCCTTGGCGAGATGGCACTTATGATCAATGGTGAAGGATGGACAAAAGCAGAAAAAAAAACCAATCTTACTGTTATTAAGGTGCGTAACTATTCGCACAATGATATTTATGTACTACCGGTTTGGCCATCGCCTAACCTCCCCAATCACAAGTCTGTAAGGCTTTATCCATCACTTTGTTTCTTTGAAGCAACATCGGTCAGTATCGGTCGGGGAACCGGGTTCCCTTTCCAGGTAATTGGGGGTACTTTACCAGGCTTAGGTGATTTTACCTTTACTCCTGTAAACATTCCCGGAGTAGCAGTAAACCCGATCAATATGAATAAAAAGTGTTATGGAATTGATTTAAGGAAAATCGATCCGGTTCCACAATTCACCCTTCGGCATTTTTTAGATTTTTACTATAAATACCCCACCGAAAAAGAATTTCTCACTAATGAGAGATGGTTGAACCTGCTTGCCGGAACTGATAAACTGATCAGTGATATTCGTGCCCGAAAAACTGAAAACGAAATTGTTGCATCATGGCGGGAGGAAATAAGCCAGTTCAAGAAGATCAGGCGTAAATATTTGTTATACCCCGATTTTGAGTAATTGCATGAACCCTATTCTGGTATTATTTATATTGCTTGGCTACTTCAGCCTTTTGATCATCGTATCGTGGTTTACTTCAAAAGGAGCCACCTCATCATCCTTTTTTACCGCTAACCGCCGGTCTCCCTGGTATCTTGTAGCCTTCGGAATGGTGGGGGCTACCCTATCGGGTGTAACTTTTATATCGGTCCCGGGCGAAGTAGGAACATCTGCATTTTCATACCTTCAGTTTGTGTTGGGAAATATTGTGGGGTACTTGCTGGTTGCCGGAGTATTATTGCCCCTATATTACAAGCTCAACCTGATTTCAATTTATTCATTTCTGGGTCAGCGCTTTGGAAAGGTATCCCATAAAACCGGGTCTTTCTTTTTTATGGTTTCAAAGCTAATTGGAGCTGCTTTTCGCCTTTACCTGGTTGCAGGGGTACTACAACTTGCGTTTTTCGATGCTTATGGGATTCCATTTTATGTTACAGTTGTAGTGTCTATTGCACTTATATGGGTTTATACTTTCCGGGGGGGTATTAAAACCATTGTGTGGACAGATACGCTTCAAACCTTGTTCCTGGTTTCGGCTGTAATCATGACAATTATTGCCATTTCTAAATCGTTGGGCTGGAGTTTTAATGAAATGGTCAGCCAGATTGATAAAAATCCTTTATCGGATACATTTACCTGGGAATGGAGATCGGGAAACAATTTTTTCAAACAGTTCCTGGCTGGTATGTGTATAACTCTTGTGATGGTTGGAATGGATCAGGATATGATGCAGAAAAACCTAACATGCCGTAATCTGAAAGATGCACAAAAGAATATGGTTGTTTTCAGTCTGGCATTCCTGGCAACCGTTTTTCTTTTTCTTTGTCTGGGTGTTTTACTTTATGCATATGCTGCACAACATCAACTCGAAATCCCTGCTGCTACCGATGACCTGTATCCCTGGCTGGCATTTAATCATCTTGGTGTATTTGTAGGCATTGCGTTTTTGTTAGGGGTCAACGCGGCTGCTTATTCAAGTGCCGATTCAGCACTTACTGCCCTTACAACAACCTTGAATGTCGACTTTTTACCATTTGAAAGTTACTCCGAAAAAAAGAGGGTTAAAGTTAGGATTGGTTCCCATCTCTTTTTTTCTTTCATGTTGATTCTGGTCATTCTGCTTTTCAGGGCAATCAACAACCAAAGTGTTGTTGTTGCAGTTTTCAAGGTTGCCGGATATACGTACGGACCAATTCTCGGACTTTTCCTTTTCGGATTGTTAACCAACAGAAGTGTACGTGATAATTGGATCCCATTGATAGCTGTTGCTGCCCCTCTGATTTCCTATATTATTTCACTCAATTCCGGGAAATGGCTGGGCGGTTATTCTTTCGGATTCGAAATATTGATATTGAACGGATTGCTGATGATGGCCGGAATGTTTATTATTTCAAAAAAAAATGAATCATTCGTAAATGCATTGCGTACATTTGTTAAAAAATGTAAATTAGAGGGCTGAATTTTTATAATAAAGACAAACCCGGTTCGTTTTATTAAAAAATTACACTCGTTGATCAAGTATTTGTTCCTGATATTGTTGGTTTCGCTCGTTTTTAGTGCTTTTATATCGTGTGAAGATGAGAGGTATCTGAATTCTCCGGATGCCCAGCTACGTTTTTCGGCCGATACCATCATGTTCGACACAGTCTTCTCAACAATTGGCTCGACCACCCGTCTTTTGAAGGTATTTAATCCTTATCACGAGAAAGTACTGATTTCGAGGATTAAAGTCGGCTCCGGGGAGTTATCCAGTTTCAGGTTAAATATTAATGGTTTTGTAGGGAACGAGGCTTACGAAGTTGAAATACCACCACGTGACAGCATTTTTATTTTTGTTGAAGTAACGGTTGATCCAACCGGGCAGAACCTACCTATGGTGGTGAAAGACAGCATTGAGTTCTCCATTAATTATAACCAGCAGGTAGTGCATCTGTTGGCCTGGGGGCAGGACTTTCATTTGATCAGGCGAGGGAACATCAAAACATCAACCTGGAAAAATGATAAACCCTACCTGGTTTATGATTATGCATATGTGGATTCACTCAATATCCTAACCATTGAACCGGGGGCGCGCATTCATTTTCATAAAGGTGCCGGGTTATATGTCAGGGGATCGTTAATTGCAAATGGAACAAAAGACAATCCAATAATTTTTACTGCCGACCGCCTCGAAGAAGCCTATAAAAATATCCCTGACCAATGGAATGGAATCCTTCTCTTTTCAGGAAGCAAAAACAATTCGTTCGATTATGTGCAGATACGGAATGCAAATATAGGGCTGCAGGTGGGTACTCTCGAACATGAAGGCACTGCTACCGCACGAATTGCCAATACAAAAATTGAAAATATGGCTTACGCCGGTATTTTTGCTTTGAAATCGAAAATTACGGCTTATAATACCGTCATAGCAAATTGCGGCTTTTATGCAGCTGCACTTCTGATAGGTGGCGAGTATGAATTTTATCATTCTACCATTGCCAATTACTGGGGGGGCTTTTCGGGCCGTCCGCGTAAGACAAGTTCACTCACAATTTCCAATCTGGTTAAATATGCCAGGCCCGATGGTACCGAGAATGTGTTTAAAGGTGATTTGAAAAAAGCACACTTCGGAAACTGCATTATTTACGGGAACAACCCCATCGAACTTGAACTAGGGCAACAACCCGATAATCAGTTTAATTTCTATTTTGACCATTGTATTATTCAACTGACCGATACCTTCAATATTTCGGACCGTAACAGATATAATAATGTATGGAGGGGTAAAGATTTTGATCCCAAATTTGTTGACCCATACAGGAAGCTTGATTTTCAACTCGATACACTTTCGCCGGCAAAAAACAGGGGAAGTGCCGTTTATTCCAGGCTATTCCCATTCGACCTGAAGGGAATTGACCGTACTGCCGATCAGGGACCTGATCTGGGTGCTTACGAAAGGGTAGAGAAAAAGCCTCAGCAATGAACCGGAAAGTAGTTTTGTTATCCCTCATCTTTGTCTTTAAGTTATGTTTTGCATTTTCACAAAACGGAAAACCTGTTGCGTCTGTAATGTTTTATAATGTCGAAAATTTATTCGACACGCATGATGATCCACTTACCAATGATGAGGAATTCCTTCCCACAGGTGCGCGTCGCTGGACTACATACCGGCTCAATGCCAAGTTGAATAATATTGCTAAGGTTATTGTCAATACCGGAAACTGGGAGCCACCTGCTGTCGTCGGCCTTTGTGAAATAGAGAACCGGTATGTATTGGAAAGGTTAGTATTACAACCAGCACTGAAAAACTGGAACTACAGGATTATACATAAAAATTCGCCCGATGAACGTGGAATCGATGTGGCTGTAATTTTCAGGGAGGATATTTTTTATCCATTGTATTATCAATATTTTTTACCAGTTCCGGAAGGCGCTGAAATCCCTAAAACCCGTGAAATTCTTTATGTACATGGAATTCTGGCTGGCATCGATACCGTTCATTTGTTTTTCAACCATTGGCCATCGCGTTACAGTGGTTTGATGGAAACCCGTGGAATGCGACAGCAGGCTGCTGCGAGGCTATATAATGAAGTAGTGAAGCTCCAGTCAAAATTCAGTAATCCACTTATTGTTATTATGGGCGATTTTAATGATCAGCCCGACGACGACAGTATGGTAAAATACCTGAGAGCTTCGTTGTATCCAGGGAATAATCCTTCGCAGTTATACAATCTAAGTTATTCCTGGCAAAAAAAGGGAAAAGGAACCCTTAAACATCAGGCCCTTTGGAACGTTTTGGATCAGATTATAGTAAACGAAACCATGCTGAATGCTGAAAATAAGCTTTTTTCCCGGCCAGAGGATGCAGAGATTGTGGAAGCATCATTTTTGTTTATGAAAGATGATCGCTACAATGGCATGAAACTTTTCAGGACTTATGAAGGTTTCCGCTATCAGGGAGGTTATGCCGATCACCTTCCGGTTAAGCTGATGATCAGGAAATCGGAGTAAGACCAAGTTCACAGGCTTTATCAAGCATCAGTTGATAAGCTTCCTGGCGGTTATTTGCGATCTGACCGTCGAGTATGGCATCTTTAATAGCATTTTTAATAATACCCACTTCGCGACCCGGTGGAATTCCGAATGTTGCCATTATTTCCTCGCCCGTAACCGGCGGTTGAAAATTGCGGATAGCGTCTTTTTCATCAATCTCTTTCAGTTTCTGCCTCACAAGTTGAAAGTTTTCGAGGTGACGCTTTACCTTATCCTGGTTTTTACTGGTAATGTCGGCTTCGCAGAGCATCATCAGGTCATCTATATCATCACCGGCATCGAAAAGTAACCTACGAATTGCTGAGTCGGTTACTTCTTCTTCGACTAAAGCTATCGGGCGCATATGTAGATCGACAAGTTTTTGAACGTACTTCATTTTTTCGTTCATTGGGAGTTTTATTTTTCTGAAAATTCCCGGAATCATTCGGACGCCTATGGTATTGTGTGCGTAAAATGTCCACCCAACCCCATCAATGTATTTTTTGGTTACCGGTTTGGCAATGTCGTGCAGCAACGCTGCCCAACGTAGCCAAAGGTTATCTGTTTTGAGCGCCAATTGGTCGAGAACCTTCAGGGTATGGTAAAAATTATCTTTGTGACCAATACCTTTTACACTATCGACCCCTTTCATTTGGTCCAGTTCCGGAAAAATAATTTTTAAGATGCCGGTTTCTTCCATTAATTTAAATCCGTTCGAGGGTTTAACGGAAAGTATAATTTTATTGATTTCTTCAATAATCCTTTCGGGGGAAACAATCCCAATCCGTTCCTTGTTACGCGAAATGGCTTTAAAAGTTTCATCCTCAATGGTAAAGCCCAGTTGTGTAGCAAATCTGATGGCACGCATCATTCTCAACGGGTCGTCAGAGAAAGTGATATCGGGTTCAAGTGGTGTGCGGATCAACCCGAGGTCAAGGTCTTTTAACCCCGAAAACGGATCAAGCAATTCACCGAAATTTTCACTGTTCAGGCTGATGGCCATTGCATTAATGGTAAAATCGCGCCTTTTCTGGTCATCTTCAAGGGTTCCATCCTCAACAAACGGCTTTCTGGAATTCTGCTGATATGATTCCTTGCGTGCCCCCACAAACTCAATTTCAAGGTCATTGTACCTCAACATGGCCGTTCCATAATTTTTAAAAACTGAAACTTTCGAATGGATACCTAATGCTGTTGCTACATCGTGTGCAAGCTCAATACCGCTTCCCACCGTCATTATGTCAATATCGGTAGTTTCCCTGTGAAGTATAATATCCCTTACAAAACCGCCGATCAAATATATTGGCTGACCACGTTTAACGCCAACATTTGCAATGGTTTGAAATAAGGGCCGATCGAGTATTTCTTTGAATAAAATTAACACAGCTATAATTCTATATAATATGGAAGGTGCTGACATTTTTACCAGAACCGTGACAAAATTACAATAAAATCAGTTTTTCTCGGGTACATTTACAGAGTTTAATGATTGGTATCAATATTGTATAGAAATATATAAATATATAGATATAATAATTTTAAAATCATAAATCATGTTAGAGCATTTGACCAAAGAAACTTTCAAAGAAAAGGTTTTCAACTGGGAAGTCAACAAGGAATGGAAATATGAAGGTGCTGTACCTTGCCTGATCGATTTTTATGCCGATTGGTGCGGACCATGCAAAATGGTAGCTCCCATACTCGAGGAATTGCAAAAAGAATACAGTGATTCCATCAGAATTTATAAAGTGGATACAGAGGATCAGCAGGAACTTGCCGGGATGTTTGGAATACAAAGCATACCTTCGCTACTCTTTGTTCCGGTTGAAGGACAACCTCAGATGGCCATGGGGGCACTCCCAAAACCTTCATTTGAAAAGGCAATTGCCGATGTTCTTAAGGTAGAAAAACCTGTTCGTTAATCAATTGCTTCCATTAACTTCTCAAGGCCTATCCCTCTTGAACCTTTCAGGAAGATCAGGTTGTTTTGTAATGGATTATCGATCAAATATTTTTTGCTTTCATTGGTATTGTTGAAATGAATGAAGTTTTGCGGAATATTGGTTTTTGAGAATTCTTCACCAACAAGGATGACTTTAATCCCCCTTTGCATGGTTAATAAGTCAACAATCGACTGATGTTCAGCTATTGAGTATTCGCCAAGCTCTAGCATATCCCCCAAAATAACTGTTTTTTCGGGGTAGTCAAACGACAGAAAATTCATGATGGATGCTTTCATGCTGGTTGGATTGGCATTGTAAGCATCCATTATGATACGGTTATTTTTGGTTTTTATGAATTGTGACCTGTTGTTTGAGGGTACATATTCTTCGATCCCTTTTTTAATCAGTAACGGATCGATGCCAAAGTGCCTACCGATAGCAGCCGCAGCAAGTACATTTTCGAAATTGTAATCCCCAATGAGTCTGGTATTAAAATAGAGTACTCCTTTCGGGAACCAAATCCTGAGGTTCAGATAGGGAGGGGAGTCAATAATTTCACCTTTCAGCCAGTTGTTATTTTGGGTTCCGTAAGTAATTTTATTGATATTTTCGGTTGCGGCTTTTGTAAGGTGTTCATTTTCCCCATTCAGAAAAATACAACCGCCTCTGCTTTCGATAAACCTGTACAATTCTGTTTTTGTACGGATAACCCCTTCGAAACTTCCAAACCCTTCAAGGTGTGCTTTTCCTACATTTGTGATAAGCCCAAAATCAGGCTGTGCTATACTGCATAGAAAATCAATTTCGCCGAGATGGTTGGCTCCCATTTCAACTACCCCGATTTCTGTATGTTTTGTGAAAGTGAGTAATGTAAGTGGGACACCAATGTGGTTATTCAGGTTCCCCCTTGTATGTTCTATCTTATACTTTTGGCCCAGAACACTGGCAACCAACTCTTTGGTGGTTGTTTTTCCATTGCTTCCGGTTATGGCCAAAATGGGTAGTGCCAGTTTTTTTCTATGAAAGGTAGAAAGTTGTTGAAGTGTCTTCAGGACATCATCCACCCTTATAAATTTTTCATTTTCCGATTTCATGGGTTCATCCACGATAGCGTATTCCGCGCCTGCTTCAATGGCATCCCCGGCAAATTTATTACCATTGAAATTTGTACCTTTTAATGCAAAGAACAAACAACCCGGGTTTATTTTTCGGCTATCGGTCGAAATCTGAGGATGTTTCAGGAACAGTTCGTAAAGCTTTTCAATTGAATTCATTGACTGATCTGAGAATAGGATTATTGTTATACACGAAATATAAAGAAAATGGCCTCATTTTCAACAATGAGGCCGTGATTTATGGACATTTAATGTTTTGTAAATTAATCAGAATCCACCTGGGCTACCCACACGGGTCATAGCACAACGGAAGCCAAGATCGTTTTGGGACTGTTCCTGTAGCAGGTATCGGCGCGAACCGGGTGTGAGCCAATATGGCCGGTCTTTCCAGGAGCCACCTTTATAAACCCTCACGTCGTCGCCAATCAGCGATGAGAAGAATCCCTGGCGCTCATCCTGGATGTACATATCTTCTGTCAGGTTGTTCTGGGCATCGAGCCAATTATTACCTTCAATCAACTGAGAATTGGGATCGCCGTCTAAGAAATTGCGATAATCGGCAATGGTATCATACATCATTTCGCCATACTGGTTCCGTTGGAAATTCCCGTTTTCATCGCGGCGGGGCACCGTAAATATATTGCCCCTTACCGGCTGGAATTCAGCCATGTCCCTTAAACTCAGCGGGCGATAAACATCAAATACCCATTCATTGACATTGCCCGACATGCAATACAATCCAAAATCATTTGGGAGGTATGATTTTACAGGCGCAGCAATATCGGCATTGTCGTTAAGTGCACCTGCAATACCCATAAGGTCGCCCCGTCCTCGGGTAAAGTTGGTTTGCATGCGGCCTTTATTTTTTCTCGAATCCACACGCAGGTGCGACCCGTTCCATGGATACATCTTGCGATCGGTCAACAATTCCCCTTCAGTATTTCCGATAAGGCCAAGGGCAGCATATTCCCATTCGGCTTCGGTGGGCAACCTGTATTTTGGGAGCAGTATGCCGTCTTCCCACCTGACAGGCCTACCGTCCTGCTGTGGGCGCCTGCCTGATGTTCCCTGGTATAAACCTGCAAGGTAAGTATCGGTAGTAAAGACATTTTCGGAGGTCTGATTTAAATCGTGTGATAATATTCCCCTACTGACCAGGATTTGCTCGTTAACCCTGTCGGTACGCCACGAGCAGTATGCATCGGCCTGAACCCATGATACCCCCACTACAGGATAATCACTGTAAGCCGGATGCCTGAAGTAGTTCTGAATGTACGGTTCATTGTAGGCTAATGCTTCGCGCCACTGGAGTGTGTCGGGTAAAGCAGCATTTATTTTATCCCTGTCGTTGGGATATACCCTGCCTAACCAGAAAATGTATTCACGGTAATCTTGGTTCGAAACTTCAGTTTCGTCCATATAAAACGAGGCTACGGTAATCCTTCGGGGGGTATTATCCCATTTCGACATTACATCTTCTTCAACCCTTCCCATAGTGAAAGTTCCTCCTTCGATGAATACCAAGCCTGGTCCGGATTCTTGCTGATAACCTGAAATGTAGGGAATATTGCCGGTCTCAGGATCGTTATAGGTCCAGCCGGTTGTACGGGAAGCCTGTTTTTTGGACGACCGGTTAAATAAACCACATCCTGATAAAACAACCACTACCAGTGCGCATACGAGAAGTTTGAGTTTCATATTCAAATGTATTTTCAATTATTCAATTTTAGCGTGTCACAAATATAACTATTTCATTCATCTAATATTGTCTGGTTTTTCTATTATTTCTACCTGTGTTCATCATTTCATGATAAATTTGCATCCAGGCAGGAATCGAATGATTGTGCCAAATTAGTGATTTTGCAATATTCAACCCAATAATT
>JBBIHB010000008.1:17733-36463 GCA_037447215.1 Bacteroidales bacterium
GTTCAACTAATTTAAAGTTTACTGAATGTACCGATATTTAGTCTTTATTCTGCTCATATTTTCTTCAGCTTTCAGGGGGAGCGATTCTTCAAAGGTGAGCCATATTATTGTATGGCGCAATTTAATAGAATTTCCATTTTCGAATGAAAAAGTAATGGTATTTCATTTTGATGGGGCAGTATATCGCGATCAGGAACCTTATTTCCCGCTTTTTGTTGAACGAATACCCTGTGAGGGAAATATGCAAATCAGAGCTGAATTGATTAATCCGGTTTTCAGGAAATTGGTGGATCCGGTTGAAGGCCTCAAAACCGAAACGCTTCATGATTCCATATATATAAAGGTTGATTACCGTAATTCAGGGGAAGAATATTTTGCTGAAGTAAGTTTCATCCCTATAATCAAAAAAGATAACCAGATTTTTATACTCGAAAAATTTCAACTAAGGTTAGATAAAAATACGGGTTTTTCAGCTCTTAGAAATAGTGTTAACTGGAAATCATCGTCGGTATTGTCGAATGATAAATGGGTCAGGATCAAAACTTCCGGAAAAGGGATCCGGAAAATTCCTTACGAAAAATTAAATGCATGGGGTTTTTCAAATCCTTTGCAGGTAAATGTTTATGGCAATGGGGGTTATCAACTTGCTGAATCACTCGATGCAGAGCCTGTTGACGATCTGGTAAAAATCAGGACCTGGCATGGAAAAGATGGATCAGGCAAAGATTGCCTGTTCTTTTATGCCACGGGAAATGTTTTGTGGTCATGGGATCCCTCATTGCGGGCCTTCAGGCACCAGACCAATGTTTATACACACGAAAGTTTTTATTTTCTCAGCCAGCAGGGCAATTCGCCATATTTAATTGAAAAGGTAGCTGAGGTATCAATGGAACCAACACAACAGGTAACTGCTTTTAACGATTTTTTGCTGCACGAATTGGAGCAGGTTAATGTCTTACGATCTGGAAAACAATGGTTTGGCGAGAGTTTTTTGCGGGGAACAAGCCGTACTATAAATTTAAATACCCCTGATCCGGCCCCGGGTACACAGGCACAGGTTGCAATTAATACGGCAGGCCGTTCCTCAGGCGCATCGTTTCTGGATGTGATCCTGAATGGGACAAAACAGGCGAGCGTTGCATATAACCAGGTGAATACCAATGATGATACATCGTTGTATGCCGATGAAAAGTGGCGATCTTTTACAACTACCATTCAAAATAACAGGGTTGAATTAAGTTTATCGTATGCTGCCGGAAATAATCTCTCCTATGCCTGGCTTGATTATGTGGTGATAAATTGGCGGCGTCAACTCAGAATGAACAGCGATGAACTCCATTTTCGGAATACTGAAAATCTAGGCCCATTAAGCGTGGCGAGGTTTCAGGTTGAATCGGTTGCTTCCGGATCGAGGGTTTTTGACATAACCAATCCTTCTTCGGTTTTTGAGGTGCCGGTTTCTATTCAGGGATCTCAACTGTTTTTTACAAGGCCGGCCACCTCGTTGAGGGAGTATATTGTTTTCAGGCCTGCTGGAAATTTCCCAGAACCTGAATTTGCCGGCGATGTGCCAAATCAGAACCTGCATGGATTAGGTGTTCCCGATTTCCTGATTGTCACACATCCTGATTTTGTTCAGGCTTCACAAACCGTTGCCGATTTTCATCGGAATAACGATGGAATGCGTGTCGAAGTTGTGACCACTTCTCAGGTTTTCAATGAATTTGGATCAGGAAACCCCGATGTCACAGCAATCCGAAATTTCATCAGGATGCTCTACGACCGAAACAAGCGTCTAAAATATGTAATGCTCGTTGGCGATGGAAGTTTTGATAACCGTAATTTATCCGGGTATAACCGTGCTTTTATTCCAACTTTTCAATCTGATAATTCTCTGGTTCCCACCTCTACGTTTGTTTCAGATGACTATTTTGTTATCCTCGACCAGGGTGAGAGCGTTTATAGCGGAACTATTGATCTGGGCATCGGACGCCTTCCGGTATCAACCCGATACGAAGCTGAGATTGTAACCCGGAAAATCCTGAATTATTATTCGCCCGAATCATTGGGTTACTGGCGGAACGTGGTCTGTTTTATTGGCGATGATGGTGATAACACTTTGCACATGAGCGATTCGGAAAGCCTGGCGAATATGATTAATTCGCAACATCGTGAATTTCAGACCGAAAAGATTTATTTCGACGCTTTCCCTGCCTCATCAACACCGGCTGGAAAACGTTACCCTGGGGTGAGCGAAGCGATAAACCAACAGGTGAAAGATGGGGTATTGATCCTTAATTATGTTGGTCATGCCAACGAAAGGTTCATGTCCGAAGAAAGGGTTCTCGATGTTTCCATGATCAATGCGTGGACAAACAGTACAAAACTGCCCATTTTTGTTACTGCAACTTGTGAATTCAGTCGTTTCGACTCCAATGAAACTTCAGCGGGAGAATATATTTTACTAAACCCTAATGGTGGGGGTATCGGACTTTTTTCGACCACACGGGTGGTTTATGCATATTCGAATTTTTTACTCAGCCAGAATTTTTACCGTTTTGTTTTCGGGAAAGACAGTAATGGAAATAATTACAGAATGGGCGATATAATGCGCCTTGCCAAAATAAATACCATTAATACGTTGAACAAACGTAATTTTTCTTTATTGGCCAATCCTGCACTAAGGCTTTCCTATCCTCTTTACCGGGTCGAAACTCTAACGGTAAACGGAAGGAGTATTCAACAATATAGCGATACTCTGGGTGCATTGAGCAAAGTTATCATTACCGGACAATTGACCGATAATTTCGGGAACAAACTTTCAAATTTCAACGGAACCATTACCCCAATAGTTTATGACAAGGCTCAGATTGTGCGGACGCTCGGGAACTCAGGGCAGCCACAGTTCACATACAAAGCCCAGAGCAGCATTATTTACAAAGGTTTGGCAAGTGTTATCAATGGCAATTTTACGTTTAGCTTTGTAATACCAAAAGATATTTCATACAGCATCGGGCAGGGAAAAATCCTGTACTATGCTGATAATGGTAAAGATGATGCCAATGGCACTTTCGAAGGGTTCAGTGTTGGTGGCAGTTCAGGAGCAAATTTTGCTGATAATAAAGGCCCCGAAGTTCAGCTTTTTATGGACGACACCACTTTCAAGCCCGGAGGAAACACAAGCAGGAACCCATTGCTTATTGCCCATATATACGACGAGAATGGCATCAATACTGTCGGTTCGGGTATTGGTCACGATATTACAGCCGTATTAAATGATGATTATTCGAAAGTTTATGTACTGAACGATTTTTACAAGGCAGCCAAGGATGATTATACCCGCGGGGTAATTGAATTTCCGCTCAGGAACCTTCCACTGGGGAAACATTCGTTAAAATTAAAAGTATGGGATGTCGCCAACAATTCGACCGAAACCGAAATTACTTTTGTAGTAACCGGCGATTTTTATATCGAATCAGTGAGCAATTACCCAAACCCGGTATCGGATTATACCTATTTCAGTTTTACCCACAACCAACCCGATGCAACCTTTCAAACCCTGATAGAAATATTCGACATCACAGGCCAACGTATTGATATGATGCAGATTTCGAATACTTCGGGAGGGAAGGTCAGTGTACCGGTACGATGGGAACCTGGTGACAGGGGTATCCGCCTGAGAAATGGGATCTACCCATACAGGATTACAATTAAGTCGTCGTTTGGTGAGCTCACCTCTAAAAGCGGGAAAATGTTAGTGGGGCGTTAATTATTTGTCGATATACTTTTTTCAGAATACATCCGTTTGGAGTTTATGCATTAATTCAAAAAAATAAAACTTTATCTTTGCACGCTTCATGAAAAAAAGATTTATGCAAAAATTTGTCAGAATATCAGCATTCGGACTGCTCATTATACTTGCAGCAAATTCTGCAAAGGCACAATCATCACTAACCGGGGCCAATGTAATTACCACCGCTGTTCCCTTTCTTACCATTGCACCCGATTCAAGGGCAGCAGGCATGGGCGATGCGGGTGTGGGTACATCGCCCGATGTGAATTCTCAGCACTGGAATCCTGCCAAATATGCTTTTATCGAGAGCGATATGGGAGTTTCCCTTTCTTATTCACCCTGGCTCCGGGCGCTTGTTAACGACATCAACATGGCTTATCTGGTGGGGTATAAAAAACTGGACGAATTTCAGACCATCAGTTCATCGCTCAGGTACTTTTCGCTTGGCGATATCATTTTTTATGATGAGTTTGCCCAGTATCAGGGGCAACAGAATCCCAATGAATTTGCCATCGACCTGGGGTATGTCCGTAAACTCTCGGATGTTCTTTCTGGTTCTGTGGCCGTTCGATATATCCGGTCCGACCTGACTGGTGGGCAGTTGATCAATGGCGTAGAGTCACATGCCGGTAATTCGTATGCTGCCGATGTGGCATTTTATTACCGGAATGAGTTTTTTGTACGCCGCCAGACCAATATATTTTCTGCAGGTATCAACATACAGAATATCGGTGCAAAAATTTCCTACACCGACGGAGAAGTAAAAGATTTTATTCCCACCAACATGAAACTCGGATTGGCTTATACCACTGAGCTTGATGATTACAATACTTTTTCGTTTACAGCCGATATCAATAAATTACTGGTACCAACCCCACCCAAAGACACTACTACATACGATCCTGGCGCAATAATTTATCCTGGTGGCATTAATTCCGACAAATCGGTGGTAGCCGGTATTTTTACATCGTTTGGCGATGCTCCGGGAGGTTTTCAGGAAGAATTGCAGGAAATTACCTTATCGGCAGGGGTTGAATATTGGTATAACAAACAGTTTGCCCTTCGTGCTGGATACTTCTATGAGCATGAAAATAAAGGCAACCGGAAATTCATGACCACAGGCGCCGGTTTGAAACTCAATGTTTTTGCGCTCGATTTTGCTTATCTTTTGCCTTTGGTCCGAAACCATCCCCTCGAAAATACACTCAGGTTTACCCTTTCGTTTGATGTGGATGCATTCAGCGGACAACGCAGGTAATGAATTACAGGATAGGATACGGTTTTGATGTTCACCAGTTGGCCGAAGGTGAATCTTTATGGCTTGGTGGAATCCTTATTTCACATCACAAAGGAACTGTTGCCCATTCCGATGGAGATGTTCTCATACATGCTATTTGCGATGCCTTGATAGGTGCTGCCAAATTAGGGGATATTGGCTCAAATTTTCCCGACACTTCACCGGAATTCAGGAATATTGACAGCAAAATTCTGCTTCACCGCACCTGTACACTGATAAGGAACAAAGGATATGAAATTGTAAATATCGATTCGGTTGTGTGTGCCCAACAGCCTAAACTAAGGCCTTACATTGAAAACATGGAACAAGTCCTGGCTGAAGTTATTGGGATTGAATCTGATGTTGTTTCGGTGAAAGCAACTACCACCGAGAAACTTGGATTTGAAGGAAGGGAAGAAGGAATATCGGCACATGCTGTGGCATTAATCGTAAAAACTTAACTCAGTTAATGAAATGCCGGGAATGGCTAAAAAGGATCAAGGTGATCCCTACGGATTACAATCTGATGTTTCAATGGTTATAGGGGCAAGTCTGAAGCCATGGCGGTATTCCCATAAAGCGGTACTCGCCTTACGCCGCCAAGGCCAACGGGTAATTGCAATCGGCTTGCGTGATGGTTATATTGATGATGTCAAGGTTGAGAGAGAATTGCCTGCAGATGTTGATATCGATACGGTAACCTTTTACCTGAGTGCCGAACGCCAGTCTGCATATTATGAATATTTGATGAACTCCAAACCGCGTAGGGTAATTTTTAATCCTGGCACCGAAAATCCCTGTCTGGCAAACAAATTATCGGCAATGGGAGTTGAAACACTCGAGGCTTGTACCCTCGTTATGTTGTCAGCCGGTCAATATTGATCTATGTTTGCCGAAATACATTCGCTTGATGAATTTAATCAGTTATTAGCTGAGCAACCTGCAATAATGGCATATTTTTCCACTGACGGATGCAATGTGTGCAAGATACTGAAGCCCAAAGTTGAAAGGTTGGTTCATGACCATTTCCCTGAAATTCTCCTTGTTTATATTGAAACCAATAAATTTCCCGAATTGGCTGCACAAAACTGGATTTTTGCAGTGCCCACCCTTTTGGTATTTTTCGAAAGCAGGGAATACATCCGTAAAAGCCGGAATTTTGGACTGGATGAATTAGGCCATGAAATTGAGAGGCCTTATGGCCTAATGTTTTCCTGATCATTCAAATGGCTCTGGTTTAGAGGTTGGATGACAAATTAATCCATGTCGGTTTTTTGAATTTTATTTGTTGAGAACTTTCTCAATCAATGCTTCGCTGGCCTGATAAGGCAGGGTAACTTTTAATTGTGGACACTCCTGCATGGCTTTTTGTATGGCATACTGCGCAGGTTTGTTCTGTGCCCAGCTTCGGCGCGCAATGCCATTGTTCACATCCCAGAATAGCATATTTTCGAGGCGTCGTTCGGAATCGGAGCTGCCATCGATGGTAAGGCCGAAACCGCCATTGATCACTTCGCCCCAGCCTATACCGCCTCCGTTGTGCAACGAAACCCATGTGGCGCCCCTGAAGCTGTCGCCTGCAAAATTTTGAACAGCCATATCGGCTGTGAACTTTGAGCCGTCATTAATATTCGAAGTTTCACGATAGGGCGAATCGGTTCCTGAAACATCATGGTGGTCGCGGCCCAGAACAACCGGGGCACTAATCCTCCCTTCATGAATAGCCTTGTTAATGGCACGGGCAATGGCAATCCTCCCGTTTGCATCGGCATACAGGATACGTGCCTGAGAACCAACTACCAGATTGTTCTTTCCGGCTTCGCTGACCCATTTCAGGTTATCTTCCAACTGAGCTTTTATCTCAGAAGGGGCAGTAACAGCTAATCGGGCTAGTACTTCGGAAGCAATCCTGTCACTTTCTTCCAGGTCTGAAGGTTTACCCGATGTACAAACCCACCTGAACGGCCCGAAGCCATAATCGAAAAATAAAGGGCCCATAATATCCTGAACATATGAAGGGTACCGGTAGTGATGCTTTTCATCGAAAATATCGGCGCCGGCCCTCCCAGCTTCAAGCAGGAAAGCGTTCCCGTAATCCCAGAAATACATACCCCTTGATGCGAGTGTGTTGATGGAATTTACATGACGCCTCAACGATTCATAAACTTTTTCCCTGAAAAGTTCAGGATTATCGGCCATCATCCGGTTTGATTCTTCTATACACAGTCCGGCCGGATAATAGCCTCCTGAAAATGGATTGTGCAAGGAGGTTTGGTCGGACCCTAAATCTATACTGATGTTTTCTGTAACCAATTCTTCCCAAAGATCGACCACATTGCCTTGGTAAGCCAGTGAAACAGCTTCTTTATTTGATTTTGCAATTCGTATGCGGTTTATCAGTAGCGGTATCGAATCATATACTTCGTCAACCCATCCTTGTTCCTTACGCACTTTAACTGCTTTTGGGTTGATTTCAGCAACAACACAAATCATACCTGCTATAACCGCTGCTTTAGGTTGAGCCCCTGACATACCACCCAATCCCGATGTTACAAAAATTTTCCCTGAAGGATCACCTCCTGAATGCAGGCGTAAAGCGTTGAGTACAGTTATAGTGGTTCCGTGCACAATACCTTGCGGCCCGATGTACATATACGATCCGGCTGTCATTTGCCCGTATTGCGTGACCCCTAATGCATTGAACCTTTCATAATCGTCTCTCGAGGAATAATTCGGAACCATCATACCATTGGTAATTACCATTCGCGGTGAGCCGGGTGGTGAGGGAAACAGCCCGAGCGGGTGCCCCGAGTACATAACAAGGGTCTGATCGTCGGTCATTTCGCTGAGGTATTGCATGGTGAGCAGATATTGCGCCCAGTTCTGGAAAACAGCGCCGTTTCCGCCGTAAGTGATCAGTTCGTGCGGGTGTTGTGCCACAGCCGGATCGAGATTGTTCTGGATCATTAACATAATGGAAGCGGCCTGCATTGAACGGGCTGGATACTCATTGATAGGCCTGGCTTTCATGTCGTATTTTGGTCTGTAACGGTACATGTAAATACGCCCAAAGCGTTCAAGTTCCTCAGCAAATTCAGGGGCAAGTGCCTCATGCAATTCTCCAGGAAAATAACGTAAGGCATTTTTTATTGCAAGTTTCTTTTCTTCGCCTGTCAGAATATCTTTTCTTCGCGGGGCATGGTTCACATTGGGGTCAAAGTCTGCCAGGGGAGGCAAAATTTTTGGGATTCCCTTCCTGATGCTTTCTTGAAATGTTTTTGTATCCATTGCTTTAATAATTTTTGGTCCAAAATCTGGTTTGGGACGAATGTTTTCAGGTATGAAAATAATGAGATTAAAATAAATGGAAACTGACTTTTAACAGTCATTCCTGAAAAAAAGATAAAATGTTACTGAAAATCGAAGAAGCTCAATTACCCCTGAAAATTGACAGGTATTGAAATAAAAAAGTCGTCGTTGGAAATTGTCTCCGACGGCCACTTTTATGGTACTTTACTGAAAATTGGGTTTCGGATGGTTTTCAGAATTTAAAACTTAACCCTGCCCCGAACAGTTGTTTCCATTGTACCCTGCGGCCTTTGTTCCCCTGATTGTCGATCGGGATGAATATATCATGATCGTATATCATGTTGGTCACTATATTGGCCGAAAGAAACTTATTAATTTTCATATTTATCCTGAAGTCCCAGTTGACATCGATGTTTTGGGGATCTTTCAGATAGTTTGAGAATAGTCCTATGATTGTATGTACATCAACATTTTCGACAATGGGAAACTTTAATTCCGATTTGAGGCTAATCCTCCATTTCGGCCCTGAATTTTTTCCCGCGATCAACGCCAAAAGCTCCGGCGGACGAGAGATCATCATCGGTAACAATGGTAAATTTTGATCCTAAGGGTGAAAGGAATAAGCTGAAGTTATCAGATGGTTTATAATCGGGCACCTAATGCAAGGGTAATATAGGCAGGTGCCAATAGGGCTGAAATTTTATTTTCTGTATCAGGATATTTGTATCCATTTGCAAATTGAGAACGGAAATTTAACAATCCACTGTAAAATCATTTACCCTCTTCGCTCATTTTGTATCCGAATTTTGAACTCAAATCCAGTTTGTCTTCCGATTTGATCAGGTCATTGTTCCCTTCTTTTAATAAACCGTAGCCTAAATTCAGGGTATTGTCCCAATTAAGCCTGTCTTTTGCATAATTAGCAGAATAATTCAGCAATCCAACACCTGAAACAGAGTTTTTACCACCAGCAGCCCAGTTCGAAAATGAAACCTGACTGAATGTTAAAGTAAAGTCGCCTCCTTTTTTCCAGTTAGATTCGGGCGAATCAACATCCTGAGCTAAAACTGAAAATACTGAAACCAGAATAAATAAGGCAGTTGCAAGCTTTTTCATAATAACTTATGTTTAAAATTAGTAACTAGTCGAAAAAAAAGATGCAAAAAATTTGCATCTGTTTATTTTGAACGGGATTAATTCATCAGGAATTACCCCAACCTCGCTTTCTAATCAAACTGGTTAATTTTTTCATCTACCAGTATTCGTCCGCAGTATTCGCAAACAATTATTTTTTTTCGACTGGCAATATCGAGTTGGCGCTGTGGCGGAATTTTGTTGAAGCAACCACCACAGGCATCACGCTGTATGGTTACAACTGCCAGACCGTTTCGGGCATTTTTTCTGATACGTTTAAAAGCTGTCAGCAGACGTGGGTCGATAAATGATTCAATTTTTTCGGCCTTAATCCTGAGTTTATCTTCTTCAATTTTGGTTTCTTCGGTAATTTCTTCCAATTCTTTGTTTTTCCTGACTAGGTCATCCATCCTTTCACTGAGTTCCTGTTTCGAACTGGTAATGGCCTCTTTTTTGGCAGTCATATCGGTGGTAAACTCTTTGATCCTTTTTTCTGCCAATTGGATTTCAAGGGTCTGGTACTCAATTTCTTTTGCCAGGGAATCGAATTCGCGGTTGTTCCTTACATTGTTTTGCTGTTCGGTGTATTTGGCAATCAATGATTGAGATTCCTTGATGGCAATTTTTTTATTATGAGTAGCAGTTTCAAGGCTTCTAGTTTCATCGTCGAGATTATGAAGCCTGGTTTTCAAACCGGCAATTTCATCTTCAAGGTCTTGCACCTCGAGGGGTAATTCACCCCTTAATACTTTTATTTTATCGATAGCTGAACCCACACTCTGGAGTTCGTGAAGTGCGCGCAGTTTTTCCTCAATCGAAATATCTTTCTCTTCTGCTCTTGCAAATTGAGTGTTCATAATAATTTAAAAATAAAATTTCAATATGTTTTGCAATTAAATATGATAATGTACCGGGTTGGTGTTCACCTCCGATAAATGGACTGCAAATGTAGGAAAATTTTTTATAAGTAATTCAATAAAAAGTTCTTTGGTAAATTGTTCACTCTCGTAATGCCCTACATCGGCAATAACCATTTTTTCCCCCGGCTCAAAAAACTGATGATATTTGATGTCTCCGGTTATAAAAATATCGGCTCCTGAGCTGATAGCATCCTTTATCAGGAATGAGCCTGCCCCTCCGCATACAGCAACTCGTGTGATTTTTTTTCCGGTAAGTGTTGAATGGCGAACAACCGGAACCTTGAAAATCGTCTTGAGTTCATTCAGGAAAGATAATTCCTCGGTGGGTTGCTCCAATTCGCCGATTATTCCGGTTCCGGCTTTGAAGTAAAGGTTTTCGAGCGGATAAATATCATACGCTACCTCTTCGTAAGGGTGGGCAGTTAATAATGCGTTAACTATTTTTTTTTCGAGCCACGAAGGGAAAATTGTTTCAAACCTGATTTCAGGTTCGGTATGAAAAACCCCTTTCTCTCCTGCAAAAGGATTGGCAGCTTCACTTCCCCTGTAAGTACCGTTTCCTTCGATGTTGAAACTGCACCGGTCATATTCGCCTATATGTCCCGCACCGGCATCGAATATGGCATTTCTGACCTCAATGAGCTGTGCTGATGGGATGAAGGTGACCAGTTTCTTCAGCATTGATGGGGCAGGCCGAAGAACTTTCTGTTTTTTAAGATTGAGTTTACGTGCAATCATGGTATTGACGCCCATCGAAACAGAATCGAGGTTGGTATGCGCTGCATAAATGGCAATGCTGTTTTGAATTGCCTTAAGGATTATCCGTTCAACAGAATTGCTTCCGGTTATTTTCTTCAGTCCACCAAATATGACCGGGTGGTGGGCAATAATTAACCTGCAACCCTTTCCGATGGCCTCATCCACTACTTCTTCCGTTACATCGAGGGTAACAAGGGCAGCATCAATAGTGTCTGAAACAATACCAGTCTGCAGTCCCGAATTGTCATAGTTTTCCTGAAGGGATAGAGGTGCAATCGTTTCAAGGTAATCGACAATTTCTCCAAGGGTAATTTTTCTGCTCATTCAACTACTTTTTCATGCGTTTCGTCCCCAAGTTCATCCCTGAGGGCAATAAGCTGTTCTTTAATATCAAGCAAACGCTTGACAGCCTCGAAGGTTTTTGCAGTGCCTTCTTTATTTTTCTGAAGAAGTTGCCTGGCTCCTTTGAGGGTCATGCCCTTTTCCTTCACCAGGTGGTAAATAAGCCTGAAATGTTCCAGGTCTTGTGGAGTAAATAGCCTGTTCCCTTTTTTATTTTTTGTGGGTTTCAATGTTGTAAATTCCTTGTCCCAGAAACGGATCAGTGATGTGTTTACCTGAAACATTTCGGCAACTTCACCTATGGAATAAAACACCTTTTCAATTTTTGGTTCTTTGTAAGGCACAGGTATTTAATTTATCAAATGAATACTAAATATATTAGTCGAAGCTTTGGCCCATATTCGACGATATGGCTATCATTCTTTCATATTCATCAGGTGTAAGGTCCATATAGAAAAAATTTGCCGGATTTACAGCCTGCCCGTTGCGGTGTACCTCGTAATGGAGGTGGGGCGAGGTTGATGTTCCCGAATTGCCTACATACCCGATAACTTCACCACGTTTGATCCTTTGTCCGGGGCGCACGTTAAAATTGTGTAAGTGAGCATATAAAGTCGAATAACCGAATCCGTGGTCAATATGGATATATTTACCATAGCCTACCCTGGATGTGGTAACTTCGGTCACAACCCCGTCGCCGGTAGCATAAACCTCGGTACCTATCGGAGCGGTAAAATCGATTCCGTAATGAAACTTCCGTATCTTGTAAACGGGATGTATCCTGAAACCCCAACCTGATGCTGTTCGCTTCAGGTCAATGTTCGAAACCGGTTGAATGGCCGGAATTGAGGACAGCATTTTTTCTTTGTCGAGTGCAAGTTTCAGTACTTCGTCATACGATTTCGACTGAATATAGGCTTGTTTGGCAACTATATCAAGTTTCCGGGCGGTAGAAATAACAAGTTCGCTGTTGCTCAGGTTTTCGAGATGTGCATACTTATTGACCCCACCAAAACCAGCTTTCCGGATGGTTGACGGAATGGGATCGGTTTCAAAAATCACCCTGTAAATGTTGTCATCGCGTTGTTGGATGTCGTCAAGTACCTTTTCGATATCGGCAAGGTCTTTCTGCATCAGTTTTATTTGTGTGAGCAGGCGCTGGTTTTCACGTGCTACTGCTTTGGTGCGCGGCGTTTCGTAATGATTGATGATAAAAATTACCAATACGATGGCAAAAGCAAGGCTGCTGGTAAAGTAGGCAAAAAACCGGGCTAATCTCTCTTTGAGCGAAACACCATGTTGCTCATAGTTTAAGGTTTCCGGATTAAAACGATACTTTTTTTTAACCATATACAATTTTTTTATTTCTTCGCTTTTCAATTAAGGAATAGTGGATTATTTCCCATAAATTTGTGCCCTTTTTACGGTCAGAATGCACAAAGAAAGGGCAAAAATAGCATTTATGCCGGTTGTTAAGGGGGTAACCTGTTTCGTTTAATAATTTTTAACAAACATTGTTTATAAATTCTTAAAATAATATGTCGTTGAAATCCAAAGAAATACGTAATAAGTTTCTTGATTTTTTTGCTGAAAAAGGACATCAGATTGTACCTTCGGCACCTATGGTGGTTAAGGACGATCCAACCCTGATGTTTACCAATGCAGGGATGAACCAGTTTAAAGATTTATTCCTTGGCAATGAACCTGTAAAATGGAGCCGTATTGCCGATACACAGAAATGCTTAAGGGTTTCGGGAAAGCATAACGATTTGGAAGAGGTTGGCCTGGATACCTATCACCATACCATGTTTGAGATGCTCGGAAACTGGTCGTTTGGCGATTATTTCAAAAAGGAAGCCATCGAATGGGCATGGGAACTGCTGGTAGAGCGGTATGGCATTTCGCCCGACCGTTTGTACGCAACCATTTTCGAAGGTGATGTTTCAGAAAATCTGGAGCGCGATGAAGAAGCTGCCGCATTATGGGCAAAATTCCTGCCCGGAGAACGTATCCTGAACGGCAGTAAAAAAGATAATTTCTGGGAAATGGGCGACAGTGGCCCATGTGGACCCTGTTCGGAGATACATGTGGATATTCGCGATAATGAAGAGCGGCAGAAAATACCCGGACGCGAACTTGTAAATCAGGGACACCCGCAGGTAATCGAAATCTGGAATCTCGTATTTATTCAGTTTAACCGCAAAGTAAACGGTTTGCTCGAGGAGCTGCCTGCCAGGCATGTGGATACAGGTATGGGGTTCGAACGGCTTTGTATGGTTATACAGGGAAAAAAATCGAACTACGATACCGATGTTTTTCAGTCGATAATTTCACAAATAGGAATATTATGTAATAAAAAATACGGAGCCAATGAGAAGTCGGATATTGCCATGCGTGTGGTGGCCGACCACTTGAGGGCAGTTTCGTTTGCCATTGCTGATGGTCAGTTGCCATCGAATAACAAAGCCGGATATGTGATCAGGCGGATTTTACGGAGAGCTGTCCGTTACGGCTATACTTTCCTCGGATTCCGTGAACCTTTTATCTTTAAACTTGTGGCATCGCTGAAAGACTCCATGGGTGAATTGTTCCCGGAACTTGGAGCCCAGCAGGTACTCATTGAAAAGGTAATACACGAAGAAGAAGAATCGTTTTTACGTACCCTTGAAACAGGGATACGCCTTCTGGAGCTATTAACTGAAAAAGCAAAATCGGAAGGGAAAAGCGAAATTGGCGGGAAAGATGCATTTACACTTTATGACACCTTCGGATTTCCGCTCGACCTTACGCAACTCATAGCCCGTGAGAATAATCTCGATGTGAATGGATACGAATTCGACCTCGAAATGAAGGCACAGAAAGAGCGCTCGCGTTCTGCTGCTGTTCAGGAAACCGACGACTGGGTAGAACTGAAAAAAATCGAAAAAGTTGAATTTGTAGGCTATACCCTACACGATGTTGACACTGAAATTGCCCGTTATCGGAAGGTAACACAAAAAGGTAAATCGTATTATCAGGTAGTACTTGAAAAAACACCGTTTTATGCAGAATCGGGCGGCCAGGTGGGCGACTCGGGATATCTGGAGTTTAATGGAGAAATGGTTCAGGTATTGGATACTCAGAAAGAAAATAACCTAATCGTTCATATTGTTGCGAATTTGCCATCCGATCCTTCAGCTATTTTCAGGGCCGTGGTCAATATGGATGCCCGATTGAGTACGGCCAACAACCATACGGCAACACATCTGCTCGATCACGCATTGAGGGAAATACTTGGCAAACATGTTGAGCAGAAAGGCTCACTCGTACACCCCGATTATATAAGGTTCGACTTTTCACACTTCGGGAAAATGACAAGCGAGGAACTGATGGCCGTTCAAAAAATGGTGAACCAAATGATCAGGAAAAACCTTTCACAGGAAGAAATCTCGGGTGTTTCGTTTGATGAAGCACGACAAATGGGAGCCATTGCTTTGTTTGGCGAAAAATATGGCGATACAGTAAGGGTAATCCGTTTTGGTGAATCTATTGAGTTGTGTGGTGGAACACATGTACATTCCACAGGGCAGATAGGGCAGTTTATTATTCTATCGGAAAGTGCAATATCGGCAGGGGTACGGAGGATCGAAGCCATTACCGGAGAAAAAGCCGACCATTACATCAGCCAACGATTGGATGAACTTTCCGGAACAAAAGCTTTGTTCAGCCAGACCGGTAACCTGAAGAAATCGGTTGAAGAACTTATGGACGAAAATAACCGGTTGCGGAAACAAATCGAAGAATATGAGCGCAAAACAGCTTCAGCCATAAAAGAAGAACTGAAACGGAACCTCGAAAAAGCAGGCGATATAAACATTATTGTTGCTCAACCTCAACTAAATTCCACCCAGGCTTTGAAAGACCTTGCCTTTCAACTGAAAGGCGAAATTCCAAATCTTTATCTGGTACTGGGTATTGCCCTTGAGGGAAAGCCTTCACTTACCGTTATGATTTCGGAAGAATTGGTCGGTAAGCACAGATTGGATGCAGGGAAAATAGTCCGCGAAGCAGCAAAAGAGATGAAGGGGGGGGTGGACAACCTTTTTATGCCACCGCCGGCGGAAAAGATATAACTGGTTTGCAGGCAGCCATGGAAAAAGCCAGAACGTTTGTTGACAAGTTATAACAGTTTATTATTTTTAATGGCACAAATTGGAGGTTATGAAATCTTTTACAAATAACATTGAAAATTTAATTCATTTGACTGCCCTTTCATTTCAATACCCCGGTTTACGATAAATTTCTGAAAATCTTCGAGTAGTGTACTGTTTTGCCTGAAATCAGGCGGGTTCGCTTTTTTGTTTTTGGGCAAATGCAAACATGGACCCGGCCGATTCGATGATATTCCACTCTACAGGGTGCAAATGGTAACAACCATTGGTGATATGGGTAGTCCCTATATTTTTGTTTGCAGCAATCTGTTTCACATTCTGGTGGGGATAAGGGTGCCAAGTAGTATTTGAAACGGAAGGGATTCAAATCAATTAAAACAGCCGTTGCAACTTTGGGTTCGTGACAAAGTCTGGAAATTGCACCATTGCCGGGATATAAATTAACGTTGGTTTTTGCCTGTTTGGTTAGGGTAATTTCGCAGGTATCCATCCGTGATTGGGTTCCTGAAATAGCGTTAAAGTCTGGTGCAGCCTTAGCTTTCAATCTAAAGATGTTCATCTGGAGGCAGGCTTTGGGAAGTAAATTGTCCGACCGGCGAGTCGGTTTCATCAGTTAAAATTACGGTAAGATTGTTTCCTAAGGCACTAAAGTAGCAGCACAACCACCCAATCCTGCTACGCATATTGCCACATCAGTTTGAAACTGATCCGGAAAACCTCGAATGCCGGATTTCGGGACTGATTTTAATTTTGAAGCTGAAAATGCGGTAACCAAAGGATAGGTTGCTAAACTCCCTCCGGGTATGAAGCTGATAAATAATTTTTTTCTATTCATAGCAATTGGTTTGTCAGGGCAAAATTTTAACAATTACTAAACCATTTTAAATATTATTTTGAATCATTCTAAAAAAGATATAATTTCAGCGCCAAAATTTTTGACTAAAATGAGACAAATCTGGATTTATCTGACATCCCTTTCAACCATGGCTTTTTTATTCCTGGTGCTTGCATTTTCGATGGCTATTGCCACATTTATTGAAACCGGTTACGGTACCCCGGCTGCACGGGTACTGGTTTACAATGCCTGGTGGTTTGAGTTGATCTGGCTTCTGCTAGCCATAAACCTGGTTGATAACATGTGGAAATTCAAGCAATATAAAGCGAAATCGTTCACCATGTTTATGTTTCACATATCGTTTCTGGTCATTATCATTGGTGCAGCCATCACACGGTATATCAGTTTCGAAGGGACGATGCACATTCGCGAAGGAAGGACTTCGGATTATATTCTCTCGAACCATAACTATTTTTATGCTGCTGCAGATGACGATGAACTGGAACTGAATGTAGAGTTTTCGGAGATAACTCCCCGTCGGTTAAAAGGTTCCTTGAACGTAAATAATAGGAAAATCAGGATCAGATCCGTGGGGTATATAACCAATGCGGTCAGGACACCTGTACCTTCCGATCAGGGTGAGCCTGTAGTCGATTTTGTGATTTCGGCGCCCGGGGGGCATGGTATGCAAAGTTTTATACTCGAAAAAGGCCAGCACTTGAATTACCCCGGTTTTTCAGTAGGTTTTGAATCTTCATATCCGGTTGATAACCATCTTTTTGTGTATAATGGGCAACTCATTTTAATAGCTTCGGATACCATCAGTCAGACAGCAATGGGAGCACAGGAGTCCATTCGTATTCATCCTGGCGATACAATTACTTTACAGCGGATGTTCATTTATAATATTGGAGATATACGTTTCCTGATCAGGAATTTTTATGAAAAAGCAATATTCACTGCAACCAAAAATACTCAGGAAAAGACCGGCGAAAATGCTGTACTGGTAAAGCTATCGGATGGGAACAATGAAAAAGTAGTGCCGGTTTTTGGTCATCCGGGCTATGTCCCCGACACTGTTTCGGTGCAATGGAATGGACAAAAGATAGAAATGGCTTATGGGGCTGAAAAAATATTCCTGCCTTTTGCCTTGCATCTTCGTGAATTCCAGCTCGATCGGTATCCGGGCTCTGATTCGCCTTCGTCTTATGCTTCGGAAGTTACACTGATTGATGAAGAGAAAAATATTAAACGCGATTTACGAATATATATGAATAACACCTTGACATACAGGGGATATAAATTTTTCCAGTCATCTTACGACCAGGATGAACAGGGAACTGTTTTATCAGTCAACCACGACTTTTGGGGGACATGGATTACCTATTTCGGTTATCTTTTACTTACTCTTGGGATGATTCTTTCGCTCATTAATCCAAATTCTCATTTCAGAAATCTGGCCCGCAGGTTAAAAAAGCTTTCCGTATCGAAAGCCACGGCAACCATTTTGATGGTACTGTTGTTTTACAACGGCTGGTCGCAGCCAGGAAGTGCTGCGCAGATACCTGCTATCGACAAACAGATCAGTTCCGAATTCAGTAAATTATGGGTTCACAGTCCTGATGGCAGGATAAAACCGGTTGGAACACTTGCCAGTGAAGTGGTACGTAAACTCAGTCGTAAACAAAACTTGTACGGAAAATCGCCTGATGAAGTGGTACTGAGCATGATGGTATATCCCGAAATGTGGCAGCGGTTGCCGATATTGAAAATTTCGAATAAAACTCTGGCAGCAACGCTTGGGGCTAATGGATCATATATTTCACTGGTCGATCTGTTTGACGAACAGGGACAATACAGAATTATTGAGGAAGTAAGGGCAGCTTATAACAAAGCGCCAGCATTACGCAACAGGGTCGAAAAAGAATATCTGTACCTTGATGAAAAAGTGAACATCAGTTTCATGATTTCACGGGCCAATTTGCTGGCTTTATTCCCGGTTTCGGACCCGACTAAGCCATGGCTGAAACCAGGGAGCCTGGATATGGGGCTTACCGGGGGCGACTCACTTTTCGTTGCCAGTGGGATTGATGTTTTTAAACAGTTTGTTGCGGAAAACAAAAAAGCTGATGCCCTGCAGGTAATTGCTGCTGTATCTGTATTTCAGGAGAAATATGGAAGCGATCTTTTGCCTTCGGCCTCCAAGAATAA
>JBBIHB010000008.1:36473-104410 GCA_037447215.1 Bacteroidales bacterium
GCCGAAATATTTTATAACCGTGTAAACCCATTTGAAAGGGCATACCCATGGTACCTTGCTTTCGGGTTTCTGCTTTTGTTGATCCTTTTTATCAATATTTTCAGGGCCAAACCTTTGCCCTTGTGGCTAAAGTATTCCTTCTACTGTTTAATTGGGGTTTTGTTTGCATTACACACCATTGGGCTGATCCTCAGGTGGTATATTGCCGGGCACGCACCCTGGAGCAATGGTTACGAATCGGTGGTGTATGTGGCATGGGCCGCTATGCTGGCCGGTTTTCTGTTTGGAAGAAAGTATCCAATGGTTGTGGGTATAGCCGCATTCCTCACCGGAATTTCGCTGTTTGTGGCACACCTCAATTGGATGAACCCCGAAATAACACCCCTTGTCCCGGTACTTAAATCATATTGGCTAATCATACATGTGGCTGTTATTACGGCCAGTTACGGTTTCATCGGGTTAAGTGCATTTATCGGGATACTGGTCATGATACTTATCATTATCCGGAACATTGAAAACGGCAAAAAAGTAACACTTATCATCGACCAACTTACTACCATCAGTGAAATGTCGGTAACTGTTGGTTTGTATTTCCTCACTATGGGAACCTTCTTTGGAGCTATCTGGGCAAACGAAAGCTGGGGCCGATACTGGGGGTGGGATCCAAAAGAGACTTGGTCGCTTATCACAATGGTGGTTTATTCGTTTATCGTTCACATTAGGCTAATCCCTTCACTCAAAGGGGTTTATAATTATAACCTTGCAGCTATAATTGGATTTCTGTCGGTATTGATGACATATTTCGGGGTAAACTATTACCTGACAGGTCTGCACTCTTATGGAAGCGTTTCGAGCAGTGGTATCCATCCCGCACTTCCGGTTACCCTTGTTGTGCTGGCCGTTGTAGTGTTTTTTGCCATGATTAAGGACAATGTGTATGAGAAGCAGATTGCTGCAAAATAGAAGGACAATAGTTTGAAGGTGCCTGACATACTTCAATTTGATTTACATGGCTTGTATATGAAAATATAGAGGCAAATTTTTTCGAACAAAGAACAATTATTTCGGTCAGTTTTATGCAGTTCAAATTTTCACAAAACTGGTGAACAGTATGCATTTTATTTCTGATTATTGGAATGTAATGCATTAAACTTCAAAAAAAATATTTATATGTAATTCAATATCAATATAATACATCTTATTTGTAATTGATTTAAATAACATTTTCGAAAGACTGGATTACGAATTATAGGCAGTTGGGCAATTAAAAAAACGTAATTTTGTCAGGTTTCAAAAAATTGATTCGAATATGGATTATATTGTAACACGGACTTTTGATGTTCTTGAACGGGCACTGAAAATGTACCCTCGCCCCGATGCCATCGGGGGCAAAAAAGGAAATGACTGGTACACTTTTTCAACCGAAGAGTATTATCGGAAAGCCCATCAATTTGCAATGGGTATGATGGCTCTCGGAATTGGAAAAGGAGATAAAGTGGCAACCGTGACCAACAACCGGCCTGAATGGAATTTTGCCGACATGGGACTGGCAATGATCGGTGCGGTACATGTTCCCATTTACCCTACCATTGGTGAGGATGAATACAGCTATATCCTTGAACATTCGGAAGCGAAATACCTGATTGTGGGCGATTCCAAATTGTTTGAAAAACTTAAACCAGTTGCTGAAAAAATTGCTGAAATACGTGATGTTTATTCTTTCGAAGATGTTGACGGTGCTAAAAATTATGAAGAAATCCTGAAAATCGGTCAGGATAATGAAGCTGAACTTGCCGGAAAATTAGAAGACATCAAGAAAAGCATTCAACCAGAGGATCTTGCCACTATTATCTACACCTCGGGCACAACTGGAGTTCCCAAAGGTGTCATGCTTTCGCAACGCAATCTGGTATCGAATTTTACTGCCCATGTTAAAATGCACCATTTGGGTTACGAACACAAGGTAATCAGTTTTCTTCCACTGTGTCATGTTTACGAACGAAGTGTGAACTATCATTTTCAGCATAAGGGAATGGGGATTTACTATGTTGGTAACCTTGGACAAATTGTTTCAGCCATAAAGGAGATTAAACCGCACATGTTTAATTCGGTACCCCGACTTCTGGAAAGGGTTTATGACGGTTTTGTCGCTAAGGGAAAAGAACTTACCGGAATAAAGAAGAAGCTTTATTTCTGGGCAATGGACCTTAGCCGCCATTTTGAGTACAATAAAAAGTACAGCCCCCTCATGAAACTGAAAATTAAGATTGCCGACAAGCTGATCTATTCCAAATGGAGGGCAGCACTCGGAGGGAATATTGTTTATGTTGTTTCCGGTGGAGCTGCTTTGCAGCAGCGTATTGCAAGGGTTCTGGGAATGGCAGGTATGTACAACCTGGAAGGATATGGGCTAACCGAAACTTCGCCTGTAATCGCTGTAAACAATCCGGCAACCGGTGAGATGAAAATCGGTACGGTGGGTCCTGTACTCGAAGGTTTTGAAGTAAAAATTGCCGAAGATGGGGAAATCCTCTGCAAAGGTCCCGGAGTTATGATGGGTTATTACAAAGCGCCCGAACTGACTGCCGAAGTAATCGATGCCGAAGGTTGGTTCCATACCGGCGACATAGGTACATTCGAAGATGGGAAATATCTTAAAATCACCGACCGGAAAAAGGAGATGTTCAAGCTGTCGGGTGGGAAATACATTGCTCCTCAAATAATCGAAAATAAACTGAAAGCCTCAAACCTGATTGAACAGGCAATGGTTATCGGAGCCAATGAGAAATTTGCTTCGGCGCTGATTTCACCAAATTTTGTGTTGCTCCACGATTGGTGTTCCGAAAATAAAATCCATTTTGAAGATAACAAGGAATTGATTCAGAAATCAGAAGTACAGGCATTGCTTCAAAAAGAGGTGGCAGAGATTAATAAAACTTTAGGCCAGCACGAAGAGATCAAACGTTTCAGGCTGGTGTGTGCCGAATGGAGCCCGGCAACCGGTGAGTTGTCGCCCACCCTGAAACTGCGCAGAAATGTAATAGCTGAAAAATACAAGCATATTATTGATGAGATATATTCAGTACAAAAAAACTGATTGATTATGATTTCATAGGGAAAGCCGTCTTTTGCAAAAGAGACGGCTTTTTTACAGACAAAACTTTTTTAGCTTTTGTAATTCAACCAGCCGTTAAACTTTTAGAAACAAAAACAATTCTAAAGGCGTAAAAGTGTTGAAAGATGATTAATATCAAATAATCATGGGAGACAATAAAACATTGTTCAGGAAATGCGTTCAATACCCAATTAAAATCGTTTTAATAACTTTATTGACCCTGAACTGTTGTACCACTGTAATTGAGGAGCCTGGGAAAGATGATCTTTCAGTCTTTCCGGAGGAACCCAAAGAGCCACGAAAACCTGCCGAAATAAACTGGGCAGGAAAACCTGTAGAAATGTCTGTTTCCGCTGATGGGAGAAGGTTGATTACCGGTGGAAATAATTTTACAGGCCTATACGATTCGGCAACCATACGGACACTTAACCTTACATTCAAACAACCCGATTACTGGTCGATTATGCAAAGTAACTACAGTACGAACACCGATCTTGCTGCTACACTGGTTGTTGATGGTAAGACATACGAAAATGTAGGTGTTATGTTTAAAGGAGAAACCTCGCACCGTGAGGTTTATCGGAACTCAAAAAAGTTATCTTTCAACATATCAATGCGTTATATTCCCACCAATCAAAAGCTGATGGGATACCGGACACTCAACCTGAACAACGCATTCCAGGATCCTTCGTTTTTACGAGAAGTTTTTTACTTGCACCAGATCAGGAAACATGTTCCGGCCGCAAAATCCAATTTTGTACAGCTTTTTATTAATGGCGAAAACTGGGGGCTTTACCCAAATGTTCAGCAACTGAACAAAGATTTTCTGGATGAATGGTTTTTCAGCGACGACGGGGGAAACTGGCGTGCCGAAGGCATTTCGTCAGGGGGTGTGCCAGTTCCCGGTGGTGGCGGTGGCTGGGGTAATGGAAAGTCAGGTCTAAATTACCTTGGCGATAATGTCGCATTGTATCAGTCTAATTATACCCTGAAAAGCAGTGATATCGACGATCATTGGGAAAGACTTGCTGCTGCATGCAAATCGCTGAATACAACACCTGCATCGCTGATGACTGAGGAAATTCCCCGCTATTTTGATATCGACAGGGTTTTATGGTTCCTTGCATGTGAGATTGCTTTTTCTGACGATGACAGCTATGTTTTTAAAGGTCAGCAGGATTACTACATTTATTATGAACCCGAACCCCAGAGAATTACTCCAATCGAATTCGATGGCAATTCAGTGATGAAAATGAATAATGCAGGCTGGAGCCCGTTTTTGAATGAGAATAAGGTAAACTACCCGCTATCGAATAAATTGCTGGCAGTGCCTCAGTACCGGCAACGATACCTGGCACACCTCCGGACCATAATCAATGAATTGTTTGACATTGCTTCGGCCAACCGGATTATTGATAATTATAAATCGCAGATTGATGCCCTTGTTGAATCAGACCCCAAAAAATTGTATGGATATAATCAGTTTATCAATGAAATTGGAGTGCTTAAAAATTTTATAAGCACCAGACGAAATAATCTTCTTTCCAATCCGGAAGTAGCACAGAAATCGCCGGAAATTATTGAAGTGGATTACCGGAATACCGATGGTGTGGCCTGGGTTCCACCGGTACCAAACAGTGAGGTAATTGTAACAGCCAAAATTGCTGCATCAACCGGGATAAATCGTGTAAACCTCTATTATTCAGCATCACTGGTTGGAAATTTTTCAATAATTCAGATGTCAGACGAAGGCAAGTACAGCGATGGCGTTTCAGGTGATGGAATTTACGGAGCCAAACTTCCCGGGCATCCCGGCGGCACTTATGTCAGATTTTATATTGAAGCTGTTTCCGATAATGCCCATCTCTCGGTTTCCTATTATCCTCCCGGCGCCGAACATGATGTATTTTTCTTTCAGGTAAAATCCGAATAATCCTTTTCTGCTTAAAGAAATTTTTTTTAAAGGTTTAGATTGTTTAAATTACAATTAGTATCTTGCATCAGATTTTGAGAAGTTTATACTATACTAAGTCAACTAATCTTAATAGGATGAAACGATTAATAAACCTTTGTTTTATGATGTTAACATTCGCCAACGCAACGGCCCAGGGCCTTAAAATCAACGAACATGAGTATTTTGAGATGCCTGGCCTCAATGTGATGGTGTTCTACGATATTTATCCTGAAGGGCATCAGGGTGCCATAGGGATTATTCAGAACGGAACCAGGGTAGCTACCAACGGCGATCTTCGCCTTGAACCTACACCCGGGCAGTGGCAGCCTATACCGAAAGTCGGCGCCCGCACCGTGGTTCCCGAAAACAATGAGGTAAATGTGATCTGCTGGTTTCCCGATACCGCCATAAACCGCAAAGGGTTCAATCCGATTTATTACCCCGATCTGTCATTTGTATATAAAGTCCGTGTAATTGCAGAAGGGTCAAAATTCCGCATTCTGGTTGACCTTAAGGAACTGCTTCCTCCCGAATGGGAAAAACAGGTTGGATTCAACCTCGAGCTTTTTCCCGGCCTACTGTTTGGTAAAACCTGGTATCTCGATGGAAAACATGGCCTTTTCAATACGCAACCCAACGGCCCGATGGAGCAGGATATTAACGGCGACTGGCAGGCTGCCCCTATGGCGGTTGGTAATAAACTTACCATTGCCCCCGAAGAACCTGCCCAATTGATGAAAATCGAAAGTTTTGGTGAACCGCTCCAGTTACTCGATGGCCGTTTTTATCACAACAACGGATGGTATGTTGTTCGTTCACTGGTTACTCCGGGCAAAACCAAAGGCGCCGTCGAGTGGGTAATCGATGCCAACGTGCTGCCCAACTTTATTTCAAAACCGGTTGTACATGTAAGCCAGGTAGGATATCATCCGACTCAGGAAAAAATCGCCACACTCGAAGCCGATGTTTCAGTAAGCAATCCTTCGGAATTAAAACTGATTCATTACACCAATGAAGGGGTACAAATCACAGTAAAATCAGCAATTCCTGAATTCTGGGGAAAGTTTCTGCGTTTCAATTATTTTCAACTCAATTTTAGCGATATAACCAAAGAAGGTGTTTACCGCGTTCAGTACGAAGATTATTTATCAGAACCTTTCCGGATAGGAAATACCATTTACGACCGCGATGTGTGGCAACCCACGCTCGAATATTTTCTGCCGGTGCAGATGTGCCACATGCGTGTAAACGAAGGTTACCGGGTCTGGCACGACCTCTGCCACATGGACGATGCCCTTATGGCGCCGGTAGATACCAACCATTTCGATGGCTATGTACAGGGGCCCTCCACCCTTACAGGCTTTAAGCCTGGCGACCAGGTGCCGGGACTCAATATCGGCGGCTGGCACGATGCCGGCGATTATGATTTGCGGGTAGAATCTCAGGCTGGTACAGTTTGGGTACTAACCATGTCGTATGAGCAGTTTAAGCCCGATTGGGACATGACCACGGTCGATCAGGAAAAGAGGATAGTCGAAATTCATTTGCCTGATGGGAAAAATGATATTTTGCAACAGATCGAGCACGGATTACTTTCCATTGTGGGTGGATATAAAAGACTGGGCAGACTATACAGGGGAATTATCTGCAACCATTTAAGACAATATGTTCTTTTGGGCGACGGAGCGGCCATGACCGATGGCCTGAAATATAATCCTGCCTTAGGATATAATGAACGCACATGTTGCGAATCGGGGCGTCCTGACGACCGGTGGGTTTTTACAGAGAATAATCCGGCCCGCGAGGTAGAGGTTGCCCGTTCGTTGGCTGCCGCTGTCAGGGTAATGAAAGGTTTCAACGGCACGCTTGCCTTGGAGGCACTCAATGCAGCAGAAGCCATTTATGCCGCTGCTGAACCTGCTGGAAACCGAAGGATTCTGAACAACAAAATTAAAGCTGCAGTTGAACTGTTGATAACCACGAATGATAAACGGTATGCCGGCGACCTCACCAAAATGTTAACTGATGAAGTGTTGCGGGATAGTGATGTAGCCGCCCATGTTGGCAGGGTATTGCCGATACTCAATAATTCCAATCTTACGGCTATGGCAACAGAAGCCGTTAAGGCATACCGCCGCGAGGTGGAAAAACTTCAGCGAGAGAACCCGTTTGGCGTTCCTTACCGTCCACATATCTGGGGCGATGGCTGGAATATCCAGAATTTTGGAGTCAGGCAATATTTCCTGCAAAGGTATTATCCCGATATTTTCGATGCCCGGTATATGCTTAACGCTTTAAATTTTGTTTTAGGGAACCACCCAGGAGAGAATACCTCCTCGTTTGTTTCAGGCGTAGGAAGCCGTTCGGTAACAGTGGCTTACGGTGTCAATCGCGCCGACTGGTCTTTTATTCCCGGAGGATCAGTTTCTGGTACAGGAATAATCCGTCCTGATTTTCCGGAACTGAAAGTGTGGCCATTCTTCTGGCAGCAAACTGAATATGTAATGGGTGGGGGCGCTACCAATTTTATGTTTTTGGCACTGGCCGCGAAGGAATTGTTCCGAAATACACGGTAAACCTACATTCGGCAACCAGGGGTGAATGCTTCGGCGCCAACCTGCCACATCCCTGGAAGTTACAGTGTATTTGATTTTTACTGCTGTAATTCACATAATTCTCAAAAAACTTTATCTGGTCGTCTTAAATTATTCCAGATTAGTGTTTCATCTGTATAAATTGTTTTGATTTTTAATGGTCAGATGGAATCACTATGAGGCACGTTATTCATTCCGGTTTGTGTTTTGCTAATCATGGTGATTTCATATTTGTAAAAATCTCAGAGGGTTCAGTTTATCAAGCTCCATGGCTCCCTGATGTTAAGGTACACATTAAATCTTATTATAAGGATAGTATTACAGTTAACAAGTCGTCAGTTCAGGGAAAAACAAAAAGCATTTTTCGATCTGGCCGATAGGGGGGAAAAGATAATTATAAGAAGGGCAATAAAAAATCTTAGATATTGACTTCTGTCGATGACGATGATTTGTATTTTACCACTGAAATGCTGGCGAAAATTGATCACTCTGTTCAGCAAGCAAAAGAGGGAAAAGTTATTCCTATAATCACTGATGAGGAACTTGCCAATTTTTTGAATGCTTTGTAAAATGAATTAAAAATTATGAAAACTAACCCTTAAGCCTGTCCTGAATAATGCCGGTTAAAACTTCCCTCAGGGTTTTTCCCATAGCGGCAATCTGCTGGGGGATAAAACTGGTGGCGGTCATGCCGGGTGTGGTATTTACTTCCAGAAAATAAAATTCGCCATTGCTCAGAATATAATCAATACGCACAATTCCTTCGCAGCCACACCAATCGTAAATGCGGGCGCTCAGTTGCTGACATTCCTTGAAAAGGTTTTCGGGCAGCCGCGCCGGGGTGATCTCGTCGGTGGCGCCGGGGGTGTATTTGGCTTCAAAATCGAAAAATTCGTTTTTGGGCAGCACTTCGGTTACCGGAAATATTATCAGTTCGCCATTCAACCGGGCCAGTCCGCAGGTATATTCAGTACCTGCAATAAACTCATCAACCAATGCCTCCCGGCTTTCGGTCCAGGCATGTTCAATGGCCTCTTTCAACTTTTCTTCCGATTTTACTTTGGTAACCCCGAAACTTGAGCCACCTGCGTTGGGCTTCACAAACAGGGGCAAACCCAATTTTCCGGACAGTTGCTTTGTATCTATGGTATTGCCGGCAGTAAGCCTAACCGAACGGGCCATTTTTACCCCAAAACTGCGCAGGAAATTGCTGCAGTGCCATTTATTGAATGTCAGCCCCGATACCTGTACATTGCAGGTAGAGTAAGGGATGCCGAGTAGTTCAAAATAGCCCTGAAGGATACCGTCTTCGCCCGGTGTACCATGGATGGTGATATAAGCAAAATCGGGTAAAACCTTCTTCCCGTTTATCCCAAAACTGAAGTCCGATTTGTTAACTTCTGCTATGGCCTGCCCGTTTTCAATCACCTGCCAGTTTTCTTTGGTCAGATGTATCAACCACGGGGTAAACAAGTCCGGATCAATGGCCTCAAAAACGTTTTTACCGCTTCTTACCGATACCTGGTATTCGGACGAATAACCTCCGGCTATAACTGCAACATTGGGTTTCATTTTGGTTAATTAAGTGATTTCTCGGTTAGCAATATAATTTCTCCATTTTTCCACTACAGCCAGCATATCATCGGGTAATTCCGATTCAAACATCATAGCTTTTCCGGTGGTTGGGTGCAGGAACCCCAGTGATTTGGCATGGAGTGCCTGCCGGGGCAACATCTGGAAACAGTTATGCACAAACTGCCTGTATTTCGAAAAAGTGGTTCCCCTTAAAATCTGGTCGCCCCCATAGGTTGAATCGTTGAACAGCGGATGGCCGATGTATTTCATGTGGACCCTGATCTGGTGCGTCCGCCCTGTTTCCAGCTGACATTCAATCAGGTTTACATATCCCAACCGTTCAATCACTTTATAATGGGTTACGGCAGGTTTTCCGTGGTCGCTTTCTGGAAACACCTTGAATATCTGGCGGTTGCTCAGGCTGCGCCCGATATTTCCGGTTATTGTACCCTTGTTTTCCTTAAGGTTTCCCCAAACCAGTGCCACATATTTTCTGAACGATGTTTTTTCGAAGAATTGAATGGCCAGGCTGTTTTTGGCCAGTTCGGTTTTGGCGATCACCAGCAACCCCGAAGTGTCCTTATCGATCCGGTGCACCAGGCCCGGACGGGTGTCGCCGGAATTGAACAGAGGCAAATCGTTGAGGTAGTGCGACAGGGCATTCACCAATGTACCGCTGTAATTGCCATGTCCGGGGTGGACTACAAGGCCGGGGGGTTTATTGATTACCATCAGGTCGTCGTCTTCGTAAACAATATCCAGCGGGATTTCTTCAGGGATAATTTTCAGTTCGCGTTTGGGGTAATCCATAACTACCACAACGGTATCGCCGGGTTTTACCTTATAGTTTGCTTTTACCTGAACGTTGTTTACAAGGATATTGCCGGCATCGGCTGCTGCCTGGATACGGCTTCGGGAGGCTTTGTCGATCCTGTTGGCCAGAAACTTATCCACCCTGATCATTGATTGACCCGGATCGGCTACCAGCCTGAAATGCTCATACAATTCATTTTCTTCCAGGCCTTCGGCATCGTCAAAATCTCTTTCTTCTTTCATTCCTTAAAAGTCAAGGTCTTCTTCTGTTTCCTTGTTTTCGGGATTGTTTTCAATGAACTTGCTTTCATCGGTGGTAACCCACAAATCGATTGATGTCCCGGCATGAACATTCAGCACCGATCTGTAATCGGGGTGCTGGCGCCACACACGTGCCAGCATGCTGTCGGTACGGCTGAAAATAGTATTATCGTAAATTACTGCGCCTAAACTAAGTATCGAATGGGCAATAATCTGTCTGGCATCCTGTAATGTCAAGCCGGTAACATTGGGAAGAAAAACAAGCTCCATTTCTTCTCCCGAACCTACTACCAAATCGACCCTTGTGCCTTTTGCCACCATTTCGCCAGTAACCACTTCGCGCCCGCCGATGGTAGCTTGTAACACCAGGTTTCTGAATTCTGAAGGCTTATAAGTTATATCGCCTGGTATCAAACCGGCTGATTCGATCTGGGCAAGGCTCTGCCGCAGCGAAATATCGGTCAGTGGAGGTATGGCAATCTGTTCAGGGGCAATTGCGTTAATAGTCAGAAAAAGCTTACGGTTACGTTTTACGCGGAGTCCTGCATCTGGTACCTGGTCCACAACACCTCCGGCAACCATTTCTTCAACATAAGTACTGTCGGTTATAATGTATTTCAGGTGTTGCTGGTCAAGTATCCGGCTGAATTCATACTCGGTAAGTCCTTTGAGGTCAGGAACGGGAATGGACTCACCATGCCTGGTGTAAAGTTTCAGGGAATTCAGGATCAGAAAAACTGCAAATGAGGTTATGCCAACTGCTAAGGCAAAATGCCTGAAGAATATTTTGCTGGTTAGAAAATTTCTGATGCTCATTTGTTAAAAAATTGTGACCTGATTCGCAAAGTTAATTAGGAATAAACACAAAAAGGTAAGGAATTATTGCTCCTTACCTTTCCGGTGAGTAAAAACATCAGCAATAAAATTATTTTTTATGCCGTGGTTCGTCAGAAACGGTCAGTTTTTTTCTTCCTTTTGCACGACGGGCCTTCAGAACTTTGCGGCCATTAGCCGTTGACATCCTTTCCCTGAACCCGTGCTTGTTCCTTCTTTTCCTGTTCGATGGTTGAAATGTTCTTTTCATCGCTATATATTTACCTGATTGATTATTCTTTTATTTTTCGGACTACAAAAATAGGTTAATTTTCAATATTACCAAAGTAGATAGTAAGATTTTCAGGATTGATCGGATTTCACCGAAAACCTGAACCCAATTCCATGCAGGTTAACTATTTTAATATTGGGGTCGTGTGCGAAATACTTCCTGAGCCTCGAAATAAAAACATCTAGGCTTCTTCCAAGAAAATAATCATTTGAGCCCCAAACCCTGTTCAGGATTTCGTCCCTGTTGAGCACTGTATTCTGATGATTGGCAAACAGCTTTATCAAATCGGCCTCTTTAAGGGTTAAGCGTCGTTCATATTCGGTATGTTTCAGCAATAATTCCTCTTCAATAAAAACATAATTTCCGATGATGATTTCGTTTTTAAAATGATTTGCCGATGTTGAATGGCTCCTTTTTAGGAAAATTTTCATTTTCAGGAGCAATTCTTCCATGCTGAACGGTTTTGTAATATAGTCATCACCACCGATAGTTAGCCCTGCAATTTTATCTTCGGTCATAGAGCGGGCGGTTAGGAAAAGGATGGGTACCTGTTCATCCGTTTTCCTGATCTCCTTTGCCACAGAAAACCCATCAACACGGGGCAACATAACATCGAGCAGAATCAGGGCAAAGTTACCTGAACGGAAAAATTTTAATGCTTTTTCGCCATCTTCGGCAACTGTTACATTGTAATTGTTCTGCTCCAGGTTATCGCGGATGATGAAGATTAAAGCCGGGTCATCTTCGACCAACAGAACGGGAAATCTGATTTCATTCATGGTTATGCGGTATTATCAAGGTAAATATACTTCCTCCGGAGGGATTTTCGGTTACAGTAATTCTCCAACGATGGGCTTTCACAAGTTTGGCCACATAATCGAGACCAAGTCCGAATCCCTTTACATCGTGCACATTACCGGTATGTATCCGGTAAAATTTTCTGAAGATTTTCTTCCGCGCTTCTCGTGGTATTCCAATTCCATTATCAATAACCGAAAGATGTATATGCCTCCTTTTTTCAAATATCCTGATCTCTGTTATGGGTTGTGTTTTACAATATTTGACAGCATTTTCAAGAATATTTTGCAGGATATTTCCCAAATGAAAAGGATCGGCCCAAATAAAAACCTCATTGGCTGGAAAATTTAACCTGAATTCAGCAACTGAGCCTATTTCCGATTGCCTGAAGCGCGATACGGTTGCTTTAATAAATGCCCCTAGTCCTATTTGTTCATTTACCAACTGTATCTTATTTTTCTCTAAGGTAGCCAGGCTAAGTACTTTTTCAACATTTTTTGCCAACCGGTTACTTTGCTCATTAATAATCCTGACATAATTGAACAACCTTTCAGGTGTTTCGAGGATTTTTTCACTGCTCAGGACCTGTGCCGCAAGCCCGATGGATGATATGGGCGTTTTCAGTTCATGTGTCAGGTTGTTGATAAATACTTTCTGTATTTCTGATAGCTGTCGTTGCTTGATAATAACCCAGAGTGAATATCCGAAAAATGTGAGAACAACCACGAGCAGGCTTGTCATAAAGTACCATCCCTTCAGGCGTTCACGGATATAAGGTTTTATGGTTGGAAAATTGACCACAAAATAGTGGGTATATTTTTTCGATTTGGGAAAAAATAATGCAGGGGTATGCCTGCACGAATCTTCACCAGGACATACAAATTCAATATATTGCATGGTGTCGGTGTCAGGATCGTAAACAACATATTCGAAATTGATGTTGAGGGCATGTCGTTTAAACTGCTCCCGGATTTGTTCCTTAAGTACTTCCGGGTCGATAAAATAGTTCACATTTACCAGGTAATAATTTCTTGAATAGCGCTCAACTGGCTCAATGTTATCGAAACGGGGAGTCTGACCAGCCGATTCAAGTATTTGCCAGGCTACTTCCCTGAGTGCAACGGTGACAGTTTCGTTAAATTGCTGCTCATTTATATCATAGGTGTTTTTCAGGATACCAAATTGAATAAAAAATATTCCTGCAATAGAAAATACTGCCAGGATGATTATATATTTTAATGCATTACGTTTCATCCCTATAAATTGTTTTGTTTTTTAATGGTCAGATGGAATTTCCATGAGAGATGTTATTCATAACGGTTTGTGTTTCTGAAATCATGGAAATTTCATGCTTCAAATTTCAGGAAAACCTATGAATTCAATAAATCTGTTTAACAATTCATTAACAATAAATTACACCCGATTAACAAATCGCTTAATACATTGCTGTAACTTTGTAAATATAATTGAAAATTGATTTATTTCATTAAACAATACACTATGAAAAAGTTATTTACCTTAGCAATGGTATTGCTTGTTGCAGGAGTATTGAACTTTGCCGCATCACAGGGCAAACCAAAAATTGTGTTTGATAAAACAGAACACAATTATGGATCGTTTAAAGAAAGCGATGGCATACAAACAGCTACATTTGAATTTACAAACCAGGGAACTGCTCCCCTGATCCTGAACAACGTGAGTGCATCATGTGGATGTACAGCACCCGAGTGGACCCGTCAGCCAGTTGCCCCCGGAGCAAAAGGGGTAATAAAACTTGCTTATAATCCTGCCAACCGGCCTGGAGCATTCAGTAAAACTGCCTCGGTAAGCAGCAATGCAGAAACGCCAATGGTGGTTTTGACCATCAGTGGGAGAGTTGAAGAAAGACAGAGAACCATAGCTGAACTTTATCCCCGCGAGATTGGCGAACTCAGAGCTGAACGTAACCATATTTCATTCCCCACTATTAAACAGTCAGAAATCAGGACCGAACAACTCGAACTGGTAAACGACACCGATAAGCCTATTTCTGTTGGATTCAGGCAACTTCCCCCTTTTATCAAAGCTTCGGTACAGCCACAAACCATTCCGGCCAAAGGAAAAGGAATGATGACTGTAAATTACGATGCAAGCGGGGCCAACACCTATGGTTTTGCTTCGCACCGTATTTATCTGAGCCTGAATGGGAGCAACGATTACAAAAGCTCGATCGGGGTCAGTGCTACCATCGAAGAGGATTTTTCAAGCCTTTCGGCAACCGACCTGGCTAATTCACCCGTTGCAACATTTAATACCACATCGTATGATTTTGGCGATATGAAATCGGGCGACAAGAAAGAATATACGTTTGAATTGGCCAACAAAGGGAAGCGCGACCTGATTATACGCAATGTACGTTCGTCGTGTGGCTGCACTGCTGTATCGCCTTCTAAAAATGTTATTGCCCCGGGCGAAACAGCTCCGATTAAAGTAGTTTTTGATTCAACAGGTAAGAAAGGACGTCAAAGCAAAACAGTAACTGTAATCACTAACGATCCGAAAAATTCCACAACCACACTCAGGGTCTCCACCAATATTACTTAACGAATTACAATTTTTGCCATGATATTAGGCGTCAAGGAAAATATCTTTGACGCCTTTCTTTTTCGGGTGTGGCTTTTTACTTCTATTTTTACAGGAAAATTTATGTATGAAAATATCCACGGAACATATAGAAAACCATCCCGGTTATAAAGGACTTAAAGTAAATGAAGGCATAGAGCAACCAGCCCCGGTAAACGAAGAATCGGTTAGAAGGTTCCTGCAGAAACGAAAGCGAAGTTACTCTGTTAATGAGTATTTGGACGGAATTTTAAAGGGAGATATAACCATTTTAAGCAAAGCTGTAACCCTGGTTGAAAGCGCAAAACCCGAACATCAGGAAATTGCAGGAGAAGTTATCGGGAAGTGCCTGCCATTTAGTGGAAAATCAGTACGGATTGGAATTACCGGTGTGCCGGGTGCCGGAAAAAGCACTTTTATTGAAGCTCTTGGTAAAATGCTCACTTACCGTGGCCATAGGTTGGCAGTCCTGGCTATTGACCCGAGCAGCGTGCGGAGCAAAGGAAGTATATTGGGCGACAAAACCCGGATGGAAGAGCTTTCGGGCGATCAGAATGCTTATATCCGTCCAAGTCCTTCGGCTGGCTCCCTTGGGGGCGTTGCACGGAAAACCCGTGAAACAGTCATTATTTGCGAAGCGGCCGGTTTCGATACCATTTTTATTGAAACAGTGGGGGTTGGACAAAGTGAAACTGCGGTTCACCGCATGACCGACTTTTTCCTGCTACTGATGTTGGCTGGTGCCGGCGACGAGTTGCAGGGAATAAAACGTGGGATAATGGAAATGGCCGACCTGGTAGCCATCAATAAGGCTGATGGCAATAACGTTGAAAAAGCGCAGTTAGCGAAAATTCAATACCAAAATGCATTATACCTGTTCCCGGCAAAAGATTCGGGATGGGAGCCAAAGGTACTGACCTGTTCGGCGATCTCAAAATCGGGAATAGCCGAAATATGGGAGACAATTTTAAGATACATTGAACTGTCACGTGTAAATGGTTATTTTGATTCCAACCGTAATTCGCAATCGAGGTACTGGATGTACGATTCAATTGAAGAACAACTAAAATCGGGTTTCTATAACCACCCGGCTGTTAAAAAAAACCTCCACCTGATGGAGGATAATGTACTGCATAACCGTATGAGTTCTTTTGAAGCAGCAAGGCAACTGCTTGTATTATACAAGGAACAAAACAAGTGAATCGCTTTATGGCTGGTCAGGCTTTTTGATTAGCTTTGACAAACCTTTTATTTATAAATCTGTTAATTGCATAAGAAAAAATAAATACAAAATAACATGAATTACGATGTTTTGGTAATCGGTAGTGGACCGGGAGGATATGTGGCAGCAATCAGGGCTGCACAACTTGGTATGAAAGTGGGTGTGGTTGAAAAAGAGAGCCTCGGTGGAATTTGCCTGAACTGGGGATGTATCCCAACCAAATCACTTCTTAAAAGTGCACAAGCTTTTGAATATGCTGTTCATGCTGCCGATTATGGAGTTTCCATTACCGGAGAAGTGAAGCCCGATTTTGAGGCTATGGTAAAACGCAGCCGTGTAGTAGCTGAAGGAATGAGCAAAGGGATACAGTTCCTTTTCAAAAAGAATAAAGTTGAAGTTGTTAATGGGTTTGGTAAACTTGCCGGTAAATACAAAGTAGAGGTAACTTCCGAGGATGGTAAAAAGACCGAAATTACAGCCAAGCATATTATTTTGGCAACCGGGGCACGTTCACGCCAGTTGCCCAATCTACCCTTCGACGGAAAAAAAATATTCGGCTACCGAACTGCAATGACCCTTCCAAAGCAGCCAAAATCCATGGTAGTGGTCGGGTCGGGAGCCATTGGCAGTGAGTTTGCCTATTTCTATCAATCAATAGGGACACAGGTTACCCTGGTTGAATTTTTACCCAACGTGGTGCCGCTCGAAGATGAGGAAGTTTCGAAACAGCTCGAACGCTCTTTCAAAAAATCAGGTATGAAGGTAATGACCAACTCAACGGTTGAAAAAGTGGATACTTCAGCAGAACTTTGCAAGGTAACCATTAAGACCAAAAAAGGGGAAGAAGTGGTTGAGGCAGAAGTTGTACTGTCAGCAGTTGGGATCACACCCAATACCGAAGGGATAGGCCTGGAAGAACTCGGCATCGCGATGGAGAATGGACGCATAAAGGTGGATGACTTTTATCGCACCAATGTGGAAGGTGTTTATGCAATAGGCGATATTATTGCTACACCTGCCCTGGCTCACGTAGCATCGGCCGAAGGAATTACCTGCGTTGAAAAAATTGCAGGGCACAACCCTGAACCAATTAATTACAACAATATTCCGGGGTGTACTTATACCAATCCGGAAGTTTCATCGGTTGGTCTCACCGAAGCAAAAGCCAAAGAAGCAGGCTACAATGTAAAAGTGGGTAAATTCCCGTTCTCTGCCAGCGGAAAAGCAAGCGCTGCCGGGCAAAAAGACGGATTTGTGAAACTGGTATTCGATGCTGAATATGGTGAACTTTTAGGGGCTCACATGATTGGTGGCAATGTTACCGAAATGGTGGCCGAACTGGTGGTAGCCAAAAAATTGGAAATTACCGGACACGAACTTATCAAATCGATCCACCCGCACCCCACTATGAGCGAAGCCATTATGGAAGCTGCTGCTGCTGCCTATGGTGAGGTGATTCATATATAAGCGTAATCAACATTTAAAAATCGATAAAAGAGAATTGGTATTTCAGGCCTATTCTCTTTTTTTAATTTTGATTTATTTAATTAACTATTTTCAAAAACTATTGTTAAGTTAGTTGAATTATTTCAATGACGGGATGAGTAGAAAATTGACATTGGCTGAACTGAATGCCCTATCAGTGGGGAATATGGGCGAATGCCTGGGTATTGAATTTACCGAAGCGGGCGACGATTATTTATGCGGGCGAATGCCGGTTGATCATCGAACCAGACAACCCATGGGATTGCTGCATGGGGGTGCCTCGGCAGCTTTTGCCGAAACACTTGGCAGTGTGGGTTCAGTCATGCTGGTAAACCCTGAAACCCATTCTGTTGTAGGTGTTGAAATTAATGCGAATCATTTACGAAAAGTTACCGGGGGATATGTTTATGGAAAAGCTACGATTGTTTCACGATCGGGGAAATTACATGTTTGGGATATCCGTATCACTAATGATAACAATGAGTTGGTTTGCCTATCGAGGCTGACCGTTATGATTATTGAACATCGCAAATAAAATGGATGTACAGTTGACTATACCGCTTTGTGAGTTTCAAATGGAGTTAATTGAATCAAATGTTCCATTTGCAAGCTATCGGTTACCCGGAGAGTTGAACCCTGTAACCATTTACCGAAACAGTGATGTGATTGAATACCAAAGGATAAGTAATATCTTGGATCAACATTCAGGTTTTGTTTTGGCTCCATTTGCCGAAAATGAACCTGTTCTTTTTCTTCAGGCGGAACATATAATTGAAGGTTTTGAATTTGCGGTTCCCTCAATAAGTAAATTTTCATCGGGAAAGATTTTTTTGGATGGACCTGAATTTGAGAGCATTGGAAAAGTCAAATATACAGAAAAAGTAAAACATGCTATTGAAAAAATACGATCGGGCGAAGCCGATAAAATTGTGATTTCGAGGCGAATATTGAAAAAATGGCCTAATGCACCGCAATATTCAGGCGAATTGTTCCATCTGCTTTGCCAAATGTACCCATCTGCTTTTGTTTATCTGGTAAATCTTCCGGGAAAAGGGTTGTGGACAGGTGCATCGCCCGAAGTGTTCCTTAGCCGGAATAAAGGAAAAATTTCGACCATGTCTCTTTCAGGAACCCGGCCAAAAAAGGAGTCATTCGGAAAATGGGGTCAGAAAGAAATTGAAGAACATTTATGGGTCAGTCATTTTATATCGGAGACCCTCGAAAAAGCCGGTTGTATCGAAATTCTAGTTTCTCCCATGCACACTGCCGAAGCGGGAATTGTTGAGCACCTCAGGACTAATTATGAAGCCATGTGCCCCGAAGGAAAGCTTTCCCGGTTAATTGAAACACTTCACCCTACACCGGCTGTATGCGGTTGGCCTACCTATGCTGCTAAAAAGCATATTGAATTGATTGAACATTACGACCGCTCATTTTATACCGGTTTTCTGGGACCGGTTTCTGACAATGGCGATTTTAACTTTTATGTGAACCTGCGATGCATGCACATCACCAGTAACCAGGCCGTAATTTACGTTGGGGGTGGTATTACCATTGATTCCGATCCTGAAACAGAATGGGATGAAACAGAATTGAAAAGTCGCACCATGTTGGGGGCTATCGAAAAAATAGCCAATTTTGCAGGCTAATTCTTCTTTGATGAATCACGGTAAAAAAAACATCGGTCGTTTGGCCGAAATTATGGCCCGAAAAGGGGTTGTTCATGTTGTGGCATCGCCGGGTTCGCGAAATGCACCGTTTATTATTGTTTTTTCGAATAACGGTAAATTGAAACTGACCAGCATAGCCGATGAAAGGAGTGCCGGTTTTGTTGCGTTGGGAATGGCCATGCAATTAAAACAGACAGTTGCTTTGGTATGCACATCAGGCTCAGCCGCAGTAAATTATGCACCAGCAATTTCGGAAGCTTATTATCAAAAAATACCTTTGCTGGTTATTACAGCCGACAGGCCCTCCGCATGGATCGATCAGGGCGATGGGCAAACCATCAGACAGGACAGACTGTTTTCCAACTTCATCAGAAAAAGCTACAGCTTACCAGAGAGTTCAATCGACCCTGAATCGGAATGGTATTTCGGAAGAATTGTAAATGAAGCCATCGACCGTTGCAATTTTCCTGTTTCAGGTCCGGTACACCTTAACCTCCATGTTTCTGAACCTTTGTACGAACTTGATGGTGTGGATACAAACCCTGAAGTCAGGATAATCGGGATTTCTGAAGCTAAACCTCAGATTTCAGATGAAACCCTTGCTGAACTGGCGAAAACCTGGAATTTTTCGGCAAAAAAAATGATACTTACAGGCCAATTCCACCCTTCGGATGCACCAGGGCAGGTTTTGTCACAACTTGCCAATGACCCTTCGGTAGTGGTGCTTACCGAAACAACCTCAAATTTAAGTGGAAACCATTATCTTGGTTGTATCGACAGGGTCATTGAAGGAATAGTGGACGATGATCCCGATTTCACACCTGAACTTTTACTTACCATCGGAGGTGCGGTTGTGTCTAAAAAAATAAAATCCCTTCTCAGGAAAATGAGGCCCCGGCACCATTGGCACGTTAGCCCCGACCCGGATGAATTTCACTTCGATACTTATCAGTCGCTTACGCTAACCATTCCTGTAGAACCCGGTCAATTTCTTCAGCAATTGTCAAAAAAAGCACAGAAAGTTCACAGCAGCTACAGAAATAATTGGGTAACAAGAAATCAACACCGAAGGCAGAAGCATGGGGAATACCTTGAAATGGCAGGTTATACCGATTTAAAAGTATTTGAACAACTTTTTGATTGGATTCCCAATGGAAGCCATATCCATCTGGGAAATAGCACACCAGTAAGGTATGCCCAGCTTTTTGAGTACAGGCACAATTTTCATTTTTGGTCGAACCGGGGTACAAGCGGAATCGACGGTTGTGTTTCCACAGCTGTAGGTGCAGCTATGGCTATTAATGAGATGGTTACAGTTATAACTGGCGATATCGGTTTTTTTTACGACAGCAATGCATTGTGGAACCAATACCTTCCATCAAACTTCCGGATAATTCTGATCAACAATGGAGGAGGCAATATTTTCAGGATACTTCCCGGCCCCGACCGCTATAAAGAGTTGGAAACTTACATTGAAACAGCCCATAGTTATAGTGCACAGGGAATTACTGAAAATTTCGGCGTTGCATATTTTAGGGTTGAGAACCTTGAAGAATTACATTCGTTATTGCCGTTGTTTTATAGTGACCTGACTAAACCAGCGCTGCTCGAAATTGTTACTCCTGCAATTGAAAGCGCTGAAACATTGCGGGAATATTTTAAAAACCTTATGATATGATTACAAAAAGGAAATGGTCAACCATTAAAACTTACGAGGAGATCAAATTTGAATTTTTTGAAGGAATTGCTAAGATTACCATAAGCCGTCCACGGTATAGAAACGCTTTTACACCTGACACCATCAATGAAATGATTGATGCCATGCACCATTGCCGCGAAAACGATTCAATCGGGGTAGTGGTGATTACCGGCGAAGGCGACAAAGCATTCTGCAGTGGTGGAGATCAGAATGTGAAAGGGCATGGCGGGTATGTGGGGAAAGACGGTATTCCACGTCTGAATGTCCTCGATCTGCAAAAGTTGATCCGTTCGCTCCCAAAACCTGTGGTAGCTATGGTAAACGGTTATGCTATCGGCGGTGGGCATGTATTGCATGTTATCTGCGACCTTTCAATAGCATCCGATAATGCAATATTTGGCCAGACAGGCCCTAAGGTTGGTAGCTTCGACGGAGGATTCGGGTCATCGTACCTTGCCCGGATTGTCGGGCAAAAAAAGGCCCGGGAAATATGGTTCCTTTGCCGTCAATATTCAGCTCAGGAAGCACTCGAAATGGGATTGGTCAATAAAGTGGTGCCTTTCGATCAGCTTGAAGATGAGGTGGTTGATTGGTGTAAAACCATGATGGAACGCAGTCCCACGGCCCTGAGAATGATAAAAATGTGCCTTAATGCCGAACTCGATGGGCAGGCAGGCTTGCAGGAACTGGCAGGTAATGCAACTTTATTGTACTACCTCACTGAAGAGGCACAGGAAGGTAAACGTGCATTTCTTGAAAAACGTAAACCTGATTTTCAGCAGTTTCCAAAATTTCCGTGATAGACAAGGATAAAGGTTTTAGGATAAGAATTAAGGATAAAGGTTAAACCATCAGCTGACAGATAAAGGATAATGGTTAAGGGAGTACATAAATTCAAGTGGGAGATGAGGTAATGAATGGTTTAAAAATAGCAATATGGTTAGGTTCAATACGGCCACGAACTTTGCCACTTGCTTTGTCGAGTTCCTTAATGGGTAGCTTTGCAGCCCTGCATGATGGGGGGTTTAAGTGGAATGTTTTTGGTCTGGCATTGCTGACAACCCTTTTTTTACAAATTCTAAGTAACCTGGCAAACGATTATGGAGATTCGGTTAATGGGGCCGATAACCCCGACAGGGTGGGTCCATCCCGGGCTGTTCAAAGTGGAAAAATACCCGCTTCAGAAATGAAACAGGCGGTTTTCATCACCTCCGCGCTTGCATTTACTTCCGGTATTATCCTTATAGGGGCTGGAGTAGGTTATAAGAACTGGTTGCCGTGGGTTATTTTTTTGCTGGTTGGTTTATTGGCAATTGCTGCAGCTATTTTATACACTGCCGGATCCAATCCTTACGGCTACAAAGGTTTTGGTGACCTTTTCGTTTTTCTGTTTTTTGGTATAACTGCTGTGGCCGGTACGTATTACCTGCACACCGGATACCTTAAAATTTTTGTGTTGCTCCCCGCTATCACGATTGGATTGCTAAGCACTGCAGTTTTAAACCTGAATAACATGCGCGATGTTGCAGGTGATGCCCGTTCAGGAAAACGAACCATGGTGGTTTTGATGGGAAGTAAGTATGCCAGAATTTATCATTTTATAATGGTTATCGGGGCTATTTTAGCCTTGATTTTATGGTCGATTCTGAATTATACCTCAAATTGGCAGTTTATCTTTCTTTTAACACTTCCTTTATTCGTGCGCCATTTACTGGCAGTTTTGCGGAATAAATTACCTGCTGATCTCGACCCTCAGCTTAAAATATTGGCATTGAGCACTTTTATGTTGGTGATTTTGTTTGGTATGGGTGTAATATTATGTTAAATATATTTTCTTTGTCACTATTGTCCAGTTAGAAAAAATTTAAAAATGAGATACTTCGCTTCATTTCATTATGCTCAGAATGACAGCATGTCAGGTAATTGATGGCATTTGGGAGGAGTGGTTTTGCAGCATTGGAGCAAAACCACCCCTCCCAAATGTAAAAGTATTCAAATACTCGTCATTCCGACTCAATCGGCTGACAGTGGGTAATCTCATTAAGTTAACCTGACATTAGTGATTCTTTTTAAACTTTTTGACTTTGTGGGATATTCCAGATGATTGAGTTCCCATTAAGACAATAAGGACAAAATTTTGGAAATACAAACTGAAGCGAGATTTTTTATATTTGGAGAAATGTTGAAAGCATCATGGTATAAATATAAACTCATTTTCAGGCATCCGTCTGGAACATCGCGGGGAATTATGCATGAAAAGGAAACACGGTTTCTGCATCTCATGGACGAAGAGCACCCTGAAATTATCGGGATCGGAGAGTGTAACCTGTTGAAAGGACTTAGCTGCGATGACCGGCCAGGCTATGAACCGATGTTAAATTGGGTGTGCCTTAATATCAATCGGATATCCGAAAATTTCCATTTTTTTCTGAAAGATTGGCCATCGATCAGATTGGGCTTGGAAATGGGCTTGATTGATTTGCAACAAGGGGGTAACCGCTTTCTGTTTCCATCTGAATTCACCAGGGGGGAGAAAGCTATTCACATTAATGGCCTTGTTTGGATGGGGGACAAGGATTTTATGCTCCACCAAATCGGTGAAAAACTGGATCAAGGCTTTTCGGTAATCAAAATGAAAGTTGGAGCCATCGATTTTGAAGCCGAATGTGCCCTTCTCGAATATATCCGTACCAAATATGATCAGAATACCATTTCTATCCGTCTCGATGCAAATGGTGCATTCTCACCTGATGTAGTATCTCATAAGCTCAAAAAACTTTCACAATATCAAATTCACAGCCTAGAACAACCTATTCCAGCTGGGCAACCTGATCTGATGGCTGAGATATGCCGTAATTCACCCATACCCATAGCATTGGACGAAGAATTGATAGGGGTACATTCAATAGATGAAAAAAGAAGGCTACTTGAAATGATCCATCCTCATTTTATCGTTCTTAAACCTTCATTGCTTGGAGGTTTTGAAGCCTCTAGCGAATGGATTTCACTTGCACAGGAAATAAATACCGGATGGTGGGTAACCTCTGCACTCGAATCCAATATCGGGCTGAATGCCATTGCCCAATGGACTGCAACCCTGAATAATCCACTTCCGCAAGGGCTGGGAACAGGTTCGCTTTTTACGAACAATATCAGGGCACCATTAGTAGTCAGGAACGGATTTCTTCATTATTATCCCGAAATAGAGTGGGATTTGAAATTTATCGGAATAAATAAAGAACATTATTGTTGGAAATTGCCCCTAACCTTAAATGGACAAACCCTGAACCCTGAAGATGCAATATCTCTTGTCGAAGATTTGAGTAAAGACCATTCAGTGGAAATCTGGTTGCCCGAACTGGGAAAATTTTTAAAGCAATGGTATTCCAACGAAGAAATTATTACGGTTAATACATCCGGCTCAACCGGTAAGCCCAAAGAAATTCAGATCAGCAAAACTGCCATGATTGATTCGGCAAGGGTAACCGGGGAATATTTGCAGCTATTCAACCATTCCAATGCATTACTTTGCCTTTCAACACGTTACATTGCCGGTATGATGATGGTGGTCAGGGCAATGGTTTATAAGCAAAATCTGATATATGTCAATCCCGATGGAAATCCGCTCATGCACCTCTCCGAAGAAAATATTCCGGCATTTGCAGCCATGATACCCGCCCAGGTTTACAATGCCCTCGATAACCCGGTTTCAGCACTCCGGCTCAAAAAAATCAGGACTCTAATTATTGGCGGAGGCGAAATTCACACTCTTCTTGAAGAAAAATTGAAAAGCCTGCAAAATGCTGTTTATGCAACTTTTGGGATGACCGAAACCATTTCCCACATTGCATTGCGCCGCATCAGCGGACAAAAAGCCACAACCAATTACACAACCTTACCAGGAATAACATTTTCGGCCGATGACCGGGGCTGTCTGGTGATCCATGCACCTCATGTAGGTTCTGAGCCTTTGGTAACCAATGATATAATTGAAATAACCGGAAAAAACCAATTCGCATGGTTGGGCAGGTACGACAATATCATCAACCGGGGTGGCGTAAAATTGAACCCCGAAGTGATTGAAAAAAAACTGGCAGGAAAAATCTCCGGGCTTTTTTTTATTGCACCTTTTCCCGATGCCCGGTTCGGGCAGGTGCCGGTGCTTATAGTCGAAAATGAAATTATGCTGATTGACGAAAAGCAAAGGCTGGAAGAATCAATGGAGAAATTGCTTTCAAGAATTGAAAAGCCATTTCATATTTTTCATTCCCGGAAATTTGAGCTTACCGGAAGCGGAAAAATCAACCGGATGGCTACTTTACAAAAAACAGTAACGGATAGATTAATGGATTAATTTGTTCTAACATTCTTATTTAGTTGAAAATCAGCCAAAAATTTTTACAATAAAATATAAGTTTTACATTTGCTATTGAAAAATCAAAATAAAAACCAGTATGAAAAGGATCTTTTTAACAACAATTTTGATTGGTGCATTAGCACTTTCATCTTATTCAGGTGGCTTGCTCACCAATACCAACCAGAGTGCACAGTTTGTGCGTATGTTAAGCCGTAATGCTTCAACACAGATTGACGCAGTGTATTTTAATCCGGCAGGTTTGATAAAACTGGAAGATGGATGGCATTTTTCTATCAACAACCAGAGTATTTTTCAGGAAAAATCAGTTGTTAGTAAATTCCCTTTGCTTAACGACCCCGAATATATTGGTGATGTTCAGGCGCCTGTTTTTCCCTCGGCATTTGCAGTTTATAAAATGAACGATCTGGCCCTTTCGGTTGGATTTGGACCGGTTGGAGGAGGAGGATCAGCAACTTTTGAAAGGGGGCTGCCCTCGTTCGAAATACCGATTTCAAAAGTTGTTCCCGGTTTGGCAGGCCTGAATGCATTGGGATACAATGTAACAAATTACGATGCAAAACTTTATTTCGATGGGAGCTCAATATTCTGGGGAATACAAGCCGGGGCAACTTATCGCATGAGTGATATGCTTTCGGTTTATGGTGGGGTACGGTACATGCCAAGTACCAACATGTATGCCGGATCAATCAAAGATGTTCAGGTTAAAGTGAACGGAAATTTTGTGAAGGTACCACAGTTTCTCCCACAGGTGGGAAATACCCTAAAGGCAACCGCCACTCAGCTTAGCGGTGCTGCTACTAATTTGCAGCCACTGATCAATCAGGGTGCCGGCACATTAACCCTTGCACAATTGCAGGCTGGTGGGGTAATCAATGCCACTACAGCTGCCCAGATATCTGGTGGACTAATTGCAGTAGGTGTTCCTGCCGCGCAGGTTGCTGCAATGAATGTTGCAACCATACAGGGAACCTATACAGCTTATGCCAATAATTTCAATACACAAGGTAATACCCTGATTGCTACCGGAAATATGTTGAATGACAAAGAAGTGGATACAAAACAAACCGGCGCTGGAATTACACCAATGATCGGCATTAATTATTCTCCTTCAGATAATCTGAATATTGCTTTGAAATACGAACACAAAACCAAACTTGAGCTTACTAACTCAACCGAAGTGGATGATCTGGGTTTATTTCCCGATGGTCAAAAAACAAGGAGCGATATTCCGGCTTTCCTTGCTTTGGGAGTGGGTTACCAACCATCTGATTTTCTAGAAGCCCAATTGTCGTACAATTTGTATTTCGACAAGAATGTTGATTGGGGCAAAAACGTCCGTGAGATTGTTTACGATCGTGATGTAAAACGTGAAATCAATAAAAATATGTGGGAATTGGCTTTAGGGCTCCAGCTTAATTTAACCGATAAATTTGCATTGAGCGTTGGCGGTTTGACCACCAATCCCGGGATTAACGATAATTACCAGAGCGATTTCAGCTACAGCAACCCATCTTATACGCTTGCAGCCGGATTTCAGTGGAAAATTACCGAAGGGCTGGCTTTCGATGCAGGTTTTATGAATGTTTTCTATAAAGATGCTGACGTTACATTTACTGATCCTGCGCTGACTGTAAATAATGGAAAATATAACGAAGTTCTGGGAAAAACACTCATGGGCTTTGGTTTTGGTCTGACATACAGTATTTTCAGGTAGTATCCCATTTATTATACAAAAAATAGCTATCCGCAAGCGGGTAGCTATTTTTTTTAATCCTGTAACAATTTCAAAGATTTACCAGTCCAACCTGTACATACTGGATGTACCTTTTCTGAAAACACTGCAAAACCTTGCCGGCTTTATTTGGTCATACTATTCAAAGAACGTGTATGGGGTATTGGTGGGGCAATCTTATTTCTACCGATATTCCGCTCTTTTGGAGCTTTTCTTTGCCTTCTCTTCCTTTTTTTCAGACTACCTGCAGCCAACTGCCTCTAATTGCCTCCGCCTCTTGTCCGTCCCCTGACTGATGCCTCTGCCTTTTCACTTTATCCTGTAAACTTCTCCTGCCCCATATCGGCTTGTAAGCAGTAACTTATATCCTATGAACAGAGAATTGAAAGATTCGTAGGCTGTTTCGGGACTATTATTTTCTTTTGAGATATGGCTCAGGAACACACACTCAAGCCCGGGATGGCCAAAATCCCTTACCAGCTCCATTGCTTGCCTGTTCGATAAATGCCCGTGTGCAGAGGCTACCCGGATTTTAAGGAATAATGGATAGGAACCTTTCCAGAGCATATCTTCATCATAGTTGGTTTCCATAAAAAGGGCATGGCATTGCTGTACAGCTGTCTTTATATTAATGCAGGGTTCGCCGATGTCGGTGAATACGCCGACATTTTTGCCATTGTGTTCAATCATGAATGAACAAGGTTCAACAGCATCATGATTTTTAAGCATCGTATGAACCTTAAATGAGCCTGCTTCAACTGTATCGCCGGGTTTGAAAAACTTCACATACTCCGGCCTGAAAGGCCCTGGAACAGAGGAATAGGTGCGGCTGGTCATATACACATTCACTGCAAGCCGCTTGCTTAATACCTGCATTCCCCGTGTGTGGTCGGAGTGTTCATGTGAGATAAAGATGGCCTTTACCTTGCCCGGATTTAAGCCAGTGGTTTTAAAACGTTGTATCAATTGTCTGGCTGATATACCGGCATCTACCAGAATTGCATCGTGTTGGTTGCCTATGTAGTAACAATTGCCGTTACTTCCCGATGCGAGTGCGCAAATTTCAATCATTAATAAAAAATCTTACAGATGGTTATTTAACCAGTTTTGAGATGGCTTTAAATTCGGGTGCGGCCGAACTGCGTGTGAGCTCAAACAATACCGATTCCACAGAGGTCATCAGAATGCCCTCGTACCTGAACCTTTCCTTAGCCATTTCAATACTGAAGGGTGAACGTGACGAAACCCCATCTGAAACAACAATTGGGTTAAAACCCACTTCTTTCAGGTCGAGAACGGTTAGCAGCACACATACATGTGATTCGATTCCGCAAACAATGATATTTTTTACATTAAGCATATTGAGCTGGGCCATTACTTCAGGTTCGTCGCAACAACTGAAATCCCGTTTTTCGAAGTACCTGAATTCGTCAAACAGCGATGAAATGTCCTTTACTGTTTCACCCAGACCTTTGGTGTATTGTTGTGTAACCAAAATGGGAATCTGCAGGACATTTAGCCCTTCAATCAGTATGCGGCAGTTTTTCATCAGATTTTCTTTACCTTCCATAACCGGTAGCAGTCGTTCCTGTATGTCGATGACCAGTGCCGCGGTGTTCTCTCTTTTTATTCTCATGATTTTATCAAATGTCGCTTACAATTTCACGTGCCAATTTTCATATTTCAGGTTCTTCAAAAGACTTTGCCAAACGCCTGTTTATTTATTAAATATACAGAATTACCTAATTACTGCATCGCCGGATCATTGTATGACTTAATTACAGAATCACCTTTTCCTGCCTGAGCTCTCGACTTATCTCCCAGATAACCCCCATGATGCCTTTTGGCATAATCATCGCTGGTAAAGCCAATTTTTTTCATCATCAGAACCATAAGGATATCGCCAATTACCGTCATTGCAGTAGTTGAAGTGCTTGGGGTAAGTCGAAGCGGGCAAACTTCTTCAGGCGCTCCGGTAAACAGGCAGGCATCAGCCATCATTGCGAGTTCACTTTCTTTGTTTCCTGTGATAACAATCAATGGAATTCTGGGATACAGTTTCCCGGATAATTCGACCAGTTCGAGTATTTCGCGGGTTTTTCCCGAATTTGATATCAGAAGCAAGGCATCATGTTCCTGCAGAACACCCAGATCGCCGTGTTGCGAATCACTTGGGTGGAGGAAAACCGCCGGTGTGCCGGTCGAACTGAGGGTAGTGGCAATATTCAATGCAATCTGGCCGGCTTTGCCCATTCCACTGGCGACCAACTTTCCCTTAAGCTGATGTACATGTTTATATATGATATCTGTTGCTTTCAGAAAATCATCAGTAACTGGAATATTTTTTATGGCTTTCGCCTCGTGCTCAATAACTTTTTCGATATCTGAATTCATTACACTTAATTATTTGAGGCAAAAATAACCTAAATTGATGTTTTAAGTCATCAAAAATGGGTGTTTAATTGTTCATTTTCATTATTGAAAAAATAAAATCATTATCAACATATTTAAATCTTCGCATAAATAAATATTTTATACTTTTAACAGATTGTAAATCAACTAATATAATTGAAATGAAAATTCATGAATATCAGGCAAGGGATTTATTTAAAAAATATGGTATCCCAGTCCCGGATGGTTATGTTTGCCATTCGGTTTTAGAAGCAGAAAACCTGATCCCCGACGATGATCAGTTGAGGGTGGTAAAGGCCCAGGTTCATGCCGGGGGTAGAGGCAAAGCAGGTGGTGTTAAGCTGGCCCATAATAAAGATGAGGTTATTGCAAATGCCATCAGAATACTTGGGATGGATATCAAAGGGTATAAAGTTGAAAAGGTTTTGATTGCCAATGCAGTAGAAATAGAGAAGGAGTTTTATATCGGCCTTATTAACGACCGGAATACCAAATCGGTTACCCTGATGGCAAGTGCCGAAGGCGGTGTCGAAATTGAAGAAGTTGCCAAAGTTTCGCCAGAGAAAATCATCAGACTCTCAATTGATCCTGTAGCTGGGCTCATGGACTGGCAGGCGCGGGAAGTAGCGTTTAAACTGTTCAGCGACATCAATCATGTCAGGGTTGCTGTCGATATCTTTAAAAAATTGTATAAACTCTATGTAGAAACCGATTCAACACTGGCCGAAATTAACCCTCTTGTTATCACTAAAGAGAATGAAGTAAAAGCAATAGATGGTAAAATGAATTTCGACGACAATGCCTTGTACCGGCAAGCCTCGATTTTAAAGCTCCGCGAAGTCACCGAAGATGAGCAAAAAGAGATTGATGCCAATGAAAAGGGGCTCTCCTACATAAAACTCGATGGTTCAATTGGTTGCATGGTTAATGGAGCAGGACTGGCAATGGCTACTATGGATATGATTAAGCTTTATGGAGGTGAACCGGCAAACTTTCTTGATATTGGTGGATCATCAAACCCTCAGAAGGTAATCGATGCTATGAATATCCTGCTCAGCGACACCAATGTTAAGGCTGTGATGATCAATATTTTCGGGGGTATTACTCGTTGCGACGACGTAGCGCGCGGTTTGATAGCTGCCCTGGAGCAGATCAAAACCGACATACCGATTGTGGTACGTTTATCGGGTACCAATGCAAAGGAGGGCCTCGAACTTTTAAAAGCCACTGGTCTTCCTACCGTTGCCACCATGCGCGAAGCTGCTTTAAAAGCCATAGAACTGAGCAAGAAACAGAATTGAACCTTTAAAAAGAATCGAAATGAGCATATTGATTAATAAGAATACCAAATTGATCGTACAGGGAATAACCGGTCGCGACGGAGCTTTTCATGCAGGGAAAATGCAATCGTACGGTACTCATGTGGTTGGTGGTGTGTCGCCAGGTAAAGGCGGACAACACATCAATGGCATCCCCATTTTCAATACAGTTAAGGAAGCCAAAACCGAAACAGGGGCTAACGCTTCGGTAATATTTGTGCCGGCACCTTTCGCTGCCGATGCAATACTGGAGGCAAGCTATGCAGGGATAGAACTGGTTGTTGCCATCACCGAAGGGGTCCCGGTGCAGGATATGATAAAAGTTATGCCCTTTATAAAACAGAATGGAACCAGGATGATCGGGCCCAACTGCCCGGGTTTGATCACACCGGGAGAATGCCTTATCGGGATATTACCTGGCAACATTTTTATGAAAGGAAACATAGGATTGATGTCTCGTAGTGGAACATTAACCTACGAAGTGGTTAACCTCCTAACCGAAAACAAAATGGGGCAAACTACCTGTGTGGGTATTGGTGGTGATCCGGTTGCCGGGCTTTATTATCAGGAGTTGCTCAAAATGTTCGAGGAAGATCCGAATACCGATGCGGTTGTTTTGATTGGCGAAATTGGAGGCGATGCCGAAGAACAGGCTGCCAGGTTTATTAAGGAGAAAATGACCAAACCCGTAGTGGCTTTCATTGCCGGCCAGACAGCTCCGCCAGGAAAACGCATGGGGCATGCAGGAGCCATCATTTCGAGCGGATCGGGAACAGCTGAAGAAAAAATCAGCGCTTTTAACGATGCTGGCGTTCCGGTGGCCAAGGAGCCTTCGGAGATTCCGGCTTTGCTCAAAGAAAAAATGAAAACGGGAAAAAATGAATAGAGATGAAAACCTTGATGTCGAATAAGAACTTCAGGTTCTTTTTCATATTGCTGGTTACTGTTTTGGTTATCGCCGGTTGTGCTGATGTTACCAATATCGATGCCTGCCGTAATTCCGATCCCTATGGTTTTTTAGGAGGATTATGGCATGGTATAATAGCTCCGTTTTCATTTTTTGGGAGTTTGTTTTTCGATAGCATTGCTATGTATGCAATAAATAACAATGGAGGGTGGTACGATTTCGGGTTTGTTATTGGTGCTGGTATTCTATTCGGAGGGGGCAGCAGGGCAACTAAACGATAGTTTGAAAGTAAGATTAATATAGTGAACTGCAGTTGATGGATTTTTCCACAACCGCTTTTTTATTTATTCAGTTGTTCCTGAATGAATTTAATTGTTACATATTCCCCATCCAGGATTAGTTTTGTATTGGCTTTCTGTATCAGGAATGTTTTTTCATTCAGGGATTCAAGAAAATATTGTTCCGAATCCAAAGCAGGACATGCCAATTTGGTAGCTGTAATAATACCGAAATGAATGCTATCTTCCTCTAACTGAAATTCTCCGAAAAACCGGTTACACCCTGCAAATCCTGAAAATTTTCCGCCTGATTGGTCGAATGAGATATAAATCTTTTTTTCTCCAAACAGGTAACTATTTACAGATTCACCAATGATTGAATCGAGGAAAAATTTTGTTTCGGACAAGATTAAGTTTGTCTTTGTTTTGCCTTTTCCCTGTTTAACATTGTGTGAAGGCCTGCAACCCAAAAAAACCACCAGAAAACAAAAAACTATTATTATTATCCCCTTCATAGTTGGCTGTGTTTTTCATCTTTCTGATCAGATTATTACCGCTTATCCTGAAGGATCAGGTTTTAGGTCTGATCCTCAACCGCTGGCCTATTTTAAGCCCCGATGTATTGGTGATGTTATTCAACCGCCTGATATCAGCGTCTGAAACACCAGGATACTTCTGGGCAATACGCCAAAGGTTATCGCCGCTTTTCACTGTGTAATATTCATATTCGCCATCGGCAACCATAGCAGGGACTGGTTGGGGCTCAATTGCAGGTGTTTGTGTGACTACCGGTTGCCCGATCAATTCCTGCTTTGCATTGAACGATAAAAGATTAATCCGTTCATAATGCGTTTTTTTATCTTCCGGGACAAATATGGTGAGCCTCTGCCCAACCCTGATCATGTTTCGGTTGATGTGGTTCCAGTCACGCAAATCGTTAACATTCACATTAAACCACCTGGCTATATGGCCTGGTGTATCGCCCGATTTTACGGTGTAGCTGACACGGGCTTTTCCCCTGATATCTGCTGTAACGTGTGCCGCTGTTCCTGCAGATGATGAAGTTCGGGGTGTTACCAGTGTATTATTCGGGAAATAATTGTCACGGTTGTGAGCAAAAATGGCATCGTTCCGGTCGATAAATGCCGAAATATGTTCCATGGGAATCCTCAGGGGAAGTGGATTTTCAGTTGTTGCAGGAATTATGTCGCGGCGGTAAATAGGGTTCATTTCCCTGATGGCCGAAATATCGAGGTTTAGCTGGTCGGCTATCTGTTTGAAATGAAGATAATTATTCACCATGATCGTGTCGGTGGTTAGCGGAAATATATGGGTGCGGGGCATAAGCTGATGTTCGCGGTAATAGTTCATCACATAAGTTGCAGCAATGTAAGCTGGGACGTATCCACGGGTTTCGCGCGGCAGTGCGTAATATATCTTCCAGTAGTCGGTGTGCCCGCTGCTTCGCCTGATGGCTCTGTTTACATTGCCTGGCCCGCAGTTATCGGCTGCAATCACCAGGTGCCAGTCGCCGTATATATCATACAACTGTTTCAGATAGCGGGCAGCAGCATCAGTCGATTTCAGCACATCACGGCGCTCGTCAATAAATGTGGAAACATCCATATTAAGATATTTGGCGGTTCCATACATGATTTGCCAAAGCCCTACAGCGCCAGCCCTTGATACGGCAAATGGGTTGAGCGCCGATTCGATTATGGCCAGGTATTTCAATTCATGTGGCAGGTTATACCTATCGAAAATCTCTTCAAAAATCGGGAAAAAGAATGACGAAAGCCCAAGCATAATTTCCACCTGGTTCCGTTTACGGAAAGTGTACATTTCTATAAAATCCCGCACCACCTTGTTGTAGGCCATCGGCACGGCTGTATGCAATTTTTCGATCCGGGCAATCAATACCGAGTCGGGGATTTGATTATCGCGTGGAATGGTAAAATCAAACTCGCTGCTGTCGGGGAGGAAAATATTGCTCACATACCAACTGTGAACCATACTGTCGAGTTTCTCGGCAAACATAGCCCTGATGACTTCGTCGGGTTCAATATAAACTGCTTGGTGCGAACTGGTATCGATGGAGGTAACAACATACTGGCCTATCCTATGGATATTCTCCTTGGCTTTTATTACCATGATCGGGAATAATATCATTGCAGGGATTGCCCAAAACTTCAGATGTCTGATCATCATTTTTTTAATATTTTGAATTTTTCATTGGTAGCTTTCAAAGATAGTGGTCAAAATCGAATCGTGCAATTCAAGGCAAAAATATTTTTGTTATGCAATTGATCTATTGTGGGTTGCCATTTTAGGGTGAGGTCATCGCTGATATCGAAGTTGAAAAAATGGGCGTCAACACTGGCATCAATGATATTTAATCCATAAAAACCGACTGTAAGGATTACCAGAAGATCTCGGTTTCTTCTGAAATAATCCTGTCTTCTGAGCAGGCCATGTTTCAGCCTTTCAACATCAGATGGATTCTCAAGATTGTAATAAATGATCTGCTTCAGGTTCATGTACGATGTTGTTGAATTATCGCTATCGGTCAAATCGCGGTAAGCATTTTTACTTACCTGAAAGTTCTCGTGGTTCCAACCAATAAAATATCCAAAAGCAACAAAACCTCCATAAACCAATGGGATTTTCCAGTATTTTTTATTGTAGGCCTGCCCTAAACCAGGCAGAATAGCCGAATACATTGCCGCTTTCCGGGGAGAGTGTTCCAATTCCTCTTTTTTGAGGGGAAGTACCAGGGGTTCCTCTAGTATAGTGTCAGGGAATGCAATGCTCTGAAAAAGAGAGTCGTCTGAGAGGAATGTTGAGGCAATTGTATCGGCTGAGACAATTTTTGAAAGAATTGTATCAGGTGGCATTTCCTGACTCGGTGCATTATATGCCTGTGCCAGGATCAGGAGGGCTGTAATGAAAATAAATTGATATTTGTTTCCGGTCACAATTATATGGTTTGCTGATCATGATATGCCGGGATTAAAACAGCGAATCACCTAGCATTATTACTTTCCTTCGAGCAATTTAACAATTTTTTGCAGTTCATCTTCCGATTTGAAAGGGATTACAATTTTCCCTTTTCCCCGATTATCGGCTGTGAGTTTTACTGCTGAAGCAAAAAAGTTATCCAGCGCTTTTTTGAAAGGCTCAAAGTGGTGGGGATACCTGGTAATCCCTTTTTTTCTGGTATCAGATTCTTTCTTTTCTTCATTCAGGTTCCGCACAATATCTTCCACCTTGCGAACCGAAAAATCGTATTTCCTGATTTGTTCGAAGATCATAACCTGGGTTTCGGCTTCATCGATGTTCACCAGCGCTCTGGCATGACCCATCGAAAGTTCCTTGTCGATTAAACCTTTCTGGATTATGGCAGGGAGTTTCAGAAGCCTGAGAAAGTTAGCCACAGTCGATCGTTTTTTGCCTACCCTGGCGCTGAGCACTTCCTGTGTAAGGTTACACTCTTCGATAAGCCTTTGATAACTCAGTCCAATTTCAATCGGGTTAAGGTCTTCGCGCTGAATATTTTCGACCAGTGCCATTTCGAGCATCGAGTCATTATCCACTTCACGGATAAATGCAGGGATTTTCCCCAGACCAGCCATTTGTGCCGCCCTGAACCGCCTTTCGCCGGCAATGATCTGAAATTTATTGTCTGCAATTTTCCTGAGGGTAATCGGCTGTATGAGCCCAATCTCTTTTATCGATGAAGATAGTTCCTGGAGCGATTCCTGGTCGAAATTGGTGCGGGGTTGATATGGGTTGGCTTCAATAAGGCTCAACTCAACATCGGCGACTCCCGAAATATGTTCTTTAACGATATCGGCATCTTCAATCAGGGCACCAAGTCCCCTGCCCAGGACACTCTTTTTTACCATCTCTGCTATTTGTAACTGGTTAATTTTTCTTCGTTGTGCATGGTGGTCAGGCCATTACGCTGCAAAATTTCTCGGGCCAGGTTCATATGGTTTATGGCACCTTTTGAACTGGCATCATATAGTACTACCGGCTTTCCGTGACTTGGAGCCTCGCTTAGTTTAACATTTCGTTGAATCACCGTTTCGAATACCATATCCTGAAAATGGCGCTTCACTTCTTCATATACCTGGTTCGACAGGTTAAGCCTCGAGTCGTACATGGTCAGAAGGAATCCTTCAATGTCGAGGGAGGTATTCAGGCGGTTCTGGATAATCTTAATGGTATTCAGCAGTTTCCCCAGACCTTCGAGGGCAAAATACTCACATTGAACGGGAATGATAACCGAGTCGGCTGCAGTGAGCGCATTCACGGTAATAAGCCCTAAAGATGGTGAACAGTCAATCAGGATAAAATCATATTCGCCTTTCAAACCTTCAATGGTGTGTTTCAATACTTTTTCGCGGTTGGGCAGGTTGAGCATTTCAATTTCTGCACCCACCAGGTCAATATGGGAGGGTATCAGGTCAAGGTTGGCAATATCGGTATGAAGGATAATCTTCCGGATGTCGATTTCGTCCACAATACATTCGTAAATGCTTGTTTTTATGGTTTTCAGGTCGAATCCTAAACCCGATGTGGCATTGGCCTGTGGATCGGCATCTATCACCAGTACTTTTTTCTCGAGCACTGCCAGGCTGGCAGCCAGGTTGATTGTTGTGGTTGTTTTGCCAACTCCGCCTTTCTGGTTGGCCAAAGCTATGATCTTACCCATATAAAATGATTATTTTGACGCGGGTCAAAGTTATAATTTTTTAAAAAATGGCTGAATTCATATTATCCGGTTGTATTCTGAACTGAAGAATTATTTTTGAACAGTGAAATCGGATTTTTCAAGTTCATTCAATAAAACCGAACGGTCGATGGGAACTACACCCACTTTTTCGCATACCAGGCCACCAGCAATATTCGACAATAATGCCATTAACATGGGTTCAACACCTGCCGCAAGGCACAGGCTTGAAACACTTAAAACCGTATCGCCCGCCCCCGAAACATCGGCAATGTACCTGATCTGGGCAGGGTAATATGTCTGGCTTACACTATTGCTCAGGAAAACTCCCAGTTCGGAAAGCGTAATGAAAATGAATTTGAAGAATTTTTCCATTTTGTAGTGCTCGGCTGCTTTCTTTAATGATTCAATATCGCCTTTTCTGATGTTCTGCCCAATCCCTTCTGTAAATTCCTTAAAGTTGGGTTTGAAAAGGTCAACATGATCGTAAATCTGAAAATTCCGTTTTTTGGGATCAACCGCAATAGGTATGTTTTTGGTCTGGGCTAAAACCTGAACTTTCTTGAACAGGGATGGGGTTATTACACCTTTATCGTAATCCACAAATATTATTACATCAATCTTGCGGTTTTCAATTGTTCTTTTAATCGAATTGTATATTAAAAGCTCAAGGTCAGAGTCAACAAATTCAGTCGATTCTTCATCCACACGTGCAATATGCTGTCCTCCGCTGATGATGCGGCTTTTTACGGTTGTTATCCGATGCGGGTCGATAAATATACCATCGGTGGAGAGGTTGTTTTTTTCCATCAGTTTCCTGAACCTGCGGCCTTTTTCATCATCGCCAATGACGGAAAATAGCAAAGGGGTTGCACCCAGTGCCTGTAGGTTTAGCGATACATTGGCTGCACCGCCAAGACGGCTCTCTTTTTTCATAACCGATACAATGGGAATGGGCGCTTCGGGCGATACCCTTTCAACTTTTCCCCATAAATAACTGTCAACCATTGCATCGCCGATAACAAGGACGGTAATCTTTTCAAATTTGCTAAACAGTTGTTGTATCTCTGTTTTATCCACGTGATTTTCTTAATAAACCGCAAAAGTAAGAAAAATTAATTGAGTGAAAGAAGCTAAAACAGGCTTAACTTTCAATATAAGGCCGTTTATTATCCCTTTTACACCGGATCTACATCAATCTGGATGATCAAAGCACTGTTGCCCGGAAGTTTCCTGATTGTTTCAGTATTGTGCAGTATATTTTCCTTTATTTCCTGAAGGTTTTGCGAACGGGGAATTTTTAACCAGAACTCCTTGATGTGGAATTGCTGTACCCGGCCAACTAGCGGATATTCAGGGCCGAGTACCCTGTAACTCTTATTCGCTCTCAGCAGCCTTCCAAGTTCCATGGAAGATGAATCGAGCTGGGCAGGGTATTTATGTTTGACCGTTATTTTGATCATTCTCGACCAGGGTGGATAAAAGAATGCTTTTCTTTCGAAGATATGGTGGTTAAAAAAACCTTCATAGTCATCTTTTTTCAGGTGTTCAATAACCGGATGAAGCGGTTGCGATGTTTGAATTATCACTTTTCCTTCAACCTCTTTTCTCCCCGACCTGCCACTAACCTGATGTATGAGCTGGAAAGCCCTTTCGTGTGCCCTGAATTCAGGAAAGTTGAGGAGGTTGTCGGCATTCAATACCCCCACCAGCCCAACGTGTTCAATATCCAATCCCTTTGTAACCATTTGTGTACCGATAAGGATATCAATTTTCCGGGTTTCCATTTGATGTATAATCCGTTCAAAAGCTTTTTTTGATTGGGTGGAATCGAAGTCCATGCGGGTCAACCGGGCCGATGGAAACAATTTGTATAGTTCATCTTCAACTTTTTCAGTTCCCATTCCTCGAGTTTTCAGGCTGGCCGATCCGCAGCGGATACATTGCAGCGGTTCGGCAATATGATGGCCACAGTAATGGCACGATAACCTCCTGTGTTTTTTGTGTAAGGTCATACTCACATCGCAGTTTACACACCAGGGAATCCATCCACAATCCATACATTCGATGTAAGGTGAATAGCCCCTCCGGTTTTGGAATAATATGACCTGATGCCCCGATTCCAATGTTTCGCCAATGCTTTTATGAAGCTCTGGTGTGAGCATCGATTTCATTTGCTTCCGCTTAAATGCATACTGGATGTCTGCAACAACAACCTGTGGCATTTTTGCAACACCATGCCTTTTTGCAAGTTTTACCATTCCGTATTTCCCGTTCAGGGCATTGTGGTAGGTTTCAAACGAAGGTGTAGCTGAACCGAGCAATACCTTTGCGTTGTGTTGTTGTCCAAGTACAACAGCAGTGTCACGGGCATGGTACCGGGGGGCAGGGTCGTGCTGTTTATATGAGTTCTCATGTTCTTCGTCAACCACAATGAGCCCTAAACTGCTGAAAGGCAGGAATATGGCTGATCGTGCCCCCAGGATCACCTGGTAGCCTTTATTCTGACCTGGTTCGAATTGGAGGACCTTGTTCCAAATTTCTACCCGTTCGGCATCATTCATTTTTGAATGATATACACCTACTTTGTTCCCGAAAACCTTTTTCAGGCGGGCAACAATCTGAGAGGTCAGTGCAATTTCAGGTACAAGGTAAAGCACCTGCCGCCCGGCTCTGCAGACTTCTTCCATCAAGTGAATATATATTTCGGTTTTTCCACTGGCGGTTACACCATGGATCAGCACAGTTGCCCATTTCTCAAACGCTGACCTGATTTGTGACAAAGCCAGTTCCTGCCATTCGTTCAGAAGGTTCATGCCTGTTTGGATGCTGTTGTGCGTTTCGAGCCTTGAAACAACCTCTGTTCGGGCAATCAGGTATTTTTTCTTTATTAACTGGTTCAGCACCCCTTCATTCGATCCGGTGGTCTTCAGGAATGCCTTACGCTCAAGTTGGGGGATTTTGTCCTCAAAGAATAAATTGGTTATATGTGCGAATTGTATAAGAAGGTCCCTTTGTTTTGGCGCTTTTGATATTTCTGCCAATACCTGTTCCCATTTTTCAGGTTGAGCAATTTCAGGGTTAATACAAACGATGGTTTGTGTTTTTGCATGATATTTTTCCTCCATGATGCCATCTCTGCCTTCGAGCTTCATTGCCGAAGGCAATGCAGCATTCATCACTTCTCCAATCGAACACATGTAATAATCTAGTATCCAGTTCCAAAGATCAAGGTTGACCTGTTTGATAACCGGTTCATCGTCGAGCAGTGCATCAATGGGTTTTATTACGAAATCTGAAGTATGGGATGAAGTGATTGCTGTAATCAATGCCGAGTAATTCTTTTTTTTTCCGAATTGCACAACAACCCTCATACCTGGTTTTACCTTATCTTGCAAAGGTTCCGGAATTTGATAGGTAAACCGCTCATGGAGAGGTAATGGCAATATAACTTCGGCAAATAACATGGGTCGATTAAAAAAATTACTGAAGAGGTAAAGGTAACATAAATGATAAAAAGAATTGCAGATTAAACCATGCTGGAAACAAAATCTGCCACCTCTTCCATCAACCATTGCGGAGTTGAAGTTGCACCGCATATACCAACTGAACTTACCCCTTTAAACCAGGTGGGGTCGATTTCGGAGGTGTTTGAAATGGAATAACTCTGTGGATTAGCCTTGCGGCACACATCGAAAAGTAGCGCTCCGTTTGAGCTTTTCTTGCCGGTAACAAACAGTATCACTTCAAATGATGCGGCAAACTGCATGATGTGGGGCACACGGTTTGATACATGCCTGCAGATGGTATCCTTTATTTCGACCGGAACATTTTCGCCCGCCCGTTCAATTATGGCATCGGCTAATTCACTAAAACCTTCCAATGGTTTGGTTGTTTGCGAATAAAGGGCTATTGGTTTATCGAAATCAACTTTGTCAAGGTCGGCGGTGCTTTCTACAATTATGGCTCTATATCCGGTTTGTCCGTTAAGTCCTTCCACTTCAGCATGGCCTGGCTTTCCATAAATTAAAAGCTGTCCGTCGTTGTCATTTAACTGATCAAACGATTTTCTGATTTTTTTCTGAATGGATGAAACCACCGGGCACGTTGCATCGATCAGCCTGATTTTGTTGGCTTCGGCATAAGCATATGTTTCCGGTGGTTCGCCATGTGCCCTTATCAGTACCCGGCAATTTTTCATAGTGAAAAACTCTTTGCGGGTAATGGTTTTCATCCCTTTACCGGCTAGACGCTGAACTTCTTCCTGATTGTGGACTATGTAACCAAGACAGTATAGCGTACCTTCTGATTCGAGTTCATTTTCGGCTTTTTTGATGGCATTCAATACCCCGAAACAGAACCCCGATTTTTTGTCGATCTCCACTTTCATGATGAAAGAATTTTTTCCCTTGCTTTGGTTTCTGCCCATTTCAATTGTTCATCCGGAGTAAGGTAACTGTTGTCGAGTATAATGGCATCATCGGCTTTTCTCAGGGGGCTTTCTTCCCTGTTCTGGTCAATAAAATCACGTTCTTCAATATTTTTCCTGATCTCATCCATTGATACAGTAAGGCCTTTCTCTTTGAGTTCTATAAAACGTCGCAAAGTCCTGATTTCAGGTTGAGCTGTCATAAATATCTTCAGTTCGGCACCGGGAAAAACTACAGTACCAATGTCGCGACCGTCCATAACAATTCCCTTATCCTTCCCCATCTGTTGCTGAAGTTTCACCATAGCTTTGCGTACCTCTTTAATTGTACTCACCGGGCTCACATTCTCCGAAACCTGGAGTTGCCTGATCTCTTCCTCGATGTTTTCTCCATACAGAAATGTAGTATTTTGTTCTGTGTCAGGGTTAAACCGGAAAGAGATATTTATCTGGTCAATGGCATTGATTATTGCCCCGTTATCGGGTACTCCATTCCTGATCCATTTTTTGCGCAGGGCAAAAAGGGTGACTGCCCTGTACATAGCACCGCTGTCGATATAGATATATCTTAGTTTCCGTGCAAGCGATTTGGCCAAAGTGCTTTTACCGCACGATGAGAAACCATCAATGGCTATAACAATTTTTTTTTCAGGCATTTTTGATCTTTTAGTATATTTGGTTCCCAATATTGAATGCCAGGGAAAAGTGGTTCGACGAGCCGGCAATATGATAGCGGGTGGTGGCATAATCGAGTCTGAACCTTTTGATTTTTACCCCGAAACCCAGAGAGAAGCCCACGGTCGATAATCGTTCTTCCACTTTAAGTTCCTGCCTGAGATGGTAATTGTATCCGGTGCGAATGGAAAAAGCAGGCGATGGCATGATTTCCATGCCAACAATCAGATGTCGCATGATTTGTTTGGCTATAGGTTCTGCAGGTTCGATGAATAATTCCTCGCCTGTAAGCGGTTCTTCTTCCGGTTTAGCCAAAGGCCAGTTGTTCAGGTTGTGAGCTGTTAAAGAAATAACAAGTGGTGCATAGGCCAGTTTCTGCGAAATGCCGGCCAGCAGGTCAAAGGGTAGTGATTCCCTTTCCCCCGAATCGTAGTAAGTAGTAAATTGTGTCCCAAAATTCCGGGCTACCATCCCAAATGTTGTGAGCCGGTTTTCAGATAACCATGATATACCTGCATCGAAAGCTATTCCCGATGATTGGTATTTTTCAAACACCGATAAAACCGGTTTTATATTGACGCCATACCTCCACCGCTTGTATTCGTTCGACCACATCAGGTTCAGGGCGTATTCGGCAGCCTTGAAAAAATTTCCTGTAATTTTACCCTCTTCGGTGGTTTCAGTGAAATTTCCATAATTGATATAATGCATGCCTGCTGCCAGAGTCCCAAATTTCAGCGGAATTGCATAGGATGCATATCCGTAATTTACATCGGAAAGGTAATTGACATAGTTTACCAAAACCTGCCGCGACATTGTTCCCCTGAGCAATGAAGGGTTGTGAAACGGAAGGTTCAGGTCGGCCGAATCGTTGATGGCAACATGGTTGCCGCCTAATGAAGCAACCCTTGCTGAATTGGTAAGGGTAAGGAACCGGTAGGTATTTTCACCCCCGATCTGTGCCGCAGCATGTATTGTAATAACAAGAAAAAGAATGAAAATTATGGTTGCTTGCCGCATTTCAGAATATTTTTTCAATAACGGCAAAGATATCCAAATATTACTTTTTTCAGTTCATCAACAATTTCGAATGCGACCGGGCAGGTTTCACAATTTTTATGGGTGAGGTCTAAAATCTGAATAAAGCGGTTGCGGTTGGTATGTGGGTATTCCAGGCAGGCTTTTGGCCGGCTTGCATAAACCTTGCAGGCATTGTCGGGCATCAGAAAGGGACAGGGGTGGCCTTCAAAAACCAGATCGTTGTCTTGGTCGGCAACAATAAATTTCGAATAGAAATCCGAAGGTTTCATTTTCAGGTACCTGGACATTCTTTCGATATCCTGATTTGACAGTCGTGGCCCAAGTGTTTTACAGCAGTTGGCACATTCGAGGCAATTGAAAACTGAAAAAGCATCATTATGTAATTGATGGACAATCTTATCGAGGTTTTCAGGTTTCTTTTTTTTAAGCTGCTTCAAAAAAAGGGAAGTTTCCTTTTTGTTTTGAGATATAAGTTTTTTAAGTTCTTCTGGAGATTTATATTCAATTTTTCTCATGGTACAATCAATACATAACAGGTCTCCTTCTTCGGATCTGGGCCAGGAACAAACCTCCAATCACAACCATAATCCCTGTAAATTTCTGAAAAGTGAGCTGGTCACCTAATATAAACCAGGCAAATATGGCCACAAATACCGGTATTAGGTTTACAAACATATTTGAGCGGTTGATTCCTATAGTCCTGACACTGTATGTAAACAGAATAAAAGCAAAAGTTGAAGCAAAAACCGACAACAGGATAATTGCCCTGAATGCCTGCCAATGAAATGGAATTTGCATTAAACTCCCTGCTTCAAAGAAGCTCCAGAATGGAAGGAACATAAAAATCCCGATAAAATTCTGGTAAGTGATTATGGTGAATGTATTATACCTGAAGGCCAGTTTTCGAAGAACCAATGAATATCCTATAGCGGCAAAAACTGCCATAAATTCGAGTAATACACCTTTGGGTGAAGCTGAAAAACTGAGGTCGTGGTTCAATATTACCAGGCAAACCCCAATGAAGGAAAGAATAAGTCCGGCTGTGTTCATCAAACTCAACCGCTCTTTATAAAAATACCATGCAGCAATTGGTGCAAAAAGCGGTATGGTTGCTACAATTACAGCTGCAACGGTTGATGATACATACAGGAGTCCGTAACTTTCGCCCATGAAATATAAAAATGGTTCAAACAAGGCCAGCAGAAAAAATATTGGATAATCTTTTTTTTGCAGTTTCTGAAGTTTATTCACAAAAAGCGAAAAGGTAAACAACAATGAAACCGAAATGATCAGCCTTAAAAATATTACGGTAAGCGGGCCATAAGCCAGATAAGCAATTTTCACCCATACAAATGAAAAACTCCAGAATATCATCGACAGCATGGCTGCTGCCATTGGTTTTATTTCCCTGTTTTCGTTCATTCATTAAACCTTGAAGCGACAAAAATAGGAATTTCACCGGGTATTGGGTTAAACATCTGTTATATCAGAAAAAACAGCGTAAATAATTGGACAAACATGAAACAATTTGGTAATTTTGCCCCGGTTTTGAAGGCGTTTACCTTCGTACATCACAATATAAATATTATCGTTATGAAAAGAAAAGTATTTTCGGGAAAAGCAATTGTTGTAATTGTGTTTTTTATTGCAATGATAATGATGTCCTGTGAGAAACCATCGGAGCCTAAGAACATCGGGCTGCAGTTATACTCGCTGCGTGAAGCCATCCGTAATGATGTTCAGGGTACGGTTGCAAAAGTGGGTGAAATGGGCTATTCATTTGTTGAAGCTGCAGGATACCGTGATGGCCTTTTTTATGGAATGGAGCCCGAAGAGTTTAAAAATCATTGCGAATCAAATGGTTTGTTATTCTTAGGCTCGCATACAGGCAGGGATTTACCCGAAGAAGGACAATGGGACGAAACTATGGAGTGGTGGGACAAGTGTATTGATGCCCATGTGGCAGCCGGCGTGAAGTGGATTGTTCAGCCGTGGATGGGACGTGTTGGGTACGAAACTCTCGAAGGACTTAAAAAATACTGTGACTACTGGAATGTGGTAGGTGAAAAATGCAATCAGAAAGGAATCCGGTTTGGTTACCATAATCACGATAAAGAGTTCACCGAACTCGAGGGGCAGATTATCTATGACTTTATGCTCGAAAATATGGATCCGGATAAAGTCATGTTCCAGCTCGACCTATATTGGTGTGTGGTTGGAGGTAAGAATCCGGTGGATTATTTAACTAAATATCCAGGGAGGTTTGAAGTTTGGCATATTAAGGATAAAGCTGAAGTGGGAGCAAGCGGAACCATGGATTTTGCAGCTTATTTTGCTGCTGCAAAAATTTCGGGAATGAAGTATTGTGTTGTCGAACTAGAAGAGTACAATTTCGATCCATTTGAAAGTGTGAGGATAAGCCTCGATTATCTGAACAATGCCGATTATGTGGTTATGCCCTGATTTAAGGCCCTAAAAATGAAATTTCAGTGTAAACGCAAAGTCCAAAAGTTGTATCCTTCCATAATTTTTACCACCGAAGTCAACATAAGGCTTCACTTCAGGTGCTAACGATAACGGGAAGATAAATAAGGATATTCGACCCCGGCTAGCAGATCGAAACCTGCCAAAGGAATGAAGCCAATTTTTTTATACGTGCATGCCCAACATAAAAGCTCCGGTACCAGCTTTCGCACCCGGCATGAGTGCCGATGCCTTAAAAAAAGTTGAGGCGGTTCGGGAAATCGAAAATTCCTTTCTCTTGCATTTCATACATTCCGTTTAACTGAAAGACTCTGTTGCGCGAGCTTATCAGGAATTTGAAGGGATTCTGTTCGATCGGATTGAACCTGTACTAAAATCCGGAACTTATCCCTCCCCTTAACCCATGAGCATGCGACCGCTCTTTTGAAATCAGCGCTGTTGAGATAATTGACAACAGCATTAAAATCAATATTTTTATGATCACGGTTGGAAATTGGTTTCTGTGATTTAAAATGTATTAACCACTTCAATTCTCCCGGATAATTTTGCCTGAACCGGAAAGTGATTCCGTTACGGCCGGGTTCCCCAGATGAAATACATTTCCACTGCCCGAAATCCTTGTTTAGAGTCTGCGGCTTGAATTCACAAACATATTGCCTGATCCTGAAATGACGGCTTTGCAATTTAAATTTGATAAAACGTAAGCAAATATTTTTCCCGAACCGGAAATAACTGCTTCGAAATGCCCCGGTGTGTAATAGCCCGTGGTAATTTCTCCCGAACTTTTGAACCGAACTACTACAAGATCAGGGGTAGCAACAAATATTTCCATAGGCCGTGTATAACGAAGGCTTTAAATCCCTTCAACACTGATGTTCAGCTTCCCGTTGCGTATATCGGTTTCAATTTAGGGGAGAAGGTTGCTCTCTGCATTTACAACACTTCATAAAAATCGCATTGTGATACATGAACAATAAAATTGCCGCTTGAGTTTACCTCTCTGAAAGGCCGTGCATACCATTTTTCACTTTCGATTATCCCGTTCCCTCTGATAAATAGGTCGTCAAAACAACCTGTATTGGCAATTGCTAAGGCTATCACAGCAAACCAAATAAAGAAAAATCTGTTTTTCGAGGCTTTAAATTAAAATTGTAATCTGTTTTAGATGGTTTTCGGACAAAGAGGCGACATAATGATGGATTTGTTTCAAAACTTTAGCCATAATTGTAAAAAAATGTTAAATTGAGAATACAATTTTTTTTATTCCAGGGATTGATGATTTGGGGAAAGTGGTTATATTTGCAGCCGCAAACCGACATGGTGGATATAGCTCAGTTGGTTAGAGCGTCGGATTGTGGTTCCGAAGGTCGCCGGTTCGAGCCCGGTTTTCCACCCACGAAAAGCCCGGATTTTGTCCGGGTTTTTTCATTTTGAGGATAATTTCCTTTCAGAGTTTCTTTTTTTCGATCAGATTGCCTTCATGGTCGAGTAAAAGATAATACCGGTCCAGATACAGGTCGCGGGCAATGACATCGTAAAATATTTTGCCATCACGGGTAATTTCGATCAGGTTCATTAATTCGCCCACATATTTTGCTTGTTTCACCACTTCAGGCGAAGCTTCACTTAAAACAAGGTTTTGTTTCTTTTCAATCAAAACTCCATCAGGGGCAAAAAGTGCAATATTTTCCCTTTCCTCAATATAAAATAACACTTCATAATTGTTATTCTCGCGGTGCCATTCAACATTCACCGGCTGTCCGAATATGCTTTCGAACGATTTTAATACGGCTTTTGTAGGTTTGGTTTTATTCGATTGAAAGATTTTTAAAATTATATTTTGCATTTTATTACTGTTTTTTTAATGACGATTTTTTTTTCAGAAGTAACGTGTTTTGAAAGAATTAATCATGAAAGTGCTGTTTGTATAAATATACAATACGTGTTCTTGCACGTTTAAGGCGCATTTTAACTGCATCTTCACTGATCCTTAGCGTATTGGCTATTTGTTTCAACGACATTTCATCCTGATATTTCATCAGGATCAAAGCTTTTTCTTCAGGGTGGATCATTTCAAGGATTTTAAGCAGCTTTTCGTACGTTACCCCCGAAAGGTCCTCTTCGGTTTCATCAGGTATTTCTGGAATCTCATTGTTTTTGTTCCAATCCGGATAATGAAGCTTTTTCTGAAAACGCAGGTAATCGATACAATAGTTATAAGAAATGGAATAAATCCAGGAAGATATGGCAGAGTTGCCTTTGTATCCGGTTAACTTTTCATAGACTTTCGATAAAATGTCGTTGGTAAATTCTTCCGATTTCTGCCGGTCTTTAATAAAACTGTAAACCTTATCGAATACTTTGTGATGATACCTTTTGTATAGTATTTCAAAAAGATAGTCTTCACTGTTGTGAATAATCCTATGGGCAAGTTCCTCATCTTTGAGGTGCAGAAATGTTTTATCAAGCATATTTCAGAAATGTAACAGAATATTTTTTAATAATTTTTCTTATCGATTGGTTACTTTTAAAATTTCCTACGTCTTAATGACAAATCAACCGGAATGATGAAAATTTTATAAGAGAGTCCGGTTGATTTCGAAAATTGGTTAAACAAAAATAACTTTTAATTGGTATGAAAAACAAATTTGCTTTCGCTATTTTGATGTTCAGTGTTGTTGTATTGCTGAGCAGTTGTGCTAAAGTTCCTCAGGCGGAATTAGATGCAGCAAAAGCTGCAATTGAAGATGCAAGGTCATCGGGTGCTGATCTTTATGTGCCGGCTGAATTCAATGCAATGCAGGATTCATTGAATGCTGTCAGTGCTCTTATTGAAGCCCGTAAGGGAAAAATGTTTGCCAGCTTTGCCGATGTAAAAACCAAATTGGCACAAATCAACGAAATGTCGTTAACCGTAAAAGCCAATACTGAAACCCGTAAGGCTGAAGTACAGGCCGAAGTGGATGCTCTTATGGCCGAAGTTAGCACATTGGTTGCTGAAGCTAAAAACCTAGTTGCAAAAGCACCTAAAGGGAAAGAAGGTAAAGCTGCTGTTGATGCTATTGCTGCCGAAATTGGAACAGTGGAAACGGCAACAACCGAAGCAACAGCCCTGGTCGAGCAGGGAAAATGGATAGAAGCCAACGATAAACTGAAAGCAGCAAAAGAAAAAGTAACTGCGATTACAACTGAATTACAAACAGTTATTGACAAATTCAAAGGTAGAAGATAATTTTTTTTTGATTTTTGTTTGTTTCATTGGTGCTCCCCGGAGTTAATCTGCTCCGGGGTTTTTTTAGTTTTGTTAAATGATCAGAATCAGAAAATTAAGAATCAGGATTGGTTATAGCCTTTTTACTCTGGTTGTAGTTATTACAATTGTTTCGGTATTATTCTATATTTTCATTCCCGAAACCCCCGATCAGGCAATTAATACTGCAATGGAAAATCTTGCTGAGGCTCGAAATGGAGGTGCGCTTCAATATGCACCCGAGAAATTCAGTAAAGCCAGTTCATATTACGATTCAGCAATGTGGGCCTGGCAAAACCAAAACCAGCGTTTTATTTTATTGCGCGATTATTCCAGGGTTGTTTATTTTGCCGTTTTATCTTCCGATGCATCGCTCGAATCCATAAAACTTGCCTCACGAAATTCGTTGAATGCCAATCAGGAAACTGCATCTAAGTATGAACACTTGAAAGAAATGCTTCGGCAAATTGGCTTGTTGTATTCATCCCTTCCTTTTCCTGATTCATTCCGCGACCAGTATAGCCGGGCCAAACTGATGCTCAGTGAAGCAAAAGTGGCTAGGGATAAAGGTGATTACGGAAAAGCAGCAGAAATCATGAATAATGTTGATCAACACATCATAAAAATTGAAAATCTGGCTGAAAATCGAATGATAGAATATTTTGAATCCTTCGATCATTGGGAAAACCTTTATAAATCTGCCCTGCAGGTATCAGAAAGAAACAATGCACCTCTCATTGTAGTGGATAAATTAAGCAGGGAATTGAAGCTTTATAAGGATGGTAAACTGAAAAATACTTTTCATGCCGAATTTGGCCCAAACTGGATTGGGGATAAAAACCACCAGGGTGACCAGGCAACTCCCGAAGGAAGCTACCTTGTAGTAAGAAAAAAAGAGAAACGGCAAACCAGATATTACAAGGCATTATTGTTGAACTACCCCAACAGCGATGATTTGGAGAGATACCGTAACAACATAAAAAATGGCGTTATACCAAAGCATATTGATGTGGGTGGATTAATCGAAATTCATGGACATGGAGGACAGGGTTTCAACTGGACTAACGGATGTGTGGCACTAACCGACCACGAAATGGACTTTGTATTTAGGAACACTTCGGTTAACACCCCAGTTATTATTGTTGGATCATTAAAACCTTACAAAGAGTGGCGCAGTAAAACGCTTGCCGAAAGTCATAATTTGGATTGATATCCTGAAATTTTAATAACTATAAAAGAAATGAATCCGTTGACAGAAAATAAAAAACTTTCATTAAGCTATCTGTTAACCCAGGAAAAGGTTAAGAAGGCCATATTTCCTTCTTTAAAAATTGCCGGAGCAGTCTTCGCTTATTTTCTGTTTTTACCTTTTCTGTTGTTTGTATCCCCTTTCATTGCCGAAAGATTTGTACCGGTTGTCAGGTCTGGAAATATTGTGGAACATGATGCTGTTTCATCGAAAAGGATTGCAGCATTACAGAATGATATCCGTAATCTCGAACGTAGGATTGAACGTTTGACTCCTGGCAATGCCTATCTGGTGGTAAATACTACCGAAAACCGTTTTGCATTGTACCGGAACCGACAATTAGTAAAGGAAGGAATGTGCTCAACAGGCAGCATGATCAGCCTTGAAGGGGAGGGCGACCAGAGATGGTTTTTCCGGACTCCCCGGGGCGACTTCAGGGTGCAGGCCAAACTCGAGAATCCGGTTTGGCGGAAACCCGACTGGGCTTTTGTGGAAGATGGCCTTCCTGTTCCTCCCCCCGATCATCCGTCGAGGTACGAAAGAGGTGTACTGGGTGATTATGCCTTGACACTCGGCGATGGATATATGATTCACGGTACGCTTTATCAAAGGCTCATAGGATTGCCCGTAACCCATGGTTGTATTCGAATGCTCGATGATGACCTTGAGGCGGTTTTCCAATCACTTCCGGTTGGGGCTAAAGTGTTTATTTACTAGATAATTATCCTGAAAAAGATGAATGAAAAAACAAAAAAGGTTTTAAGGCTCGTTTTTCTGAATGGAGTACCAATTGCACTGGTAATTTATTTTCTTGTATTTACCGGTTTCTATATTTCTGCGCTCCAAAGCAAACTTTCGCAGTGGAACTATGCCGGGACTGGTATAAATGACACTCTGATATACTCCGCTGAAGAATGGAATCTTATTCATCAGAAATCTTTTCTGAATGCCCGGTTAACGTTGTCGAAGGGCGACTCCATCGGATTAACGGTTAACCTGGTTGACAGCCTGGTGCAACTCGAAATGAAAGGGGTTGTATTGAGGCAGGTGAAATTTCAAAAAGCCGAAATGTCGAGGTTCTTTAAGGGTATCAAACCTGATGCTTATGCCCATCACTTTTCGAAACCCTTCAACATTACCGAAATTGAGGGAACTATTGAAAAAAATCCGGTCATTGTGCGGAAAGTTCCTAAGGATACTATAGAAGCGGCGCAGTCTGTAATAAAAATTGATACCACCAAATCTGAATTTATCGAGTGGCATTTGCTTCTCGACAGTGCCCTGATTGTCAGTATTGTACAATCGGATGAATTTGATAAGAAATTTGATGGCTCGTTATTGAGTTATCGATTGAGACGGCACATGAAAACTTTGAAGTCGGTTAACCATGATGTGCTTCGGTTCCGGAAACCCGATTATTTGCCCGAAATAACAGTTTTTATACCTGCAAATGAGGCGAAATCATTTTTCAGGGCATTGCCTCCCAATGGCCGGTTTGTATTAAGGTTGTAAGTGCCGGTTACGTCAGATATACATCAACAGGATCAACAAAATCAGGATAATGACAATACTGATGATAAATGCAGTCTGATTCCCTTTGCGCTGTATTTGTTTGGTTTTATCCATATCTCAATATTTATTAGATTTTATTTTTCAGTTGTTCAGTTAGACAAAATGCCACCAAATATACTTCAACATTTGATTGATTATTCATTTTACCTCTTCATTTTTTGTCATTAAGTTTCAAATTATTCTTTAAAATCGTTATGAATTAAAGTGTAAAATAATTGATAATTTCGATTTTAATATATTGATAATCAATTAAAAATAGATTATTTGATATCGTATGTGTTGTATAACACAATTTTGGACGTGTAGAAATATGTAGATAATTAGATACTTTTACTGCCATTTATGAGAAATTAAAAGAATGGATAGTTCCTTTTGAATGATTAACAGATAAATTTAGCCAGTTTATAACATGAAAAGGACAATATTTACAATCATTCTCCTGGTAATAGTTGGATTGTTGCTCATCAATATTTTCAACCGGGAAGATGAATACTACAACCTCAAACTTGAAAAACTAAAACAGGAATACGCCATCAAACCTGTATCTTCCATTGATCACAGTAAGTTGCCTGCTTTACAACGCGAATTCAATTCCCCTCAGGAGGTTACTGAGACATGTATATCGTGCCATACCGAACGGCACAAGGAGGTAATGCAATCAGCGCACTGGAACTGGGAACGTGTGGCCTATATTGAAGGTCGGGGCATAGCAGCAGCTGGAAAGATAAATGTATTAAATAACTTCTGTCTTGGGGCACAGTCAAATGAACTTGCATGCGCGGCCTGTCATATTGGGTTTGGAATGACCAACGACCATTTCGACTTTGAAAATGCCCGGAATGTAGATTGTATGGTATGTCACGATAACAGCGATGAATATCATAAAGGTTCGGCAATGGCTGGTTACCCGGCGCGTGACGTAAACCTGACAAAAGTTGCCCAGAGTGTCGGGACTCCGCAGCGGATCAACTGCGGAAGTTGTCATTTTTATAGTGGAGGGGGTAACAATGTGAAGCATGGCGATTTGGAAGTGGCTCAACTTGCAACCGACCGGAATGTGGATGTACACATGGCTGCCAACGGGATGAATATGACTTGCGTGGCTTGTCATACAGCCGAAAACCACCAGATAAAAGGACGGTTATATTCTGTTTCATCCGAAAATACCAATCGCGCTACCTGCGAACAATGCCACACCAACACTCCCCATTTTGATAATATTTTAAACCGGCATAATGCAAAAGTATCGTGCCAGGCTTGTCACATTCCGGTTTATGCCAAAGTAAACCCCACCAAAATGAGCTGGATATGGTCAGAGGCAGGTCAATTGCGCAATGGTGAGCCATATAAAGAATTCAATGCCGACAGTACGGAGGAATACCAATCGATAAAAGGACGGTTTAAATGGGCAAAGAATGTGAAGCCTGACTACATCTGGTTTAATGGAACTGCCGACCATTATCTTCTTGGCGACACTATAAAATCGGTTCCGGTACTGATGAATACCCTATATGGGTCGCATAACGACAGAGAATCTAAAATTGTGCCGGTGAAAATCCATACCGGCGACCAGATTTATGATACCAAGTATAAAACCCTTATTCAGCCAAAAACATTTTCGGTTGCGGAGGGAGACAGTGGTTACTGGAAAAATTTTGACTGGCACCTTGCAGCAACTGCAGGAATGGAGAGGGTAGGATTACCTTACAGCGGGGAATACGATTTTGTAGAAACTGTAATGTATTGGCCTGTAAATCACATGGTAGCGCCAAAAGATCAGGCTGTTGGATGTGCCGAATGCCATACCCGTAATGAGGGGCGTTTGGCCAATCTTTCTGGCTTTTATTTGCCCGGGCGCGACTATCACAAAAACCTCGACAGGTTTGGGGCATTGATTTTCTTTGGTGCTTTGCTTGCCGTTGTTTTGCATGCAATTTCAAGGGTGGTTGTATCTATCAGGCGAAGAGAATACAACACCGATGTAATTGACTACAATACTGACAATAATAACATGTAAGCTGTGGAAATCAAGATTAATCTGCAATTATGAAACGAGTATATGTATATAAGGGCTTTGAACGTTTCTGGCACTGGACCCAGGCTTCGCTCATTATTTTTCTGGCCTTAACAGGATTCGAGGTACACGGGACTTTCGATATTATAGGTTTCGAACATGCAGCCCGTTATCACAGGGTTGCATCATGGATGCTAATAGGTTTGATTGTATTCGCTATTTTCTGGCATTTTGTAACCGGCGAATGGAAACAATACATTCCAACTACCTCAAAATTGGTCGAGCAGATCAGGTTCTACAGCATTGGAATGTTCAGGGGCGAAAAGCATCCTACACGAAAAACTGAAGTAAGGAAACTTAATCCTCTTCAACGGTTGGTTTATCTGGGATTCAAGCTGGTGCTTGTACCAATAACAATTGTATCGGGTATGCTTTATATGTTCCATAAAACAATCGATAAAAATAATATAGTGGTTATCAGCGATTTTTCGCTTGATTCGATTGCATTCTGGCATACTTTGGGAGCCATTCTTCTGATGGTTTTTCTGGTTGTGCATGTTTACATGACAACTACCGGTCATACTCCAACCTCGAATATACAAGCTATGATTACCGGCTACGAAGACCTCGAGGAGGAAGAGGAGCCTGTTTCATCAGAACCGGCTTCAACAAAAAAAGTGATTCAAAAATCAAAAAAATAATAACACATGCAGGCAAAACCATTTATGAATCCATACCTGGCCGGATTTTTATTAGGCCTGGTACTTTTGGCCACCATTTACATTACAGGTCGTGGACTTGGTGCCAGTGGGGCATTCAAAAGTGTAATCATTGCCACTGTCGATAAAGTGGCTCCGAACCATACTGAAAATACAGCATTTTACCAGGATTTCAGGGAAACTAATCCCGAAGGGCCCTGGAAAAATTTTCTGGTTTTTGAAATTATCGGGGTATTAATAGGTGCATTCTTTTCGGGAGTGCTGGCCAATCGGACAGGTCTCAAGCTGGAAAAAGGACCGCGTATTACCAATACAACAAGGGTCATCGCTGCCATAATCGGAGGTGCCTTGTTTGGTTTTGGCTCGCAACTGGGAAGGGGTTGTACCAGTGGATCGGCTTTAAGCGGAATGGCAGTGCTGTCTCTCGGAGGCATTCTTACCATGCTCGCCATTTTTGGTGCGGCATACTCATTGGCTTATTTCTTTCGTAAACTTTGGTTAAAATAGCAATCGTATGGGACCATTAGTACCGTTTATTATCAGTGAAGAGTTCAGCCTCATTATAGCGCTGCTCATTGGGATTGCTTTCGGTTTTGTTCTCGAACAGGCCGGGTTTTCATCTACCAAAAAACTGGTTGGCCTCTTTTATGGATATGATTTCACCGTTTTAAGGGTATTCTTTACAGCCGGTGTTACAGCCATGGCTGGTGTACTCATTTTGGGGCATTATGGACTGCTCGAACTGGATGTGATCTATGTTAACCCGACATTTGTTAAATCCGCTCTGTTGGGTGGATCTATCATGGGTGCCGGATTTATTATCGGAGGCTTTTGTCCCGGCACAAGTGTTTGTGCCCTCGCGGTGGGGAAACTCGATGGCCTGGCCTTCATCGGAGGTTCACTTATTGGTGTGTTTGCCTTTACAGAAGGTTTTCCGTTGATTGAAAATATATACGAAGCCAACAATCTGGGTCAGGTGAAAATTTCGACTTATCTGGGATTGTCAGATGTTACCTTTGGATTTTTACTTGCGGCAATGGCAGTAGGTGCTTTTGTTGCTACCTGGTTTATCGAAAACCGTGTCAATAAGCGGGCTTCAGTAATTGATAAAAGGATAAAATACAAATATGCATTGGCAACATTTACCCTGTTTGTTGTATTGGGTGTTGTAGCTTTTTTGCCCGGTAGGTACGACATCATCAACAAGCGGATTGCAGAGGCCAAACGGCAGCAAACTTGTGTATTTAAAGAAATTTCGGCGGACAGGCTTGCAAATGAAATCGTCAAAAACTACTATAAATTAAATATTATCGATGTTCGTTCTCCCGAAGAGTTTGAAATATTTCATATACCCATGGCCATCAATATCCCATTTGACCAAATGATGGAAAGGCAGTATGAACCTCTTTTCAGACAGAAGTTAAAAATCAATATTTTTTATGCCGATAATGATACACTGGTGCGAAAGGCTTGCCTGAAAGCTAAATTTATCGGGAAATCGGAGAATTACATCCTTCGTGAGAAAGCATCGGATTTCAGGGCAATGTTTTTTGATCTGGAAGAACCCCCTGCAAATTCACCTAAATTGGTAATGGATATTTACCATTTCAGGGCACAATCGGCTGCAGGAATGCAAAATCTTATGGATGCCCTGAAGAATATTGGTGCGCCTGTGAAACGCGAAGTGGTTGCTGTGAGGGGCGGATGTTGAATTGTGGGTTCTATGTTCCCCCTAAATGCATGATTAAATTGCGGTTTTTCGGCACTCTTCTTATTTTTGTGGCAAATTAATAAACAAAACAGCATGTCACGAATTTTGGTTATCGACGATGAGCGAAGCATCCGCAATACGTTAAAAGATATTCTTGAGTACGAAAAATATCAGGTTGATTTGGCCGAAAACGGGCCTGCTGGTCTCGAGAAAGTAAAAACCGGCGAATATGCCGTAGTTTTATGCGATATTAAAATGCCTGGAATGGATGGCATCGAAGTACTAGAAAAGCTCGGCGAGCAGGGATATGATGCTCCAGTAGTGATGATTTCGGGACATGGAAATATTGATACAGCCGTTGAGGCCATTAAAAAAGGTGCGTTCGATTTCATTGAAAAACCCCTCGATCTGAACCGGTTGCTTATTACCATCCGAAATGCAATGGATAAGTCGAATCTGGTTACAGAAACAAAAATTCTCAAGAAAAAAGTCAACAAACGGTACGAAATTGTGGGTAAATCGGAAGCCATCCGCAAGGTGCTCGAAATGGCCGACAGGGTTGCCCGTACCGATGCGCGTGTGCTTATAACCGGTTCGAACGGAACTGGCAAAGAACTTGTCGCCCGCCGTATCCACGATCTGAGCAACAGGGCGCAAGGCCCGTTTGTGGAAGTAAACTGTGCCGCAATCCCTTCGGAATTGATCGAAAGTGAATTGTTTGGTCACGAGAAAGGTGCATTTACATCGGCCATAAAGCAACGCAAAGGAAAATTTGAACAAGCAAATGGGGGTACCCTTTTTCTGGACGAAATCGGCGATATGAGCCTATCAGCCCAGGCAAAAGTTTTGAGGGCTCTTCAGGAAAGTATAATCAGCAGGGTGGGCAGCGATAATGCCATAAAAGTAGATGTGCGTGTAGTGGCGGCAACCAATAAAAACCTCTCAGACGAGATTGAAAAAGGAAACTTCCGCGAAGACCTCTATCACCGCCTCAGTGTTATCCTGATCAGAGTTCCTTCACTCAGCGAAAGGCTCGAGGATGTTCCTCTTCTGGCAGCTCATTTTATTCAACAGATTTGCAGCGAGTATGGTATTCCTGAAAAAACACTTACAGAGGATGCAGTAAAAGAGTTGCAGAAAATTGTGTGGACCGGAAACATCAGGGAGTTCAGAAATGTAATTGAGAGGCTCATCATATTGTGCGATAAAAAAATTAGCGCAGCCGATGTTTTAGCATACGCAGCACCACTTAAATGACTTTTCAGGTAAAATAGGAACCACCAAAAAAAAAACCGGTTATAGTCAATCACTCATAGCGGATTTATTACTTTTGCGCTGTTTTTAACAGAATATTTTATGATCAGGGATAAAAAAGTTGTGGTGGTTTTACCGGCTTATAATGCTGAAAAAACACTGAAAATAACTTACGACGAAATTGATTTTACCATTGTTGATGAGGTGATCCTGGTTGATGACCTTAGTCGGGACGCCACCATTAAGGTTGCCCGTGAACTGGGTATAAAACACATTGTTGAACATCAGGTAAACCGTGGCTATGGTGGCAACCAGAAAAGCTGCTATAATAAGGCTCTTGAACTTGGGGCCGATATTGTTATTATGCTTCACCCTGATTATCAATACACCCCATTGTTGATCCCTGCCATGTCGCACTTGCTTGCCAGTGGACTCTATCATGTTGTTCTTGGTTCGCGCATCCTTGGAAAAGGAGCACTGAAAGGCGGAATGCCGGTTTATAAATATATAGCCAACCGGTTTCTTACACTTTTTCAGAATATCCTGATGAATGCAAAACTGTCGGAATACCATACCGGGTATCGCGCTTTTACAAGGCAAGTTCTTGAGTCGGTCAATTTTGAAGCCAATTCCGACAATTTTATTTTCGATAATCAGATGCTTGCCCAGATTTGGTTTCAGGGATATGAAATAGCAGAAATTACCTGTCCGACCAAATATTTTGACGAAGCTTCGAGTATTAATATTAAAAATAGTTTGATTTATGGGCTTGGTGTGTTGAAAACATCTGTTGTTTACCGCCTGAACAGGTGGAAATTAATGAAGTCCAAAATATTGGTACCCAATAAATAAATTTTGTTTTTGCTTCAAATGTCAATAAGGAAAATTGGTAGATTTGTTAATCGGGTAATTAATTTATCGGGGAATGTTTTGCTCCCTGGAAGGTTTTGATGGATCTTTATTACAATTAAAGCCCCTAAATATATCAAAATGCCATTCTTTCAACGATTTAAGGGTCATGGAATCATGGGAACACCCTAAATTAAACCCGATTTAATAGGAAGGCACAGAAACGTACTATATATATTCATCCCCAAACGAAACCCCCATTTTACGGGCGATTTCAATCATCGGATCATTGGGTTCAACCAACCTGGTTTTACCCCCGACTTCTTCAAGGGGGACTGCTTCAAGACGTGTATCTCTTATGGCTACCATGGTTCCAAATTTGCCGTTAGCAATACATTCGGCGGCGAAAAAGCCGTACCGGGTTGCCAGTATCCTGTCGGTAGGTGTTGGGCTTCCTCCACGCTGAAGGTATCCAAGCACCGTCTCGCGTGTTTCAATGCCCGTAAAAGTGGTAATGGCATCGGAGAGGTAGTGTGCAGCCGAACCCCTGTGCGGGTGTTCAATTCCTTCGGCGACAACAACAATGGAGTAAGCTTTATTGTCCTCGTAGCGGTTTTCGATTTTTTTACATACCGAACGGATGTTATGCGGTAATTCGGGCAATAGAATAATATCGCCTCCACCGGCCATTCCTGCATAAAGTGCAAGCCATCCTGCATTGTGGCCCATTACTTCGATAATCATTACACGTTGGTGCGAATTGGCTGTGGTGTGCAGGCGGTCGATGGCTTCGGTTGCAATATATACTGCCGAATCGAACCCGAAGGTAACATCGGTACCCCAAACGTCATTGTCAATGGTTTTGGGTATCCCAATCACATTCAGTCCTTCCTTCGATAACATATTGGCGGTTTTCATTGTTCCATTACCACCGATACAAATCAGTGCGTCGAGCCCGAGGTTCTCATAGTTTTGAATGATATGGACGGGTTTTACATTGGGTTCACCCCCGTTCCCTACCAATTTGTAAGGTTTTTCCCGCGAAGTACCAAGAATGGTGCCCCCAAGGGTCAAAATTCCCGATAATTGGCTCTCTTTAAGTTCAATATAATCGTTGTTGATAAGCCCTGTATATCCAGCCCTGAACCCTATCACTTCCATTCCATACTCTACGATAGCCGTTTTTCCAATACCTCTGATGGCAGCATTTAATCCTGGACAATCGCCCCCTGCTGTCAGAATTCCAATCCTATTCTTTCTTTTCGACATAATTTTATGCTTTGGATAGTCGATTATATTATTATTTTAAAAGTCGGCGGCGAAATTATAAAAAACATTGACTGATTATCCTTTTTTAATATTTTTGTACTGGCAGAAATCAACGTAATTTTTTAATATTAAAACAAATAGCAATGAAAAAAATTTCAGTTATTCTTATGGCAGTTTCATTTGTGGTTTTGTTTGCTTGTCAGGGTGGACAAAAAAAGCCGCAGGGTACTGACACCACCAAATCGGCCGAAGTGGGTCCTAACCAATTGACAGAAGATGAAAAATCCGAAGGTTGGGCCCTTCTTTTTGATGGTGAAACAACAACCGGATGGCGTGGTGTAAACAAGGATCATTTCCCTGCAGCATGGATCATTGAAGATGGCGCCCTAAAATGTCAGGGTTCCGGACGTGGTGAGGCTGGCGCTGCCGATGGTGGCGACATCCTTTACGATAAAGGATTCAGTAATTTTATCCTTCGCCTCGAATGGAAAATTTCGGAAGGTGGCAACTCGGGTATTTTTTACCTTGGAAAAGAAGTTGAAGGCTGGCCCATTTGGAAGACTGCACCCGAAATGCAGGTACTTGACAATGAACGCCACCCCGATTCATTCCTCGGTGTTGATGGTAACCGTAAAGCAGGTTCGTTATATGACCTGATTCCGGCAAAACCGCAAAATGCAAAACCTGCTGGCGAATGGAACAGTGTTGAAATCCTGGTTTACAGGGGTACTGTTGTTCACAAACAGAATGGCGAAACGGTTCTCGAATACCATTTATGGACCGATGAGTGGAACCAGCTGGTTGCCGGTTCAAAGTTCCCGGGTTTAAACCCCGACTGGGCCAATGTACCTGAGTCGGGATATATTGCATTACAGGATCACGGTGATGATGTATGGTTCCGCAGCATCAGGATTAAAGAATTGTAAGATATAAACTCATATCTGTAGTAAGCCATTCCATCAGGGATGGCTTTTTTATGGCAAATATGCCGATGCAGCGAGTATTTCCATATAGTTTTTATTTTCCATTAATTGCTGCAAGGTAACTTCAGGATGCCTTTTCATATATTTCCTGATGATTTGCCTTCCAAGCCAAGCTCCCGTCCGGGCTGGCGATTCCTGAGGAAATCCGTTGGTGTGGGGCCCGTCGTTGATGTAACGGACAATATCCATTTGTTTGGTGGAATAAAGCAGTTCATGTTCGATCAGGTAGGTCCACATTTGTGATTCGTTCTTCCTGCACCATTCTGCCTGTTTTGCAGTAAAACCGGTAATCAGTGTATCGTGCGCACCTGGCATCATAGCTTCGAGAAAATAGAGCAGTTTTCCTTCATGAACAATGTGGTCGAGCAGGGTGGTGGCCTGACTTCCGATTTCGAATTCGCCCATAGCCCATACATACATGGCATCGGTTGGTATCATTTCGGGGATCATTTTGCGTTGTTTAAACCGGGGAAATCCCAATAAATGATAATATACATTGTCTGCTCCAAGATATTTATCGAGACTGATGCCAATCAGGTTTTCATCGGCAAATACCGATTCGTTGAAACCAGAAACACAGGTATAAATTTCGGGCAATGGTTTATCGGGGTAATAATACTGGTAGTGTTTAAAAGCATGGATTAATCTTTTTTCAACCTCAGAAAAATCTGAAAATTTTTCTTCCACCATCCGGTAACCCGATTGGATCATAGTATCATTCAAAAAAGTATGTATCCCATCAATGGTTTCATCTTCAATCAAAGCACCAATCCTGATGATGTGCATGGTAAAAATATCTGTAAATTCAGGATAGCGGTCCCTGAGAATTTCTATATTTTCTTTTGAAGGATTATTCCCAAGCAATATGAGTTCTTTTTCGAACCTGATAATTTCTATCTCACCGGTAATACCGGAAATATTTATTTTGAGGGGATTCCTATTGCAGGAAAAAATGAACAATACTATAATTACCAACCAGGATACCTTAAAAATCAGCTTCATGTTAAAATTATTTTTATTCTAATACGACAGGCGTAAAACATTATTGCGAAAGTGAATGAAAAAGTGGAGATTTGCAATCATTAAATTATCAGACTATGAAAATAGCCTTGGCACAATTGAATTACCGGATTGGTGATTTTGATGACAACGCTGAAAAAATCAGTAGAGCCATACAGAGGGCAAAAAATGAACAGGCAGATTTGATTGTCTTTTCGGAACTTGCTGTTACAGGTTACTATCCTCACGATCTTCTGGAAAGGAAAGAATTTATTGCACAGGCCGAAATGACAATGCATAAACTTGCCAAAGAGTGTATCGGAGTTTCAGCCCTTATTGGCGGCCCGGCCATCAATCAGTCCGACAGGGGCAAGAAGCTATATAACGCTGCCTGGTATCTGGCTGATGGAAAAGTTCAGCAAACATTTTACAAAACCTTGCTTCCTACCTATGATATATTTGACGAATACCGTCATTTTGAACCAAACCGCGAATTCAGGATTCTGGAGATTTCGGGCAAACGGCTTGCTGTAACCATCTGCGAAGATGTGTGGGACGAACAACCAACTTTTACTGAGTTTGGTAAGGATAAAATATATCAGGTTTCGCCACTTGAAGAATTAAGCCGGTTTTCGCCCGAGATAATAATCAACCTTTCGGCATCACCATTCTCCTACAACCAGGAAACGTGGCGCAAGGATATACTGAAAAAGAAAGCAATTCAGTTTGGCGCACCCTTAATCTATGTAAACCAGATAGGGGCGCACACCGAACTGATTTTCGACGGAGGTTCTGTAGTGGTTTCAAAGCAGGGCGAAATCCTTCACGAATTGCGTTATTTCGAAGAAGATTTCAGGGTGGTTGATACAGAAAATCTGACCCGTGTAAATGCTCAATCTAATGAAAATGTTATAGTTAAAATACATGATGCCCTGGTTATGGGGATCAGGGATTATTTCAGGAAGTCAGGGTTTTCGAAAGCTACCCTCGGTCTTTCAGGTGGTATCGATTCAGCAGTGGTTGCTGTACTGGCAGTTGAAGCCCTCGGGGCTCCCAATGTGCGGGTTTTGCTCATGCCTTCAAAATTTTCATCGAAGCATAGCATTGACGATGCTGTGGAACTGGCCCGGAATCTGGGCATTCAATACGACATTATTAACATTAACGAAGCTGTTGAGGCTTTTGAACATGGCCTTGAACCCTTGTTCTCAGGCTTGAGTCCCGATGTAACCGAAGAGAATATCCAGGCCAGGGCACGGGGTATATACCTGATGGCATTATCGAATAAATTTGGGCATATATTGCTCAATACCACCAATAAAAGTGAATGTGCAGTGGGTTATGGAACCCTTTATGGTGATATGAACGGAGGCCTTGCCGTTCTTGGCGATGTCTATAAAACGGATGTATATCACCTGGCCAGGTTCATAAACCGCATTGGTGAAATCATTCCTGAAAATTCAATACTTAAACCCCCATCGGCCGAACTTCGGCCCGGGCAAAAGGATACCGATTACCTGCCCGAATATGAAGTATTGGATAAAATTCTTTACCATTACACTGAACTCAACCAATCACCTGTTGATATTTCGCTTTTAGGATTCGACCCTGCTTTGGTCACGCAAGTGGTCAGGATGGTAAATTCAAATGAATATAAAAGATTTCAGGCCGCACCCATATTGAGGATAAGTTCAAAAGCTTTTGGGTTTGGGCGTAGGATGCCCATTGTTGCCAGGTTTTAAATTCTCAATTGCGAGTCTGATTTTTAGGCAAAAAAATGTAAATTTGACGCCCGGATAAGTAAAAATTTCCAATATGTTATATGCCGAAGGGTTTAGAGAAATTCTCGATAATCCGAAATCATTGTTTTATGTTCTCAGTGAAGAAGATAAAAATGAAATCAGGAAGCATGTTTCGTTTACCAGGTACAAACGAAATGAAATGGTTTTCAGGGAAGGCGATAAGCCATCGGGGTTTATGATGTTGGTGAAGGGTAAATTGAAAATTTTCAAGGAAGGTGTTGGAGGAAGGGAGCAGATAATAAGGCTGTCAAAAGCTTTGGGCATTATAGGGTACCGTGCCATTTTTGCCTGTGAAAACCATATTGCTTCGGCAGTTACGCTCGAAGATTCGGTGGTTGCAAACGTTGACCTCGATTTTATTTATAACCGGGCGATGAAAAACAGCGATTTTTCGCTTGAAATTATCAGGAAACTTGCCAAAGAACTGGGCTTTGCCAATGCCCGGACAGTGGCCTTGTCACAGAAACATATACGTGGCCGCCTGGCCGAATCGCTGATGTTGCTGGCAAACAAATATGGATTTGAACACGATGGTACCACACTGAAAGTATATATTTCGCGCGAAGATATCGCCAACCTGTCCAATATGACCACTTCAAATGCAATCCGGACACTTTCCACTTTTGCAAACGAAAAGCTTATTGCCATCGATGGCAGGAAAATACAAATTATTGACCTTCAGCGTCTCGACCGGATCAGTAAGCTTGGGTAGTATATAACAGGTTTCGGTTATTCCTGGATATAAACCCTCTTGACCCGCTGCGAAATCCCGGTCAGAATTTCATAAGGTATGGTACCGATCGACCCTGATACTTCGGAAATTGAAATATGATGGCCAAAAAACTCAGCTTCATCTCCTGGTTGAGCACCTATTCCCGTAACATCGGCCATGCACATATCCATACAGATGTTCCCGATCAGTGGTACCCTGGCCCCCCTGATAAACACTGATCCAATACCATTCCCAAGCCTTCGGTCGAGTCCGTCGGCGTATCCTAAGGGGATGATAGCAATTTCGGAAGGCTTTTCAATTTTACCCGACCGGTTATACCCAACGGTTTCACCAGGCATTACCGTCTTAATCTGTGAAAGGGAGCTCCTGAGAATTCCAATCGGTTTTAGGGGAAGGTTCGTACTGCTGATTCCATAAAGGCCAATCCCCAATCGTACCATCTCATATTGGTGCCCGGGAAACCGTTCGATGCCGGCCGAGTTGAGGATATGCCTTTCAAATCGGTAACTGAGTTGTACTTGCAACCAGTTTGAAAATTCATCGAATAGGTGGATCTGTTTCTGGGTAAATCCATCGAACTCAGAGTCATCGCTGGCCACCAGGTGAGAAAAAACCGATCGGATTAACAATTGTGGATTACTTTTCAATATTTTTAGCAGTTGCCCAAGCTCTTCAATGGTTTTAAAGCCAAGACGGTTCATTCCGGTATCGAGTTTAATATGGACAGGGAATTCTTCAATGGCATTATGTGCCACTACTTTACTGAAATCGTCGGCAATCGGGATCGAATAAATGTTGGGTTCGAGACGGTAATCGATCAGGTGCTGAAAGCTGTGCATTTCGGGGTTCATTACAATAATGGGGAGTGAAATTCCAGCATTTCTCAATCCGATCCCTTCGTCGGCAACCGCCACAGCCAGGTAATCGACCCTTTGGTATTGGAGCATTTTGGCAATTTCAACGTCGCCCGTGCCATACGAGAAAGCCTTGACCATAACCATTATCCGGGTTTTTGGATTCAATCTCGACCTGAAAATATTGAGGTTTTCGACCATGGTGTTCAGGTTGATTTCGAATACCGACTGGTGGGCTTTTTGTTGCAATACCGATGAAATTTCCTCGAACCTGAATTCACGAGCCCCCTTAATGAGTACAGCTGAATTTGTGAAATCAATTTTTCTAAAGTTGGAAATAAACTCGTTGGTGGTTTCAAATAATTGATTTTTTGCCGATATCCATTTAGAGGCGTTTTTTATATCCCGTCCTATTCCAATAAACAAATCAATGCTGGTATTTTCGAGCATACGGTTTACTTTACGGTAAAGATCACCTGATGAATAACCCGATTGGCGGATATCTGAAAGAATAACCATTTTGCGGAGATGGTTCTTTTCGGCCTGTTGGTTCAATACTGTCAGGGCTATTTCGAGGGAATTAATATCGGAGTTATAGTAGTCGTTGATCAATAGGCTGTTTTGGATGCCCTTTTTGATTTCGAGCCGCATGGCCAGTGGTGACAACCTGGCAAAACCTTCTGAAATCCGGGTTATATCCGCATCAAGGGTTGATATCAGCGCAAGGCAATGGCAGCAATTCTCAATGGATGAGTAATCGGTAAATGGTATGGTGATGCTAAGCGAATATTCACCCCAATTTGTTTCTATTCTGGAATTGTGATCGGATTTAATGTTCCTGAACTGAATATTGGCCCTGTTCCCATGCAATGACCAGGTAATTGGGGTGATTTCCATCGACTTGCAATAGCTTCCGGCTTGTAGGGCAATTAAATCATGATCGGCACAATAGATCAATTTTTCGGCCGACCTGAATAACTGGAGTTTCTCCCAGATTTTCGATTCGATGCTGATGAAATTTTCCTGGTGGGCATCGCCTATGTTTGTAAAAATGCCAATGGTTGGCCTGATAATCTGTTCAAGATTTTTCATTTCACCAGGTTGCGAAATCCCTGCCTCAAAAATGGCCAGATCGCACTTTTCATCCATATTCCAAACCGATAGGGGTACGCCTACCTGTGAGTTAAAGCTTTTCGGGCTTCGTACTATGCAATAATGGTCGGCCAGCAGGTCGTGAAGCCATTCTTTTACAATGGTTTTTCCGTTGCTTCCAGTAATTCCGATCACCGGGTAGTGAAACCTCGACCTGTGATAAGAGGATAACTTTTGCAAAGCATCGAGGGTGTCGGATACATGGACAACAGCGATTTTGTCCGATGTGCTTGTTTTCACATTCTCTGAAACCACAAATGCTTTAACTCCTTTACCGATAAGGTCTTCAATGAAATGATGCCCATTATGGCGAATTCCTTTCAGGGCGAAAAAAAGTGTGCTTTCCCCATCGATTACCGTACGGCTGTCAACCGAAAGTTTGCTGACGCTGAACCCAGGAGGCAGATCATTCCTTAAAGTAAATCCACCTGTAATTCTCGATATATCGTCAACAGTATAGGCCATTATTTTTCGGCAATAGCCTGGTTATAGCACCTGCGGCATAAAGGTTCGTAAATATCTTTTTCGCCTAGCAGTACAATCTGCTCTTTTTCGGTTAACCTGTGCGAAAACTGGGCAATGGTTCCGCAGCGCACACAAATGGCATGTACCTTGGTCACATAATCGGCAACAGCCATCAATGCAGGAATTGGTCCAAAAGGGTTGCCCCTGAAGTCCATATCCAGCCCTGCAATAATAACCCTGACCCCCTGATTGGCCAACTGAACGGATACTTCGACAAGGTGGCGGTCGAAAAACTGGGCTTCGTCAATTCCAACCACATCCACATCGGCAGCCAACAGAAGAATATTCGAAGAGTTTTCGACGGGAGTGGAGCGAATAGCATTTTCGTCGTGCGAAACCACCTCAAGAGTTGAATAGCGGACATCGATGGCCGGTTTGAATATCTCAACTTTTTGTTGGGCAATTTTGGCCCTTTTGATGCGGCGGATCAACTCCTCGGTTTTTCCCGAAAACATCGATCCGCAGATTACCTCAATGCTTCCGGTCCGCTTTCCGCTAAAATCCCTTTCAATAAACATGGATGATGTGTTGTCAGAAATTAGTACTTTTACATTATTAATTTACTTTGCAAAGTAATATAAAAGAACAGAAAATTTACAGAAAAACCGTATTCAAATATGGATAATAAAAAACTGATGCAGATTTTACTGCGCGATGTATCGGAACTGCAGGAACTTGTAAACGGAATAAAAAATTCGGGGCACTACGAGCCAATTGATATGGAACTGGTATATACACGCATTTCGGGTGTGCGGCACATGCTGGAGGTGGCATCCGATAGTGTTCCTTCCGTTAGGAAAACTGAAATTGAAATGGTTTTTCCAGGAACGGAGATACATGTCGAGGCAGCAGCTCCTTTGAAAACTTCAACCGATACCGGTCAGGAAGAAAGAAGCAAACCTCATCCACGGTTTACTCAGATTGTCGAAAAAAGACCATCTCCAAAAACCCATATTGTTGAACCGGCAGTAACTATGATTGAAAAAATTCCTGAAACGGAACAGCCTGGAGTTGAAATCCCAACCACATCTTCACCAACTGAAATTGAACCCCGGCTGGTGACCATTCCTGAAAATGATGAAATGGAGCTCGAGGAGGAAATTGTGGTTCCACCTCAAACTTTCGGAGAAAAATTTCAACACAGTAAATCGGTAAACGATCTGCTTATTGAGCATGGGAAAACCGATTATAAATATTCGAACATGCCGGTTCCGAACCTGCAGGCTGCCATAGGCATCAACGACCGTTTTCTGTTTACCCGCGAATTGTTCGAAGGAAATGCCGATAGGTTTAATGAAACCGTCCGGAATATTGATTCAATGGCATCCATACATGATGCGGCAACTTTTTTGCGCGAAAACTTCAAGTGGAAAAAAAACGAAACCAGCCTGAAGTTTATTGATCTGGTTAAACGGAGGTTTTTATAATACCGAATGAACCGAAAAAGCAAATACATTCGCTGAAAATGAAGCCAGGCAAACTCTATATTGTCCCTACTCCTGTTGGAAACCTTGAGGATATGACCTATAGGGCAGTGAGGGTTCTGAAAGAAGCCGGCTACATTTTAGCTGAGGATACCAGGGTTTCAGGCAGGTTACTGGCCCACTACGATATTAAGGTACATATGGTTTCACATCATAAGTTCAACGAGCACGTTACAGTTCAGGGGATTGCCGAAAAAATCGAATCGGGAACTGATGTGGCTTTGATATCGGATGCC
>JBBIHB010000009.1:0-29004 GCA_037447215.1 Bacteroidales bacterium
CGTTGGCGAAACAAAGTTCAGCGGAGCTAATTCCATCCGACCATTAAAAAACAAAACAATTTACAGATGAAAAAAGTGATGAAAATTTTTGGACTGGTTGTACTGGCAGCCATATTTTTAGGAACACTTGGGTTTTTATATAAAAAATCGCAACCCAAAGCAGAAGTATTTGAAATAAAAAGCCCTGAAATCAATACCATTGTGAAAAAAACAGTGGCAACAGGAGCCGTTGAACCGCGGAAAGAGATTGAAATCAAACCGCAGGTTTCAGGTATTATTGAAGAGTTGTTTATTGAACCTGGCGCTATGGTACGGAAAGGCGATGTAATGGCACGGGTCAATATAATCCCCGATATGGTTAACCTGAACAATGCAGAGTCGCGGGTTAACCGGGCAAAATTGAATTTCGAGGATGCAAAAATCGACTTCGAACGTCAGACAACTCTCTATGAAAAGCAGGTCATTTCGAGGGAAGAATACCAAAAAGCCAACCTGGCATATAATTCAGCACGCGAAGAATATGAAGCTGCCGAAAACAACCTGGAACTGATCCGCAAAGGGGTAACCAAAACATCAGCAAAAACTACCAATACTTTAATACGTTCCACTATCGATGGTATGGTACTCGATGTGCCTGTAAAAGAAGGCTTTTCGGTGATACAGGCCAATACTTTCAATGCCGGAACCACCATTGCCGTGGTGGCCGATATGAACGATATGATTTTCAATGGGAAAGTTGACGAAACCGAAGTAGGCAAAATTACCGAAGGAATGAACATAGAGCTCACTATTGGCGCCATTGACAACGATAAATTTGATGCAGTTCTGAAATATATTGCTCCCAAAGGTAAGACCGAAAACGGAGCTATTCAGTTCGAAATCAGGGCTGATGTATTACTCAAGGAAGATCAGTTTATTCGTTCGGGGTACAGCGCCAACGCCAATATTGTACTGTCACGGCGCGACAGTGTGCTCACTATCCCCGAAGGTTTACTGAAATTTGAAAATGATTCGGCGTTTGTGGAAATTGAAAAAAGCGAACAGCAATTCGAAAGAAGAAATGTAAAAACCGGATTATCAGATGGCATTAACATCGAAATTCTCGAAGGATTAACCCTGAACGATAAACTGAAAGGTGAAAAAGTTGATCCGAAGAAAGCGAAACAGAAGTCATAGCCTTATTTCGATCAATAATGTAATTTTGACATATTTTTAATACCAATAATCCGATGAGAAATATTACAACAATACTATTCGGGATACTGCTTGTGTTGGTGGCACACAGAATACCGGCCCAGGAAATATGGTCGCTCCAGCAGTGTATCGACTATGCACTGGAGAATAATATCCAGATCAAGCAGCAGAACCTTTCAGTCATGTACCAGGAAAACCAATACAACCAGTCAAAATTTGATCGGTTGCCAAGTTTCAATGGCCAGATTGGAAACAATTACAATTACGGACGCTCGCTCACTTACCAGAATACATATGAGAATACCAATTCCATCAGTGTTTCGGGCGGATTGGGCGCCGATATAACCCTTTGGAACGGTTTTACCCTGCAGAATGCCATTAAACAGCGCGAGCTCGATCTTAAGGCTTCCATTCAGGATATGCAGAAAGCCAAAGACGACCTGATGCTTACCATTGCTGCGCTATACCTCGAAATCCTGTTTGCCGAAGAGCTGGCCCTGATCGACCAGAACCAGATGGAAGTAACCCGTCAGCAGATTAACCGTACCCTGAAACTGGTTGAGGCGGGCAGCATGGCCCGGGGTACGCTGCTCGAAATTGAGGCGCAGCTTGCCCGCGAAGAACTTCAATTGGTGAACAGCCAGAACCGTACCCAGTTGTCCTATCTCAACCTGTACCAGTTGCTCGAACTTCCCATGTCCAAATCGTTCCGTATCGAAAAACCCGTATTGCCCAATGTACATACCAGCACAAGTAATTTCAATTCGCTCGAAATATTCAGGAACGCAGTTCAGACCAGGCCCGAAATCCTGGCGGCACAGCTTCGTGTTGAAAGCGCCCACCGGATGCTCGACCAGGCAAAAGCAGCCCGGCTGCCCCGCCTTAGCTTTGGCGCCAATTACTACAACAATTACAATGATAATTATACCGAGGCTATTGATAATAATCCTTTGCACCGAAGAGTTATTCCTATATCGAAGCAGTTGACCAACAATCAGCGATACGGGTTTGGATTTACACTATCAGTACCCATTTTCAATAAGTTCCAGGTGCGGACAGGTATTTCAAATGCCGAGTTGCAGATAATGGATTACGAATACCGGCTTCAGACAAATCGAAACCTTCTTCAGAAGGATATTGAGCAGGCATATACCAATGCTATTGCAGCACTTAAAAGGTTTATTTCGAGCGAAAAAGCTGTTGAAGCCAGTTCTGAGGCATTCAGGTATGCCGAAGAGAAATACAATGTGGGAATGGTTACTACGGTTGAATACAACCAGATGAAAAACAACCTCACTGCCGCCCAGTCACAACTCCTGCAGTCGAAATATGAGTACATTTTCCGGACAAAAATACTTGATTTTTATAACGGTGTCCCTATAAAATTGTGACGCAGGAACTTATGCGAAAGGTTAAAGGAGAAAGCAAAGAGGCCGGAAAATTTCCGGCCTTATTTTTTTCATTTTTTATGTTCTTCACAAATAAAACGTAATTTTGAAGATACTAATATTATGGTAAGCGTCTGTAAATAATAAATTGAATAACATAAAATTTTTATTATGGGAACCAGAAGGATTAAATGGGTTAGATGGCCGGTTTCGATCACAGTTTATATTTTTACAGTCTCATTTTCATACGCACAACCGTTGCCAGTCGATTCGGCCATTCGAATCGGGAAACTTGATAACGGTCTTACCTACTACCTTCGCAACAACCAGGAACCAAAAGAGCGGGCAAGTTTTTATATTATCCAGAATGTTGGTGCCATGCTTGAAGATGATTCGCAGGATGGACTAGCCCATTTTCTGGAACATATGGCCTTCAATGGAACTAAAAATTTTCCTGGCAAGGGAATCATTAATTCTCTCGAACGTTATGGCGTTGCTTTCGGAAGGAATATAAATGCTTACACATCGCAGAATGAAACGGTATATACCCTCAGCGATGTGCCGGTGAATTTCCCGGGCTTAATTGACACCTGCCTGCTGATCCTCCACGACTGGTCCGATTTTCTGCTTCTTGAAGAGGATGAAATTGACCTTGAACGGGGTGTGATTGCCGAAGAATGGCGCACCAGGAGAAATGCCGGCTTCAGGATGCAGAAACAGATTATGCCCATTTTGTATAAAGGGTCGAAATACGCTGAAAGGGATATCATTGGAAACATTGATGTGATCCACAATTTTGAATATGAAACCCTGCGAAGGTTCAATCACGACTGGTACCGCACCGATTTGCAGGCCATTGCAGTGGTTGGCGATATCGATGTGGATGAAGTTGAGCAGAAAATAATTGCCCTTTTCAGCAAAATTGAAGCTGTTGAAAATGCTCCTGAAAGGGTATTTCATGAGGTTCCTTTCCACTCCGAAACACTTTTTGCACGGGCAACCGATCCGGAAGCAACCTCACATTCGCTTTCCATTTATGTGAAACACGAAGGCACAATGCCCGAAAATAAATCGGCAAATTATTTAAGGGGCACCTATGTAAACAACCTTTTTAACCGGATGATGAGCGAGCGGATAGCCGTATTGCTGCAAAAAGGATCACCTCCTTTCATTTCAGGGAGTGTAGGATATGGAGGATTTGTAAGGGGATACAATGTTTTCAGCATATCACTTAATGCGCACCCCAACCGCATGGATGAAGGATTAAGGGCATTATATTCTGAAGCCCGCCGTGCCTACCTTCATGGATTTACCGAGTCGGAACTCAAAAGGGCCAAAAGCAATATTCTTACCCAGACAGAAAACCGATGGAGACAACAGGATAAAATCAGTAACGATCAGTTTATACGTCGTATGGTCAATCATTATCTGACAGGCGAACCTTTGGTTTCAGTAGATTTCGAGTGGGAATTTGTCCAGGCTGTTCTCCCGACCATTACGGTTGAAGAAGTATCGGCAAAGGCAAAGCAATGGATGAGGGATGAAAACCGCGTGATTGTGGTTTCGGGCCCTGAGGCTGCCAAACTAAAGCTTCTTTCGGAAGACATGGTTCTCTCTATCCTAGAAGAAGTTGAAAACAGCACAGTTGAACCTTATAAAGAAGATATCCTGGCCGAATCTCTCATCAGCCAAAAACTGAAAGGTTCCCCGGTTGTTGCTGCCCGTAAACTAACGGATATAAACGCAGTGGAATGGACCCTGGCGAACCAGGCAAAGGTAGTTTATCGGTTTGCCGATTATCAGAACGATAATGTGATGTTTTATGCGGTAAGCCCGGGCGGAAATTCCCTGTATGCCCCCGAAAAACTTGCCTCTGCCAATATGTTGGGCAATTTCATAGGCAGTTTTGGCGCGGGAGATTTTGATGCAGTTACACTCCGCAGGATGCTTGCCGGTAAAAATGTGAGTATCAGCCCGGGTTTGGGGGGATTATACGAAACGTTCAGTGGAAGCGCCTCTCCACGAGACTTTGAGACCCTCCTTCAACTGCTTTACCTTTATTTTGAGCAACCCCGATTTGATGAAGAGGCATATAAAGCCATGCGTGCAAGGCTCGAAGCAACGGTTGCAAATATGCAAAACAATCCACAGAAAATAATGAGCGACTCGCTTCAGAGGATTATAACCGGCAATAGTGAACGCCTTAAACTTGTTACCTCAGAGCTTTTCAATGAATTCTCATTCGGTCAGATGGAACAAATATACCGCGACCGCTTTATGGACGCGGGTGATTTTGTTTTTTTCATAGTAGGAAATATTCAGGAAAATGATGCTAAAGAATTGGCTGAAAAGTATATCGGATCGATAACTGATCATCCGCGAACTGAATCCTGGAAAGACAACCAGGTCATATTTCCTGAAGGAAGAACAGAAAAGCAAATACCCGTTTCGTTGCAAACCGAAAAGGCCAATGTAGTGGTTATTTTCAGAAACAGCATGGAATTCACCCCCAGGAAAAACCTGGCCATGGATGTTGTAAGGGAAGTTTTACTTCTGAGGTATATTGAAGATATCAGAGAGAAAGAGGGAGGTACCTACGGGGTGAGTGTCGCTTCACAAAATGAAAGTCATCCACGCGAAGAGAAAAGGTTGCAGATGAGTTTCGATACCGATCCCGAAAAAGCGCAACACCTTAAATCTATTATCTATCGCGAGATTGACCTGCTTATTAAAAATGGCCCAACATTGGAGAACCTCGACAAAGTGGTAAAAAACATGCTGAAAGAAATTGAACAGGCCAAACCCAACAACAACTACTGGATGAATGTATTGATGCGGTTTTACCAGGTGGGAATCAATAATAGTGACCCGGATAATTACGAGAACATCCTCACTTCGTTTACTACAGATGATATCAGGCAGTTTGCCCAAAGTTTTTTTGCTGGTTCCGACGTTGTGGATGTGGTATTTGTACCTTTAAAGGAATGACATCAGGATTGGGTAGGAGTTTGGTACATATTGTTCAAAATGAAGTCACCGGAAAGCGTTTGAGCGATTATGTTCCGGGCAAATTTCCGGGATTGGATACCAAATCGGCAGCAAAGAATGTGATCAAAAGGGGTGAAATAATGGTTCAGGGCAATGTGGCATCTACCGCAACCCTTGTTTTTCATGGTTACACCATTGTGTGGAATAAACCTGAACAGATTATTCCGGCAAAAATTTACAAGGTAAATTTGAACGTAGTTTTTGAAGACGAATACCTTGCAATAGTAAACAAGCCAGCCGGGATTGTGGTCAGCGGCAAACGATTCGATACCCTTGAAAACGGTCTTCGGGCTTATCTGAAACCTTCGCCGCTAGAAGATGCTTTAGCCTTGCCACGTGCCATTCACCGTCTCGATAGCTCAACAAGTGGATTGGTAATTGTTGCCAAAACACATTCCATGCGGATTTCACTTGGCCGGTTGATCGAAGAGAAAGCCATTTCAAAAACCTACCATGCTTTGGTTATTGGCGAACCTTTACCTTTTGGTTTTTTCGATTCGCCGGTAAACTGCAAAAAAGCCTTAACCCGGTTCGAAACCGTGAAAACCATTCCGTCGCTTGTAAGTGGACGGCTATCACTACTCAGGCTATTCCCCGAAACAGGCCGTACCCATCAGATCAGGATTCATTTGTGGGAGGCGGGATTTCCCATTTTGGGCGATAAACTTTATGGTAAACCTGGATTTGTACTCAGGGGAAAAGGACTGTTCCTTAGTGCCACCGGAGTTGAATTTTTTCATCCTGTTAAAGGAAAGCAAATAAAAGTTGCGATTGATTTACCTGGGAAATTTCAACGATTTATTGCAGGTGAATACCGCCGGTGGGAAAAATATTCGCCGGAAGCCCTTAAAACTTCCGGCGAATAAGGCATATTTATTTCGGCTCCCAGTAACAAACTTTGGGCGAAACAATTTTACCTTCGGCTTTAAGGGATTTCATAGCCTTGTCAACCTCTTTTTTATCGAGACCAGAAGCTTCGGCAATTTCACCTGCTTTCAAAGCTTTCCCTGCAGCTTTCATGGTTTCAAGAACTTTTTCAACACTCATAATTAATTCGAATTAAAAATTTTGATCAAAAATAGAAAATCCTTTAATAATATCCCTTCAACCGCCAAATCTTTTCGAAATCACTTTCCAATCAACCACTTTCCAGAAATCTTCAATATACTTGACCCGTAAGTTTTGTTTGTCGAGGTAGTAGGCATGTTCCCAGACATCGCAGGTAAGAAGCGGTTTTTTCCCGTCCCTGATTGGGCATCCTGCATTTGAAGACTGAACGATTTCAAGTTTTCCATCCTCAGTTTTTACCAGCCATGTCCATCCGGAACCAAATAAAGTGGCCGCAGCTTTGTTGAATTGTTCTGTAAAAGCCTCCATAGAGCCGAAATCTATTTCAATAGCAGCTTTTAGTTCGTTTTTAGGCTCGTGGTACCCATTGGGCGAAAATTGCTCAAAATAAAAGGTGTGATTGAAAACCTGTGCCCCATTGTTGAAAATGCCCCCATCGGCTTTCATGATAATTTCCTCAAGGGTGGCGTTTTCGAATGGAGTTCCCATAATCAGGCTGTTTACGTTATTCACATAAGCCTGATGATGTTTGCCATAGTGAAACTCAATGGTTTGAGCGCTTATATAGGGTTCAAGCGCATCTTTGGCATAAGGCAATGCCGGTAATGTAAAAGCCATAATGTTGATTTTAAGGTTAATACTAAATTTTTTTGGTTTTTCAATCAAGTAAAATTAAATAATATTTGTCTATTTGCTGCCAAATTACTAAACTTGCACACCTTTTTAAAGGGAGTTTATTAAAAAGATTTTTTAGGGCCCATAGCTCAGTCGGTTAGAGCATCTGACTCATAATCAGGGGGTCGCTGGTTCAAGCCCAGCTGGGCCCACCCAAAAAGCTGCAAATTCTTTTGCAGCTTTTTGGGTTTTATGAGGTCGCTTGTTAACCACAGTTTTATTTCATACCTTGTGGACTTCATATCTTTGTGGGCACTATCATTAAACCTTTAAGATTTTCACTCTGGTAAGGTTTATTTCATATTTACATAATGTGTGCTTAGCTGTTTGTCATAACCGGGTATTACCGGGTCACAAAAAAAAGCCGCCCCAAACCAGAGCGGCCTAATAAAAGATCAGATTAATTATTTCTTAAATATACCAATTAATTAACTGTTCGAGCAATTCCTGTTTGCCGCTAACCATAGCGGGTTCACCAACCAATTTAGCATTTTCGTACAGCTCGGTCAGGGTGAGTTTGCCGGCCTCAAATTCGGCTCCTTTCCCTGAATCGAACGAAGCATAGCGGGCTTTGCGCATTTTCAGGTAATCCGAATCGTTGAGGATTTTTTCGGCAATAATCAGCGAACGGGCAAAAACATCCATCCCGGTAACATGGGCTATGAATATATCTTCGAGGTCGGTTGAATTACGACGGGCCCTAGCGTCGAAGTTGATACCGCCAGTAGTAAAACCACCAGCCTGTACAATCTCGAGCATGGCTTCTGTAACTTCATAAATATTGGTGGGGAACTCATCGGTATCCCATCCGTTCTGGTAGTCGCCCTTATTGGCATCAATCGAGCCTAACATTCCGTTGTCGGCAGCAAAGCGGAGCTCGTGAGCAAAGGTATGACCGGCCAGGGTGGCGTGGTTAACTTCGATATTGAGTTTGAAATCCTTGTCGAGTCCATATTTTGCAAGGAAGCCCATAACCGTTTGAACATCAAAATCGTACTGATGCTTTGTTGGTTCCATTGGTTTGGGTTCAATCAGGAATGTTCCATTGAAGCCCTGTTTGCGGCCATAATCACGTGCCAGGCCAAGGAACATGCCCATGTGGTCGAGTTCGCGTTTAGTGTCGGTGTTGTGTAGGGTCATATACCCTTCGCGTCCGCCCCAAAACACATAGTTTTGGCCACCTAAAGCAATGGTAGCGTCAATCGCATTCTTAATCTGTACTGCAACGTTACTTACTACATTGAAATCGGGATTGGTTGCGGCACCGTTCATATAGCGCGGATTACTGAATACGTTGGCAGTTCCCCAGAGCAGTTTAACACCGGTTTCCTGTTGGCGTTCTTTGGCATAATCGACCATTTTAGCCAGTCGTTTTTCAATTTCGAATACTGAACCGTCGCCAACTACATCGGTATCGTGGAAGCAATAGAACGGAGCACCCAGTTTGGTGATAAACTCAAATGCGGCATCCATTTTGTCCCTGGCATTGTCCATCGGGTCGGATGCTACATCCCATGGGAAATTTTTGGTTCCCGGTCCGAATGGATCGCCACCATCACCACAGAGGGTGTGCCAGTATGCCACTGCAAAACGCATAAATTCCTTCATGGGTTTGCCGGCTACTACTTTGTTTTCGTCGTACCATTTAAAAGCCAGCGGATTTCTCGACAGCGGGCCTTCGTACTTGATTTTCCCTATTCCAGGGAAAAACTCCTTATTTCCTTTAAAGTATTCCATAATATTGATTTTAATGTTTGTAATATGATTCCAGATATATCCTGTTATTTAACAACTCCATTCAGAACTTTATGCCAGTTTTTGTATGCGGCTTCGGTTTCAGAAAACATTATTGGATCAGGGTCAATAGTTTCAAGTTTTTTGAGGTTGGCAAATGCTTCGCCAAAGCCTTTATAGAACCCCGACCCTACACCAGCGCCACGGGCTGCACCAGCCGATCCGTCGGTATTATAGAGTTCGATGGTTGCGCCTGTAATGTTGGCAAGTGTTTTTCTAAAGATCGGGCTCAGGAACATGTTGGCTTTTCCGGCACGGATTACTTTTGTCTGAATCCCGATACCTTCCATAATGTCCATTCCATATTTAAAAGAGAAAACTATACCTTCCTGTGCAGCACGCAACAGATGCCCCCGATGATGGATGTTGAAGTTAAGGCCGGAAATTATGGTGCCGATATCGTTGTTTTTCAATACCCTTTCGGCCCCGTTGCCAAACGGTAGAATGGCAAGTCCATCCGAACCAATCGCAACCCCTGCAGCGAGCTCGTTCATTTGTTCATATGAAAGTCCGGGAGCCACATTCTTTTTAAGCCAGGCATTAAGAATACCGGTACCGTTTATACAAAGCAGTACCCCGAGGCGAGTATTGCTTCCATCATGGTTAACATGGGCAAAAGTATTCACTCTTGAGTATGGATCGTACTTGATTTCATTGCTTACCCCATATACTACTCCTGAAGTTCCGGCAGTAGCAGCAACTTCGCCCGGGTTCAGCACGTTCAGCGAAAGGGCATTATTGGGTTGGTCGCCTGCCCTGTAACTGACCGGGGTTCCGGCTGCAAGGCCTAGTTCACTGGCAGCGACGGCGGTTAATCTTCCCTGTTCACCAAAGGTAGGTACCAAATCGGGGACCACCGATCCATCAAACCCATAATGGTCGAGGACCAATTTTGCCAGCGAGTTTTCTTTAAAATCCCACAGAATGCCTTCCGAAAGCCCGCTAACGGTTGTCCTTATTTCACCAGTGAGTTTCATGGCAATGTAGTCGCCCGGAAGCATGATTTTAAAGAGTCTTTCAAAATTTCCGGGTTCCGATTCTTTCACCCATTTGAGCTTTGAAGCAGTGAAATTGCCAGGGGAGTTGAGCAGGTGCGATAGGCATCGCTCTCCTCCGATTGAGTTAAATGCTTTATCGCCTAAAATGGCTGCACGGCTGTCGCACCATATTATCGACGGCCGTATTACTTCCTGGTTTTTGTCTACCATCACCAGACCGTGCATTTGGTATGAAATACCAATCGAACGGATATCTTTAACATTTACTTTCGATGTTGCTAACACATCAGAAAGGGCAAGCTTGAGGTTTTCCCACCAGAGTTGTGGTTCCTGTTCGGCCCAACCTGTTTGCCTTGCTGTAATGGTCATTTCCTGTTTCGGATAAAATGCCGATGCTTTCAGTTCGCCGGTGTATCCATCAATTAATGATGCCTTAACGGATGAACTACCAATATCAAAACCTAATAAATACATGATATATAATGGTTTATATTTTTATTTTCTTTAAACTGTTCTGTTCTGGTATGTTTCGCAAATATAAAGAATTTTGTAATATTTGACACATATAAATAAGAAACTTTAACACTTTTTACATCGACGATCTCAACTTGATGCTGGTCGGAACCGTAAAATGTATGGGAGTTCCCATGTTGGCAAAATCGGCTGCTTTTTCACCCATCTGATCAAAATCAGTCGAAATAACAGTAATCCCGTTTTTTACATATTTTTTCATGGGTGTTTCATTGTACGAAATTACCCCTGCATCTGTTCCTGTTTCAAGCCCCTTCTCCTGGCATTGATCGAGAAACTTAGCCAATGTACGGTCACTAACGAGTAACCAGAGATCGCCTTTTTCTATATTGAAATCACGCTGATCGGTAATAACCCTATGGGCAATTCCGAAATCGGAACAGAATCGATTAAAATGGTCAACCACTTCACTGGGGTGATAAGTAAATGGCGGATAGTTTAAAATGAACCGGTTGTACTTTTTTATCAGCGATAAGTTTTCCGAAAAAAGTTGATATACCGGTTGCCCAAAATCCTGCCTTACCCACGAAATGTTTCCCGGACAATGAATATTCCAGTCGATAACCAATAATTTTTCGGGTGGTATTTTCTGAATGATTTTGGTGACTTTAGGATGATCAAAATTCATTATCACATACGAACTGTATTTCCCCAAACTTTCTTTGATCAGGGTTTCAAATACATGAATGTTGTAGTGGTGAAAATGCAGGTCAACGCTGATATCTTTCCGCAAATGGTCGCGGAACGAATGGTAGAGCACTTCTTTATAGGCCTTGAAAGTGTCGAGGAAAAGCAGCACCTTGGTAAATTTCTTGGCTACAAAATAACCCCTGTTCGGGACCGATTCAACTACACCGCGCTGTTTCAGTTCGGCATAAGCCTTAAAAACCGTATCGCGGGAAAGATTACACTCTTTAATGAGAACATTCACCGAAGGGAGCATATCACCTGGCTTAAGCTGGTTCTGACTGATGGCATCCATTACAGCATCAACCAACTGTTTAAACTTAAGGTGCTGCGATTGTTCATTGATTACAAATTTAAACCCTGTCATAAAAAACTGTTCTGTTCTGTTCCCCAAAATTAGGATTTTTTGACACAATGTGATGCTAAATTCCGTTCCGATTTTGAAGATAGATATTCTGCCTGCTGGGAAATATTTGTTTCTATTTTTTAATTTTACAAACAAAAATATCAACCGTTTATGATAAACTTTGATCAGTTAACCGAATTGGTTAAACGTAACCGGAGTTACCGGAGGTTCGATGAAAATGAAAAGATTACAAATGAACAACTGGTGCGATGGACTGGATTGGCACGTTTCACGGCATCGGGCCGTAATATGCAGCCATTGAAATATGCTCTTGTTACGAGCGAAACATCCGGTATTAAAATATTCGAACAACTGGCATGGGCAGGCTACCTGAAAGAATGGAATGGGCCCGCACCTGGCGAAAGGCCTGTGGCTTATGTTGTGGTAATGAAAGACCGGTTGCTGAGTGAGAATATATACTGCGATGATGGTATTGCCGTACAGACCATAATGCTGGCTGCTGTGAGCGAAGGATTTGGTGGTTGTGTCATCGGGTCATTCAATAAAGCCAAAATATCGACCATACTCAATTTACACGATCACCTCGATGTATTGTGGGTACTTGCTCTCGGAAAACCTTCAGAAAAGGTGGTTATTGAAGAACTCGAAGGCGCCGATATACGCTATTGGCGCGATGAGGCCAATGTTCACCATGTGCCCAAGCGGAAGCTTACTGATTTAATTGTCAGGGAAATTTAATTTTATCCCCGCTTAAACAAAGCTTTGATAATTAAAAAGGCCATTCTGGGGTTTTCTTTGAGCCTTCGTGTTGAATAGCCAAACCATTCTTTCCCGAAAGGAACATATACCCTCATGCGGTAGCCTTTCTCAACCACCGAAAAACGTAATTCAGGGGTTACCCCATACAACATCTGAAATTCGACCTCTTCTTTCGGGGTATTGTATTTTTCAATCAGTTTATAGGCTCCCTCAATCAGGAATTTATCGTGTGTGGCAATACCCACATAAATCCTGTTTTTCAGCATAGTTTCAAGAATCTGCAAAAACTGGGTCCTTATTTCATTATACCCTTTCCAGGCAATCTCTTTCGGTTCGATATAAATTCCCTTGCACAGCCTGAAATTGAGTGGATAATCAGTTAAGTGCATGTTCATCATATTTTCAAGATCGGCAGGGGTTCGGCGGAGATAGGCCTGTAAAACCAAACCTACACTTTTAGGAAACTCTGCTTTCAACCTCCGGTAAAGTGTTATCTCTTTATCAACACATTTCGAATCTTCCATATCGATACGGATAAAGCTGTTTCTTTCTGTAGCAAACTTAACCACTTCCCTAAGGTATTCGTAACATTTTTCTTCGTCGATCAGCAACCCGAACATGGTAGGTTTAACTGAAAAATTTCCTTTAAACCCACTTGTGGTGAACCGGTTGATAATTTCGAGGTACTGGTTTTTGTTTTCAACGGCCTTGCTTATATGTTCAATAAATTCCCCCAATAAATCAACAGTAACCAGAATTCCTTTTTCGTTGAGCTCATGTGCAGCTTTTAATCCATCTTCAATGGTTTCGCCGGCAATATATCGTTGCGAAAATATCCACACCAGCTTTTGGGGCATATAAGGTAATAAATTGGCTATTAACTTATTGATCATGTTTTACAAAATTTTGAAATAAAAAGCAATGAAAAACTTTCAACTTGTTAAAAATACAATGTAGCCAGGTTATAATTCAATGATGTTTATCAGAGCAGATTTATGATTTAATGCAGGTTTTATAAAGAAGATTGTGTTATTTGGCATTCTTAAAAAATGTGAAAGAATACCCTTGCTTTAGAATGAAAAAATTATCTTTGCCGGGTCAAAAAAATGTTTGAAATGAAAGGAACATCATTAATTGTAACGATTGTTTTATTTATTGCAGTAGTTATACTTTATATTTTGCACTTCGCAGGGGGAAAAACCACCGAATTTCTTAGCAGCGAACCGGCAGTTTCCGAAAGGCCTGAAGGATTGAGGATTGCTTATCTCAAATCTGATTCGCTGATCCTGAATTATGACCTTTCGGAAGTTTTGCACGATGAGTTCATGAAGAAGCAAGAGGCTTATAACCAGGAATATGGAACCAAAAGACAATCGTTCGAACGTGAAGCTGCCGAGTTTCAGCAGAAGTTACAGCGAGGTGGTTTCCTCACCGAACAGAGGGCCATTCAGGAACGCGACAGGCTGCTGGGCCGTGAACAGGAGATAATGAAACTCGATCAGGATTTATCAACCCGGTTAGCCGAAATGCAAGACGCAAACAATAAACAGATCATCGACAGCTTGCTTAATTACCTGAAAATTTTCAATGAAACAAGGAATTATGATTTTATACTCAATGCTGCCGGTGTTTTGATTGGACCTGAAAGCGATAACATTACAGCAGAAGTTTTGCAGGCGATGAATGCCCGCTATCAGGTGTTACAGACAAAAAAATAGTATGCCATCAAAATATTTATAAATCCGGGCCTTCCCCGGATTTTTCTTTTACATAAGAATTGTGAATGTTTGCCGATAACTATTTCAGAAAATATGGAAAATACCTTCCTTTAATTGATGTTCCGGTTAGGGACGATACTTCTGTTTTTGTTATGATTCCCTGCTTCAATGAACCCGATATCATTGATACACTCCTATCGCTTTCTGAATGCTTTCTACCGCCTTGTAATACTGAGGTTTTTGTGGTGATCAACGAGCCCGAAATTTGTGACATTTCTGTTACAAATTACAATCGTAATACCTATTCCGAAGTTTCGGAATGGATAAATGTACACCAAGCCCCAAAATTGAAATTCTTTGTCAGCAGGGTTGTTAAACTCCCCCAGAAATGGGCAGGTGTAGGAATGGCACGAAAAAGGGGAATGGACGAGGGACTTTGGCGGTTTAACCAACTTGAAAAGCCTCAAGGTATTATCGTATCACTCGATGCCGACACTCTGGTTGACCAAAATTACCTTACTGCAATATACGAACACTTTTTAATTTATCCACAGCACGTAGGCGCAACCATTTCCTTCAGCCATCAGTTGGGAGGTATCAGTGATAAACAACGGCAGGGAATATTATTGTACGAAAAATACCTGAGGTATTACAAATCAGCGTTAACCTTTGCCGGCTTTCCCAATGCCTTGTTTACAATCGGGTCGGCCTTTGCCGTAACCGCCCTGGCATACATGAAACGGGGAGGAATGACACGCCGCAAAGCGGGTGAGGATTTCTACTTTTTACAAACGCTAACGCAACTGGGAAAAATAGGGGAAATCAATAACACAGCAGTCCACCCTTCGGCAAGGGTGTCAACAAGAGTACCATTCGGGACAGGGCCTGCCATGAAAAACTGGATGGAAAACAGCGCTGACCTGCGTTATACTTATAACTTCCAGGCATTTGTTGACCTGAAACAATTATTTGACATTTATGAACAGCTTTTCAGGATTTCAGCCCTGGAGTACCAGTTGCTGTTAAAAGAATTTCCTGCTTCGGTTTCTTCGTTCCTCCAGAAAGAAAATTTTTACACTGAAATTGAGAACCTCAGCCGGAACTGCAGCAACCAGAAAACATTTTCCGAACGATTTTTCCATGCATTTAACGCATTTAAAATACTGAAGTTTATTAACCATACACATGGAAAATTTTATGAAAAGCGAATGCTGGATGAAGTTTGGGAAGAGCTGATCCAAATGACAGGTTGATTTACAATTTTAAATTTTAATACCAGCACCTAAAGCCTTCCTACCGTCATTCCACCATCAACCATTATCACTTGCCCCGTTGAGTAGGGCAAATATCCGGTGGCCATGGCAACGGCTATTTTGCCTACATCTTCGGGGAGACCCCAGCGCTTTTGAAGGCAAAGCCCCTCTTCGAGCATCCGGTCATATTTTTCCTGAACTCCGGCGGTCATATCGGTTTTGATAATCCCCGGTCTGATTTCAAAGACATTAATACCAAATTCGGCCAACCTTACCGCCCAAAGCCGGGTGGCCATGGCGATGCCGGCTTTCGAAATACAGTATTCACCCCGGTTTACGGAAGCGACTGTGGCCGAAACCGATGAAACATTGATAATACAGCTTTTGAAATCCTGATCTGATTTTTTCTGTTCAACCATGTGCCGGGCAACCAGTTGGGTCAGAAAATAGGGCCCTTTCAGGTTGGTATCCATTACAATATCATATATTTCAGGGGTGGCCTCCAAAATATCGAACCGCTTTGGCGGGGCTATTCCTGCATTATTAATCAGCACGTTGATGCAGCCCCATTCTCCAGTTACCTGCGACACTATCCTGTTATGACCATCGCTGTCGGAAATATTTTCCTTCACATAAATAACATCTGCACCGAACTTCCTGAGATTGTCAAGTGTTTCAGAGACTTCGTTTTCGGAACGCTTTCCGTTTATGGCCAGATTGAAACCTGCTTTGGCCATTTCGATAGCAATTCCCAGTCCTATTCCCCGCGATCCGCCGGTAATAAGCGCTACGGGTTTTACGCGTTGTTTGATAGTCTTGGCCATGTCAAATCATTAATCATACATCACAAATTTTCCAGGTCAACCCAAGCTCTTTTAGCCCAACTTTCCAGTCCTTTTTCGGCCAGCTGCACTCCTTTGGCACCTTCGAGCATGTTCCAGGGAAAGGGTTCGTCAAGCACCACATGTCTCAGAAAAAGTTCCCATTGCGCTTTAAAAGCATTGTCATGTACTTCCTGTCCGGGAACTTTATTCCATCCTTCGTAGAAATTGATAGGCTGCGGGATATCGGGGTTCCACACAGGTTTAGGCGTGTTGCCGTAGTGTTGGGTCCAGCATTCGCGCAGGCCGGCTACTGCTGACCCTTTGGTGCCGTCAACCTGCAGGGTAAGCAGGTCGTCGCGGCGCACACGGGTTGTCCACGAAGAATTGAAATGTGCAATAATGCCATTCTCCAGTTCAAAAGTGGCATAAGCGGCATCGTCGGCGGTGCAAACATATGGTTTGCCTTGTTCGTCAACCCTTTCTGCGATGTGGGTGGCACCTTTGCACGAAACACTTTTTACCTTTCCAAACAAGTTATCGAGCACATAGCGCCAATGACAGAGCATATCCAAAATAATACCGCCATCGTCTTCTTTACGGTAATTCCAGCTTGGTCGCTGTGCCGGAATGGTATGTCCTTCGAAAACCCAGTACCCAAACTCTCCTTTTACGGAAAAAATTTCCCCAAAAAAACCATTCTGAACCAGACGTTTTAGTTTCAGCAAACCAGGAAGCCAGAGTTTGTCCTGTACCACGCCGTGTTTTACACCCGCTTCTTCACATAATCTATACAGTTCGAGGGCGGTTTGGGTGTCCACCGCAACAGGTTTTTCGCAATAGATATGTTTGCCTGCCATCACGGCTGATTTTACTGCCTCGGCCCGCCTTCCTGTTGTTTGTGCATCAAAGTATATAGCATAGTCCGGATCGTTTAATGTTTTGTCAAGATTGGAAGTATATTTTGTTACTCCCGATAATTCGCAGAGTTGTTTTAGTTTGTCCTCATTACGGCCAACGAGGATGGGGTCGGGTATAATGGTTTCGGATGGGCTTATCTTAACTCCGCCCTGATTTATTATGGCAATGATGGAACGCATCAGGTGCTGGTTGGTACCCATACGACCGGTTACGCCGTTCATAATTATACCGATTTTGTGGATTTTCATACATGTATTGTTAAGTGTGGTGCAAATATGCATCAATAATTCTATTCAGAAACTCATCCTGATTCTGAGACCATAATCTGGTGGAAAAAATTTCCACTTCGTTAAAGCCTGTGAAGCCAGTTGCTTCGACCCACGACCTGATTTTTTTCAGCGGAATACACCCTTCTCCCATCAATCCCCGGTCGAGCAGCATATCTGTGGTAGGGACGTTCCAATCGCAAACATGGTAAGCAAAAAGGTGGCCGTTTCTTCCACATCGGCCGATTTCCTGTTCAAGTGCAGGGTCCCACCAGAGATGGTAAACATCAACTGCAACCCCAACCAGCGGCGAACCAATCGCTTCGGCCATATCATTGGCCTGTGCCAGGGTGTTTATGGCCGAACGGTCGGCGGCATACATGGGGTGTAAGGGTTCTATGGCCAGTTTTACATTACAGGATTCAGCATGGGGCAGGATGGTTTCAATTCCTATTCTGATCTGCCCCCTTGAAGTTTCGGGCGATTGACCCGGATCGGCTCCGCAAACCAGCACAACCACGGGAGCCCTTAAAGCTGCTGCCTCGTCGATAGCTTTAAGGTTATCGGTAATAGCAGCCCGACGCAGTTCTTCTGAAGTGTGGACAAAAAAACCTCCACGTACCAGCGAAACCACTTCAAGGCCATTTCTCCGGATGTATTCTCCTGACTGGAAAATATTACGGTTTTCGAGGGTGTCGCGCCACACACTGATTCCTTTTACCCCGGACTTGGCAAATTTTTCGACGGCGGTTTCGATAGGCCAGGGCTTGGTGGTCACGGTATGTATGCAAAGTTTATCCAGGTTTTCCATTTTCGAAAATTTATTTCAAATACATTCAAAGAACGTATAATACTTTTCGTTTTTAATTATTCTGGTGAGGTAGAGGGCAGCTTCGCGCAGGTGGTAGTCGCCCCACATGGAGGACTCGCCACAGGCAATTTTGTTTCCCTGGGGAACATAATCCCATCCGTTGGGCCGGTGGTATATGCTGTGCAGGAGCAATCCCTGATGTTCAGGGTTACTGCTCAGGTAGGGCCCTTCCATCAATCTGTCCATTAGGGTAAGTCCTGCCTGCCAGTAATTCCGTCCTTCACCGGCTTTACCAAGTAAATGGCCCAACCGCAATAATCCCTGCGCCCCGATAGCAGCAGCCGAACTGTCAACCGGTTCCCATTCGTTGAAAGGGTCGGCGGGTTGGTTCAGGTAATCGCCCAGGCGGTGCAGGTTGGGGGCCCCTGTATCCCAGTATGGGATGCCGTCAACCGGTGTATTTGCTATAAAAAAATCACAGGTTGCTTTGGATGCAGTCAGAAAAATTTCTTTCAATGATTGCTTTCCACCCATCGGTTCAAATTCTTCGGCAGATAACTTTTCGAGGAGTTCAAGCTCTTCGGCAAATCCCAACATAGCCCATGCCAGGCCTCGTGTCCAGGTAGAAAAGCCGGTGTAGCCTTGTTGGGAGTTGGGGCATCGGAAATTGCCGTCGGTGGTATTGAAAACGGCTTCGTGGGTTGTTCTGCCCCATACATCATAGCTGTCGCGGCCTTCGCCATAGAAAACCGAATATCTGGCAGTGGATACCATATGTTGGATGGCTCTGTTCAGGAGAGATATTTTTACATCGTTTTCACCCATCATAACATGCCCAAGCAGGTGGCTGACCATCAAAATCCGGCACGACCGAAGGGTATCTACAAACAGGGAGTGTGGTCCGTTAAAAGAGAAAATAAACCCCCCATTGCGGGTGTTGGTCCAACGGCTGGCTTGCACTGCCCCCGATATTTTGATAGCCAGTTCGTAAAAGTTTTTTTCCCATTCGTTGTTGGGAATTTTTCCTTCTTTCATAAGCCTGAGCAGGTTCCCGTAGGTGCTCAGGTTGTTGAAGCCGTGATCGTGCACGCCGAAATGACTGATATGTGGAGCCATTTTATGTAAGGTGTTATTGCGGCCGTTTTCGAGAAACCATTCTTCGCCAGTGGCATCGAACTGAAGAATAGAAGAACCAAACTGGAAACCCTGTGTCCATTCTGTCCAGCCACGGGTGCAGTATTTTCCGGCGACTGTAATTACCGGGGATCCTTTACTTGTATCCAACGTATTTTCGATGGAGACTATCTTGCTTTCTGATAGTTCCCAAAGCTTGTCCAATTTGGCAGAAAGATCGGCAGGCGATATTTCAAAGTTGATTTTCAGCATAATCCGGAATAGTAAAATATTGCTGCAAGATAAAAACTTTAAAGGATTTTTTAAGGTGAAGGTTTGGGGGATTGCTCTGATTATTGTATTGATGAAAACTTTGAAGGATTTCAATTAATTTTTAATATACCAATCAATCATCAGTACGAAATTGGTTGGCATCATCAGACGGGTTGGATTAAGAATTGGGTCTTTTTTCCTATTTTTGAAGATAAATCAATTCCATCTATACCATGAACCGGTCTTCTCTTATCTATTCATCCTTTGTTCTGCTCCCTGTGGTTGCCTGTACAGGTCACATGGAAAAGCAGTTTCCTGAAAAACCCAATATCATTTTTATTATGGCCGACGATCTGGGTTATGGTGATTTGAGCTGCTACGGTCAGGAGAAATTCGCAACACCAAACCTCGACAGGCTGGCGACTGAAGGGATGCGCTTTACCAACTATTACAGTGGGAGCACGGTTTGTGCACCGGCACGGAGCAGCCTGCTTGCCGGTTTACACACTGGACATACGCCAATCCGGGGAAATTCGGAAGTACAACCCGAAGGGCAACGTCCCATGCCGGCCGATACCCGCACGTTTGCACATTTGCTGCAGGAGGCTGGATATACAACCGGAATTGTCGGGAAATGGGGATTAGGATATCCCGGGTCGGTAAGTGTTCCAAACAAAATGGGTTTCGATTATTTTTTTGGTGCAAATTGCCAGCGCCATGCCCATCACTACTATGTTGACTACCTTTGGGAAAATGACCAGAGGGTGGAATACCCCGAAAAAAGATACAGCCACGATGAAATGATGAACAAAGGGATGGAGTTTATCCGGAACTACAGCAGCAAGCCTTTCATGCTGTATCTGGCCGTTAAGATACCCCATGCCGAGATGGTCCTTCCGGAGGAATACCTGGAGCCCTACAGGGGAAAATTCCCGGAACCTAAGCCTCATCCACCCGGGCAGCACTATGGTGAGCAATCACACCCCCGTGCAGCATTTGCCGCTATGGTCACACATCTCGATTCCGGTGTTGGGCAATTGATGCAGCTTCTCAATGAACTGGGAATAGATGACAATACCATTGTAATATTTACATCAGATAACGGTCCACACCGCGAAGGGGGCCACGATCCGGAGTTTTTTCACAGCAGCGGCGGACTTCGCGGTTTTAAGCGCGACCTGTATGAAGGTGGCATCAGAGTGCCATTTATAGCCCGCTGGCCAGGCAAAATCAAACCCGGAACCAAATCCGATCATATTACAGCACACTGGGATATGTACCCAACATTCTGCGAACTGGCCGGAATTCAACCTGAAGGCAATCTGGATGGCATTTCCATATTGCCTGTACTCACCGGAAAAGAACAAACTACACACGAATACCTCTATTGGGAATTTCATGAACAGGGTTCTCGTCAGGCTGTACGCATGGGCAATTGGAAGGGGGTAAAAAACAATCTGCGAGAGGGCAACGCCCGGATTGAACTCTATAACCTCGAAACCGATGTAGCCGAAACAAACGATTTATCAGCCGATTATCCAGACATTGTTTCGCGTATTGAACAGATTCTGGCAGAAGCAAGGGTGCCTTCACCGGAGTTTCCCTTTCCGGCTGACAGGTGAAGGCAGAAACCTATATTCTAATTATGTTTGTATTCCCATTAGTTCAAGAAGGTTGGCATAAAAAATACCTTAGCTTTCGTTAAAAAACAATTGTGTTTTTGATAGGATAGCGCTAAAATACAATCATCTTTCACATTTCGGAATCACTTTTAACGTTTATTTCTTCTTCATTTTCTTTGAAGATTGATTTATCAGACTATTATAAATAACTGATTATGGTTTTCTTCCTATTTTTGAAAAAAACAAAATAAGTACGATGAACCGCTCTGCTTTTTCAATTTCATCCATTGCATTATTAACATTGGTAGCCTGCACCGGACAAGTTGATAAACACAAATCCGAAAAGCCCAATATTATCCTGTTTATGGTTGATGATATGGGATGGCAGGACACTTCTGTGCCTTTCTGGAAAGAGCGGACACATTTCAATGATCTGTACCAAACGCCTAATATGGAGCGGTTGGCGGCAGAAGGGATGAAATTCACCCAGGCATATGCATGTGCTGTTTGTTCGCCCACACGCACCAGCCTGATGACCGGGATGAATGCCGCACGGCACAGGGTTACCAACTGGACGCTACGGTACAACTTCTCTCAGGATCAACCCGATGATGTGTTGGAAATGCCGGTGTGGAACATGAATGGCCTGCAACCTGTTGATACAATACCCCATTCGGTGTATGCCACTACCTTGCCACAACTGCTCAGGGATAACGGCTACCATACCATACATTGCGGAAAGGCACATTGGGGAACCATGGATACTCCCGGTGAAAACCCAATAAACCTCGGCTTCGATGTGAACATTGCTGGTCATGCGGCTGGTGGACTGGGCAGTTTTTTAGGAGAGCGTAATTTCGGGAACGAAGGAAAGGGGATGCACACCAAACCCTGGGGAGTGCCAGGCATGGAAAAATACCACGGCGATACCATCAACCTGACCCATGCCCTCACCCTGGAAGCCATTGCAGCCCTTGATAAATCCCGGGAAACCGGTAAGCCGTTCTTCCTCTATTTGTCGCACTACACAGTACATACCCCAATTGAACCCGACCACCGTTATATTCAGAAATACCGTGAAATGGGTCTTGATGAACGGGAAGCCCGCTATGCTTCCATGATCGAAGGAATGGACCAAAGCCTGGGCGACCTGATGGATTATCTCGATAATAATGGCCTGACAAAAAATACTATAATCCTGTTTATGTCCGACAATGGGGGGGTGAGCGCAACGGCCCGGGGCAGGGAACCTCATACCCACAACTGGCCGCTCAGCAGCGGAAAAGGATCGGCTTATGAAGGCGGTATCCGTGAGCCCATGATTGTTATTTGGCCCGGAAAAGTCCAGCCTGGTTCGGTTTGCAACGATTATCTTATTATTGAGGATTTTTTTCCGACCATCCTCGAAATGGCTGGAGTAAATGATTACCAGACAGTTCAGGAAGTTGATGGGATCAGCTTTGTTCCTATGCTGTTGCAAACCGGAATCACTTCGGAGGGGCGTGACCTTTTCTGGCATTATCCCAACAAATGGGGCTCATCTGGTCCGGGTATCGGAACCACAAGTACCATCCGAAGGGGCGATTGGAAACTGATTTACTGGTATAAGGATCAGTCGTTTGAGCTTTATAATATTTCAGATGACATCAGTGAAAAGAATAACCTTGCTGACAAAAATCCGGAAAAGGTAAATGAATTAGCCTTGAAATTAGGGGAATACCTCAGAAGTGTTCAGGCCGATAGACCAATTAATAAGGAGACTACATTGTTGGTGGCATGGCCGGATAAAGCGCAATAACCTTGTTTATGTTTTAATACTTTATATTATGCTGTTTGCTGATAGTAATGACAATTCATCAACTCCTGAAACATGGAGCCAGGAACAACTTTCTGCATGGTGCATTGCAGGAGAATGGAAATCGGGTTGGGAAATAATGGCCGATGAATCGGTCAACCAGGAAGAAATGGCAAAACAATTCTTTTTAAACCCTGAAAGATGGCAAAAGGCATTTGCTTTTCTGAAAGCAGAAGATTTAGGCAACCTGGCAACAGGTCGATATGAACTGTATGGGTCTGATTTGATTGCAATTATAGATGAATATACTACAAAAGGCGAAGAAGTTGCCCGCTTTGAAGCCCACCGCAAATTTGCCGATATTCAATATGTTATTTCGGGAAAGGAACGTATCGGGATTACTCCGCTTGAAAAAACTACTGTAACAATTCCCTACGACCAAGAGAAGGACATTGTATTCCTTGATGCCTCGGTATTTGAATATAGAGCTGCCAGTCCTGAAAAGTTTTTTGTGTTTTTCCCTGAAGATGCCCATTGTCCGGGTGTTAAAATCCTCAAGACTTCTATTGTCAGGAAAGTGGTTATAAAAGTCAGGTTGTAATTTAATCAACTCAAAACTATAAATTTGTAATTTGTATATTTTTTAAATTCAAACCAATAAAGTAGATAACAATGAAAAAAGTATTTCTGATTTTCTCAATCCTTTTTATGTTTAACCTCATTTCAAATGCACAGCAGGAATCCACAGTTTCGGATGAAGTTTTGCTCCAGCTATTCAGGGGGGCACGGGTTACCGACGTGGTGGATGCCCTTGTAACCTGCGGATATATGGATGTAGGCGTAATGGATCCCGAAATAGCTCCCCTTTGGCGCGATGTGAAGGATATGAGCCACCGGTTTGCTGGTATTGCTGTTACAGTGCGTTATGGTCCTACCAACAGGCCAATGCACCCGGGTGCTGATCTTACCAAACCCGGAAATTACGATGTCTATCGTCAATGGAGGGGAATGTGGTACTCACAACTTTCTACCGAACCCTTTCAGGAATTCCTGAAACCCGGATCGGTTATCGTAATGGACAACAAAGATGACAATGACACCGGCTCAACCGGTTCGAAAAACATACTCGATTGGAAGAAGAAAGGAGCTGTAGGACTGGTTACTGCGGGAGGTATCAGGGATATTGATGAGATAATTCTTCAGAAAAACCCGGTTTACACTAATTATGCAAAACGTGGAAGGGGCGAAAGAATTGGCAGGAATGAGGTGATTGATGTACAAAGGCCTGTTGTGGTTGGTGGAGTGCTGGTACACCCGGGCGATGTGGTAGTTGCCGATTCAGATGGGGTGGTTGTTGTTCCCCGAAGGGTTGCAGCCAGGGTAGGGCAAATTGCCTATATGGAACTTGTGGATGATATTGCCGGCCGGCGCCAGTTTTATGACAATCTCGGTATGGAACACGATGCAACAGTTGAAATACGCGAAGAACCTGCAAAGTTCTTCAAACGTCTTGGGCTTCCTGAAGATCCGAACCGGCCATAATGATTCATAATTAATGAAACCATCAGATTCGAAGTATTCCCGTCTATTCCTAAGCCTCTTGATATTGTTTTCATTTGTATTATCAGGTTTTACAAAAGAATCAAGTTATAGCGATATTTCACATTTCAGCCATGTTTTCGGTAGTCAGAAAACCTACAGGTTATATCTTCCTGAAAGTTATTCTATATCAGGACAACGATATCCGGTTATCTATTTCTTTCACGGATGGGGAGGCCGCTACTTTAAAGACCCGAGCGCAAAGCTTGAGTATGAAATGATTGGCGACCTGGTCAGCAAATACGAGGTTATCCTGGTAATGTGGGACGGCAGTATGGATGAGGATGAACCCCGTCCGTATAACGTTGGAAACCACAACGATGTAAAATATCAGGTACAGATGGTAGATTATTTCCCGGAATTGGTAAAGCATATCGATACAACCTATCGAACACTTACCAACCGCAACAATAGGGGAATCATTGGTTTCAGCATGGGTGGTTTTATGGCCAGTGTGGTTGCCGGAAAATATCCTGATTGGGTATCAGCAGCCGTGAACCTCACAGGAAGTCCCGAATTTTTTATAGGAACACCTGAAAACCATACCCTCTACCCGGTACGTTATACCCTCGACAATCTGCGCGATGTGGCTTTTATGCTCCATAACCGCGAAATGTGCCCTATGGCAGGACTCAATGACGAGGTAGGAAATGCCGCCCGTTGGGCAGGAATGGAAAATTTCAAATATCTGAGATTGCCAAGAGGGCACATGGTTGACGAACCCGGTGAAACGAAAATTTTCGAATCAGCATTGAAATTTGTAATTGACAGGTTTAAAAATCCGGTCCCTCTTAAGGAATCCTGGTCACATTACGATATATACCCCGGCTTCAGTTTATGGAGCTACTCAGTTGAAAGTAATAAAGATGAACCTGGTTTTCTTTATCTCCGTAATGTTTCTCAGTCAGGGTTTGGATTTTTTACACATAAATGGCTACCTAAGGGCCCACACATGAAAAACATTGAAGCAACCGTTTCAACCGCGCCCACATACAATCCATCGGGGCAATATGAAATCCGGATATTTTATACATCAACAGGTGAAACTGAAACCAGAAGATTAATTGCCGACAGCCTGGGACGGTTACATATTACCCTTTCCGGTCAAGGGTGCGAAGTTGGGATTGTTCAGTCTTCGAAACCAGGCCACATGGTTGTATGCGGCTATTCGGTCAATAATAATCAGGCCTTTGTAAGGGCAAATCAATCCAATAGGCTTACCGTTAACCTTTTCAGCAGGAACGGGAAGTTTAAAAACGGCGAAAAACTGAAAATTTCTTTAAGCTGTGCCGACAATGACGTAACCCTTTCAAACTCCGAGCAAACCATTAAACTGCACAAAAACAGCGATAAGGTTGTAGTTTCAGATATCGGAATAGAGTGCTTCAGCAAACCTCCCACCGACGGCTCCCCGGGGTGGCTCAGGGTATTGGTAAACATCGAACATAAAGGGTTAAGCACCAAAGATGAATTTTTACTGCCCGTTTGGTACGATCTGGAGAGTTTTGAGGATTTTACACTGGTAAGATATCCCTCAATCGGACAAAATAAGGGTGTTTCGATAAAACCCGGCAATGAAGTCAGGGCATCGGATATGATTGAAATATTAATTGATGGAAAGCGTCTAATGCTCTTTTCGAATGATGAAGCAATAGCTGAAAAAATAGTGGGATATGATATGGTGCCGGCACACTGGCCCGATGGCTTTACTCCGGTATCGAAGCTGATAATTGCCGATAACGCAATTCCTGGCAGCGAAGTTGAATTGATTGGCTTTTACGAAACAAAAAGTTGGAACCCTATATACCGTAAGCAACATTGGGGAAAAATAATGCTAAAGGTTATAGAGTAATTTATAGGAACTTTTAAGAAGCCTTTAGGATCGCCGTTTGCGTTTGAAATAAATCCGAATGCAATTACTATAGGCAAACTGTTTTATGTTGTTAATTTGCCGAGATAACCGTACCCGGCCTGAAATAACCTGCAAAAATATTGCCCTGGTTTAATACTTCCCGTGCTTACTGAACATCTGAATCGGTGCCAAAGGTTGCCCTTATTGCGCCTTTTTGGTAGTAATACCTCGACACAATTTCACCGCGCAGCAATTCACTTATTTGCTCCGGGGTTTCAGCCTCGATTCGAGGGTTTATAACTTGATGGATAGACCGGAGCAAGCTGACCCCCAATTCGGATAAAAATAAGCTGGATTTTGTGCAAATTTTTAAGAAAAAACGCGTGACATTCCGGCGTATATTGACCCCTTGCATAGATAACCCAATGGTATATGCATTTTCTTTTCGGGCTGCTGGCCAATGGGCCGGGCGTGCGGGGGCACAATTCGGTGTATTTTTCAACTTAAAAGTATACCATTTTATTTAAAATAAAAAGGGCAGTGAATGAGGGTTCCGGGGTACCCCGGAACCCTCATTCACTGGCGCCCGTATAGTTGTTTTGGCTCTCATTGTTTACCCATCATTTTTTTGTTTCTTTCAGCCGGTATGATTCACCATTCATGTTTACAAGGTAAGCTTTGTAAGTCAACCGGTCGACCAGGGCAGCCGTTAGCACCGGATCGCCAAATATCTCTTCCCATCGGTCGAAACTAAGGTTGGTGGTTATGACAGTTGCTTTCCGGCCTGCCCTTAAAGATAAATGGTTGAAGAGCAATTCTGCGCCGTTTTTGTCAAACGAAACATATCCGAACTCGTCGCATATGACAAGGTAGTATTTTTCAAAGCGTGCTTCCAACTGGCGTAATGTACGGCCTGAGTGTGATTCCCTGAGCTGGTTAAGCTGTGTGGGGTTAAGCCCGGACGAGAACGTAAAATCGTATTGGTCCAGATCATGGTTCGAAGGCAACCGGGCCAGTTTCATCCGGAGGATTTCATGCTTGACATCGCGTTCCCGCACCTCATAGGAAAACAGATGGAACAGGAACTGGTCATAACTGGGACTATCCCTGGTAATCTCTTCCAACAGGGAGTGCAGATTGCCGGCAATACCCGACAAGCGCAGCCCCTCCCATGTATTGCCTAAGATGGTAATCCTGCCATTGGTGTACCGAAACAGGCTGGCGGTCAGGCTTTCCCTTGTTGATGGCAGTCGGTATGCGTTCAATTGGTGTCATAGATTCCGGTATTGGGCTGATTATCTTTGGGGTTGATTAATATTTTGCACGTCTTCCATCATCCGATTAATGATACCTGCCCAGATATAGGTTTTGTGGTGCCCACCCCAAAGATCGTCAGGACTGTAAAACTCCCACAGATTATGATCTTTTTCCAGTCGGTCGTACATTACACTGGTCACCTTATCAACAAGTTCCTTAGCTTCCTTTTCATATCCATAATTCAAAAGTCCACGGAGGATAAGGTAGTTCCATTGTACCCAAACAGGGCCATTCCAATATCCTTTATCGTTGTAATAAATGTCGTCGGCCGCCAGCGAAGGAATTCCATACTTTCTCCAGAATTTCGCGGGATCAAGCAAGTGCCCGATAATCGCATTTGCTCTGCCCTGACATGCAATTCCAGCCCATAATGGCAGAAATCCTATGATTTCCATTCTTTTCAGGTCGTCTTTTTCTTTATAGGTGAAACTATGGTCGTCTTTGTTAATGTTATAGTAAAATCCTGTTTTGGCATCCCAGCAATATTGATTAATAAGTTCAGCGCGTTTCTCATGGTCGGCTTTCCATTTTTCAGCTTCGATGTTTCGCCCTAACTCGCGTGCCATAGCTTCAAGAGATTTGGCTTCCATCACCAACATACAATTGAGGTCCAGAGCCTCAAAGTTAGCAGGCCATGCAACCTGATCCCAGACAGCGACAAGGGCATCGCGGACCGATTCAAGTACCGCATGTCCTCCCCATTCGCACAGCCCATCATTGTCTTTGTCGCGGTTCGACACATAGAACTCGTAAAACTTTACCGACGAAGCGTACATCTCCTCCAGGAACTGCCTGTCGCGGGTCATCAGGTAAACTTCATGGTTGAGCCATGAATACCACGGGGCAGAAGAGGTAAGCTCACCATTGTATTCAATGATCTCATCCAGCCAGGAACCGGTCCTGTAATTGATGTAACCATTAGGGTACTGTCGTTGACGGTAAACCCTCTGGGAATTTATAGCACCAACCGGATCAATATTAGCATAAGCCAACATCACAATGCTTTCGTGAAAAACCTGTCCTCCATGCCCCCAACCCCAGGTAGGTTCGCGTGAAAACACGTAATAGTTATAATCCGACTTGGCTTCGGGTGGATAAAACTGTTGCCTCATCATATTGACACAACTCCAGTAA